>JAYTLR010000055.1:0-9888 GCA_043729195.1 Akkermansia sp.
CTCCGCCCGCCGCATCCACCACCTTCGCGCCGAAGATCTCCGCGATGGCCGCGACATCCTCGGCCGTGGTCGTTTCATCGAACGCGATGCCGACATGCCCGCCCATGGAGCGCAGGTTGTAACCCTTCGACGCAGCCTTCGCGATCACCGCCGCGGCATCGTTCGTCGCGACGGTCAGCGTGTCGAAAAACGACCCGTTCGCAACCGTCACGCCAGCCGCTTTGAGCGAAGCGGCAAGCTGCGCGGTCTTCTGGTGCACACCGCTCGCGATGTGCGTCAGCCCTTCCGGACCGTGATAGACAGCATACATCGAGGCCATCACGGCCAGCAGCACCTGCGCCGTGCAAATGTTAGAAGTCGCCTTGTCGCGGCGGATGTGTTGCTCGCGGGTTTGCAGCGAAAGGCGGAAGCCGGGCTTGCCGCGGGAATCCACCGACACCCCGATCAGGCGGCCCGGCATCTTGCGCTTCAGCGCGTCGATGCAGGCCATGAATCCGGCGTGCGGACCGCCGAAGCCCATCGGCACCCCGAAGCGCTGGCTGGAGCCGACGCAAATGTCCGCGCCGAATTCGCCGGGAGCTTTCAGCAAGGTCAGGGCTAACAGGTCGGCCGCGACGATGGTCACCGCCTTCGCCGCGTGCGCTTTTTCAAAGAAGCCGATGTAGTCGTAGACCGATCCGCAGGTCGCCGGATACTGGACCAGCACCGCGAACAAACCTTCGCAGGTGGACGGGTCGAAGGTCTGCCAATCGCCCACGCGGACCTCGATCCCCAGCGACTCGGCGCGAGTCTTCACCACCTCGATGGTCTGCGGGTGGCAGGCGTCGGCGACAAAGATCGCCTTGCCCTTCGGCGCGCCGGCCAGGGCCAGGCTCATCGCCTCGGCGGCGGCAGTGCCTTCGTCGAGCAGCGAGGCATTCGAGACATCGAGCCCGCTCAGCTCGGTGATCAAAGTCTGGAAATTCAGCAGCGCTTCCAGGCGGCCCTGCGCAATCTCTGCCTGGTAGGGCGTGTAGGCCGTGTACCAGCCGGGATTCTCAAGGATGTTCCGCAGGATCACGCCGGGGATGTGGGTGCCGTGGTAGCCTTGGCCGATCAAGGACTTCATCACCCGGTTCTTGGCGAAGATCGACTTCAGCCAGGCCAGCGCTTCGGGCTCGCTCTTGGCTTCCGGCAGTTGCAGTTCGCGGTCGAGGCGAATCCCGGCGGGCACGGCGGCGTCGGCGAGGGCGTCGAGCGATTCGTAGCCAATGGCGCGGAGCATTTCCTCACGGTCGGAGCCGATGGCTCCCAGATGGCGGCTGCGGAAGTCGGTATGTGCGGACATGGAAATGAGGGCCGTCCTGAAAATCGGGGATCGAAAGACGGCGACGCGCCCTGAATAAATGAATTCCCCCGCCGCGCAATCCCGGCGGTCGGTTCCGTCACTTGAATTGACGCTTTTTGACCGAAAGGGTCGCTGGCTTTGCTGCTCCCGGCAAAGGCCCTGCTTTGGAGTGTCGCCTTGCAGGCGACATATGACAACGGGCCAGCGGCATCCTGCCGCCTGGACCAAGAAGGCCGCGCAAAAACAGCCGCCTGGAAAGCGCCCGTCCGTCGTGATGTCGCCTGCAAGGCGACACTCCAATCATCCGCGTGTCCCGCACGCTGCCGATCCGCGCCCACGGTATGAGCACCCCGCTCAGCCGATCATCTCCTCGTAGCCGGCGGCATCGAGGAGTTGGTCGAGCTGGCCGGCGTCCTTGATCCGGAGCTTGAAGATCCAGCCCTTGCCGTAGGGATCGGTGTTGACCAGCGACGGATCGGCTTCGACCGCAGGATTCACTTCCACCACTTCGCCGGAGATCGGAGCGTAGATGTCGCTCGCCGCTTTCACCGACTCGACCACCGCGGTTGGATCCCCGACATCGACGGTTTTGCCAAGGGCGGGCAGCTCGACGAAGACCACGTCGGTGAGCTCTTCCTGGGCGTGATCGGAAATACCGACGGTGGCGGTGTCGCCTTCGACGAGGACCCACTCGTGGGACGTGTTGTAACGGAGGTTTTGCGGGACGTTCATTCGGGTGGAGAAATTTATGCTTTCGACGGGGCGGGCTTGTAAAACGGTTTCTTCACGACCTTGGCCGGGAACTGCCGTCCGCGGACATCGACGAAGAAATCCGTGCCGATTTTCGCCATGCCGGCCGGCACGTAGGCCATGCCGATCCCCTTGCCGGTGCTCGGTGAAAGGACGCCGCTGGAGAGTTCCGAGACCACGTTTCCGGCGGCATCCAGCACCGCGTAGTGAGACCGCGGCGGCGCGCCCTTGTCGGTGTATTCCAAGGCCACCAGCTTTTGCGCCGGGCCTTCCGCCTTCTGCTTCGCCATTACCTCACGACCGATGAAGTCGCCTTTCTCGAAATCGACAAAAAAGCCAAAGCCCCCCTCGATCGGCGTGCGATCCGGCGAGAGATCGTTGCCGTTGAGCGGATAGCACATTTCCAGCCGCAGCGTGTCGCGCGCGCCCAAACCGCAGGGCTTCGCCCCGGCCGCGATGAACTTTTCGAACCATGCCTCGCCCTGCTCCGCGGCGCTAAAAAATTCGAAACCATCCTCACCGGTGTAGCCCGTGCGACAGACGACCACGTCCACGCCATCGACCGCGAAGCGTGCGATCCCGTTGCGCGGCGGCAGTGCCTGGCCCGGGCAGACCTTGTCGAAAACCGCCGGCGACCCCGGCCCCTGCACCGCCATCCCGGCCCACAACTCACTCTCGTTGGCGAAGGCGACATCCTCCGGCTGGTGCTTGGCCATCCATGCGAAGTCTTCGTCGATCATCGACGCGTTCACCACCAGGAAGAACGCATCTTCGGCCGTGCGATAGACGATCAGGTCGTCGATCACCCCGCCGCGTTCGTTGAGCAGGAACGAATACTGTCCCTGTCCGGCTTCGAGCTTGGCGACGTTGTTCGCGAGCATCCGGTTGAGCCAGGTCAGCGCGCCGGGGCCGCTGACGATGAACTGCCCCATGTGCGAGATGTCGAAGATTCCGGTGGCCGTGCGGACCGCCGCGTGCTCGTCCATGATGGAGGTGTATTGAACCGGCATGTTCCACCCGGCGAACGGCACCATGCGGGCGCCGAGGCGGAGGTGAAGCGCTTCCAAGGGACTGCTCTGGATGGTGCTCACGGGGCGGGAGCGTGTGAAGCACCCCGCGGCTTGTCAAACCGCGCCCCGGGGGTGGCGGAGATTTGACCGATTCTAACGCTTCCGGCGCGATTCGTAGGCCTTCTGCATCGTGTCGAGGTAATCGGTGATCCGGTCACGACGCGGTGGCCGGGGCCGCGCCTCGAGTTCCTTCTTCAACTTCAGATAATCCTCGAATTCGCCGCTGATACTCCGGGCGCGGGAGATCTCGAAGTAGTCCATGTAGTCGCGCGCCATCACCGCGCGGGCCACCATCGTTTTCCGCTGCTCCGCGAGTTCCGCTAGCCGCGCCTCGATGTCGTCCAACCCGCCACCCGCGAGGTCGCGGAGGATCTGCTGGTAGTCCTTGACCAAGGACCGGTAGGACGGAAAGCAACGGTAGCTCAAGCGGACCAAGCCGTCCTCGGCCGGACGCACCGCCTCCTGGCGCTCGCCAGGTTCCAGATCGGCCACCGTCTGCCACTCGCCGATACCCCGTCTTACCGCGTTGCCATCGACGTCGCGCGAGTGGAATTGCAGCACGTCCTCGAGGGCCTGTTCGGTTTCGCCGATCGGCAGCACTTCCGACAACTGGGGCTGGACCAGCTTCGCCAGGGTCAGCGCCCACCACTTGGCGAGGCTGCGCTCGGAGAGATTCAGATCCGGGAAGTGCTTGCGCAGCAGCACCGGCATCTCGCCCGAAAACCGCGCGGCTTCCCCGGCGAAGGCCCGGAAGGCCCCGCGGCCCTGCGGTTGCTCTAACAGGGCCATCACCAGCGCTCCGGACAAGGCGCGGAAGGCAAGCCGCGAAGCCCCGTCGAGCCGGTCGAAACTCCGCTCCGGCAACTCGAAAAGCTCGTCCATCGTGAACCCGCCGCCGCGGCGGAACACGCCTTCATAAATCCGCCGGTCCGCCGTGCCCTCCCGCCACTTCGCGGCCTCGGTCAATCCCTCAACTAGCCACGGACGGATCACCAGCGGATCCTTCATCTCGCCGGGCTTCGCATTGCGCAGCGATCGTTCGTAGAGCATCACCGTCAGCGCCGCGCGATCCAGCAGCTCGTGGTCGATCCCGCGGTCCATCCGGATCCGGATGCCGAGGGCGAAGGAGTCCTCGGTGAAGCCCACGCTGTATTCCACCGGCGGCCGGTCCGGATTGGCGGTGATCTCGACGTTCACCGGCACCTTGAAGGCTTCCGCCCCGCCCCCGGGATCAAAGAACGCCGCCTTCTTGGCCGCTTGCTTTTCGGCATCGACATCCCGGTCGCGCAGCAGCGTCTCGAAGTCATCCTTGCTCTGCTCCAGCAGCAACGCCACCGAGCTGCGCTGCGCCTGCTCCCCGCCCGAAACCCGGAACATCCCGGAGCGGCTGGTTGCTTTGATCTCCGCAGGCGGCGGCGTGACATTGCCGCCCGGTATCACCCCGACCGACGGCTCTTCCACCGGCACGGCCTGAGGTGGCGTTTCCTGCGCCGCCAGCCCGAATGCCGCAGCGGAGGAGATCAAAACCAGCCTGACAGCGCGGGGTAACATCGGGACAAGTTAGAACGAGCCGCTCGGCCCGGGCAATTCCGCGCCGCCATCCGGCCGCGGATCCAGCACCAGCTTGCCGTCGCTCATCGTGATGCGCGACATTTCCTCGAAGCCTAGCTCCAGTTCCTTTTGATACGCCGTCGCCAGCTTTTCATAAGCGGGCAGCACCAGCAGCAGAAAGCCCTGGGGCACGACCAGTTGACCGAAACGGCCGCCCTTCACAATCCGCTCCGCCCGCGGCAACTGCGGAATCATGGGGCCGCCGTCGCGCATCACCGTGGTCTGGGTGGTCCCCTTCAAGCTGAGCGTCTGCTCGACCCGCACGAACATGGAAAGCGTGAGCGGCTGGCCCATCACCGAGCGCTGCATGATGACTTCCGCGCGCCCTTCTTCGAGCCGGACCCGCACGCCATCGAAGGCGACCGATTTCTCCAGCATCCCGCCCTGCTTCGCCAGCAGCGTCTGCTTGAGGTAAAGATTGATCTCCTCTTCGGTCAACGTGACTTCGTAACCCCGATCCACCGCGCTCTGGAGCACCGCCCGCAGGTCGCGGGACTTGCTGGTGCCGGTGATGCCCTTGATGTCGGAAAGATCCTGCGGCTGGGCCATGAAAAACACCCCCGCGCCGAGCCCCGCCACCCCGGCCAGAGCCACCAGTGCCACCAGCTTGCCGAGGCAGCTGCCCTTGGGTTTCAACTTCACTTCATCCGCCATGCGGCGACGCGTAACAGACGGTCCCCGCTTTGGGAAGCACGCTCACTCGCCGCCTTTCGCAGGAGCCGCTGGGGCGGGCGCGGGCGCGGCTGCGGCCGGCGCGGTGGATTCCGCCGGCTTGGAAGCGGCGCTGTCCTGCTTCGCTCCCTGCTGGTAGGAGTTCGACCGGTAGTCGGTCTGGTAAAAGCCGGCCCCCTTGAAAATCACCCCCGCTCCCGTGCCGAGCAGCCGCTTTACCTGGCCTGCGCAGCCCTCCACCGGGCAATCCTGGAGCTTTGCATCGTTCATGCTCTGAAAGATCTCGAAGCGGTGACCGCAGCTCTGGCAGACGTAGTCGTAGTTGGGCATGGCTGATTCCCCCGGGCGGGGCGCAGAGATCTAGCATGCCCGCCCGCAGGTGCAAGCCACAGCTCCGGCGACCCCGCTGCCCGCCGGGTGAATCGCCGATTCTTGATTCCTCAAGCTTTCCGCTTCCCCACGCCCCGCATCTGGTGTTTTCTCCGGGCCGCAACCGATTCTCATGGAGCTCGACCTTATCGACGTCCACTTCGACCTGAAGTCCATCAAACCCCGCGAACTCGAGGAGGCCCTCGAGGACCCGTTCGGTTTGCGGCTCCTTCCCGACCATGAAACCGGTGAAAGCCGCTTCTACGCCCTCGGGCGGACCGTCGCGGACCGGCTGCTGTTTGTCTGTTTTTGGACCGACGGGAAAAAGACCCGGGTCATCGCCGCCCGCCCGATGAGCGAGGGCGAATCACGATTCTACGAGAGGAAATACGCCGAGTTCAAATGAGCCAGCCCATGCAGCCTATCTCCCGCTGGTCAGACATTCCGGCCTTTGAAGACGAAGAAGCCGAAGCCCGCTTTTGGGAAACCCACGAGTTGGATGGCCGCCTCATGGCCGGCTCCATTCATGAGCCCGACTCGCGCGAATCCACCACGATCACCCTGCGCTTCGACCCGCGGATGCTTTCCCGCATCAAGCGCATCGCCCGCTCCCGCTTCCTCAACTACCAGTCGATGATGAAGCAGTGGCTCGCCGAGCGCCTCGAGGACGAGCTCCGCAAGCAATAAGCTTCCCCGCCGATGCGCCGTCTCGTCCGGAATCCCTTCCTGTGGTTCGCGGCTTTCGCGCTCTGGTTCGGCACCCTCTGGTGGCTTTCGTCGCGCGTGAACCATGTCCCGCCGGGGCTCGACTTCCGCTTCAGCGACAAGCTCATGCACTTCGGCTGGTTCTTCGGCGGTGCGCTGCTATTTTCCGCCTTCCTGTTTCGGCTTCATCCCGCCGCGCCCCGCTGGGGCCGCGCGATCGCCCTCACCGTCATGGTCGTCGGCCTGACCGGAGCGCTGGATGAATTCCACCAGTCCCACGTCCCCGGCCGCAGCGGCAACGATCCCGCCGACTTCGTCGCCGACCTGCTCGGCGCTTTCTGCGGGGCGCTGGTGTTCCGCAAGTCCCACCGCTTGCTCGCCTGATCGCCCGGGCGCTCGCCCAAGACCCTAGAAAGGAAAATGGCGACAACGAAATCAGCAAAACTCCGCGAAAATCAAGGCATGGTGAAGATGGAACGAGGCACCCTCAAGGTCAGCCGGAGCTTTCACCCAACTCTCTGAAATTTCGTCAATTTCGTTCCTTTCGTTGTTCCCCTCTCGGTATTCAGGCTCCCCCTGCCCCGCTCAGCGCGCCGCCGCCTTGAGTTCGGCAAAGCGGCCGCGCATCTCGGCGAGGCGTTCCTTGTTCGCCGCTTCACCGATCACATCGTTCTCCTCGAAGGGATCCGCCTTCAGGTCGAACAACTGGTCGCGCCCGAAATCCGGCCAGTGCATGAATTTCCAGTCCTTCCGCACCAAGGCCTCGGACGCCGGGATGAACTCCTTCTTCTGGATGATCGCGTGCTCGTAAAAGAACTCGCTCCGCCACTCCGGCTTCTCCTTCGCCAGGTAGAGCGGCGACAAATCGCGGCCCTGCATCCGCGCCGGGGCCGCCACCCCGGCCGCGCCGAGGATGGTCGGGGCGAGGTCGACATTCAGTGCGAATTCATCGTTGGTGCCAGCTTTCCCCGCCGCGCGCGGATCCCAGACGATCAACGGCACGCGGATGCTCTCCTCGTGCGGATACCACTTGTCGGCCAAGCCGTGCTCGCCGTGGAAATAGCCGTTGTCGGCGGTGAAAATGACCAGCGTGTTCTCCCGCAGACCCCGCTTTTCCAGTTCCGCCAGCACCCGGCCGCAAGTCGCGTCCACCTCGGTCGCAAGCCGGTAGTAATTCTTCATCATCGTCTGGTATTTCTCCGGCGTGTCGAAGCGCCAATGCCAGCGGTTGCGCCCCTCGTTCTTCTCGTTCGCGATGAATGGCGGCAATTTGCGGAAGGCTTCGTCGGTCGCGGTCTTCGGCAGCGGGATCGTCACGTCCTCATACAAGGCCATGCTTTCCGGCTGAGGGAGGAATTGCTTCGGATTGCCGTCCTCGGCATGGGTCGCGAAAAACGCGAGCGTCAGGCAGAACGGCTTGCCCTCCGGCCGGGTCCGCAGGAATTCCAGCGCGTCGTTCTCGTTCTTCTTCGTCACGTGGATCTTGGTGCGGTCCGGCTGCGTGATCCAATGGGTGCCGGAGTACGAGCGCCCGAAGTCGAAGTGCTTCGCCGGAAAGACCCCGTTGTGCCACTTGCCGATGTGCCCGACATGATAGCCATTCGACCTCAGAAGTCCCGGATAGGTTTCCTCCCACGGCGTCTTGAAAGCCGCAAAGGCGGGATTCCCGTGACGCGACATCCATTGACCGGTGAACAGCGAGGCCCGGCTGACCCCGCAGATCGCCGTGGTGACGCAGGCCCGGGTGAAGCGGGTTCCCTCGCCCGCCAGCCGGTCGAGATTCGGCGTCTTCAGCACCGGATGCCCGGCGCAGCCCAGGGTGTCGTGCCGCCAGTCGTCGGCGTAGAGCACCACGATGTTCATCGGCTTCGCGGCAAGCGCGGACGAAAGGCTGAGACCTGCGGCAAATGCCAGCATCGGCTTCAACAGGGAACAAGTGGATCTTGGATTCATGGAGAGGAGTTACCGGTGACTTCGGCCAGGAGTTTGAAGAACCCGCGTTTGCGGTCGGAACTGATGCCCCAGTTCACCGGGGGCGATTGATACCCTTCTACGGGACCTTCGCCTTTTCGACGATAATCAAACCAGCCCCACGAGACATGCTCCGAAACCGCGGCGGTGAAATGATTGAGCGGCCGGTCGAAGTTCTCGTGATCGTCCTCGTTGAACAGGATCGGCATCGGCTTGTAGCCCGGCACCGCACGGGTCTGCCGCACCATCTCGCGGATCCGCGCCGGATCCTTCACGCCATTGCCGTGAAGCAGCAGGAAGTCGGACGCCCGCACCACGTTCTCTTTCGGCACGCTCCCCCCGCCATAGCTGGTGCCGGCCATCAAACGGGTTCCAGCGAGCTCGATCCCCCGCACCCGCAGGATCAGCTCGTGAACCCGGGCCGGCTTGAGAATCTCATGATCGTAAGCCGCGACATCGGTCTCGTTGTTCACCTCGATCAAGACGTTGCGCCAACCGCCCGCGAGCACCCAGCGGGTCGCCTCGTCGGTCGCCCGCACGACCGCGGCTTCATCCCGCAGTTCCTGATCCTGGCCAAAATAGAAGTAGCCGAGAATCGCCACCATCCCCTGTGCGTCCAAGGCATCCAGCACCCGACGCATCCGGTCCGCGAATTCCGGCCGCAGCGACCCGTCCGGCTTGAAACCGCCGCTTCGCCACGTCTGCTTCCGCGAATAGCCCTCCGGCGATCCCCCTTGGAAATTTACCGTCACCGCGAGTAGCCCCCGCGCCTTCCACTCCGGCAGCGCAGCGATGAATTCGCACACGTTCCGCTCCGGGTCCCACTTCCCCGTATCCGGATACGCCCAGCGCGGTGCGGTCTCGGGATTGAGATCGTCGAAGGTTGCCTGCACCATCCGTGAGTTCAGCAACAAGCCCTCGATCCGGTGGCCGTTCCAGCTTCGCCCTGCGTAGGTCGGCTTGCCGTTCAGATGGAAATCCTCACCGACGATCGTCAGCACCGTCTTCTCCCGCACGGCAGCCTCGGCTCCGCGCGCCAGCAATGCCCCGAGAACAAGGGGGAGAATGAAAACGCGAAGGAACGTCATGGCGGGAGAACTTGGAGCAAAGGGGATACTCCACGAACAGGCAAATCCTGACGAGAACCCTGCGAATGGCCCGCGAGGTGCTGGAACCGATGCCTGAGGGCACGCCCCCCCCCGAGGCGGCAGAAATGTGATTTTGCGAGAACCGACCCCAAAGCGATGTGATTTTGCGAGAACCGACCCCAAAGCGACCGACCCCAAAGCGACGACCCCAAAGCGAATGGGGTCAGCGAATGGGGTCGGTTCTCGCAATATCACATCTCCGCCATTTCATGTGTCGCCTCGGGGGTCGGTTATTGGATTTTGAATCTGTTAGGTTTCTGCCTCT
>JAYTLR010000056.1:0-17172 GCA_043729195.1 Akkermansia sp.
TCCAGTAAAATCAGGAGAAGCGGACAACCGAGGCTTCCAGCCAACCTGTTTATCTAGTCAGGGGCCAAAGTTCAGATGTCGCCTTCAAGGCGACACTCCGTTCCGCCCGCTCATGACTCGGGCAGGATCTTCTCCAACCGCGACCGCAACTCTTCGGCCGTGCCCTTCTTCTTCGCCGCCGCATTGACCGCCTCCGCCGGGTCGTCCCGATGATCGTAAAGCTCCACTTTCGCCGGATCCTTCCGCGAAACGATCAAGCGGTGCGTGTCCGTCCGCAAGGTCACGCCGTCTTGCCAAAAGCCCATCGCCACCCCGTCCGAAGCGGCAACCGGATCTTCGAGCTGCGGCACCAGCGAGCGGCCGTCGAGTTCCTTGGAAAGCGGCAGTCCGGCCAATGCGGCGAGCGTCGGGTAAACGTCGATCGTTTCGGCAATCGCGTCTGCCGCCTCGCCCGGCATCTTCTGCCCTGGCACCCGGATCACCAGCGGGGAATGCAGCGCTTCCTCGAACAGGCAGTGCTTGCCCCAGATCGCGTGCTCGCCGAGCAGGAATCCGTGGTCGCCCCACAGCACCACGATGGTGTTCTTCGCCGCCGGCGAGGCATCGAGCGCGGCGAGCAGCTTGCCGACCTGGGCGTCGGTGTAGCGGACGCAGGCGAGATAGGCGCGGCGATAGGCCGCGGCGGCAGCAGGCTCGCGGAAGGGATCGCCCTCATTCGCGCGATACTGTCGGAACTCGCCGCTAGGGTGCCAGGTGGTCGGAAAAGCGGGCTTCTCCGTGGCTCGGGGAACCGGCAGGCCGATCCCCGCGGTGGCCTTGAAGTAGCTCGCCGGCGCGGCGAAAGGAAGGTGCGGCTTGATGAAACCCGCGGCCAAAAAGAACGGCTTCCCGCCCCCAGTGAGCTCGTTCAACTGCTTCACCGCCTCGTCCGCGATCCAGCCGTCGGGAAAGACGCGGTCGTCGCCCGCCACCGATTGGCTCACGGGCTTTTTCACCGGGTCCTTCCCCGCTTGTTGCCGGGTCAGGCCGTTCGCATAACCGTGCATCGCCCCTTCCGGCGTTTTCCAAGGCCCGCTCGGCATCAGCGCCAAGTCCCACGCGCCCGGCAATTCCTCCGGACCGTCCGCCCAACCCTTGCCGCCGCGCCCGCCGGGATAGTGGGTGATTTTCCCCACCGACACCGTCCGGTAACCCTGCTGCCGGAACAGGGCGGGCAAGGCCGGCAGCGGCTGTTTCGCTGCGTTCTTGAGGATCGCGTTGTTGTCGGCATCCCCGGCAAGGCGGCCCGGGTAACGGCCGAACATCAACGCACAACGCGACGCTCCGCAGGTCGGCACCTGCACGTAGTGACGGGAAAAGCGCCTGCCCTCCTTCGCCAAGCGGTCGATGTTCGGCGAGACCGCCAGCTTCGGATCATAGCAGCCGAGCCACGGCCGCAGGTCGTCCACCGCGATGAACAAGACGTTGGGCCGCTCCGCCGCATAAAGCGCGACGGCCGCGGAGAACACCAGGGTTGTTATCGCCAATTTGATCATGAGCGCACGCAACTCCGCCCCGCTCGCTGCGGCAAGCCCCGAATGGAGCATGGGAGCGCTGACTTTAGTCGGCGAGACCACGCGCGAAACCCTACCCGCGCCGACTAAAGTCAGCGCTCCCATCGACCCAGCGCCGCATCGGACGCCCCGCAGCCGCAGCGATCCGTCGTGAATCGGGCAGCCGCGGAGCTAGCCTCGGCCTCACGGAGCCTCTTCCGTCCGGTAGAAGGCCTTGCCCGCCGGTGCGTCAGGATCTTGGAAAGGCATCGTGCCGTTTGCCGCGGGCGTCAGCGTCTCGAGCGCGATCCAGTCGAACAGATCCACGCTCCGGCTGACCTCGTAGCGGCGGCCGGGAATGCCGCGGAAGCCGATGTCCACCGTGCCTGCCCCGTTGTTCACGATGGTCGTCGGGAAGGAGAAGGGATCCACGAGGTCGCTGACGGTGATGGTTACGGTGCCGGCCACGCTGGCGCTGCCATCCCCGATCGTGAGCCCGAAGCTATCGGACCCCGAAATCCCGCTGGCTGGCGTGTAAAGCAGCCCGCCCGCAGTGGCCGCCACGCTGCCGCCCTGCGCGGTGACGGCGTCGAAGGCGGTGATCGAAAGCGGGCCTTCCCCGCCGCTCGCCGAGGCGAGGATTGCAGCGGAACCCAGCGTCGCCGGCTGGTTTTTCAGCGTGCCGTAGCTGTAGCCTGCAAAGGTCAGCGAACCTCCCACGACCAGGGTCGCGGATCGGCTGGTCGCTGATACCAGGTTCGCTCCGGTTGCCACCAGGTCATAGCTGCCGTCGTTCGCCGAAGTCAGGCCCGAAAGCACGAGCCACGGACGAGTCTCGCCGACAAGGGCCACGCCGTCCTTCCGCCACTGGTAGGTCACCGTCGCGGTGCCGGTCACGGCGGCCGCAAAGGTCGTCGAGCTTCCCGGCGAGGCGCTGCGCGAGGTGGGATGCGAATAGAACACCGGAGCGCTTCCGACCGGCGTGCCGCCGGGGCGGACCAGGACGTAGAGATTCCGCACGGTCGACAGGCTGGCGCTCGTGCTGAAGGTCCAGTCCGGCTGGGCACCGGTGGAATTGCCGATGCCCGTATCACTGATCTGGCCGGCAGTGGAGCCCCAGTTGTTGTAGGCCATCACCACCTGGCTGGCACCGTGGTTGTGAATCTGCATGCAGCCATAGGCACCTGCCGACATGGTATCGCCGAAGTCATAAAGGGTGGCACTCGCACCCGGGATGGCCAGGCCGTTTGCCGCGCTGAAATTGCCACCCCAGAACTCGATGTTTCCGGTCGTGATCCCGTTGCCGGTGACGACGCCCGCCACGTTGGAGGCGACGTTCAGGTTGGAGACCAGTTGCTGGAACGGCGTGCCGGTCACGCCGAGCGTGGGCACCCCGGTCTTGGCAAGCTGGCCGGTGTGTCGGTCGAACGAGGCATATACCCAATTCGAATCCAGTTCCATGAGATAGGCCACCCGGTCGAACAAGCGCTCGCCGTACTTAGGCTCCTCCACTCCGTAGGGGATCGTATTAACGTTCCAACGGGGCGACGCGCTCGGGATCGCCAACTGGTAAACCAACTCGTAACCACTGGACTCCGCCACGTTCGCAAGCACGGCGGGCGCGCTGTAGCCGGTAAAACCGACGTTCGCCCCGGGAACGATCACGTTGCCGCGCGGGGAGCGATCCCTGACGCCTGTGACGTTCACGGTGTAGGCGGTTCCGCCGGTTTGGGCGGAGGTGAAAACCGCCACCTCGCGCTGGCCGGCGAGCAGCTCGGCGCGATCGACCGTGAGCCCGGCGATGCCGAAATTCGCCGCGCTGGCCGCGCTGTCGGCAACCGGTTCGCTGAAGGTCACGACCAGCCGGTTCAGCGTCGTCGAGCCGACGGCCCGCACGAGGGTCGGCGCAGTGACGTCGGCGGGCCTGGGCAGCACGTAGACCTGGAGGACGCGCTTGATGTCCCAGGAGGTGCCGTTGGCGGAGAGCGTGTAGTCGAGCGCCTGGCCCGCGGTCGGATTGTTGCCGATGCCCATCGAAAGGACGTTCGCGGCGTTGCCGGCGGTCCCCCAGTTGTTGATCGCGAACAACGTCTGGGACGCGCCGTGGTTGTGAATTTGCATCGAACCGTGCGCGCCGGTGGTGGCCCGGGTATCGCCGAAGTCGAAGCCGGGATTGGTCGCCGCGGAACTCGCGTTGGGAATGCTGATGGCATTCGGCTGCGAAAAGTTGGTCGGCCAGAACTCGATGTTACCCGTGGCGATGCCGCTGCCGTTCACGACCCCCGGCACGTTTGACGCGACGTTCATGTTCGACAGGATCTGCTGGAACACCGCACCGCTCGCGGTTGTCGGCACGCCGATCCGTCCGGCGATCGTGGTGAATGCATCCACCGAGGCCCAGACGTAGCGCGGCGTGGCGTCGCCGGTTTTCTGCAGCTCCATGTAGTAGGCGACGCGCGAGAATCCGCCGACGTCGGCCGAGTGGTTGATCGAGTAGTTCGTGAAGCCGGCGCCGCTCACCAGGTTGCCGGTGGTCGGAGGGGTCAAGGAGTAGACGAGCTGATAGTCCGCAGCCTCGGGCGCATTGGCCACCACCACCGGGTCGGTGGTCGTACCGGGCAGCACCAGCACGTGGAGGACGCGCCGGCTGTAAGTCCCGGCATTCGCGGCGAAGGTCCAGTCGACGCCGTTGTTGACCGGGGCCGGGGCGTTGCCGATCCCGACGTCCAGCACGTTGCCGTCCGCGCCGAAATGATTCACCGCCAGCAAAGTCTGGCTCGAGTCATGGTTGTGGATCTGCATCGAGCCGTAGTTGCCGCCAGCCGAGCGGGTATCACCGGTATCATAAGTCGTCGCGCTGGCATTTGCCACCGGCAGCCCGTTCGGGGCCGAGTAGTCGTTCGACCAGAATTCGATGTTGCCGCCGCTTGCCGAAGAACCGGTGGTGAGGCCCGCAACGTTCGAACGGACGTCGAGGTTGCTCACGTTCCGCTGGAACACCGCGCCGCTCGCGACGGTCGGGACCCCGAGCTTCGCGCGGTTGATGGTGAAGGCATCCATCGAGGCCCAGACATACTGCACGGGGCCGTTGCCCTGCTGGAGTTCGAGATAGTAGGCCACCCGGCTGAAGGGGCCGAAGGCCGCACTGTCATCGAGCGTGTAAGCAGCCGACCCGGCGGATACGAAATTCCCGATCGTCGGTAAATTCGCCGAATAGACCAGGTGGTAGCCCGCTGCCGGCGCGCCGACATTGGCGACGATCTCCGGCGGCAAGGCGGCGGCAGCCACCGCGACGGTGGAATTCACCGGGATGACATTCGCGTTCGGCGAGGTGTCGCGGATTCCACTCAGCGTCAGCGTCAGGGGAGTTCCGGCGGGCTGCGGGGTGGTCAGCAGGATCAGGTCGCGCTGGTTCGGCTGCAGGGTGAAGCCGAGGATCGAAACGCCGCCATCGAGCGCGAAATTCGCCATATCGACCGACGCTGGTGCCAGCGGTTCACTGAAGGACACGTTCACCTTGGATCCGCTGAAGGTCGCCGCCGCGGAGAGGAGCGCCGGAGGGGTCAGGTCGCCGCTGGTGCGCACCAGCACCTGCAGGGATTTAACGGTGTATTCCGCGGCGTTGTGATGGAATGTCCAGTCCGCACCCAGGCTGACCGGTGCCGGATCATTGCCGATGCCCAGATCGAGGTTGCCCGGCGTGCCGCTCGCCGCTCCCCAGTTGTTCAAGGCGAACAAGGTCTGGGCGGACGCCGGATGATGAAGCTGCATCGAACCGTAGGTGCCCGGCGTCACGGTATCGCCGAAATCATAGACCGTCCCGCTCGCGCCGGGCACACCCGCGCCGTTCGCCGCCTGGTAGTTGGTTGGCCAGAACTCGAGGTTTCCGCTCAGTCCGGTCCCGTTCACGATGCCCGCCGCGTTGGACACGACGTTCAGGTTGGTGACCGCTTGCTGGAACTGCGCGCCACTTAGCACCGTCGGCACCGCGATCTTCGAGACGTCGCTGGTGAAGGCGTCCATCGATGCCCACAAATAGCGCAGTTGCCCGTCGCCGGTTTGAAGTTCCACGTAGTAGGCGACACGGTCGAAGGCCCCGATGAAGCCGCGGTTGTCGAGGCTGTAAGCCGGCTGCGCGTTCCGCCAGAACGCCGCGTTCGGGATGTTCAACGTCGCGGCCAGCGTGTAGCCCGCGGCTTCCGGCACATGGTTCAGGTAGCCGCGCGGGATCACCGGTTGGAAATTCACCGTGCTGTTGGCCGCAAGCGGATTCGGGGTGGGCGTCAAACGGTCTTCCACGCCATTGATCGTCACGGTATAGGTCGTCGCGTAATTTTGTGCGCTGGTCGTGAGGGTGACCGACCGCTTCGCGGCATCGAGGGTCGCCGCCGTCACGGTCAAGCCGCCGCTGATCGAGTAGTTGGCGATGTTCGCCGCGCTATCGGCCACCGGCTTGGAAAAGGTGATCTTCACCTGGGTGGTGTCGGACACTCCGCGGGCCCGCACGATCACGGGAGCCGCCGAGTCGCCATTCACCCCGATCACCGCCTGGATCGCCGGCAACCAGGCCGCCGCCATCTTGTCGTAACCGGTCTGGTTCGGATGCAGGTTGTCCGGCATGTCGGTGATCGGCACGGCGGCCCGCATGTCGAGGAAAGTCACCCGACGCCCGGCCAGCGCGTGGGCATCCACCCGGGCCTCCACGAAAGGATTGAAATGGGTCTGGATCTCCGTGTTGCGGGGCTCCGCGCGCTCCATCAGGTTGGTGACAATGATGTGGGCGTAGGGCCGCAGGGTTGCGATTTTAAGAATCAGCGCATCCAGCCGGTTGATCGCGTTGGTGATGTCCACACCTTGCCCGAAGTCGTTGGTCCCGATGTGCATCAGCACCACGTCCGGGTCTTCCAACGTGTTGAACCAGCCTTCGATGTTGGCATCGTGTTGATCGATCCGCCATCCGCCGTGCCCCTCGTGGTTGACGTCCGCCAAGAGTGCCCCGTTGTTGGAGAGGGTCCCGATGTAGTCGACATTGTAGCCCGCCGTCGTCAGCGAATCGTAAAGCGGTCCCCGGTAGCCCCCCCGGCCGGCGGTGCCCGCGTTGGTGCCATCGGTGATGGAATCGCCCAGCGGCATGATGCGGATCGGAGCGGACTGGGCGAAAGCAGAGCCCGGCGAGAATGCCGCGATGGCGGCGACGAGAAACAGACGAATCAGGGTTTTCATAGCCACGAAGGATTGGCCCGCTTTTGGGTGGAAATGGGTTTGGGCCGATCACTGTACTCGCTGAAGATTCAATCCCTGCCAAGGACTATCGAAAGGTGGATCACTCACCGCACTCGCGGAGCACCAGCCGCACCCTCAATCCGGAAACACGATCGCCCGCGAACCGTCGATGATCGTGCGGTCATGGACATGATAGCGGATCCCCTTCGCCAGCGCGATCCGCTCGCAGCTCCGGCCGAGCCGGGCGAGGTCCTGCGGTGCGTGAAAATGCTGCACCCGCTCCACTTCCTGCTCGATGATCGGCCCGGCATCGAGGTCGGCGGTGACGTAGTGGCAGGTCGCTCCGATCAGCTTCACCCCGCGCTCGTAAGCCTGGCGGTAGGGATTCGCGCCGATGAAGGCCGGCAAAAAGCTGTGGTGAATGTTGATCAACCGCCCGGCGAAATCGCGGCAGAAATCGTCCGGAATGATCTGCATGAAACGCGCCAGCACCGCCAGCTCGACCCTCTCCTCTGCCAGGATGCCGCGGATCTTCGCGAAGCCTTCCTCCTTCTTCCCGCCATCCATTTCCACGAGGTGAAAGGGAATCCCCGCCCGCTCGGCGATCCCGCGGCAGGTGTCGCGGTTGCCGATGATGCTGGTGATTTCGACCGGCATCTCGCCGATTTCCGCCCGCCACAGGATCTCGTTCAGGCAGTGGTCGGTCTTGGTGACCAGCACCGCCGTCTTCATCTTGTAAGGCAGCCGGCGGAAGTGCCAGTCGGCCTTCATCGAACGCCCAAGCGTGCCGAAACCCTCGATGAAATCCTCCGGATCGACGTCGAGTTCGCCCGTTTCGATCTCCAGCCGCGCGAAAAAGCGCAGCGACAGCTTGTCGGTGAACTGCGCGAACTCGATCAGGTTCCCGCGGTGCCCGGCAACGTAGCTCGCGATCTTCGCGACGATCCCCGCCTGGTCGGGGCAACTGAGCTTGAGGATCAATCCGGAACGGGCCATGCGCCGCGGATTCAGACGGGCCGGGCGCGGGATGGCAAGTCAGCGCTCAGTCTCCCGGCATCAGCACGGGAATCATCTGCCTGCCATGCTTGCGATAGACCCGGAAATCCCCATCCAGGGTGAAAATGGTCGCCCCCGCGTGCAACTCGGCCATCCGCACCAGACAGGCATCGGCCAGCGACATCGGCGTGTCCCGATACCGTCGCATCAGCTCGCGCACGTCCGGCTGCTGATCCCCCAGGGAGAAATTCAGCCGCAGCACACCGCGCTCTAACAGAGCAAACAGCTTGTCCGCCTCCGCGCCCTCCCGCTTCAGCAGGAAGGCGGCTTCAGTCAGCACGGCCTCGCAGGTCAGCAGCGGCGGGCGCAAGCGCTTGAATTGCTCCGTCACCCATTTGCCGTGCTCCGCACCTTCCGCAAGGAACGCGACCAGCGGGCCGGTGTCGATGATCACGCCCTTGCTCACCGGCCGAAGCCCTCCAGGTGGGCCGGGTTGGTCGCCAAATCCGCCGGGAGGCCTTTGATCGACCCCATCAGGTCTCCCGCCAGATCGAAACACGAGCCGTTCTCTGTCTTATCGTCTCCCAGCGATTTCTCCAAGGCCGCACGGACCACCGCCGAGCGGGTGGTCTTGGCAGCAGCCGCGGACTGATCGAGCCGATCCGCCAGATGATCCGGGAGCTTCAAGGTGATCGTTCTCATGTCCTTCTGGTAATACCTCAATGCCACCGAAGCAATACCCAATCCGGCTGAATTTCCCCCTCCCGCCCCGGACAAGCCTTTGACTCCCCTCCCCCCGTCGGCTAATCCCTGCGCCCCGCTTTCTCATGAAGGACCCCATCGAAGCCATCCAAGCCGACGCATTGGCCTGCATCGCCGCCGCCGCCGACATCCGCGCGTTGGAGGACGCCCGCGTCGCCGTGCTCGGCAAAAAGGGCAGCCTCACTGAGGTCTCCGCCGGCATGCGCGACGTGCCGAAGGAGGACAAAGCCGCCGTCGGCGCGCTGCTCAATACCGCCCGCAACGCGATCACCGCCGCGCTCGAGGAAAAGCAGCTCGCCCTCCAAAACATCGCGGACCAACAAGCGCTCGAAGGCATCGACCTCACCCTCCCCGCCCGCGCCCTCCCCCACGGCTCGCTCCACCCGCTCACCTTGCTCCGCCACCAGGCGATCACCATCCTCCGCCGCATGGGCTTCGCACTCGCCGAAGGCCCGGAGATCGAGGACGAGTTCCACTGCTTCGACGCCCTCAACACCCCGCAGGACCACCCGGCGCGCAACGAGAAGGACACCTTCTACTTCGACTCCGGCAAACTGCTGCGCACCCACACCTCCTCGGTCCAGGTCCGCACCATGGAAAGCCAGGTGCCTCCCGTTAGAATCATCGCCCCTGGCTCGGCCTACCGCCGCGACGAGATCGATGCGACCCACCTCTCGGTCTTCAACCAGCTCGAAGGCCTCTACATCGACACCGACGTCTCGCTCGGCGACCTCAAGGGCACGCTGGAATACTTCTTCCGCGAACTGTTCGGCTCCGCCACCGAGGTCCGCTTCCGCCCGCACTTCTTCCCCTTCACCGAGCCCAGCTTCGAGATCGACGTGAAGCTCCACGCCAAGGGCCAGGCCCCGCGCTGGATCGAAGTCGCCGGCTGCGGCATGGTCGACCCCGCCGTGTTCGACGCCATCAGCGCCTCGCGCAAGGACGGTGCCTATGATCCCGAAAAAGTCACCGGCTTCGCCTTCGGCATGGGCCTCGACCGCCTCGCGATGATCCGCTGGGGCATCAAGGACATCCGCCTGCTGATTGAGAACGACGTGCGCTTTCTGCGGCAGTTTGCATGAGGGAGATGGCAGATGGCGGATGGTGGATGGAAGATCGTAGATGCTGACGCCATGCAAGAAACACTCGGACAACCGGATTTCCCCGTGGAGCAGGCGGCCATCGATCTGGTTCGGGGGCGCGACTTGCTGATTTCCCACTACGGCGAATGGCCCGCGTTTGAGGATGTGGAGGTCATTCGGGTCACCTTGGAGCGCGCTCCCACAGACCACGCCGCAGCCTCCAGCCTTCGAGCTGTTTTTGCGACCTTCGACATCCGACGCTCCGCGGATGATCAACTGCGAAAGCAAGCGCATACAGAGATCCTGTTCACAGGAGTGCTCGACGTATCCCTGAACTGCTGGCAGCATCAGAATCCCATTCAAGGATTGTCGATCACACGACGCACGGTCGAGAGGCTTGGCGGAGAATACTTTCACGTCTTTTGGGGAGGAATTGGACACGAGGTCCGTTTCGATTGCGAGCGGATCACGGTGGTCGACCTCGTCGATCTCAATCCATTTCAAAAGTCGCTTCCCTTCCATTAGTAGGCCTGGCCATCCATAAAAGCATTCGCCCGCAGCTCGATTCACGATCCACTATCTTTCCTCCATGAACGTCTCTCTCAACTGGCTCGCTACCCATGTCGATCTCAAGGGAAAAACCCCCGAAGAACTCGACAAGCTCCTCACCTTCGCCGGCGTGGAAGTCGAAGGCATCGAAGTGAAGGGCATCGCTTCTAACAAAATCGTCGTCGCGCAGATCATGGAAGCCGTCCAGCACCCGGACGCCGACAAACTCAAGGTCACCCAGGTCGATGCCGGCGAAGGCCGGCTCCGCCAGATCGTCTGCGGCGCGAAGAACTACCAGGTCGGCGACAAGGTGCCCTGCGCCCTGCCCGGCGCGGCGCTGCCCGGCGGCTTCACGATCGGCGAGGCGAAGATGCGCGGCGTCGAGTCGAAGGGCATGCTCTGCTCCGCCAGCGAACTCGGCATGGTCGATGCCGTCGATGGCCTGATGATTCTCGCCGCCGACTCTCCGATCGGCAAACCGGTGAAGGAACTCTTCGACAACGATGTGCTGCTCGAAGTCGAGGTCACCCCGAACCGCCCCGACCTGCTCAGCCACTACGGCATGGCCCGCGAAATGGCGACCCTGCTCGAAGTCCCGCTGGCGCATCTCGACATCCCCGACCGCGACGGCTTCACCGCGGAAAGCGTCCGCATCGAAGCCCCGGAAGCCTGCCCCTTCTACACCGCGGTCCGCATTTCCGGCGTCACTATCGGGGAAAGCCCGGCCTGGCTGAAGGAACGGCTCGAATCGATCGGCCTGCGCCCGATCAACAACGTGGTCGACGTCACCAACTTCGTGCTCCACGAGATCGGCCAGCCGCTGCACGCCTTCGACGCCGCGAAAGTCAGCGGCGGGTTGGTGATCCGCAGCGCGAAGGACGGCGAGGAGTTTCTCGCCCTCGACGGCCAGGTTTACGGGCTCCTCCCGGAAGACTGCGTGATCTCCGACGAAGCCGGCCACGCCCTCGCCCTTGGCGGCGTGATGGGCGGCGCCGACAGCGGCGTCACGGAAGCCACCACCGACCTGCTACTGGAATCGGCGTACTTCACGCCGTCGCGCATCCGCCGCAGCTCGCGCCGCACCGCGCTTTCCTCCGACTCTTCCTACCGCTTCGAGCGCGGGATCAATCCCGAAGGCGTCCTCGCCGGCTCCGCCCTCGCGATCAAGCTGATCCTCGAAGTCGCCGGCGGCAGCGCCGAAGCCGTGACGATGATGGCCGGCGGCATCCCGTCGCTCACCGGCGCGGTCGCGCTCGATCTCGCAAAGCTCGACCAGCTCACCGGCGGCAGCATTTCCTACGATGAAGCCGCGACCATCCTCACCCGCCTCGGCCTCGCCAGCAACGCCGACGACACCTGGACCGTCCCCGCCTTCCGCGCCGACCTCCAGCGCCACATCGACCTGGTCGAGGAGATCGTCCGCGTGAAAGGCCTCGACGCCATCCCGTCGCGGCTCCGCGGCAGCTTCGTCCCGTCGAGCCCGGTCGATGCCGCCTACGACGCCGACATGCGGATCCGCGAACGCCTGGCCGGCCTCGGTTTCCACGAGTGCCAGACCATCAAGCTGATCGCCGACGCCCAGCTCGCCGACGCGCTGCCGCTCAAACCGTTGCTGCCCGGCGACACCATCCGCGTCAGCCTGCCGCTCAGCGAGGACCACGCCGTGATGCGGCCGAGCCTGATCCCCGGCCTGGTCGCCTCCACCGCCCGCAACGTCCGCCAGGGCGCGAAAGCCCTGCGCCTGTTCGAGCTCGGCCGCGTCTTCCGCAACGCCGGCGGCGGCAAGGCCAAGGACCTCGAGTCCGACTCGCTCGGCATCCTGCTCTCCGGCGACGCCGTGCCCGCTGGCTGGGCCCGCCCCGACGCCACCGCCGACCTTTACGACCTGAAAGCCGTCATCGCCGCGCTGGTCCCGACCGCTTCCGTGCAGCTCGTCCCGCGCACCCGCGACGGCTTCGCCCTCGCCGCCGACATCCAGGCCGACGGCCAGAACCTCGGCACTTTCGCGATGATCCTGCCGTCCCGCCAGCGCGAGCTCGATGCCCCGCAGGCGATTTTCGTCGCCGAGCTCGACCTCGCGAAGCTCCGCAAGTTCGCCGCCGGCAGCGGGCCGATCGAGGAGCTCCCACAGTTCCCCGGTTCGTCCCGCGACATCGCCCTCGAAGCCCCCGCCTCGCTCGCGAACGCCGAGATCGAACGCGTGCTCGCCAAGGTCAAGGACCCCCTGCTCACCGGCTTCGAATGTTTCGACGTCTTCCGCGATCCCAGCGGCCAGAAGCTCGCCGCCGACCGCAAGTCGATCGCCTACCGCCTGCACTACCGGGCTCCGGACAAGACGCTCAAGACCGACGAGATCGACACCGCGCACAAGGCCGTCGTCGCCGCTCTAACAAGCGGCTTGCCGGTGACGCAGCGGTAAGCCCCGGCGAATCCGTGGCCTTCCAACGGAGCGCTGACTTTAGTCGGCGAGTCTTTCCGCGGCGACGGTACCCGCCGAGAGTCTCGCCAACTAAAGTCAGCGCTCCATCGCCTGCTCGTCGCTTGCTCTACGGCATGAACCTCTTCGACCCGCGCCAGCCCTTCCGGCACGGCAAGGCCCCGGACATCAAGTCGCCGGAGTAGCCGCGTCCTTCAGAGCCCCGGCGGCTGGCGCATCACGAAGCCGGAACCGTCGCGACCATCCAGCCGCCAGCGCGGTCCGGCGTCGAGGGAGTCCGGCCCTCTCTCATCGACCGCGTGGCCGATCGGGCATCTGGCTCACAGACTGCTTCAACACGAGCGAGAGCTGAGGATATTTATATAAACCAAAATATCAGCTCTTAATTAATATCATATAATTTTGAATTTCATGTTTATAGCATAACCGAAAATTCCCTCGACGCCTGCCTCCCTGAAAACTACTTCTTAAGGGTTAGTGCCAAGAAAGGTTCTCGCACCGTTCTGCACGCCACAATTCCAAATTCTTCTCCACCAATCCGATGAAAATAAAGCCGCCCACCCGTTTCTCGCCCGCCTTCCCCCTCGCCATGGCCATTGCCGCCATGCTTTGCGCGCCGGGAGCGAACGCTATCAACTACTATTGGGACACCAACGCCGCCGCCGGATTCGGGGCTGTCGGGCCGTTTACATGGAATGGCGTTAACACCTTCTGGAACACGGACATTACGGGAGCCATCGGCGGCACCTTCATTGCCAGCCCCACCAATGCGGACGATCTGTTCATCAACGGCGGCACCACCGGCACCATCACGCTCAGTGGCACCCAGGTTGCCAGCAGCCTGACTTTCGCGGTCAATGTGGCCAAGACACTCAGTGGCGGTACCTCGCTGACCATCGGTGGCACCGGCACAAGATCCGGAATTTTCGTCAACTCGGGTGACAACGCGGCCAACACCATCAGCTCGCCACTGATCCTCAACTCGGCTTCCACCGCCCTGAACTTCACCAACGCAGGCACGGGCGCGCTGACCATCGGTGCGGTCACCGGCTCGGCTGCCAGCGGCACCCAGACCATCAATGTCAACCCGGTGGGCGGCGGAGCCATCACCCTCAACAACATCATCGGCAACGGCGGAGCGGGTGGCGTTGTCGGGCTCACCATCAACAGCGGCGGAGGCGGAGGTGCCATCACGCTCTCCGGAGCCAACACCTACACCGGCGCGACCAACATCCTCGCCGGCACGACCACGATCAGCAACGCCAGCACTTTCACCAACACCAGCGCCATCACCCTGGGCGCAGCCGCGCGCCTGACCGTAAATGCCGCCAATTCAAGCCTCGCGAAATTGGCAACGGGCGGTGGTGGCAGCGGCGTGGTCGCAGGCAGCTTCCTGCGTTACTCGCAGGCACAGACCACGGCCGGTGCACTGAATGGCCCGGGCACGATCGTCGGCACCGTCGAGTTGAACGTCACCAACGTCAATCCGAACTACACCCTCGATTTCGGCTCGGGCGGCGCATTGTCCAACCTCGTCGCCGCCACTTTTACTTCCCCAATAACCATCTCCGGCAACGCCTCGATCGATTCTAGCGCGGCGGTGGCCACCTACACCACCGGCGGCATCACCGCTTCGACCGCTGGCACCAAGACGCTCAACCTCACCGGTTCCAACACCGGCCTGAACACGATTTCCAGCGCCATCGGCGATGGCAGCGGCACGATCGGTGTCAGCAAGGGCGGTCCCGGCACCTGGATCCTCTCCGGCACCAACATCTACACCGGCAACACCCGCGTCGATGCCGGCACCCTGCAATTCACCAATCAGGTCTCGCTCTACAATAACGGAGCCGCAGCCGCCTGGACAAAAGACAACATCATCGTCGGCGACGGAGCCACCCTGGCCTTCAACATCGGAGGTGCCGGGCAATTTGACGCAGCGAATGTCTTCGCCCTCCTTGGTTTGTCCGACTCGCCAAGCAACGGCTTCACTCCCGGTTCGAACGTGGGACTGGATACGACCGCAGGAAACCTGGTCTTCTCCAGCGTCATCGCCGACACCAACAGCGGCACCAACAGTCTTGGTTTGACCAAGCTTGGCAACAATACGCTGACGCTCGACCAAGACAACACCTACACCGGACGCACGATCATCAGCGCTGGCACCCTGCAACTCGGCAACGGTGGCACCACCGGCAAGCTCTCCACCAGCAGCGCCATCCTCAACAACGGCAACCTGACCATCAACCGCAGTGATGCGGTGGTGCAAGGCACGGACTTCAGCGCCGCGCCGATTGCCGGCACCGGTTCCTTCACTCAAGCGGGTGCCGGCACCACGACACTCAATGTCGCCAACACCTTCAGTGGCACGACCACTGTCAGCGCCGGCGTGCTGGAACTAACCAATGCCCTCGCACTCCAAAACAGCGCGATTGTGACCACCGGCGCGGGCACCGTCACCTTTACCGGTTTCACCACCCCGACCTTCGGTGGCCTGAGCGGCGCGTCGGGCGATCTCGGCACCGTCATTCCGGGATTCGGCAGCAGCACAACCCTCACGGTCAATCCGCTCGCCGGCTCCGTGACTTATGGTGGTGTCATCTCCGATGGAGCCGGTGGTCTGACCCTACTCAAGACCGGCGCGGGCACCCAGATCCTCACCGGTGCCAACCTCTACACCGGCACGACCACGATCAATCGCGGCACGCTCACCATCGGCAACGGAACCATCGGCAGCTTGAATGGCACGACGGGCACCGCGCTCACCTTCACCGGCACCGGCACCTTCAACGTGGCTGAAGCCGCTGGCAGCACCCAGGGAATGGGTGCGCTTACCTTGAGCGCGGGCGATGCCACCATCACCTCGACGGGCATCGCCGCCCTGAATTCCACACTGACCTTAGCCTCACTCGCCGCCCGGCCGTCAGGTGCCACCGCCAACTTCACTCTGGCCACCAACACCACCGCCAGCCAGAACCAGATCGTCCTCACCAGCAACACCAACGCGCCGCTCGACAACATCGGCTCGAACAATCAAGGCATCTTCTTCGGCACCACCGAATACGCCCGCTACGACACCACCAACAATCGTTTCCGCGCGGTGATCTATGGCACGGATAGCAATGCGTCCGCGATTGTTGCCACGGGTCTCACCCTGGGGATCGACGACGCCACCAAGGACGTGAAGGTCAGCGGCAACATCACTGCCCAGACCACCGCGTCGGTGAATACACTCAACGGGGTGGCCACCACCATGACCCTGAGCAGCACGGCGCAAGTCCTGAGCGTGAATGGCATTCTGGCGACCGGCGGCTCAATCGCCACGACCGGCAGCACCATCAACTTGGCCGGCAAGATCCAGCCCGCGGTGGCGGGCGGGGAATTGGTGATCAACACGACCGGCAATTTTGGGTTAACCGCGATCATCCAGGACAATACCTCCGCGAGTTCGCTCACCAAGTCCGGCACCGCCCAGCTCACGCTCAATAACTCGAGGAGCACTTACACTGGCGGCACGGTCGTCAATGCGGGAACTGTTACCTTTGCCGCCGACCAAGGTGCCAACACCGACACGTTCTTCGGAACCGGCCCGGTGACATTCAATCCCGGAACGACAATGGCTTTGAACCGGACCTACATCGGCAACGCCCTGACGTTGAACAACGCGACGTTGACAGCCGGAAACTCCTTCAACTCCACGTTGGCGGGAACCACCACACTCGCGGGCATCTCGACGATCAGCATCACGGGCAACCTCAACATCAACGGCAACCTGACCGGCACCGGTGGACTGATCAAGACCGGCGCTACCGTCGTGCCGGTCAACGGCACCAACAACTACACCGGCACCACGACCATCAGCGGCGGCGGTCTGACATTCCTGAAACCCGCATCCCTCTACAATGCGGACCCCTTGCAATGGACCAAGTCGAACATCACCGTGAACAACGGTGGCTCGCTAACCCTCAAGGTCGGTGGCGCGGGTGAGTTCACCATCACTGACGCCAGCACGATCTTCGGCAATCTCATCACTGGTGTAAACAGCAACGGCTTGCAGGCCGGTGGCTTCTTCGGTGTGGACGCAGGCACCTCAGGCGGATCTTTCACCATTTCCACCAACCTGACCAACTCCACCGGTGTCGGTGGCGGAGCGGTCGGTATCCGGTTCTTCGGCAATAATTCGATGGGCGCCAGCACCCTGGAACTCACCGGCACCAATACCTACAGCGGACAGACCATCATTGATCGCCAAGGTCTCTTGAAGGTGTCGTCGCTCAACAGCGTCTTCACCAACGCCGCCCTGGGCACGGTGCGTTCGACCAGCAGCAGCCTCGGCGCGCCCACCAGCGTCGCCACCGGCACCATCCAACTCGGGACTCCAGCCAGTTTCCAAGGTGCCGGTCTGATTTATACCGGCACAGGGGAAACCACCGACCGGGTGCTCAGCCTGGGCGGCGGTGGCGGTGATAACTACAGGCTCGATCAATCCGGTACCGGCCTGTTGAAGTTCATCAGCAATCTGGTGATGACCGATACCCGGGGACAAAAAAATATCGTGCTGCAAGGCTCTACCGCAGGAACGGGCGAGATC
>JAYTLR010000057.1:0-12270 GCA_043729195.1 Akkermansia sp.
GACGTGACGGACGAGGTAGTTCCCCACCTTCCCTCCGACGCGGGCTGCGGCGCGGGGGAGCGGATCGTCCGGATTCCCCGCGCGGTGCTGGTCGCGGCGCGGAAGTCGATCCCGGAGCTTTGATAGGGTCTGCGGCCTGTCGGCAGGGGATCCACAACGAGTGGGTTCGAGAGCTTTCGCGGCCGATCGCGCTGAGGTGGCGAAGGCGCAGGTCCGTTCCGGGGCGAGGCGACCGCCGTCATGTCTCTGCGGCAGGGACGTACGGAGTTCGTGCCCGGAACCATGTCTTCGGTCGTTCCTTCCGGTCCACAATTTGTGACACTTCCGTCATAAGCGGGCGCATCCGAGATAAATCCCGAGCGGCGGATCAATTCATGTTGACGGAGGATGGGATTCCAGGCCAGAGCATGGGCTGTTGTTCTCAGGAATGAAGTTGGTGGGGACCATGTCACCATCCGAAGCCGGAGACCCGCATGGATTCCACCATCCCCGAAACCTCTACGACGCATGACAGCCGCCAACCTTTCCCGACCGGTCCGATGCGCCGCCCTCTCCCTTGTTTGTGCGACCGCCGCCATGTCCTCCGCTGCCGATGGCCAGGGCGGGATGATTGCCGAGCTTTGGCCCCACGAGTCCCCGGCCGGAGAGTCCGCGAAGCGGTCCTTCGAACAATGGCGGGCGAAAGACCCCGGTCAGCCCGGGAAGGCTCTCTCACTTGAGCAGTTGTCGATTCCAGCCCGGGAAAACTCAACTATGGTCCGCGTCCGGGGAGTGTTCACGCCGCCGGAGACATGCCACTACGCATTCCTGATCGACGGGACGCGCGAGACCAAGTTCGCGTCGCCGGACGAGGCGGAGTTGTGGCTGCAGGCCCCGTCGAATGGTGGCTGGAAGCTGGCGCAGCGGACCGACAATCCCAACAAGCGCTCGGGGCGGATCGCGCTGGAAGCCGGTGTTCCGGTGAACTTCGAGTTCTACACGATGGGCAGCCGCGCGGTGACGTTGAGCTGGCACTCACAGGAGCAAGATCCTGTTACCGGCCGCGAGTTGGTCAAAGTCCCGCTGGCACCTTTACCCTCGTCGGCCTTGTCGCTACGCGCCGCCAAGCCGGACGACAGCGATGGGGACGGATTGACGGATTCGTGGAAACGCAAGTGGAACCTCGACTCGCCCTCCGGCGAAGGACCGCAAGGACCTTGGGGCGATCCCGACGGCGATGGCCTGCTCAACTGGCAGGAGCAATCCGCGGGCACCAATCCGCTGGCGGCCGACACCGAAGGGCGGGCCGGTCTGGTGCGCTGGGAGTTATGGCGCGGAATCCCCGGAAAATATGTCTTCGACCTGAAGCGGGCTGCCGCCTTCCCGACGTCGCCGGCCGAGATCCGTTATCTCGGAAACCTGGAAATCCCGGCCGGGAATGGCAGCGACCATGGGTCGCGGCTGCGCGGCTGGATCGAGGCACCGGCCAGCGGCGAATACACGCTCATGCTCATCGCGGACGACAATGCCGAGTTGTGGCTCGGGGAAGGCGAGGCATGGCAGGGCAAGCGACTGATCGCGCGGGCGGAAGGGAACCCGCAAGGACAATGGGAGCGGCGCGCTGCCGGGGGCGACAAACCGCTGCCCGCCGGCCAAACCGCGACATTGGTAATGGAAGCGGGCAGGAAGTATTACGTGGAAGTTCTACACAAGCAGGACACGGCGCTGGACCATTGCGCCGTCGCCTGGGTGCTGCCCGGGCGGACCTTGCCCGAGGTGATTGGCGCGAAGCATCTGGTCGCCTGGAAGCCCGCTGCGGACGACTTCGGCGACGACGGCTTGCCGGACGCGTGGCAGAAGTCGGCGGGGCTGGCCGAGGAAGGTGTCGAACCTATCCAGAAAACGTCCGTCGGCGATCCCGACCGCGACGGCTTGTCGAACTGGGAGGAAATGAAGGCTGGGACCAACCCGCTGGTAAAAGACGTTCCCGATTCAGTGGCCATGCTCAGCGGCGAGAGCTGGACCGACGTCCCGGGACACCGCGTCGCCGACCTGGCGGGTGACCCGCGCTTTCCAGCCAAACCGAACCACGCGACGCTGGTCGACAGCATGGACTTCAGCGACGAGGGCACCAATTACGGCGTGCGGTTGCGCGGTTACATCACGGCTCCGGAGGAAGGGCTCTATCGCTTTTCGATCTCGGGCAACAACTCTTGCACGCTCTATCTTGCGGAGTCGGAGGACAAGTTCACCAAGCGCGTGATTGCCAAGGTCGACCACGGAACGAAGTGGCGGCAGTTCTGGACCAGCCCGGTTCAGGAAAGCGACCCAGTCGAATTGGAGAAAGGCGAGCGCTACTACGTCGAGGTGCTCTACAAACGGGGTGAGACCGACGAAGCGCGGCCCGGGGAGAAGGACCATTCCAGCGTGGCCTGGGAACGGCCCGGCGTGCCGCGGTCGATCATCGGCGGGGAATTTCTCGCACCCTACCGCCCGGACCCGAGCGACCTCGACGACGACGATCTTCCCGATGGTTGGGAGCGCCAGCACGGGCTGGATCCGGAGAGTCCGTCCGGCCGCGACGGGGCCTGGGGCGACCCCGACGGAGACAGCTTGGAGAACTTCCGCGAGTTCCAGGCAGGACTCGACCCGATGAAGGCCGACGTCCATGGCGCTCCTGGTTTGGTCTTGCAGGAACACTGGGCGGACGCGCAGGGAAAAATGCCCGGCTTCAAGTCCGACCCACGGTTCCCGCTCGTGCCGACCCGGAAGGCTTGGCTCGAAAGCCTCGAACTTCCGCAGGGAGAAGGCATCCGCCATGGCAACCGCCTGCGGGCACTGCTGGTGCCTCCGGTTTCGGGCCAGTATGTGTTCACGATCAGCGGCTTTAACGGCTGCGAGCTGCTGCTCAGCCCAAGCGACGCGAAATACGGGCGCGAGGAGATCGCGCGGCTCGACTATGGCTGCAACTTCCGCCAATGGGACGTGCAGGATGGCCGGGTTTCCGCGCCGGTCTTCCTCGAGCAAGGCAAGCGCTACTTCGTCGAAGTCATTCACCAGCATCACGCGCTGAACCGCGCGAGCCACCTCTCGGTGGGCTGGAAGGTTCCCGGTAGCGACACCTTCGAGTTGATCGGCGGCGAATCGCTGGTCGCCTTCGCCGGCGACCCCAACGACATCGACGACGACGACCTGCCGGACGACTGGGAACGGGCAAACGGATTGCCGATCGACGGCGGTTCCGGCGACGGGGATTTCGACGGTGACGGGCTGAGCAACCGCGAGGAATACGAACTCGGGACCCGGGCGGACCTCGCCGACAGCGACGGCGACGGGGTGGGCGATGGGGACGAACTCCGTCTCTACGGCACCGACCCTCTTCTGGATGATCTGTCGCCTCCGAAGAAACTTGCCGATATCCGCTTGGAAACCCACCGGGCGACCTCGGGCGATTGGGTGGTCCGGCCCGACGGGGCGCTTGGCTCAATCAGCAGGCGCGGTGCGCTTGAGTTCACGTTCACCGTCGCGAAGGCCGGCATTCACCTGATCGAACTGGAAGCCCTTGCCCGTTCGGCTTCCACCTATGTCCCGCCGATTCCCGTGTCCACCAGCGTGGACCAAGTGGAACTGGGCCGGGGTGAGGTGACGGCCGCCGGGTCGCGCTTGCGGTGGCTCACGGCCTGGCTCAGCCCCGGCGAACACACCGTCACGCTCATCAATCGCAATGTGCGTTCCGGGGTCTCGCTGCAGATTTCGTCCCTCGCCGTCTATCATCACGAAGGCGAGGATCTGGACCGGAACGGCAACCCCGACTGGATCGACGCCCTCATCCGCCGCAATGCCGGCGTGAGTCACAGCCCGGGCGAGTCCGCGGTTTCCCCGGCGTTCATCGAAGGCACCTCCCGGCTTCCCGGAAGCACAGCGATTCTCGGCGAAAGCGGAGCCATCGAAGTCCAGCCGGGACTCGCCAACCGGTGGTTCGCGAACATCCCCCTCGGTGCCTCGCACGAAACGAAGTTCGCCATTTCGTTTGAGAATGGCGCGTTGCGGGAAGAGCGGGTGATGCGCTGGGTCGCCACCAATCTTTTCGATTCGCCGGACAAGATTCGGGTTCGTCTCGGGGATTCCCTGAAACTGACCGCGGTTCCAACGGGAAATCCGCGCGAAACGACCGCCTCATCGGTCACGATCAATGGCGAGCCTCTCGGCGTTGCCACGGTGGCCGAACCGCGCATGGTCACCTTCGACAAGCCGGGTATCACCATGCTCGCCGCCACGGCAAGCGTGGACGGCGAACAGATCGAGGCCAGCGTCGCGGTGGAAGTCGTCACCGCCGGCTTCGGACCGCAGCTCTCCGTGTCAGCGGGCACGGCTCGTGCGTGGAACCTCCCCGGGGTGCCGCATTTGCTCGTGGTCGAGGCCGATTCGCCCTTGACCCTGGTCGAATCCGAGCGCCGCCCGCCCGACTCCCGCAGGCTCGTCGCTAGCTACCCGCGAAGCATGTCGGGAACTCCGCGGGTTCTAGCCCGCCTTTGGGAAAATGGCCCGGTGGTGGCATCGACCACCGTCAATGCCTTTCACGTCGTCCCGGCCTCCGCGACCGGCAATCATCGGGTGATCGAAGTGCTTCCAGATGGCACTCGGGTCGTCGAGGTCCGCTATGTCTTCAATGGCCTGATTCCCGAGAACTTGTCCGTCTGGCTCCAGCTCTACGTGACCGACGCGGTCTTCGCCAACGGCGACACCTGGTACGAGCTCACCGCCCGCGACTTCGATGAAAACGGCGAAGCCCGGCTCCTGATTTACAAGGCCCCGGGTCACGGCGTCGCTTACGTTTGTCACTGGTTCCGGCCCTTCCACGATGAACCGGCGGATGCCGGCACCGGAGCACCGTCCGACAGCAGCCCTGCCCCCGATGCCGCTGAGCCCGCGCCAGCACCTTCCGCCCCCTGAACTGCCCCCGCCCGTAATTCACCGTTTCCCTCTGCCATCCTATGACGCGCCGCTTCGCCCTTCCTGTTGCAACCATCGCCCTGCTGGCGGGCGCAGGCTCATGGTGGCATGTAAGCCGTCGCCCTGCCGTGCCTTCGGCATCTCCTGTCCTTTCACCGTCCTCGGACGTCGTCGTGCCGCAGCCTGCCGCAGGGGTGCTCCGGCAGTCGGTTGCAGAAGCACTGAACACGTCCTCCGCCATCCCTTGGGAGCAGCGCCTCGATCTCGTCCGCAAACTCCCGGCGGATCTCGGTCGGATCGAGCTGGACGCGCTGCTTGAAGCCCTCGTGGTCCAGCGGCCCGATGGGGTTAGCTCTTCGCTCCACTCGTCCTATCTCCACGAGATCTCTTCCGTTCTGCAGGGCCATCCCGCCGTCCTCCTGCGCTTTGCCGATGCCCTCGCCGTCATCGCCCGGGATCCCACCCGCGACGAGGTTTCGAGGGACTACGCCCTCCAGCATCTGCGGCAGGCATGGCAGCGGGCCGGGAATCAACCCGTTTTGAGGCAATCCATCGCCGGAAGCCTGCGCGATCTCGTTTCGCTCGATCCCGCCGTCTCGGTCTCGGCGCTCTTGTCCCTGCATCTGCTCGGCACCGCGCCCGTGGCCGCGAGTCCGGACAGCGCAACCGGCCCGGCCACCCCGGAGTCCGGCCGCTTTGGTGTTTCCGATGCCGAGATCGCCCCGCTCCTCGGCCCGTTGCTCTCTGAGAAAGCCAGCCCTGCCAATCTCCCGGCAAGGCTCACCGCCGCGCGCATCGTCGGCGAGCGCCGTTTGTCGGCCCTCCGCCAGCCTCTGCTAGCGCTGCTGAACGATCCCTCCGAACACGCCTTGGTCCGCATGGCCGCCGCGAACGCCCTCGGCAGGATCGGAGACCCCGGCGACCTTGCCGCCCTTGCCGCCCTTGCCGCACTCGATCCCGGCGATGACCGCGTCGCGACCGCGATCCGCCACGCCGTGCAATCCCGCTGACACCACTTCCTCCCGAACTTAGCCGCCATACTCCTTCATGAAACGACTTCTTCGCAACCTGCTGGTCTGCCTTTTCCTGGTCTCGCCGGCGGCCCGGGCACTAGTAACCGAACCAAGCCCCGACAACCCGCCGGTGCCCTGTGACCACTGCGCCTGCTACGACTGGGCGCAAGCGACCCTCTCGATCAGCGGGAACCAGAATGCCAGGAAACTGACCAAGCCCGGCGATGGCGAGGATCTCAAGGTCGTTCCCGACGCGGAAGGCAGGATCAAACTGACCCTCGCGGTGACGTTCATCGGAACCGGCGAGTGCTGCACCGACATCGGCATCGTCGCCCGCGTCACTGACCAGGCAGGAAAGATTCAGGACTTTCCCGGCCTCACCATGGAGCTCCAGGAGCGCGAGTGGACCCTCCCCTTGGACATCCGCTACTACGTGAAGAAAAACTCCGACTCGACCGTCCCGGCGGACGCCATTCCCTGCGCGAGGTTCCGGGTCACCAAGGGTGACTGCGAGAGCGGATGCCACGAGGTTTGTATGGTTACCGCAGATCCGAGCGGCTCGGTCAGTTCCGTTAAGTTTACGATCCCGGTAGGCGTTTCGAATTTCGGCGACCAGGAAGCCTTTATTGAGGCGCATTTCGATACGCTTCCTAATCCTGGTCGCGCCGCCTTGAAGCTGGTGGCCGCCCCTGAGATCACCGCCACCTTCGACACCATCGGGATGACTTCGGTCGCCACCGACAGCATGACGGCGACCATCGCTAGCGCAGCAACCGTCACCGATCCCAACGGCTACATCATTACGGTTTCTTCCGACCCCGCCAATCCTTCCACTTCGGCGTTCCGAACCATCACCGTGGAGAGCCCGACCGCCAACAGCCTGCGGGTCTCGACCACCTTCGCTGGCTCGACCCGGGTCATGGAATGGACCCGCACGACTCCGGTCGCAGGAACGGAAGTCTGGACCTTCACCGACGGCAACGGTCTGCGGAAGGTCGAGAACACCAAAACCCTTGTCGACCCCACCACCCGCGAGGAACGCGTGAAGACCTGGGAACGCGATCCCGTCAACAGCGCGAACTACCTGATGACCTCCGACCGGAAGTTGACCTATTCCCGACTTTTCCACCGCTGGGAGCTTGTTCAGGAAGCGGTGGACCCGACCGGTGCGGACCTCAGGACTTACTGGTTGTACGGCATTACGGGGGAAGGTGCGGGTCTGCTGGGCGGCTTCACCCGCTACGATGGCTACTATGAGAGCTACTACCAATCCTACGATCCCTTCAACGGAACCTACTCCCGCTGGACCGATACGCCTTTCAAAGACGGCGTATCCTTAATCGGGAGAGAAGTAACCACATGGACTGCGGCAACCGCAGTGCTTAGTCATTTTACTCAGATCGGATCCATGTTTGTCGCGGCGTCCGAAACGGTCTATACGCCGCTCTCGAAAACCGTCAAAGTCTATTCGGGCGCTACCGCTTTCACCACCAGCGTAACCACCTACAAGGATCCGGCTGCGGGGCTGGGAGTGGGAGGGAAACCCGAACGAGTCATCCATCCCGATGGGACGATCACCACCTACAACTATGTACCTATCCAAGCCGGCGGAAACGGGCCCGTCATCGCCCGCAGGACCACGATTGGCCGAGGTGCCCCCAACGCCAACAGTTCGGCTGTGATTAACGGCACCTCCACCATCACGGAAACCAACCGGAAGGGGCGCGTTTACAAATCCGAAACCATCGCCGTGGGTCCGGCTGCGGGGTCCATGCTCGATGAATGGTTTGCCACCGGCATCGATGTCTACGGCCGGATCACGCAGACCCAATTCTTTCCTTCCAACGCGGGTGGCGCAGCTTGGACCACCAGCGTTACCTACAACTGTTGCGGGGTCGGGACCCAGACTGATCGCTACGGCATCACGACCACCTACACTTACGACGACCTGAAGCGTCGCGTGACCTCCACCCGGAGCGGAGTCACCACGCACACCGTCTATGCAGGCCTGGCCACCGATACCCATCGATATGTCGGCGCAGGCAGCCCGGTGACCTCGAACAAGATCGCCAGCAATTCCCGCAACCTTGCGGGAACCACCAGCACCTCATCCTCGCCCGATCCTTCGTCCCTCGCCGACGGGGCCTTGGTTGCCACCACCACAGCCACAACGTACCAGCCTGCCGCAGGCCTCTCAGCGCGCACCCTCACCACCGTTCCCGGAGGCTTCACGCAAACCACCGACGCCTATCTTGACGGGCGGACTGCGACTACCACTGGCGCGCTTCAGCCTGCCGTTACTTACAATTATAACCCGGGCAATTCAGGGTTCGTCACCGTGGCCTCCTATCCGGGCTTTGAATCGACGACGACGACCACCGACCTGGCGGGACGCACCGTCGAGGTCACCCGTGGCGGTGCCACCACCACTCACGCCTACAATTTGCTCGGCCAGCTCGTAAGCATCACCGATCCCGATAATGTCCGAACCCTGTTCGCCTACAATTCGCGCGGTGAACGGACCACCACCGCCCTGGATGTCAATGGAGACAGCGTCATTGACTACAACGGTATGGACCAGATCACCGTCACCGAGTCCACTCCGGGCACCTACGCGGGTTACAACGTGATGACCACCACCACCAAGGTCTACGCGGGCCACAACAGCGCTACCGCCACCACGGTTTCTACCTCCCACCAGACCCACGACGGCCTCCGCTCCTGGACCATCACTCCCGGCGTCGCCAATCCCGCGACCCATGTCATCAACAAGACGACCTGGAGCCAGACCTCCACTGCGCCAGATGGCACCAAATCCGTCTCCACCATCAATGCCGACGTCCTCCCCGCCGCCGTAGAGCATTACTCGGCCGGCAGTCCCGGAACCCTTGTCGCCCGGGTGGACTACACTTACGATGCGCTCAAGCGTCCTTCCACCACCATCGATTCCCGAACCGGCACCACCACGACCGCCTACGTTTCCACCACCTGCGACGCCGTCAGAACCGTCACCGATCCCGGTGGCCGCGTCACCAGCTTCACCTACGACTCCCGTGGCCGCCGCATCACCATGACCCTCCCGGATAATACGGTCGCCCACACCTCCTACTATCCCCACAATCAGGTCAAAGCCACCTGGGGCACCCAGAGCTATCCTACCTTTCTAACCTACGACTATGCCCACCGCAGGAAGGAACTTCACACCTGGCGCACCGCCCCCGTGCTGAGCCAGACGACCGCCGACCCACCGGCGGGATCTTCCGTCACCACCTGGAATTACTCGCCCGTCACCGGTTACCTCACCTCCAAGAAAGACGCCGCCACCAAGGGCGCGGAATATGAATACACGAACGCGGGCCGGCTCTGGAAACGCACCTGGGCCCGTGGCGGCACCACCATCTACTCCTACACCGCCGGACGCCTGACAAACACCGACTACCCCGCCGGCACTCCGGACGTCACCACCACCTACAACCGTCTCGGCCAGACCCGCATCATCACCCAGGCCGCTCAGTCGCAAATCGAATATACCTACGACGCGAACTTCGCCCTCGATACCGAGATCGTCCGCTACGACCTCAATCAGAACGGCAACTTTCTCGACGTCGGTGACCAGGCCCGCACCCTCGACCGCTCGCTCGACACCCTAGGCCGCTCCAATGGCTGGCAGCTCAAGGACCCCTCGAACGCTATCGAAAACCGCGTTGACTACACCTTCGATACCGCTGGCCGCCTGTCCACCGTGGTCGATGCCACCAACAACTTCACCTATGGCTACCAGTATAACCAGACCACCGCCGCCGATCCCCGCATCGGCTCCACCACCGGTAGCAAGCAGGACTACATGCCTTACACACTTACGAAGGCCGGCAGTCCCGTTCTTGAGACCGTCCGCACTTACGAGGCCCGTCGTGACGCCCTGGCGGTCATTGCAAATACGGCTGGCGGAACCGCCCGCTCTATTTACACTTACACTGTGAACGCCATCGGGCAGCGCACCGGCCTCACCACGAGCTTCAACCTTGGCGTGGGCGTGGCGGGAAATCCTGGAGGGACGATTTGGCTCTACGACAGCCTTGGCCAACTCGAATCTGCGGATGCTCCCGAGACGGAACCCAGCGCCGATGCCGACCGCTATTTCCAGTATGATTCCATCGGGAACCGCAAGCTGTCGCGCACCGACACTCCGGACAACAATCTGGGCACCCTCACTGAATACTTTGGCCTCGTGACCAGCGGCACCCCGTCCCTTCCCGGGGGGAACACCCTCAACCAATACGCGGGCGTCACCAAATCCGGTACCACCCTCGAACCCGTGCACGATGACGACGGGAACGCCACCTCCTACCCGCTGCCCGCCCACAATTCCCTCAGCACCCTCGTCTGGGATGCGGAAAACCGGCTGACCAGCGTCACCGTCAACGGTGTCACCACCAGCTACCGCTACGACGCCCTGTCCCGCCGCATCGCCAAGATCACCGGCGGCGTCACCACGCACTACCGCTACGACGGCTGGAACTGCATCGCCGAATACACCGGCACCACCCTCTCGGAGATCCGCACCTGGGGCCTCGACCTCAGCGGCTCGATGCAAGGAGCCGGCGGCGTCGGCGGGCTGCTCGCGGAGAAAACTGGCGGCACCTACTACTATCCAGCCTTCGACGGCAACGGCAACGTCAGCGAATACCTCAACGCGAACGGCGACACCATCGCCCACTTCGAATATGATCCTTTCGGGAACACCGTGGTAAATTCGGGTAGCACGAGTCTATTCAATTATCGCTTCAGCACTAAGCCATTGGACTTTGAGACGGGGCTCTGCTACTACGGTTACAGGTTTTATGATCCTGTGACGGGACGGTGGCCAAGTAGGGATCCCATCGGAGAACGGGGCGGGTTGAATTTGTATGGGTTTATTAGAAATCGTTTTATGGGATGGGACAAATTGGGACTTACCGATTATCCTTGCAAGTGCGATGATGACCTAGGCCGCTTCAAAAATTTAAAGTTTAGTTTGGTCACAAGAACCGCAACTGGAAGCACCTACGAAGCAACGGATCCAGCATCCACAATTTTCAACTATGTGAGTGGAGAAGCGGAAAGCGATGCCAAAAATTTGGACAGGAGATCAGACGATCAAAAAGAGAATGATACCATTAAAGACATTATTGAGCAAAAAGAAAAAAGGAAATCGACACTTAAGCAAGAGATAGAACGAGGAATGAATGCCGCCAAGGATGCGGCCGAAAAGGGGCAGGACACTGTCGATAAAGGTGGGCAGGTAGTAATGATAATTCAGGAAGTGGCTACAGGAGTATTTATATACGAAATACTTATGAATATTGAATTTGAAGTTTGCGAGAAAAATAGCGAGGGGGAATTTGCTTGGGTTAAGGCACTTGCTACTGGCGAGAATCTTAATGTTGGGGTAAGCGTTATGGAAAATCCTGAACTCGCTGCTGAATACTATCGCGATGTGATTGTTGAAGCAACAGAGGACATGGCGCGACGCTTGAAGCAAGCCCGGGGGGAATGATTTTCAGATTATGAAGACTTTATTAATTGGCGTATTCGCATTAGTTCAGATGGTTTCCTTCGCTGGGGAAGATGATTCATACCGATTCTACAAGGGGGGTAACCAAAGGGCGTGGAATTACGCTGAAAGGCTTATTGCGCTTACTGAAGATCCAGATAAAGAAACCTTAGAAAGGGATCTTTCATCAGACGCATTTAATTATTGGGTTTTGCGATCACTAGATAAGACTCCCCAGAATCGTGTGTTTGAAAGGAGTATTCGAAGAGCATTCGTTGAACTGAAATTGATTCGCGACTCGGTCGCTCTCGATCCGCTCGGTCGATCCAGCAAGAATCGAAGAGGTGTCGCAATTGTCGGTGTTGTAGTTGACGACGAGAAATATCCCAAAATGGTCAACGATTTCCGGGCGTTTATCTCTCAAATTCCTCAATAAAGTCCTCGTGAATGGGGTCGGGTCTGAATGGGAGTACGGAACGGTGTCCAAAGTTGAGAGCTAACATCTCGCATAAATCAGGCGCAGGCGCTCGCAGGCCTCGCCCCACGGGCACGCGGCTCGGGGGTCAGTCCGCTCGGGGGTCCTTGAATTCTGAATTTAATACCCTCGACCTCAAGTCATTAGCCTCCGTCGTCGCGGACGGCGCGTTCCAGCTTCCGCAACGCCGGCGAGTAGGCGGACTCATCCTTGGCCACAAGAACGGTGTCCAAAGTTGAGGTCTAACATCTCGCGTAAATCAGGCGCAGGCGGTCGCAGGCCTCGTCCCACGGGCACGGGGCCAGCAGTTGGGCGCG
>JAYTLR010000058.1:0-11129 GCA_043729195.1 Akkermansia sp.
CGGCAAGGTCAAGGCAGTCGTCAAAGGCGGCCTCACCGTCAACGTCGGCGTCGAAGCCTTCCTTCCCGGTTCGCAAGTGGACATCATTCCACCGAAAGATCTCAACGAATACGTCGGCAACGTCTACGAATTCAAAATCGTCAAGGTCAACGACGAGCGCAAGAACATCGTCCTTTCCCGCCGCGAAGTCATCGAAGCCGAGCGCGCGGAGCTTCGTCAGCACTTCCTCCAGAGCGTCAAGGTCGGCGACAAGGTCACCGGCGCGGTCAAGAACATCACCGACTTCGGTGCGTTCGTCGACTTGCAGGGCATGGACGGCCTGCTCCACATCACCGACATGTCGTGGGGCCGGATCAACCACCCTTCGGAAATGCTCATCATCGGCCAGCCGGTGGACGTCGTCATCCTCGACGTCGACCGCGAGAAGGAGCGCGTCTCCCTCGGCCTGAAGCAGATGTCCGACAACCCTTGGGAAGACATCGAGCGCAAGTTCGCGATCGGCTCCAACGTCAAGGGCAAGGTCACCAAGCTCCTGCCCTACGGCGCGTTCATCGAACTCGAACGCGGCGTCGAAGGCCTGGTCCACGTGTCCGAGCTTTCCTGGGTCAAGCGGATCACCCGCCCGAGCGACGTGCTCGAACTCGACCAGGTCATCGAGGCCGTCGTGCTCGGCATCAGCATCGAGGAGCAGAAGATCTCCCTCGGTGTCCGCCAGCTCGAGCCGAATCCATGGGACGAAATCGAGAGCCGCTACCCGATCGGTGCCACCATCAAGGGCCCCGTCCGCAACCTCACCGCTTACGGCGCCTTCGTCGAACTGGAAGAAGGCATCGACGGCATGGTCCACGTCTCGGACATGTCCTGGACCCGCAAGATCAATCACCCCTCCGAAGTTCTCAAGAAGAACGACGAAGTGGAAGCGATCGTGCTCTCCATCGACAAGCCGAACCAGCGCGTGTCGCTCGGTCTCAAGCAGCTTGAGGACGATCCATGGAGCCACATCGACGAGCGCTTCAAGGTCGGTGACCTGGTCAAGGGCACCGTCGCGAAGATCGCCTCGTTCGGCGCCTTCATCAGCCTCGATGGCGACATCGACGGCCTGATCCACATCTCGCAGCTCAGCGAGGACCACGTGGAGAAGGTCAAGGACGTGATCAAGGTCGGCGACGAAGTCGAAGCCCGCGTGATCAAGGTCGACAAGGTCGAGCGCCGCATCGGTCTCTCGATCAAGGCCGTGAACTACAACGAAGCGGACCTGAAGAAGGAAAGCGCCAGCTTCGAAAGCTTGCGTCCGTCCTCCGAAATGGTCGGCCTCGAACAGGCCTTCAATCTGGCATCGCTCTCCACCGAGGAGTGGAGCCCGTCGGAAGATTGATCCGCATCGGTTCGAACCAAATATTCCAAGCCGGGGAGGGAAACCTCCCCGGCTTTTTCGTGCCAGGGTTCCTCCACTAGGAAGCAACTGGGGACCGTAAGCGGAAAGGGACCGAGATGGATAGGCAGGATCGATGAGATAGTTGAGGCTCCGGAATTCGGTTTCCTTTCATTTCATCCCATGGTCCCAAACTGCAGTTGTTCCGGATGATGCACGGCACTCTCCCCAAGGTAGGAGCGCTGCCGCCAGAACTGCCTTTTTACGTTGCCGGGCATGCTTAATGATGGCATCCCTTACCGTCTAGCCATGCGAAGCGCGCCCGTGAAATCACTTCTACCGCTCCTGCTTTGCCTCGTCACGAGCAGCGGCGTTCGCGGGGCGTTCCCCTCGCTCTACCTGAAGCCGTTGGTGCTCCAACAGCTGAACTCCCCGACCTGCATCGTTGCCCCGCCCGATGGCAGCGGCCGCTTGTTCGTCTCCGATCAGGCCGGGCAGATCCGCGTTATCAAGGGCGACATGCTGGTCCCCACGCCGTTCATGGACATCTCGGCCACGACGGCGGTGCCGGGCCACCGGAAAGTCATCCCCGTCACGACGAGTTATTCGGAGCGCGGCCTGCTCAGCTTAGCGTTTCACCCTGGATTTGCCGATCCTCAGTCGTCTGGCTACCGGAAGTTTTATGTGAATTACAACAAGACCTATGTCGCCGGCCAGGACCCGGGGCCGCACGACGGCGGGTCATGGACGCCGAACTGTGTAACGGTCGTCGCGGAATTCCAGGTGTCCGCCAGCGATCCCGACGTGGCCGATCCGGGGAGCGAACGTCGCCTGCTGTTGTTCCCGCAGCCGCAGAGCAATCACAACGGCGGCGCGATGGTGTTCGATTCCAATAACCTGCTTTACATCGGCAGCGGGGACGGCGGCAGCGCGGATGACAACAACGTGGGCCATACCGGCGGCTCAAACTCCACCCCCCGGCCCACGGGCGCCCTCGGCAACGGCCAGGACAAAACCGTCTTTCTCGGCAAGATCCTCCGGATCAACCCGCTGGACCCCGATGGTCCGGGCGGCCGCAGCTACGGCATCCCGGGCGACAATCCGTTTGTCGGCGCGGGCGGCGGGGTGAAGGAGGAAATTTACGCCTATGGCATCCGCAACCCCTGGGGGCTGAGCTTCGACGGGGGGGTCAATCCTCCACGGCTCTATGGTGCGGACGTCGGCCAAGGACGCATCGAGGAAGTGAACCTGATCGTCAGCGGCGGCAACTACGGCTGGCGATACATGGAGGGGTCGGAGAGGCCGGCCTTCTCGTCCACGATGACTGCTCCCACCGTCGCGCTGATCGAACCGATCGCCCAGTACGGCCACCCGGACATCACCGGCACGACGTTGCCGCTGCTCGGGCTCTCGATCACCGGCGGACACGTCTACCGCGGCGCGGCGATCCCGGCCTTGCAGGGCAAGTATGTCTTCGGCGACTACGGAAGCACCGGCGGATCGGCCAGCGGGCGCCTGATGGGCCTTGAGGAAACCGCGCCCGGAAGCGGCGTCTTCACCCTGACCGCGGCGCTCCCCCTCGTCGGCGGGAATCCGCTCTCCACCCGCGTCCTGTGCCTGGGCCGCGACGGTGCCGGCGAACTCTACGTGGGCACCAAGAGCAGTGGCGGCGTGCTCGCCACCGAGAACGGCCTGCCGAATGGCGGCATCTATAAGCTGGTGGCCGCGCCGGTTAACCCCGTGCCGATCACCCTGACCGCGGTGAAGGACAACTCGATGTTCTCGGAATCTGGCACCCTCGGCGAGCCGCTCAGCAACGGAAAGGGCCCCCTGTTCGTCGGTACGTCCGCCAACAGCGAGGTACGGCGCGCGCTCCTCCAATTCGATTTGTCCGGCGTGCCTGCGGGATCGCGCTTCAGTTCCGCGATGCTGCAAATGCATGTCACCGCGTCGGAAACCGGCAGCGCTTCCCAGCGCAACACGCTGCTGCACCGGGTGCTCGCCTCGTGGGGGGAGGGCCCTTCTTTCAGTCCGGCCGCAGGCGCTGCGGCCCTCGAGGGGGATGCCACGTGGCTCCACCGTTTCTACTCAGCGACGGCACCCATTCTTTGGGAAAACGAGGGCGCGGATTTTTCCCCCGTGGTTTCCGCTGCCATCGGCATCAACTCGCAAACCGGCTTCCGCAGCTTGTTTGGTCCGCAGCTGACCCGGGATGTGCACGATTGGCTGGCGGGTGCCGGATCGAATCACGGATGGCTGCTCACTTCGTCCGACACTCCGGCGCTCGCCACGACTAAAACCCTTGGCAGCCGGGAGGACGGGATCGTGGCCAGGCGCCCGACGCTGACGCTCGTGCAGGCGTCGCCTTTCGAAAGTTGGCTCGCGGCTTACTTTCCCGGAAATCTCACCGGCCAGTGGGTCGATCCCGACGGCGATTCCGATGGAGACAGCACCGGCCTTCTTTTGGAATACGCCCGCGGGTCCAGCCCGCTCGTCCGCGATCCCCAATCCGGCATGGAAGCCATGGTTTCACCGCTCAATGGCACGAGCCGGGAGCTGACGGCCAGCTTCCTGCGGGATACCACAGCCACGGATCTCACCTACCGGCTTGAGATCAGCTCGGATCTCGCGACTTGGACGACCATCGCCCACAGCACCGGCGGTGCGGGTGCCACCGGCCAAAACGGCGGCCTGGTCACCGGCGAGACCGCGGTCGGCGGCAGCGTGAAACGGGTCAGCGTGACCCGCGTGCTGGAGGGTCAGGATGCCGTGAAGCAATTCGTACGGCTGGCGGTGGAGCGAGCCCCCTTCTGATCAGGCGACATATTCGTCGACCACCATCTCGATCACGTAGAAGCCGCGGGTCCCGGCCGCATCCACGTAGACCGACCGGGGGTTCGGTGCCGGGGAGGTCTGGGTGACCATCGTCACGCTTGTTGTTCCATTGGCCGAGGTGAAAAAGGGATGGACCACCGGCGGCGTCGCGAGATCCGCCGTGTATCGGACCCTGTAACGGGCCCCCACCTTCGTCGGAAAAGTCAGGCGGTAGCGGGTGATGGAACCGTTGACGGCTTGCAGGGTGATGGAGTTCACCTTGAAATTCAGGTTGGGAATTTCCACCCGGAGAACGTTACCGCTGAACGATGTATTGTAGCCCGGAAGGTTGTCCTGACCGACAATCACCCCCTCGATCACACGCCCCTCGATATCATAGACCGAACCGTGGCAATTGCAGACCATGCTTTGCTTGTCGGAGCTGTTGTCGTAGGGTTCCACGATGCATCCTGCGTGGGTGCAGTAGGCACTCACGGCGTAAAACACGTCTTCAGGCCCGCGCGTGACCGTGATGATCCCGTTGGTCACGTTCGTCCCGAACAGGTTGAAGCGCATCGAGCCGTAGAGGCTCTGCAGCGTCGGCAACGTGGCGATGTCGAACTCCAAGATATTCGCCGCGCTCGTCCCTGGTGCGATATCGGCCAGAACGGTTCCTTTGAAACCACCGACCAGCGCCACCGCGCTGCCTACCGAAAAGCGTTTGATCCATTCGCGACGGGAAAGGAATGCTTCAGGGAGACCTGCGGGACGAAAGCGGCAAGAGGAAATTGAGCAAGCACGCATAGTAGCTGCAAACGATCACACACGGGCTGCCGATCACAAGATCAAAGCCCTGGCGCGACCCTTACGGTTCCTACATCATGGAGGCTTCCCGGGGACCACGCCGGAATTCGCGGCTTGTGAGGGACGGGTGCCCGTTTATTATTTCGCTTCGTGAAGCGATCCCAAGCGCCCTTTCTCACCCTTCTCACACTGCTGGCCCTTGTCGGGGCAGCGATGGTTTTCCACGAAAAACCGGAATCCGCCGCGGGTGTTCGCGCGCTCCCGGCGAAGGCGCTCCGGGGCCCGGATTCGCGGCCGGGTGAAAGGTCCAACCCGGCCGCGCCGATGGACGACGGCAAACACGCGGGCCGGATCGGCGGCCACGCCACGATGGCGTCCACCAGCCTGCTGGTGCCGCTGTCCGAGCAACTCGCGGCCCACGAACTCAGCCCGGAGCAGCGCCGGGCGAGGAAGCTTGAAGTGCTCGACGAGATCCTTTCCGACGCGGGAGCTTTTGCAGACTTACCCGAAGCCGAGCGGGATCGGCTCGCTGTTTACGCCGGCCAACTCGCACTGGCCGACACGCCGTTCACCCGTTGCTGGACCCCCGGCACCCCGCGTGAACTCGTTCAGGCCTACCTCCGCGTCGAACAGCGGATCACCACTGCGGGTGGCTTCAATTCGATGGCACTGCGGGTCGCCGACCGCTGGACCCGCACCGCCACCAACAGCACCGGCCAAGGCACCCAAGGCCAGCCCGTGACCTTGACCTGGAGCATCGTCCCGGACGGCACCCCGATCACCGCGACCGATGCCACCGAATCGTCCGACCCCAGCAGCCTGCGCGCCCGGATGGCGGCAATCTATGGCGGCAGCGCGACCGGGGATCCCACCGCGCAGCCGTGGTTCTCCGTCTATCAGGCAACCTTCGACAACCTCGCGGCGATCTCCGGCCTGCGCTTCGTTTATGAACCGAACGACGACGGCCTGGTCATCGACAGTTCCACCGGCACCACCGACTGGGGCCTGCTCGGGGTGCGCGGCGACATCCGGCTGAGCGGGCACTCGATCGACGGCAACAGCGGCGTGCTCGCGTATGCTTATTATCCGGACAACGGCGACGTGGTGATCGACACCAACGATACTTTCTACAACACGATCACCAGCGACTCGCTCCGGCTGCGCAACATCCTCGAGCACGAGATCGGCCACTCGCTGGGCCTCGCCCACGTCTGCCCGGTCAACCAGACGAAGCTGATGGAGCCGTTCATCAACCTCGGCTTCCGAGGATCGCAGTTCGACGACGTTTATTCCCACCAACGCAATTACGGCGACCCGCTGGAAGTTCACGGTGTGCTCCGCACCAATGACACGGTCGCCAACGCGACGCCAATTGCCCTGGTCACCGGCACCACCGCCGTCTGGCAATGGCTGAGCATCGACGACAGCACCGACCTCGACCATTACTCGTTCACCGGGAGCACCACCCAGCAGGTGACGGTTCGCATCATTCCATCCGATCCGATCGCCCCGACCGACCCGAACGTCGATACCTATCTCGAAGGCGCCCAGAACGCGGACGGCTCGTGCAGTGCCGGTACCGCCTTCGATCCGACGAACCAGCAGGACCTGATCCTCGACCTCATCGGCACCAACGGCACGACGTTGGTGGCTTCGGCACCGGTGGAGGCGGCGGGCGTCACCGAGCAGATCGTGAATTTCCAATTGCCGGCGAACGGTAGCCACTACATCCGGGTCCGCGGCGGGGCGGCGGACCGGGCGCAGCTTTACCGGATGGAGGTCCTGCTGGTGAATGCCGCGCCGGCCCCGCTGGTGGTGATCGATGCCGTCCGGCTCGACGCCGAATCCAACAGCGGCGGCAACGGCCTGCCCGATCCCGGCGAGACCGTCCGCTACGGGATCACCCTTTCGAATCAAGGCAATGTCACCGCGTCCAACGTGACCGCCACGCTTTCCGGCCCCGGCGGAACGACCCTGTTCACGGCTCTCGGAAGCTACGGCAACCTGGCACCCGGAGCATCGGCCGAGCGGCTGTTCACCTTTGCGATGTCGGGGGTGGCCGGCGAGGTGAAGAACCTGCAACTCGCGGTCAACGGGACGTCCTATTCCGTGTCGTTGCCCTTCAGCCTGACTCTCGGCGGCATTGGCCCTGCCACGCCGATTTCCGCGAACTTTGACGCGTCGTCGGCCCTGCCCGCGGGCTGGAGCCAGTCGGTGATCGACGGAGCGACGCCGTGGGCGGTTACCTCGGCCTTCGCCGACAGCCCGCCGAACTCGGCCCGGGCGACGGGCGTGGCGGTGTCGGGCGAGGCCTTGCTGGTATCGCCGACCGTGACCGTCGGTTCGACCGGCGGCGCCTTGGAATTCCGGCACCGCTACGATTTGCAGGCGGATATCGATGGTGCGGTGCTGGAGGCGTCCCGCGACGGCGGTCTGTGGTTCGACCTGATGCGGGAAGGCGGCACCGTCGAGGCGGGCGATTACAACACGACCATCCGGTCGAACGCGAAAACCCCGTTGGTGCGCAAGCCCGCCTGGTCCGGCAATTCCGGCGGCTTCGTGACGACCCGTGTGTCGGTCCCCGCGGCGTGGGCCGGCGGGGCCATCGCCTTCCGCTGGCGGCTTGTCCACAACGACAGCACCGCGAGTGCCGGGTGGAACGTCGACAATGTGACCTTCACCACCGTGGCCGCGGTGGCGGATCCCTTCCGGCCCTTCGTGTCGCTTGCCACCTCGGCGACCAGCTTGTCCGAGAGCACCCCGGCCCAGCAGGCGCAGCTGACCCTTTCCACGCAGCTGCCTCTGGTGCAGGCGCTGAACGTGACGCCGGTCCTCAGCGGGACGGCGGACGCCGCAGACATCGGCGGCCCACTCTCCTTCACCCTGCCCGCCGGGGCTTTATCCACGATCGTTGCCCGCTCCGCAACGGCCGACGGCGTGGCCGAGGGCACGGAGACGCTGGTGATCTCGATCCCCGCCACGGACCCGGGATTTGCGGCGGCAGCACCTTCCTCGGTGTTGATCCAAGTGTCGGACGGCAGCGCGATCCCCGCCACCGTCACTTTGTCAGATCTGAATCCGACCTACACCGGATCATCGAAATCTCCGACCGTAACCACCAACCCCGCGGGCCTCGCATTTTCCGTCACTTACGATGGCCTGAGCCAAGCTCCGACGAATGCGGGCAGCTACGCCATCGTCGCCACCATCACCGAACCGGGCTACACCGGCAGCGCGAGCGGCACGCTGGTCATCGGCAAGGCGCTGGCGACGGTGACGCTCGGCAGTCTTTCTCCGACCTACACCGGTACCCCGAAAGCCGCGACGGCGACGACGAGTCCCGCGGGCCTTGCGGTGATCTTCACCTACGACAGCTCTAGTACCGCCCCGACCAATGCAGGCAGCTACGCGGTGGTAGGCACGGTCAACAACGCCAACTACCAGGGCAGCGCGAGCGGCACGCTGGTCATCGCCAAGGCGCTGGCGACGGTCACGCTTGGCAGTCTTTCTCCGACCTACACCGGCACCCCGAAAGCCGCGACCGCGACAACCAGTCCGGCGGGCCTTGCGGTGAGCTTCACCTACGATAGCTCTAGTACCGCCCCGACGAACGCGGGCAGCTACGCGGTAGTCGGCACGGTAAACAACGCCAACTACCAAGGCAGCGCGAGCGGCACGCTGGTGATCGGCAAGGCGCTGGCGACGGTGACGCTCGGCAGTCTTTCGCCGACCTATACCGGTACCCCGAAAGCCGCGACGGCGACGACGAGTCCCGCGGGCCTCACGGTCAGCTTCACCTACGACGGCTCTAGTACCGCCCCGACGAACGCGGGCAGCTACGCGGTGGTCGGCACGGTCAACAACGCCAACTACCAAGGCAGCGCGAGCGGCACGCTGGTGATCGCCAAGGCGCTGGCGACGGTGACGCTCGGCAGTCTTTCGCCGACCTATACCGGTACCCCGAAAGCCGCGACGGCGACAACCAGTCCGGCGGGCCTTGCGGTCGACTTCACCTACGACAGTTCCAGTACCGCCCCGACGAACGCGGGTAGCTACGCGGTGGTAGGCACGGTCAACAACGCCAACTACCAGGGCAGCGCGAGCGGCACGCTGGTCATCGGCAAGGCGCTGGCGACGGTGACGCTCGGCAGCCTCTCGCAGACCTACACCGGCACCCCGCAATCGGCCACCGCGACAACCAGTCCGGCGGGCCTTACGGTCGACTTCACCTACGACAGCTCTAGTACTGCCCCGACGAACGCGGGCAGCTACGCGGTGGTAGGCACGGTCAACGACGCCAACTATCAGGGCAGTGCGAGCGGCACGCTGGTCATCGGCAAGGCGCTGGCGACGGTGACGCTCGGCAGTCTTTCTCCGACCTACACCGGCACCCCGAAAGCGGCGACCGCGACGACTAGTCCGGCGGGCCTCACGGTCAGCTTGACCTACGACGGCTCTAGTACCGCCCCGACGAACGCGGGCAGCTACGCGGTGGTCGGCACGGTCAACGATCTCAACTACCAGGGCAGCGCGAGTGGCACGCTGGTCATCGTTTCCGCCTACACCGCGTGGATTTCGACCTATGCCGACCCTGAAAACCCCGGCGCTGTGGCGTCGGGAGACCTCGATGGCGATGGCTGGGACAACGCCGGGGAGTATGCGTTCGGAACGCTCCCTAACAACCCGTCGTCACTGCCCCAGCTCCAGCCAGTTCTCACGGCGACCACGATGAGGCTGATGGTCCCGAATCCTCCGCCCGGCATTGTGCTTTCGGCGGAGACATCGGCCGGGCTCGACAACTGGACGAGCGATGGTGTCGCCACCATCCCCGGTGGTTATGAAGTCGTCCGCAATGGCCCGAAGCGCTTCCTGCGGATCGTTTACGAAGTGGTCAACTAGGCGCTAATCTTCACAAAGCCCGCGCCGGCTTTTCACTCCCGCTTCAACGGCGCTTCATTCCGGCCCCCGATCGTCCGGGGCATGAAGCATCTGCTGCTCACCGCATTTCTCGCCGCCCCGTTCCTTGCCGCTGCCGATCCGCTGGACGAGGCGGAAGTCCGCCTGCCGTATTCGGAGATTCGACGGCTGTTAGACGAGAGGAAAGAACCCGCCCCGGCCGAAGTGTTGCCGTCGTCGCTGGCGTCGGCCCGCCTCAAGGTCGGCCGCGAGGGAGGGCGGATCGTCATCGATGCCGCGTTCCGGACCGTCCGCTTTTCCGACCGTCCGACGCTGGTGCCATTGCTCGGCGGTCCTGTGGCGCTGGAGCGAAGCGAGCCGGCGGACCTCGGGCTGCTGGTAAAGGATGGTCAGATTTGTCACGCCTCCGCCGAGCCGGGCAGCAGCACCTTCACCGCGCGCTTTCTCGGCGGCGCGGACGAAGTGGGACTCACCCTTCCCGCCAGCCCTTCGCTGATTCTTGAAACCGCGGAACCGGGCTTCATCGTCGTCACCGGCGATCGCGAACAGCCGCTGCTGCCGGGCCAGCCGATGCCACTACCCGCCGCAGGGGCGGTGATCACCTTGCGTGCGCTATCGACCCGCGAGGCCGAGGAGTCGCTGCGCCCGCCGGAGCCGTCCGACTGGACTTGGCAGCACCAAGCGCTGGTGCATGACGCGGAGGGTGAATTGGAGCATTTCGTCATCGCCCGCGCCTCGGCGACCACTGGCTCGGGACTTTCGGCCGAGCTGCTGCTGCCGGCCGATGCCCGCGATGTTGAAGCGACGGGCGATGATCTCGCCTCCTCCCGCAGCACCCGCGATGCCGACGGATCAAGCCGCCTCCTGTTAGGATGGAAGAGCCGCGATCTGCTGGAGCGCGAGGTCACGCTGACTTACCGCCGTCCGCTGCGCCCACTCGACACGAGCTGGCAGCTCGCCGCGCCGCGGGGCCCCGGCGAACAACCGTCGCGCACACGATTTCTCATTGCGGCCAATCCCCGCCGCGCCTTTGAAGCCGCCGGACTTGCCGGTCCCTTCGACCCCGACGGCCTACCGCCGAAGCTCCGCGAGATGCTCGCCGGCTCGACCTATCACACGCTCGAAGAACGGTGTCCAAAGTTGAGGTCTAACATCTCGCGTAAATCAGGCGCAGGCGGTCGCAGGCCTCGTCCCACGGGCACGGGGCCAGCAGTTGGGCGCG
>JAYTLR010000059.1:0-11430 GCA_043729195.1 Akkermansia sp.
CGCGCCCAACTGCTGGCCCCGTGCCCGTGGGACGAGGCCTGCGACCGCCTGCGCCTGATTTACGCGAGATGTTAGACCTCAACTTTGGACACCGTTCGGGCTCCGCTGTAAACCAAGGCCGTTTGATCGATACAGCGGCTGGTCGTGTCGGCATAGCTGATCAGGCAGCCTTTCCGGGTGAACCGCAACTCCCGCTCCGTGCCCGGAACTACGCGGAGTCCCCGGATATTGGGGGATTCCGCGTAATTGAAAGACCCGGCGCTGGCAACCCACGTCAGGTGCCAATCATCGGGCTTTCGGTGGATCAGGATCGTGGCGTCATCCGCCCAGGATTCCCGCCGCGCAATTTCGGCCCGGGCTTGGGAAAAGATTTCGTCTTGCGTCACGACAGTGCCGCAACTGGCGAGGAGAAGCGGCAGGAGAAATGGAAGCGCACGCATGATCGTAGGATTTCAGGGATAGCGGGATGTCGAAAGAAAATGCCCTCGAACGGGCCTTGACCTGAAGTTCTAGGGAGAAAGCCGTGGCGCTGCAAACCGATTCCCCGAATGCGAGCAGCGGAGACGGCTTGGCCTCCCTACCGGCACGATCAACTTCCTCGCCGCTTGCCATCCCCGTTTGATTTGGGCAGGATTTGTTAAAGATTCATCCGGCTGAAAAATCCGGAGTAACGGGCAACGCCACCCCTTGGAATCCGATGCCGAAACGTATTTCAGAAATCACGGATTCAATCAGGGAACTTGGAGAGATCCAGGTCACCGATTGGGATCTCATGGGGCTTTTGAACAAAGACCTCAGGGAGCTCGAGATCGGCCGCTCCCTGAGGAAGCTGGGCAACAAGAAAGTGATGGAATGGGACTTCGGCACGGCCTTGCCGACGGTTCACAAGTTGGCCCATCAGGAAGTGGATGTGGTTGGCTGGGTAAAACGGGCGGCACGTTTCAAAGTAATGGAGTGGGACTTCCGCAGCGCCTTGCAGGGTGCCGGGGACCCCTCCGCCGTGCCGGCTTTGGAAACCCCGGATCCCGGGGAAATGCAGGAGTTGATCGTCCGCCTCCGGAGCTTCCTGCACTTCGTGGCCATGAACTTGATCGACGAACCGGATCGCGCCGAAATCCGGATCCAGGAGATCGAGCCGGGCGTGGTGCGCTTCAAACTCATGGTGGCGGAGAAGGATTTGAAGACGATGCTCGGCCGGGACGGATCAACCGCTTCAGCAGTCCGGAATCTTCTCAAGGCCGCCGCTTTGGCGAGCGGCGCACATGCGCTTTTGGAGATCCATTCCCACGAAGAGGGCGCGGGTTGACCCTAGGCCTCGTCCCGGGCCAATTCCAGCTCGGCCGCCAGGTCCCCGCGAACCTGCTTGAAAGCGTCGAAGCCGACGGTCTCCATCTGGCTCACCCCGAGCTTCCAGCCGCTCTCCTCGTAGACCTTCATGTCCTGACGGACCACGACCTGCGGGTCCATGCCTTCCGCCGCGCAGCCCGCCGCGAACATCTTCGTGCCGAAGCTCTTTGTGTCCTTTTTTTCAGCCCCGCGAGCCACTCCGCCATGCGGTGATCAAAGTGCTTCAGCACGAACGCGCAGGCATCGTGCCGCGGTCCGATCAATCGCGACGGGACTTGCCGCCGCGCTGTATCGCCGGGAGAACGTGTGCCGCCCCATGAGCCGCCTTTCCGAACTCCAGCTTCCCATCCGCGCCGCGACCGGAACCGCCGCCGCCCATGGCGTGGCGACCGACCGCTGTGACATCCTGCAAGACGGCCACACCCTCGTCCTGCGGCTCAGCGAAAGCCTGGTCGCCCGCGTGGTCACCGACCGCCACGGCCCGCGGCAAGGCGGTGAGTGGTTCGCCCGCGAAAGCGCCGTGGCCTGCCACCTCGCGCAGCACGGCGCACCGGTCATCCCGATGCATCCGGCCATCCCGCCGGGCCCGCACGAGCAGCTCGGCTACACGTTGAACTTCTGGCAATTCGTCACCGCCATCGACGCGGAACCCGCGCCGGAGGAAATCGGTGCGACCCTGCATCACTGCCACCAGGTCCTGCGTGGCTTCATAGAACCGCTGCCGGAACTCGGCATCCTGTTAGAAACGCTGGATTTGTTAGAAACGCCCGCGCCCCGCACGATGCTTTCCGCCTCCGAGATCGGCCTGCTGCGCGACCGCCTGTCCACCTCGCTCGCCGCGCTGCGTGCCTTCCCGATGCAGCCGCTCCACGGCGACGCCCACGGTGGCAACATGATGAATACAACCCGCGGGCTGCTGTGGACGGATTGGGAAGACACCTTCCTCGGCCCGGTCGAGTGGGACCTCGCGTCGATCCTCTGGAACGCACGCATTCTCGAAGAAGACCACGCCACCGCCGATGCCCTCCTCGACGCCTACCGCCGCGCCGGCGGATCGATCGACGAAGCCGCCCTGCACCAAAGCCTCATCGCCCGCGCCGCGGTGATGAGCGCGTGGTATCCCGTCCTCTATCCCGAGCCGACTCAAGAGCGGCGGGCGAAGCTCCGGCGTCGGCTGGAGTGGCTGGAGGCGGTGAAGGGGTGAGGATGCAAGAGCTTCATGTTGGCAATCTCCGTAGACTCCGCACGGATGCGGTTTCTGCTTGGGGAGATCCTCAGCATGAAGGTGTAACCAATTGTGCGACATTCGCTTATCGGAGATTGCTACTTGCGGGGACGGAACCTGCCTTCCTTCATCCGCTCGATGTAGCCGTCACCTCTTTCCTCATTGTCCTCATCGTCGTCCACTTCGGGTGCTGCCTCGGTAACTAGGACGGTGAGGGTTCTGTCGTAGCTTCCGAGCCCCACCACGTCCTCCTCAACCTCCTGTTGGGCGGTATCGAGAAACCACTGGTTGAGTAGCGAGCCTTCAAGGGCAACCTCGCAACGACCAACCCATTCCATGTCGGTCCCAAGACGATGGGTCGGAACGCCCTCAGGAATCTGCTCACGCTTTCGCAGCCACTCGATTCCGGGGAGCTGTTTGAAGCTCTGCGAGGCGGTCATGAACTCCACCGCTCCCCGGTGCGACACGACGGCAGCAACGCATTCGCTTGTTACCCCGCAGTAGCGAATGGCCGAAGCAACGAGTGAGCTTTCACAAGATTCGGAAAGCAGTTTGATCCCTTCGAATCCGGGCGCGGCCTTTTTGAGCAGAGGACTAATCAGCCCCCACGGCATCAACAGCTCAGCAGCAAAGGCGTCCGCCTCTTGCTCATATCGGTCCTTTGAAATGTAGCCCGAACGCGAAAAGTGTCTCCCATCCAAGAGGAGCGCCGAAGGATGGTCGTCGATAAAGTAATGTCCCAGCTCATGGGCGACGGTGAAGTTCTGGAATCCTTCGCTCTTGATGGCGGTGGAATAGCCAATTCCGAATTCGCTCCCTTGCTGCATCAGGAAGCCTGAAATATCAGGTCGGGGAGGACTGAAGGGCAGCACGGTGATCCGAAGCTGTTCCGCGAACTGCTTGGGACTCACCGGAAGTCTCATTCGATCATATTCCGTCAGCTTGCTCCTCGCGAGCAACTGAATGGCCTTTAGGCGGGCACGCTCGATCATTTGGCCCCCCCTCGTCTTTCGTCATCCTTCTCCCGAAGCATCTTCGCCATCGCCTCCAGGGTTTCGAAACTTTCGGCCGTGAGGTTCTCCGCATGACGGAATAGCTGCTGGGCCCGGGGAGCAGCTCCGATCCCTTGTCCGTGTTGCTCCTCGTCAATCCTGCCGAGCAGGTAGTCGACGCTTACGTTGAGGTGGTCGGAGAGCTTCCGAAGGTTGTCGAAGGAGGGCGCTCGCTGCCCGGTTTCGAAGTGCGAGATTGCGGCTGCCTGGAGGCCGGTCTTCTTCGCAAGATCTGCTTGGGTGAGTCCGCGGGATTCACGCGCTTTTCGGAGGCGGTCTTGGAATTCTGATGCCATCTGAGATTCTTCTTGCCTGGTTGTATACGATTTCGTATTGTCTTCCGCGACGGGGATGAAACCCCGTCTCTTCAGGCCGAAAACTATACGACTTCGGCATGTTGACGCAACCTAAACCGTAACGAAACCACCACTGACCACTACCATGGCCAATCGCAAAACCACCAGTCCATCGGTCGCCTCGCGTGCCGCACGGACCCTCCAAAGCCCCAGCGCCTCCGCTACGGCGAAGACGCTGGCCGCCAGCGCGCTCTCGCAGCGTTCCCCCTCCCACCAGACGGGAGCCAAGGTCGAAGACCTCGCCTCGCGGGTCCTCGAAAGCCCGAAGTACAACGCCGAGACCAAGTCCCTTGCCGGGTCGGTCCTCAGCCAAGCCAACAAACAACGCTAACCCCCCCACCTCCATTACATGAAACCTCAAGACTCAGAAGACCGCGGCAGCGGCAAGGACAAGACCATCGAGATCGTCGTCAACGGAACGCCGAAGCAGGTCGAGAAGGGCGAGTTGTCCTTCGACGAACTGGTAGCCCTCGCCTTCGACCCGGTGCCCACCGGCGAGAACATGGTGTTCACCATCACCTACCGCAAGGGCCGTAACGAGAACCGGCCCGAAGGCACTCTCGCCCCCGGCGAAACCGTCAAAGTAAAGAAAGGAACCGTCTTCAATGTCACAGCAACTGATAAGTCTTAGTCCAGACCTGAAGCGCCTTCAGGACGAAGGCTTTCACGTGGAGGTCAAAAACGGACACCTGCTGGTGCACGAGGTGCCTTACGTGAACGCTGCCCGAGAGGTGAAACGCGGAACGCTGGTCTCGACCCTTGCATTGCAGGCGGACGAGACCACGACACCCGATACCCACGTGGCCTACTTGGTCGGCGAATACCCCTGCAACGCGGACGGCACGCCAATCGAGAAGATCCGGCACCAAAGCTCCGAGCAAACCCTTGCGCCGGGAGTTTTAGTGCATCACTCGTTCTCCAGCAAACCGATCAGGGGCCACTACACCGACTACCACGAGAAAATGGCGACCTACGCCGCCATCCTTTCGACACCAGCGCAGGTGCTGGAACCGGACTCGACTCCCCGCACTTTTCCCGTTTTCGAGGTCACCGACGAAAGCTCCGTCTTCTGCTATGTGGATACTGCCTCAAGTCGGGCCGGAATCGCAGCGGTCAGCAACAAGCTGGGGCTGACGAAGGTCTCCATTGTGGGGCTTGGTGGGACCGGCTCGTACATACTGGATCTAGTTGCGAAGACCCCGGTCGGTGAAATCCATCTTTTCGACGGCGACACGTTCTCCCAGCACAACGCATTTCGCGCTCCAGGAGCTGCGTCCATCATTGACCTCAAAGCACGGCAGCCGAAAGTCGAATACCTTGCCGCGATCTATTCCAGGATGCGGAAGAACATCCGCCCCCACCCGTTGTTTATGGATGCATCGAACGTACACCTGCTCGATGGCTCGGACTTCGTGTTCCTTTGCATGGATTCGGGAAGCGCCAAGGAGGTAATCGTCGCCCATTTGGAAAATCTGGGTATCCCATTCGTGGACGTGGGGCTCGGGATCGACCTCCGAGCCGGTAACACGTTGGGCGGCCAAATTCGGGTCACCGCCAGCACCGACAAGCGACGAGATCACGTCAGGGGGAAGAACCGGATCTCCTTCGCGGAAGCCGGCAACAACGACTACACCACCAACATTCAGGTGGCGGACCTCAATGCTCTCAATGCCGCGCTGGCGGTTGTCCGCTGGAAGAAGCACTTCGGCTTCTACTCGGACCTCGAAGAGGAGCACCACAGCGTATACGTCCTCGACGGCAACTCCATCGCCAACGATGACCCACCATGAGCCGACGCAACGAAATCCGTCACGAGTTCGTCGAGTTCGTCCCTGCAGGGCTTGCCGAAGGGGTTCTCTACGTCTCGCTGGAGTATGGCACGGCGTCACACCTTTGCTGCTGCGGCTGCGGCAACAAGGTTGTGACGCCGTTGTCCCCGACCGACTGGAGAATGATCTTCGACGGCGAATCCGTCTCGCTCGATCCCTCCATCGGGAACTGGAGCTTCGACTGCCAGTCGCACTACTGGATCGTTCGCGGAAAGATCAGATGGACTACCAAGTGGTCACGAGAGAGGATCGAGCAAGGCAGACATTGGGACGCTGCGAGCAAGGCGACCTACTTCAAGGCCAAGCAGGAGGGCGATGACTACGACCCCGACGAACGTCGCGAAAGCCATTGGAAGAAGCTTACCGAATGGTGGGACTGAATCCCTCCTGAAGTCACCACTGTTGCAGCCTCACCAAAATATAATGCGCCAGGCATTCTGTTGGAATCTACCAAGCTCATCTCATTGACCGCCAACGTTCCACCAGGGAAGTTTACCCGTGGATCCCGGTGCGGATGGCGCGATCTTCGCATCGGCTTGGACGGCGTTCAGTGGCCCGTAGCCTCCCCCGAACCTTCACCGCTCCCGGTCGTCCATGTCGTCGGCCTGGGGCAACCCGGCGGAGATTCCATCTTGCAGATCCAGCCTCGGGATGCCCAATTTTCAAGGTATCCCTCGTTGTCTCCGCCATCGCCTTCAAGCGCTTCTCGGCCGCTTTTCCCGCCGCAGTCCTGCTCGGTTCGAGGCAGGGGGTGCATGACGACCTTGGCCAGAGCCTGATTCAAGGATTCTCCTGTAACCTCAGTCGACGCAACCCACACAAACCCCATTAAACTATGAAATCCCTACTTATCCTCACACTTGGTCTCCTCGCTTGTAATCCGGTCGGTGCGGCCATCGTGCTCAACGGCAACGATTTCACCAACGGATCGCTCACCTACACCCAGAATTTCAACACCCTGCCCAGCAGCGGCTCCGCGACGTGGACTAACCACTCGACGATTCCCGGCTGGTATGCCCAACGGACCGGAACCGGAACCAGCATCGCCGCAAGCAGCGGCCCGAGTGTGCAAGGCAATCTCTACAGCTACGGGACGGGAACCCAGGCCGACCGCGCCTTGGGATCCATCGGAAGTACTCCCGACCCCGTCGCCGGACATTTCGCGTGGGGAGTCCAGTTCGAGAACCAAAGCGGCCAGGAAATCACCCTCACGACCTTGGGCTACACCGGCGAGCAGTGGTGGAACAATACAAGTTCCACCCACACCATCACGCTTTGGTATCAGGTTAGCGCCAGCCTCATGCCATCTCTCAATCCCGGCACCGACAACACCGGATGGACTTCGCTCAGCGGCGGGACCTTCACGAATCTGCATGCCGGCAGCATTTTTGGCACAAGCTACGATGGCAATGCCGCCGGAAACCGCACGCTGATCAACCTGTCGTCGCTGAGCCTAGTCGTTCCGGACGGCCATTTCCTGATGGTCCGGTGGTCGGACTTGGACCAAGGCGGCAGCGACCACGGGCTGGCCATCGACGATGTGGCCATCACCTTCGTTCCGGAGCCTTCCAGCAGCCTGCTAATGCTTTTCTGCGTTCCGGCCCTGCTGCGCCGTCGCCGCTGAACAGCCTCGAAGAATGCGGATCACTCGCCTGTAGGTGACGCGCGAGGCAGTCAATCGTCTCTCGGCATCTTGGCCGGAGCACGGCGTCAACCGAAGGCCGCCTCATCAAAGGGATTCCAGAGGCAGGAACATACGCAGCGACGGTTCATCTACCCTCCGGAATCCGTATTTGGCGTAGAAGGTGACGAGTTCCTCACCGGCCGGATCCACCGCCAGGCCGATCCCACCCGCACCACGCATTGATGCGGCCGCGATCTCGCGGGCGGCGGCCAGCAGCAATCTTGCGATGCCTCGTCCCTGCCAGTCCTCCGCCACCGCGAGTCTGCCGAGCAATACCATGGGCACCGGCATGGCAGGCAGGCCCTTCGCCGCTCCCGGCCAGTTGGCAGCGGTTACCACGGAGCTGGCGAGGGTGAAGTATCCCAGAATCGGCTTTGGTTTGCTCGCGTCTCGCTCGACCAGAACGCGGGTGATGCTCACGCCCTTGGCCAAGTGTCCACGGGCGGTTTCGCGTAGATAGCGATCCAGCGATTCCTTGCCGCAATAGAAACCCTTGCGGTCGTGCTCGCCCGACAAGAGTTCAAGATCGAATTCGGACATGGCTGGCAAGATCCTTGGCCGCCTTCTTTGCGGCGGCATTCATGGCCGGTGGCTTGGCGAGCATTCGCTGGACGTTCTCCGCTGCCTGGATGCTCATGTTCCAATAGCGCTCCTGTGCCAGGACCCGCTCGGCCTCGCGGGAAACCGTCTCAAGGATGAAGGCGGCTACGGATTGTCCCCGAATGGCCGAGGCTTCCTTGAGACGCTTGGCCGTGGCTTCAGGAAAACGCGGATTCACCCGAACCGTCTTGCCACCTGCCTTGTTTGCCGCCGATTTCATGCGCCAAGTATCGTGGAATGTCCCTGCCGTTCAATGAGTAAATGACACCAATCTGGCACCATCTTCAGCCGAACCCCGCCTCCGCGGAAAATCCCGATCCACACTGGCGCGGCGACGCATCGCGGACAAACATCCGCCCACCCGCCCGGTGCGGCATTTGAAACCATGTGCGGCATTGCGGGAATCATCGACCTGGCGGGACAGCGCGACATCAACCCGCGGGAACTTGCGGCGATGGCGCGGGCGATTACCCACCGCGGACCCGACGAGGAAGGCTTTCTCATTCGGCCCGGGCTCGGGCTGGCGTCGCGGCGGCTGAGCATCGTCGGCCTCGCCGATGGCCAGCAGCCGGTCTTCAGCGAAGACGGCGAAATCGCGGTGATTTACAATGGCGAGCTGTTCGACCACCCGGAGCAGCGGCGGCGGCTGGAGGCGTTGGGGCATCGCTTCCGCACCGGCTGCGACACGGAGGTGCTGGTGCATTTGTGGAAGCAGCACGGCCGCGGCATGCTCGACCACCTGCGCGGCCAGTTCGCTTTCGCGCTGGTCGATTTCAAGCAGCGCGTGCTGATCCTCGCCCGCGACCAGCTCGGCATCTGCCCGCTCTACTGGGCGCGCCGCGACGGCAAGCTCTACTTCGGCTCCGAGATCAAGGCCCTGCTCGCCTCCGGCCAGGTCCCCGCGGAGCTCGATCCGAAAGCCCTTGACCACGTCTTCAGCTTTTTCGCGCTGGGCACCCGCCGCACGATGTTCGACGGCATCTCGGCGCTGCTTCCCGGCACTTTCATGGAGATCCAGCTCCCCGCCGCCGACCGGCCGGCGGAAGTTAAGGAGCACCGTTATTGGAAGCTCGGCTTTCCCGACGAGGGCGAGGAGATGCGAGGCTCATCCACGGATCTCGCCGAGGAATTCGGCGACATCCTCAGCGAAGCGGTCCGCCTCCGGCTGCGCGCCGAAGTGCCGGTGGTGAGTTATCTTTCGGGCGGCGTCGATTCCACCATCGTCGCGCTGCTTGCCAGCCGTGAACTCCAGCGGCCGATCCCGACGTTCACCATTCGGATCCGCCATCCGAAGCTCGATGAAACCGACCGCGCCCTGCTTGCCGCCCGGCGCATCGGCAGCGAACCGACGGTCATCACGTGCGGCGAAGAGGAGATCGCCGCCGGCTATCGCGACCTCGTCATTGCTTCGGAGTGCCCGGTCGTCGACACCTCGTCGGCGGCCATCTATCAGCTCGCCACCGCGGTGCGGAATGCCGGCTACAAGGTGGCACTCAGCGGCGAGGGTGCGGACGAGGCGCTCGCGGGCTACCCGTGGTTCAAGGCGAACCGGCTGATCGCGCCGCTCGACCGCATCGGCGGCGTCGCCGACGGCTGGCGCAAGGCGATGTTCGGCCGTGCCTCGCATCATCCGTGGCAGCGCTATCAGGAACGCTACCGGCGGATGGGCGGCTACCACGCCACCTCCGATCTCTACGCGGCGTGCAGCTTGTCGGGCGACGGGGTCTATTCGAAGGATTTTGAGAGCCGGCTCGAAGGCCACACCGCGACCGACGATCTCGACTTGGACCTCGCCGCGATGAAGCGCTGGCATCCGCTCAACCGCTCGCTTCACCTCGGCTACCAGGTCATGCTTCCCGGCCTGCTGATGACCCACAAGGGCGACCGCCCGGCGATGGCGAACTCGGTGGAAACCCGATTTCCTTTCCTCGATCTCAAGCTGGTGGAGTTCTGCGCGCGGCTCGCCCCCGAGTTCAAGCTCCGCAGCCTGCGCCGCGACAAGGACCTCCTGCGGACCTTTGCCGGACGACACCTCCCGGCGGAGATCGCACAACGCCCGAAGAGCATCTTCCGGGCGCGTTACTCCGGCTCCTTCCTCGATCCCGAGCCCGAGTTCGTCCGGCAACTGCTTAGCGAAGAGTCCCTGAAGAAGACCGGCTGCTTCGACCCGGTGAAGGTCCACAAGATACGCAAGCGCCTGAAAAACTACCCGCGCCGCTTGCCGCCGCACATGGGCTGGGAAGTCAGCTTCGTCGGCGTGCTGGCGACCCAGATGTGGCATCACCTTTTCCTCGGTGGCGGCTTGTGCGAGCTGGATTCTTGGACGCCGTGAGCTGGAAGTGAGGAACAACGAAATCATCGAAGCTCCGCGAAAAGAAAGGCCATCAGCGATCGAAATTTTGTCCGATTCGTCCCTTTCGTTGTTACCCCCTACTTTTCATCCTTCGTATTTCCGGTAGCTCCGTGAACCCCGCGAGGTCCGCAGTTCGCATCGGCGCATAGTTGTCAGTGCGGGTACGCTTTCCCGTGCTAAAGATTCCACGGCCCCCCAGTTCCGCGATGCCCTCCACTTTCCACACCAGCACTCCCCTCTCCGCCAGCGCGGAAGTCATGTTCGGCTTCCACAGCGATCCGTCGAATCTGAGTAAGGTCATGCCCCCCACCTTGACGCTCGTCAGCCTGCAAACCGATGGCCCCGCGAAAGAAGGGCGCTTGATCGAGCTGCACTGCCGGGATTGGTGGATCATTCCGATGCGCTGGACCTGCCGCTGGAAAACGGTGCAGCCGCCTCACCTGCTGGTCGATGAGATCGTGAAAGGTCCATTTTCCTTGTTCGTCCACGAGCACCGCTTCGAAGCACTAGGTGCGGACCGCTGCGTCATGCACGACACCATCACCTATCAGTGGGGGCGCTCCTGGTGGGGACGTCTGGTTTCAGAAACCGGCGTGCGACTTTATCTAACACTGCTCTTCAAATACCGGCACCACCGCACCCGCAAATGGGCGGACGCGGTGTGAATCCCAAGTGCCCTGAAGCCATGCCAAAACCCGACAAGGACGATGTGGAGCGGCTGAGCCGCGGCCAAGCGACCCGTGCAAAGATCGGAAGCCGCCGAATCGGCCACCGGCTGACTGGACGGAGCGCTCGATCATCGTACTACCATATGCTTACTACCATATGCCAGACATACAGTCGTATCCAACCAGGGGTCGGATCTGCTTTCTTTACCCCCGTCACCACCTCTCCTCCGATGAAATCCAACGACTTGAAGGAACTCTCGCCCCTTGAGAAAGCCACCCTGCCGACGGCTGCGATGCCGGGGCGGATGGGGAGCCT
>JAYTLR010000060.1:0-12602 GCA_043729195.1 Akkermansia sp.
CCCGTGTCGCGGTTATGCCGGGGTGCATCGGAAAGCCGAGCGCACCATCAGCCTCCGCGGACCCTATGACATCGCCGTCGATCCCTCCCCGGAGAAAGACGGCACCTACGCCCTAACCACCGACTGGTGGGATGGACACGTCGCCAAGGAAGTCGGCGTCGGGTACGGCCGGCTCCTCCAAGCCTACGGCATCCACAAGACCTTCCGCGAGGCCCATGCCCGCGGCCTGCGCGCGACCCGCCGGCTCGAAGCCGATGGGTCCGTGCTGGTCACGCTGGAAGGAGGTTCGTTGTGAGCCGCCGTATCCTCGTGCGAGTCGCTCCCGACGGGGCGCTCACCGTTGAAGCGGATGGCTTCCAGGGCAAAGGCTGCGAAGCCGCCACCCGGGCCATAGAGGAAGCCCTCGGAAAACGCACCGGCCGCACGCTCAAACCCGAGCACCGGCACGGCGGCGTCTCCGTTCAACAGCAACAACAACTCGGCGGGTCATGAGAACGACCCTCCGATTCGACGACGCCGGCCGTGTGGCCTGCCTGTACACCGAAGCGGTCGATCTCCGCGCGCTCGGACGGCTCCAGGTTGTCCGGGCCACAGACATCCGCTTCAACGCCTCGACCCAGCTCTGGGAAGTCCACCACGCCGACAACGACGAGGTGATCTTCTCGGATCCCTCCCGCGCGGCGTGCCTCGCGTGGGAGCAGGACCACCTGCAACCCGGCACGCCCGACCCCCAACCACCAACCCAAACCATCCGACCCACCATGAAAAAAGCAGTCCTCGTCACGCTGGCACTTGTCGGCCTCCTCGCCGCATGCGGCCCCAGCAAATCGGAACTCCGCGCCGAGCTCCGTGCCATCGATTCCGAACTGGTGAGCCTCCGTGTCGCCGCCGAACAACACCGGGCTCAAATGGGCCAAGCTGAATTCGACGCCTTCATCGGATCGTTCGCGGCCGGTTACGGCACCGTGTCCGGCGACTACGGCATGGCCGGCGACGGCGTTGGCACCGCCATCAATGCCGCGAACCAGGCCAATGCCGCCAGCTACTCGCTGGATCAGATCAAGCAGCGCCACGACCAGCTCGCCAAGCGGCGTGCGGAGATCGTCGGCAAGCTCGACTGATTCGACGCGTGCCCCCAGCGACCCCGGCTCCCTCGCGGAGACCGGGGTCTTTCCTTTCCCGCCAACAATACCAAACCACAACACCCCGAGATCCCTATGAACCTCACCACCTACCTGCGCGCCGGCTACCCCGGTCTCGCCGTCATCAGTTCCGAAGAAGCCCGCGCCGAGGCCGACATCGCCGCCGCCTGCGCTTCCGTCGAACGCCGCCTCCACGCCTGGTCCTCCACCGAGGGCCTGGTCGATACCACCGATGGCCGGGTCACCCCGTGCCCGGACCCGCTCGATGCCCTCCAGCTCCTTGACGGCATGTTCGCCACCGACAACCCACGTCACGTCGTGCTGTTGCGCGACCTGCAACTCCACCTCGACCAGACCGACCCCATGCTTGTCCGCCGCCTCAAGGACATCCTCCGCGTCGCCAAGTCGAACGGCCACGCCATCATCCTGCTCGGCTGCCGCTTGAAGCTGCCGCCCGAACTCGAGCATGAGATCACCCACGTCGATTTCAACCTGCCCGATCCCGCCCGCCTCGGCGCGGTGCTCGATGGCATCCTGAAATCGGCCAAGCTCAAGAACGTCCACGAAGTGGTCAAGGAAGCCGCCCTCCAAAGCGCGCTCGGCCTCACCACCACCGAGGCGGAGAACGCGTTCGCCTTGTCGGTCGTCGAGACCCGCGGCATCGACCCCAAGGTCATCGCCCGGGAGAAGGCCCGCGCGCTCAAGCGCAACGGCCTCGTCGAAGTCGTCGAAGCCACTACGTCCCTCGACGACATCGGCGGCCTCGGCCAGCTCAAGGAATGGCTCCAACGCCGCGGCGGGGCCTTCTCCGCCTCCGCCAAAGCCTACGGTCTGCCCGCGCCCAAAGGCTTGCTGATCGTCGGTATCCCCGGCACCGGAAAAAGTCTGACTGCGAAAGCCACCGCCGGTGCCTTCGGCCTGCCATTGCTGCGCCTCGACATGGGACGCGTCTTCGGCGGCATCGTCGGCCAGAGCGAAGCCAACCTGCGCTCCGTCATCCAGACCGCCGAGGCCATTGCGCCCTGTGTCCTCTGGATCGATGAGATCGAGAAGGGCTTCTCCGGCAGCAAGTCGAGCGGCTCCACCGACGGCGGCACCTCGTCCCGGGTCTTCGGCTCGTTCCTAAGCTGGATGCAGGAGAAGGACCAGCCGGTGTTCGTCGTCGCCACCGCCAACGATGTCTCCAAGCTGCCACCCGAGTTCCTCCGCAAAGGAAGGTTCGACGAGATGTTCTTCGTCGACCTGCCCGATGCCCAGGAGCGCGCGCAGATCTGGGACATCGTCATCAAGCGCCACGGCCGCAGGCCCGCTGACTTCGATACCGTCGTCCTGTCCCGCGCCTGCGAGCAGTTCACCGGCGCGGAGATCGAGGCGGTGTTCATCGACGCGTTGCACGAAGCCTACGCCGAAGGCCGCGAACCGGGCCCGAAAGACATCCTCGACGCGATGGCCCATACCATCCCGCTGGCGCAGCTCATGGACGGCCAGATCGGAGCCCTCCGCCACTGGGCCATGGGCCGCGCCCGCGACGCCGGAGCTCCGGTGAAGTCCACGCCTGCCGCACCGCGCGGCTCGCGCCGGGTGCAGTCGGTAAACTGACCGCCGAAATGATGCCACCTTGGCGTCGCCCGATCGGGTGGCGCCAAGGTGGAGGAGGGGTCGATCAAGGAAGGCGATGTGCCACCCACCGGTCGATCTTGCCGGCCCCGGCATTTTTCAAGGCTTCAATCGGCCAGACCGTCGTGAAGTCAAAACCCGATGACACTGCGGCTTTGTCCGCCATTGGAGACGTCAGGATTTCCCTTACCTCCTCCAAGACATTCACGACCGCCCTTTCCGTGATTTCCCCAGTGCCCAGGTTCTCCAACAGCTCTTTGATGAAGGCGTGAACGCAAAGCATCATCATCCTGACATGCTTCACGTCCTGCCTCCCCTCTTGGTCGAGCATTGCCGCGTTGGCGATCTTCGCCTTCAGAACGAGGTGTGGCATCGGAACCCGTCCAATCACGTCCCCGGCCTGCAGATCGATCGTTCTCGCCAAGTCCCCGCTATCCAAACCGAGAACCGTGTGGAGAACTTCAATCCTGAGGATGCTGCCGTCTTTGCGGGGTATCTCAAGACGGCCGAAAACAGGACTTCGGGGCTCCGATCGCAAGAGAACACCATTGAATCTTCGTTGCAGCCTGTTGAGCAATTCCACGGTTCCCACGACGTCCAGATCCTTGCTTCTGAAAGGCAGGAACCTGGTCAGCTCGGCCACTCCCTTCAACAGGTAGTATCGGCTCCACAAACCCACGGCGTGGCCACCGACAATCACCGGTGGGGATTCACCGCCCTGCGGCATCAGGATCTCCGCGAAGTCGGCGATGTCGGTATCAGGAGGGGGCGGATCCTCCGAGCTCATCGTCCGTAGTAGCGTTCGACCGTCTCGCTAAAGCGGAGAACCGAAACCTTCGTTTCCATGGGGATCAACGAGTTCTCTACTTCCAGCTGCACCGGCGTAACGACCTGCATTTGAAGACGACGTGCATCTTCTGCGCGGGCTTCCCGCTTGTCGCGTTGCAACTTCTCGAAAGTAATTGTCTCCGCTTTCACTCCGGCATTCTAGCCGGCGGGCCGACCCGGGTCAAGTTGCGGGGATGATCTCATCGGCCGTGGCTTCCGGATCACGTTGAGCAGACGATGGCGGATCGACTCGATGAGACCCTCGAATTTCATGACAGCAGGCTCTCCAGGTAGGGCTTCATGACCCGCGTCATCCGGAAGCGGGCGGCGAGACGGTTGAGTTCCTTGAGCTGAAACCGCTTCCCGCGCCAAGCCTCCCGCAGCGCCTCGATGGCCACGTCGACACCGAGCTTGTTCCGCTGGCGGAAGAGATCGACCAGCGTGCGGGCCACCGAATAGATCGGGACCCGGGCACCCTCGATCTTGTGCCACTCCGCCCCATCGTCGAGCATGTCGGCCTGGCAGCGCACCACCCGCAGGGGCAGGGCATCGGTGTCCGGCTTGCGCATCGCCCGCGGAATCGTGAGCCACACCTCGCGCGGGTTCTGGGTCGTCAGCCCGTGAAATGCCAGTGCGCTGAGGTGACTGACTCGGGCACCATCGACCCGGGTAGCTGCCACCACCAGCGAGTGATGTTCCGTCGCCGCCGTGTCCGGCAGGGAGTACAGCCCCCGGCCCACCCGTTCGACCTTCCCGGCCCTCGTGGCTAGGCGCAGCACCTCGCGTGAGATGCCCCTCGCTTCCAGCTCCTTTGAGCGAAGCACGGAGGCACTCCCGAAGGCACGGGCCAGCGGTTCGCTTTGCTTGAGGGTGTTTGCCGAATTCACCAAAGTGCGAACATTTGTTCATGATAGTTCACGTTTTGTCAATCCATCCGATACGCCGCACGGATGTTCGGGATTTCTGAACATCCGTGCACCGCCGATTCGCGCCCCGGCTTTCCATTCTCCCCGCCATCTCCGGCGGCGAAACCCCAAACCACCAACCACCACAGAACCAACATGCATCCTACAGCAACCACCACCGCCTCGCTCCACTACCGCGAGGGCAGCAGCGATAAGGTTTATCAGGCAGCCATCGAACCGAAGGACGAAGGCTTCATCGTCACCTACGCCTACGGCCGCCGCGGCAACACCCTGACCACCGGCACCAAGACCGATGTCCCGGTGCCGCTCGCCACCGCCACCGGCATTTTCGACAAACTCGTCTCCGCCAAGCTCGCCAAGGGCTACACCCCGGCGGAGGACGGAACGCCCTACCGGCAGACCGGCGACGAAGGTCGCGACAGCGGCATCCGCTGCCAGCTTCTCAACCCGGTCGAGGAAAGCGACCTAGCCCGCCTGCTCACCGACAGCCGCCACTGCCTCCAGCAGAAGCACGATGGCCGCCGGCTACTGGTCCGCAAGCAGGGCGACGACATCACCGGCATCAACCGCCGGGGCCTTCTCGTTGCCTTGCCCGACCCGATCCGCCACGCCGTCGCCGAACTGCCCTACGACGTCCTCATCGACGGCGAGGCCGTGGGCGACACCCTCCACGCCTTCGACCTCCTCGAAGTGAAGGGCAACGACCTCCGCGCCCGCCGCTACATCGACCGCTTCGCCGGCCTGATCTCCCTCATCCCGCCCGGGCAGCCCGCCCTCCGCTGGGTCAGCACCGCGATCAGCCCCGACGACAAGGTCGGGACCTACGAGGAACTCAAGCAGGAAGGCGTCGAAGGCGTCGTCTTCAAGGACGTGGACGCGCCGTTCACCCCCGGCCGACCGAACTCCGGCGGCCCCCAGTTGAAGTTCAAGTTCGTCGAGAGCGCCTCGTTCGTCGTGCTCGCCCGCAACCCGCAGCGCAGCGTCACCCTCGGCCTCTACCCGGCTGGCGGTGACACACCGGTTCCCGCCGGCAACGTCAACATCCCGCCGAACCACGAGGTCCCGGCACCCGGCTCTGTCGTCGAGATCAAGTATCTCTATGCCCATCGGCAGAGCGGCGCGGTCTACCAACCCGTCTACCTCGGCAAGCGCGACGACATTCCCGCCACCGAGTGCGGCGTGGAGCAGCTCAAATACAAACCCGAGCCCGTCTCCTGATCCCCCGCCACAACGCACAGCCAAAGCACAACAGCCGGAAAAGGCCCCGCTCGCACTCACCTGCAGCGGGGCCTTTCCGCATCCACCCGTCACCATCCACCGCCAGACCCACACCATGAAAATCATCAGCGCCACCATCACCCCGATGCCCCGGCCCATGCCGCTGGGCATGTTCGACCCCATGCCCGAGGTCGTCGCCACCTTCGAGGACGGCTCCACCCGGACGCTGTTCTCGTTCTACCCCGACGAGGTCTCGTTCCAGGCGTCCGAGTTCACCGGGCTCACCGAGCAGGAGGCGCACAGCATCTTCCAGCAAAAGGACACCGCCTATCTTCGGTCATGAAGCAACCCACCTCCAACCATCCACCAAATCCACCACCCCATGAACCCCGCCCAACTCGCCCGGGAAGATCCGGCCCGCCTGGTCCGGCTCTTCAAGCAGGCCGAACGCAAATCCCGCAGGAGTTCCGACGACCTACTCCGCATCAGCTGCCAGCTCCTGCACCTCGCCACCAACGGCCTCGTCGTGTCCCGCGGCTGCACCCGCATCACCTTCGAGTTCGAGGGCTACCGCACCCACGCCGTCGTCACCCTGATCGCCGTCACCGATACCAAAGGCGAGTTCATCCTCGCCCTCGACCTGCTCCAGATGTGGAAGCCCGACGGCGAACACCGCCTCGGCGACCTCGTCGAAAAAGCCGCCGAATCCTACCTCGACGTCCACCTCCCCCTGTGGCGGGAGAATGAAGGTGCCGACGGCCATCTCACCATCGACGTCAGCCAGACCTCCGACGGTGCCCTAACCCTCGACCCTCGCGGCCACGCCACGGTGAGGACCATGACCGAAACCCCAACCCCGATCCCTGCACGGACATGAACGACGCCTTCCAACACCTCGCCGGTCTCGGCGCGCTCTAAGCTTGGCTCACGGCGAACCTGCCTCTTCTTCGAGAATGCGGCAGCCTCGCACCGCGGGCCATTGTCCTCGCCGGGCTCCCTGGCACCGGGAAGCACAGCCTTTCCAGGGGCATCGCCTCTGCCACCGGCCGCCCCCTGACGACGTTCACCTCCGTTGCAGCCATCGACCCGGCGAGCATTGTCCTCGTCGAGGATTTGGGCCGGGAACACCTGCCAGTGATTCGGCGGCTCGCCAACCCGGAGGAGACCACGCCCTTCGTGATCGCCCTGACCGAACGACCGTGGGAACTCCCGGCAGGCCTGCTCCGGGCAGACGCGATCGAAGCGGTCTGGCACCTCGACCTCCCCGACGTGAAAGAGCGTGCCGAGATCTGGGACATCGCCGCGAACCGACGCGGCCATGAAAACCCGGGGTTCGACAACGTGATACTCGCCCGCGCCTCGCACGAGTTCACCCCGGCGGAAATCCACTAGGCCTATCGCAGAGCCGCGAGGGCGAGCCGACCCCACACACCGACGGAACGCCACCTGTTTGAAGCCATGATCGGTCTTCAACCCCTGATCGGTGCCCGCAGCGAGGACCAACTCCAGCTGACCTACTGGACGCGACGCTGCGCCACCCCGGCGCGTGGCGCATGAGAATCCGGAGGATCCCTTGCAACAGGGATCCTCCGGTGATCGGTCACTCAATAATTTTTTTACCTCGCTGATCTCTCAACGGGCAATCCGACCTGTGCCCCCGCAGTCGTGGCATTTCCTTGTTGGGTTTACCCCACGGCCGCCACAGTCCTGACACACCGCGGAATGACCAGACCGGGTGAGGAACGTGCCTTGGCCGTTGCAGCTTCGGCAGCTATCCGGATCTACCCACTCGGATGAGCGACTTGAAACGAAGGTATTCTTCACGACACCGGTCCCAGCACAACGGCTGCACCTGTATGCGGTAAACGTGAGCGAGTTGGAGTCACTGCGGCGCTCGGCTGCCCGCTCGCGGAACTCTCGCCCTGCCCGCTCCCGCTCGATCTTCGAGTGGATCTTGCTCACGAGCGCGGACGCGAGGAGAAGGCCCACGAGCGCGATGCCCAGCGCCTTCTTGCGTGAACCGGCCCAACTCAGCAACGCACCGAGATCAATACGGCGAGCCACCCTCACCAAGGTGGCAGGAATGCTATCCATTCCTCGGTCAGCGACCGCCCGGCGCAACTCCGGCGCGTCGTTCCTGGCGCTGGATGACTCCATTTTGAAAGTTTCCCCGAAGGTCTTCCAGTCCGTGGAGCCCTCGGCCACCACGGGGGTATCGTCGTTGATCGTGCCACAGCGGCGAAGGGCATCAATCGCCTCTCTGGGAAGCGGACCGACCACGTTTGTGCAGTCATTGCAGTAGTACCAATTCATGGTGAGGGGGAAGTTTGACGTTGGAGCAATGCCGGGGCTACGCCGGCGTGCATCGGAAGGCCGAGCGCACTATCACCCTCCGGGGGCCTTTTGACATCGCAGTCGACCCATCCCCGGAAAAGGACGGCACCTATGCCCTGACCACCGACTGGTGGGACGGACACGTGGCCAAGGAAGTCGGAGTCGGCTACGGCCGACTGCTTCAGGCATATGGTATCCACCGGACCTTCAAAGAGGCCCATGCTCGCGGCCTGCGCGCGACCCGCCGGCTTGAAGCCGATGTGTCCGTGCTAGTCACCTTGGAAGGAGGTGCGCTGTGATCCGCCGCATCCTCGTGCGAGTCGCTCCCGACGGAGCGCTCACCGTTGAAGCGGATGGGCTGGGCTGTCTCCAACACGATGGAGACCGGCCTGTGCCGTGAGGCCCTGGAGACCCCCCTGGCGGCCACCGGGCGGGTGCCGGAGATCTTCAACACCGACCAAGGCTGCCAGTTCACCTCCGCGGAATGGACGAGCCGTCTGTTAGGTCTTGGGGTGAGAATCAGCATGGATGGCCACGGGCGCTGGATGGACAACGTCTTCATCGAGCGGTTGTGGCGCAGCCTCAAGTATGAGGAGATCTACCTGCGCGAACACGCCACGGTGACCGGCTTGCGGTCGGGGATCGCGAGCTGATTCGACCGCTACAACGGCTGGCGGCCGCACGAAGCGCTGGGCAACCTCACCCCCGACATGGTCTATCGAACGAGGCCAGCGGGCTCTCCTGAAGCGACCCTAACAACGATCCCGAAAGCCGCGTGATCCCACCGGCGCGGCGGATTTGGGAAGCCTCCGCTCCCCAAATCCGGGCACCATCCCACACCAAACTTGATCGATCAGCCATGATTACCCAACCCTTTCCCGCACCTGCCAGCCATAGCATAGTTTAGCCCTTTTCTGGCCGGATTTTCGGGTCCGCCTCATTCCTTCCGTAAACCAATCCAACAAAGGCGGACTCAGAAAATCAATCGTTCCATAATTACCTCAATCGTCACCGGCTGCATGATTTGGTCCGCAGTGCAATGAATTATGAGGCCAAACTACGCCGCGCCGCGCACCACTCGGGAGCGGAAATAACGTTGCGAACAAATTACCGACTGCAACCCTCTCGTGGCATGAAAGCCGTGTGCGTTGCAAATCGACTGAACCTCGAATGCTCCCAGGAAAGAATTCCGGGAAATTATGGGGAGCCAGCGTGCCACTACGCGAGCGGCGCAATCAATTCAGGACAACTCAAATGGCAAACCGAAATTCAGACTCCCGGATTTTCCGATCGACCACTCTATTCCTGACTTTCCTTTGTACGCTGCTGCCACGAAATTTGAGGGCGGATAATACGGCGTTCATCAAGGATTACGTCCGGGTGTCCAAGAATCTCCCCCATTCGGAGCAGAATCCATGGAAGCTGTTGTGTACGATTCCATACAATTGCCACTTCCAACCCTCCATCGAACTCGAAGCTCCGGCCGGGCAGGAAATCGGCTACAATTCCACCAATCCCTTGGTTCTCTTTCTCACCCCCACCGAGACCTTCAAGACCTCCGGGGGAAACCAACATCATGAGGCGAGAAATTGGGTCAGCGGCGAGGGCGCGATCTACACCATTCCAGCCGGGGTCACCGTGAAGTCCTTGAAGTATCGGGAAACCGGCTACAATACGAACTTCGCCGGCTCGTTCGAGTGCAACGACAATGACTACAACATCCTCTGGAAAAAAGCGGCGCGGACCGCCTACGTCTGCATGAGGGAACATTTCTATGACTGCCCGGACCGTGTGAGAGTCGGATTCTGGGGTGATGGCACGCCGGAGTTGAACCAATGCTTCTATGTCTTCGACAGCAACTCGCATCGGATCGCCAAGGATCTGGTCAGGCGGAAGCTGGAGCCGAAGTTTTTTCCCGGACAACACCTTGAGTTCCTCGGCGATTACGGACTGTGGTTCTACTGCCTGCAAACCGGCGATCTGGAATCAATCAAGGCGGTTTACGACCAGACCAAGGTGTTTTTGTTCGATACCTATCAGTTCGGAAATCCCAAGACCTGGTTTGATTGGGGCAAGGAAGTGAAAGACACCGCCGTGATTGAAACGTGCTTCTATTACAACTGCTTGGGCACTCTGAGGAAAATGGCGTTGGTGACCGGCCACGAATCCGATGTCGCCGCCATCGACAAGAACCTCGCGGACATCAAGAGCACCTTCGACAACAAATACTGGAAAGGCAGCTCTTACATGTCTTCACAGGTGACCGAGCCCGACGACCGTGCGAATGCCATGGCCATCAATGCCGGACTGGCGGACCGCTCGAAGTGGCAGGCGATCTATGACAACGCGCTGACGAAAAAAACTTATTCGAGCTGCTTCTTCGACCGTTGGGTTTTCGAAGCGCTTTGCACCATGGGTCGCCAAGACTACGCCTTGCTGCGCATGCACGAACGCTACAAAACCATGATCCCATGCAGTTTCACCACGCTGTGGGAGCACTATGACCGGTGGTGGGCCTCTCGTATTGATGCCTTCGACGACCAATCATCGCTGAACCACGGCTGGAACCCGCCCGCCATCATTCTTTCCAAAGTCATCGCCGGAGTCTCGCCACTCGAACCCGGCTGGCAGTCCTATCAGGTCATGCCCAAAGAGGCGTTTCTTAAATCAATCAAAGTCGTCGTCCCCACACTGAAGGGCAACGTCACGGTGGATTTGAAGAAGACCGCGTCTGGATATGCACTGAACCTAACGTCGCCGACCGACACCAGTGCCATCGTCGGAATTCCCAAAGCATCCTTCTCCAAGCTCGACCACATCAAGGTGAACAATACCACCGTCGGGGACGGCACTAAACACAGTGACATCGCCGGTGTCACTTGGAGTGGCGAGGATGCCGACTACGTGAAATTTAAAGTGGCTCCCGGCACTTGGCGCTTCCTCGGTGTCGGCACGCTGCCAGTTGATTCGCCGAAATCACCACCAGGCCCGACACCGAACGACACCGTGCTCGACAAAAACTCATGGTCGGCATCCGCTTCGGTTCAGGACGGGCCATTCGTCTTCAGCGATAACAAAATCATGATCGATGGCTCCGCCGCCAATGCCATCGACGGCGCTCATTGGACCGGCTGGAGGGACGTGAGCAAGACCCAGTATGCAGGGCAATGGTTCCAGGTGGATATGAAAAAGCCCCAAACTTTCGACCGCATCGAATTGGACAATACATGGGCGTAGTGGGATTCACCTGCTCGATACGAAGTCACGGTATCCAATGACGGCGTGGAATGGGGCCGGGCCATTGCCACGGGTTCAGGCAAACCAGGGATCACCTTCATCAGCTCTCCGCAACAAACCGCGCGCTTTATCAGAATCACGCAGACTGGGCCTGATCCAACGTATTATTGGTCGATTTATGAAATGGATCTTTTCAGGAAAACCACTGATTAAACGCCTTACGCCGGAACGTAATCCTTTCACTTCGCTTTGCCATATCATGCAACCAACTAGCAGAAACCTCATCCATCTGGCCGTCATCGCCCTGACAATGACCTGCGGACAAGCCGCAGAAGACAAGAAGAACCCACCACCTATTCGCGGCTTCCACGAAGTCGGGCAGGCTCAGGTGGAATTGCGCGGTGGCTTCTGGGGGCCGCGCCTCAAGACCGCGCACGAGGTCACAATTCCGCACTCGCTGAACGAACTTGAAAAAGACGGGCACGTCACCAATTTCGACAAGGCCGCCGGCAAAGCCGAAGGACCATTGAGCGGACACCATGCCTTCGACTCCGATCTCTACAAAGTCCTCGAAGGTGCCGTGATTTCATTGCAGCACAACGACGACCCGGCGCTGCTGAAACGGGTGAACGGCATCATCGACCGAATCATCGCGGCCCAACAGAAGGATGGATTCCTGATCTCCTGGTTCATCGTCAACACTCCCGAAAAACGCTGGGAAGATCTCCGCCTGGAGCATCAGATGTATAACGCGGGCCACTACTTCGAGATGGCCGGAGAACATCAACACCTAACCGGTGATCCAAAGGTGGTCGATTCCGCGAAACGATTTGCTGACCACATCGACGGCATTTTTGGACCTAACAAACGATACGATGTGGATGGGCATCAGGAAGTTGAGTTGGCGCTGATCAAACTGTATCGCGTCACTGGTGAACGCCGCTATTTCGATCTGGCGAAGTTTTTCCTGGATGAGCGCGGCTATGCCCACGGCACGGAGCGCAAGCCCTTCGATCCCAAGTCGCAGGTTCTCCCCGCTCAACCTGAAGGCAAGCCCACCCGCGAACAACAACGCGAATTCTGGCATGCGCGCCTGAGATTGCGAAACGGCCGCATGCAAGACCACAAGCCGGTGGTGGATCAGCATGAAGCGGTCGGCCACGCAGTCAGAGCCGGCTACATGTATTCTGCGATGGCAGATACCCTCCGCTTCACGGATGCGCCCGGCTACGAAGCGGCGTTGGATCACCTCTGGAATGACGTGATGGGACGGAAGCTATATATCACCGGCGGTCTCGGC
>JAYTLR010000061.1:0-19358 GCA_043729195.1 Akkermansia sp.
CCGGAGCGGGCCGACGATCCGCCCGCCCGCTCCGGCAACGGCTTCCGGCTTCTCTCCCGGCAGGGGGGCACCTGGAGAGAAACAATCCGCGCACGGGTCATGAGCACGCGTCCGTCGGCGGGTTCACTTTCATTTGAGAAGGATTCGCTCAACTTCCAATCGTCGAACGACCATATCGCTCGACGAACGACCATCCGGGAGTTATTACCTCACAAACGCTAAAAGTGAAGAAGCTGTCGGTCGTTAGGGAGTCCGGTGGGGTCCTGTTCGCTGTCGTTTCCGTCACAATCCCATCATGGAACCAAGTGCACTCTCGACTGAAGACTGGAAATCGATCGCCAGCTGGCTGCTGCACGGAAATGTCGACGAAGGGGTGTCACAAGTCCTCGGTCTGCTCGGCAGCCGGCACGGCTCGGACCGCGCCTGGGTCATTCGGTATGACGACGACTTCACGCACCTCTGGAACACCCACGAGTGGACTGCCCCAGGCGTCGCATCCTTCGTCGCGGAACTCCAAGGCATCCCGGTGGAAGCGGGGACCTGGGTTCACGAAGGCATGCAGCGCGACGGCCGGGTGCTGGTCGCCGACGTCGCCCGCATGCCGCGGCGCGCCCGCGGGTTGCAGATGGAATTCCAGCGCCAGGGGATCCTTTCCTTGCTCGCTCTTCCGGTCTATCGGAACGACCGGCTGGCATTTCAAATCGGGTATGACTCGGTGCGCTGCCAGCGGATCTGGTCGGAGACGGAGATCCGCGAACTGGCGGATGCCGCCGAGTTGATCGCCCGCTGCCTTGAGAACCGTGCGGGACACGGCCGCGTGCCCTTTCCGGCTTTCGCGGTGGAGTCCCGGCTGATCCATCTGCGGATCGGCGCGGGATCGGTGGCGGTGCCGCTTTCGGAGATCCACTGGGTCGAGGCCGATGGCGACTACACGGTGGTCCATACCCGTGGAAACCGCCGGATCACGGAGCGTGCGGGAGTGGGAAGGACTGCTGCCGAAGGAAGACTTCATCCGCGTCCACCGCGGGGCGATCGTGCGGGCCGACGGGATCGCGAGGCTGGAGCGGGGCGGCGGGCAATGGCAGCTCGTGCTGGCGGATGGCCACGCACTCGCCGTCGGCCGCGCCTACCGTCCGGCGGTGCGGATGCATCTGGGATTCTGACCGGAGCCGGAACGCGAGCGCCGGGATCGACAGCCCGCACGGTGAAGGCTAGCTTGCGCCCGGATGACTTTGGCCGAGCTGGGATGGGATGAATTTTTCGCGGAAGCCTTCGTGCCTTACGAGGCGAAGGGCTGGGTCCCGGCGCGCCTGATCCGCGAGACGCCGATCAATTTCAGCGCCTTCCTGGGCGAGGACGAGGATGGCGAGATCGAGGAGATCGACTGCGTGCTCGGTGGCAAGGTCTGGCACGAGGCGGCGAACGATGCCGACCTGCCCGCGGTCGGCGATTGGGTGGCGGTGGAGCTGGGTGACGAGAACACCGACCACGTGATCCGCGCCCGCTTGCCGCGGCGCTCGTGCTTTTCGCGGAAGATGCCGGGCAAGACGGTGGAGGAGCAGGTGATCGGCGCGAATGTCGACGTGGTGGCGGTGGTGACCGATTCCGGTCCCGACCACAACCCGCGGCGGATGGAGCGTTACTTCGCGTTGATAGGCCGCAGCGGTGCGAAGGCGGTGGTGCTGGTGAACAAGGCCGACCTTTTCCCGAAGGCGCATAACGAGGCCTGTGCGGCCGAGCTGCGCGAACTCTGTCCCGAGGCGGACATCCACGTCACCAGCGCACTCGGCGGCAAAGGGCTGCACGTGCTGAAGAAGTATCTCAAGAAGGGAATTACGATGTGCGTCGTAGGTTCTTCCGGCGTCGGCAAGTCGACGTTGGTCAACCAGCTCTACGGCGAGGAGTGGCAGTGGACCAGCGAGGTCAACGACGTGACCGGCAAGGGCCGCCATACCACCACCTCGCGCGAGCTGGTGCCGCTGCCGAAGGGCGGCATGCTGATCGACAATCCCGGGATGCGGGAGATCCAGATGTGGACCGACGAGCAGACGCTGCGCGAGAGCTTCGCCGACGTGGAGTCGATGTCCGCCGAATGCCGCTTCGCCGACTGCAAGCACGGCAACGACAAGGACTGCGCGATCCGCGAGGCGGTGGCGGCGGGGAAGCTCGACTTGCAGCGGCTGGAGAGCTTCCTGAACCTCGACGACGAGATCGAAAAGCTACGCCATCTCGCGAAAAAGCGGCAGATGACCGTCGAGCGCTGGGCGAAGCGCAACAGCCGGGTGAAAGCGCGCAACCTCAACGACCGCATCCAGCTCGAAGAGGACGAGCGCGGCGAGTGGCGGGATTGAGGTCGGAAGGGCTCAGCCCGCGGGATGCTTTTCGTGGAGGCGGCTCCAGAAATCCTTCCAATAGGTATCGTAGTAGTCGTTGGCGGCTTCCTCGATGTGCGGCAGGTCTTTCACCACCGGCGCGCTGGCGGGATCGTAGTCCGCGAGATGTCCGTTGCCCGCGCGTTGCCGGGGCGAAACGAAACGCCACCCGGTGTCGCCCAGCACGTCCTTGCAGAGCGCGGCGAGTTCGGGATCGTATTCCTTGAGCTGGTCGCGGGTGTGGATGTGGTTGTGGTCGTGATCCATGGTGCGGTTGGTGTCGAACCATGCCTGGACGCCTTCGGCCCAGTACTCCGCGCGATTGGTCGCCGCGTAGCATTGCTTCTGACCTCCGAACACGATCAGCACCTCGTCGTCCTTGGTCACGGCGGCCTGGCGGGTGGTCGCCTTGCCGTTGACGAGGATGTCGCCGCCGTCGAGGCACTTCGCCAGGAAGAGGCGGGCTTGGTCGGGGAATGCGGCCACCAGCGCGTCAAGCAGGCTGACCGGCGTCGCGCTCCGGACGCGGCGGAATTTCTGGGCGGCGCGGCCGTCGTGGTAGATGCCCTTGGCCTTGGCGTTGTCGAAGGCGGCTTGCAGGCGCTTCTTCAATTCATCGTCGAAGCCCGCGCCATCGATGACGTGGCCGAACTCATGGATCAGGATGCTTTCGAGTTGCATACCGCCTTCGTATTCGAGCACGTCCTCCTCGGCGAAAAGGACGACCGGGCGTCCGTCGATCCGGGTGAGGAATCCGCGTTGCCGCCAGTTGTAGAAATCCAGCTCCTCGCCCTTCTTGTCCGAGGCGAACTGAGGAACATCGGAGGTCAACTCATCGTGCGCCACCAGCACGCACAGCACTTTCTTTTCGCGGATCCGGCGGGCGACGTCGGGATGGATGGTCTTCATCACCCGGTCGAACTGATAGGCCGCTTCCAGGTGGGCGTGGTCGGAGACCTTTTCCGAAGTCGCGATCAGGATGTCCTGAACCAGCGTGGCCTTTTTGTAAAACGACGACTTTAGCGCGTAGCCGGCCGACTGTTCGGCGGTGAGGGCTTTAACTTGAAATGCCGCCGCTTCGCTTTCTTCCGAGGCCGACCGGAGGAGGTGCAGCGGCAGGAAGCCGAGAACCAAAGCGACCGCGACGAGTCCGGGGAATGGATGGATACGCATGTCGTTCCGCTACCGGCCACCGGCATGAAAGTCAAACCGCGTCTCAGGACGGGCGGGGGGGATCCGATGGAGTGCTCCGGAATGCTCGCCCGATCCCTGCCCGATGAAATCCTTTGCGCCCGGCTGGATCACCGGCGACGGTCATTTCCATGAAAGCACTTCTCGGCCTCCTGACGTTCGCGATTTTCAGCACCTTTGCGCTTGCCGCCGGCGAGCCTGCGAAGGACGCACCGGTGAAGATCGAGCAGGCGGAGAAGCTGATTGCCGATGGCATTCAATTGCTGGATGTCCGCACCCAGGAGGAATGGGACGAGGGACATCTCAAAGGGGCGAAAATGGTGACGGTGACCGAGAAAGATTTCCTCGAGAAAGCCAAGGCCACGCTCGATCCGAAGAAGCCGGTGTTGGTGTATTGCCGCAGCGGCGGTCGCAGCGCGAAGGCGGTGAAGCAGCTCCGCGAGGCGGGATTTACCACGGTGTACGACATGGATGGCGGAATCACCGCGTGGCAGAAAGCGGGCAAGCCGGTGGAGAAGTGAGGAGTTACGGCAGCGATGGTGCCGTTGAGCGGCGCCGCCACCGGGACCGCGGATCTTTAGTCCGCAGAACGGTCCCTCAAGTGGCGCATCTATCCGCCGCCGGCAATCCCCCACAAGTCCTTTCACAGAGCCACCGGGTGATGCGCTGTTTTACCAAGAGTCTCGGGTAGCAACGCTGCAGCGGTTCGGATCCCGATGAACAGCAAGCCGTTAGTGACCGTTCTGCGGACTAAAGATCCGCGGTCCCGGTAGGACTTGCATCGTAGAGTAGCCTTACGGGCATGAAGTGGCTGATCCCGTTCTTCCTCGCCTGCGGTTCCTTGCTTGCCGCGGATCCCGTCCTGCCGCCAACGCTGCTGGCAGAGCTCAAAAAACCATGGCCGAAGAACCGCGTGGTGAACGTGATCTTCCACGGTCACAGCGTCCCGGCGGGCTATCACAAGACCCCGGAGGTGAAGCCCTTCGAGTCCTATCCCTTGCTCGCGCTCGGCAGGATCAAGGCGAGCTATCCGCACGCCGTGATGAACGCCATCGTCACCGCGATCGGCGGCGAGAACAGCCTCAGCGGCGCGGCGCGATTCGAAAGGGACGTGCTGCCGATGAAGCCCGACGTGATCTTCATCGACTACGCCTTGAACGACCGCCGCCTGCCGGAAGCCGTGGTGGAGAAGTCGTGGCGCTTCATGGCCCGGGCGGCGAAGGCAAAGGGCGTGCCGGTGGTCTTCGTCACGCCGACCGGAGCGCAGGACGTGAAGATCGGCGCGGCGGACGAACCGCTCGAGATCCGCGCCGCGCTGATCCGCAAGGTGGCGGAAGAAGAAGGTGTGCCGGTGGCCGACGTGTGGGCCGCCTGGAAAGCCGCGCTGGCCGGCGGGGTGAAACAGGAGACCCTGCTCAGCCAGGGGAACCATCCGAACCGCGAAGGCCATGAACTCGCGGCGAAGGTGATCGCGAAGCTGTTCGGGGTGGAGTGATCAGGAATCCAACCCCGGTCGTTCCAACGCCTTCATGAGATCGGGAATCGGGGTGAAGACGTGCGCCTTTCCCACCTTGCTGCGGCGTAGGAGGCCGCGCTCCTGGAGCTGGGCGAGGTCGTTCATCGCGGTTTGGTAGGAAGTCCCATGCGAGGCCTGGTGGCCGGCGACCGTGTATGCGGCGTATGGGAACTTCAGCGCGTGTTTCAAGAGCGCGAGCTGGCGGTGGTTGAAGCCGGTGTCGGGGCCGAGAAACCTCCGCATGCTGTCCAGCTCCCCCTGCTTGCGGCGGATGTAGTCCTTCAGGGCGGCGATCGATGAGCGGATGACCTCCAGCTGATGAAGGATGAAGTAGTTGAGATCGTTTTCGTCGGTCTCGGTGTAGAGAAAGGCACGGTAGTATTTCTTCGGTGCCTTCAGGATCTCGTGGGAGATCGAGAAGAACTCGGCGAGCCAGAAGCCGTGGCGAAGCATGGACCAGTAGAACAAGGCCCTCGCGGTCCGGCCGTTGCCATCGACGAAGGGGTGATCGTAGGCGATCCAGAAGTGAAGCAGGATGGAACGGATCACCGGATGGAGGAACGCGCTCATCCCTTGCTGGTTCGCGAACGAGCAGAGGACTTCGATCCGGTTCGCAAGCTGGCCGGCAGGCGGAGGCGTGTGGAAGACCTCGCCGCTTTCGTCATCCACGATGTGGATATCTTCGCCGAGATCGCGGAAGCGGCCTTCGTCGCCCGGATGCTTCAAGGTCCCGGCGGTGATTTCGCGGTGAATCCGCAGGATCCGTTCCGGCGTGAGGTCTTGCCCCTTCATCTCCAAAACCAGACGCATGGTCCGGTAATTGTTCACAACCATCCGCTCGTGCCCCGTCGCGGGTTCCCGCTGATTCCGGATGATTTCCCGGGCCTCCGAGCGCGTGACGACGGCTCCTTCCAACTGGCTTGAAGTGAGCGCCTCCTCGAGGATCGAGCTGATGTAGTATCGATCACGCGTGTCCGCTTGCAGGACTCCATCCTCCGCGACGGCCATGCTTCCGCCGCAGTGGAGATCGATCTCGTGGAGGAGCTCGAAGGCCCGTTGGGTGAGCGAGAACGTGAAAGGCTTCCCGGCGGGATCCTTGAGCGAGATGGGCTGGGACCGGAGGGCCCTGTTCATCCGGATGGCCGCCCAGCGCTCTTCCGCGCTGAGCACGCCGGACTTCCCCGCACGGTGCCGGAACTCGTCCCAATGCAGGTAGCGATCCGTGCGTTGCCCCTCTTCCTGGCCAAAGCGATAGAACTCGGTCGAGAGGCCCTTCTGGGTCGCCGCTACCATCAGCGGTTGCCATGGCGGAGGTGTGTTCGGGAAGCGCATGCCGTTTCTCCTAATTTGGGAGCAATTAGGAGCAAATTAGGAGATGGTGCCGGCGGCGCAAGCTCAATTCCTAATTGGGAGAAAATTAGGAGAAAATTAGGAATAGGCTGTAAGGGATTGATAAGGAATCATGAACGCCCGGGGCCACGGGTGATTCCCTTGTCCCTCTGTTTTGACGTCGCGCCGGGCTTGTAAGGGCGGGGACCGTTCGCAAGAAACTCGGCCATGTGCTCTCCGATCCCCCGAATTCCCGTGCCACCGGCAGGCCAGACCGCCGAAGGATGGTGCTTGTACGAGGACGACCGATGGAACGGTCCGGCGCCGCAGGATTGGGACGATGAGGGTTGGATCGTGTATCCCGACCCGACCGCCGCTTGGGCCGGTCTGGCGCGCGAGATGCGGAGGCGCTGCGACCTCTTCGATTCCGGCAAATGGCCCGGCACACAACTTGTCACGAACTGGTATCCGGTTCCGGTCACCTATTTGCCCGATGGTGCGGTGCGGGATGAAACCGGCGCCGAATTCGGGCCGGGACAGCCTTGGTAAGTTTCGGTCCAGGTCAATCGCCTTGCCGTCGCAGCAAATTGGTGCGATGACACTTCAGTCATGTCTTCCGTCCTACCGCAGGCCTCCACGCTCAAACCGGATCTCATCCATCGCATCGAATCGATGTCAGAAGAAGACCTTCGGCTTGTCCACGAAGTCCTCCTTCATGCAGAAAAGGATCGTCTCTGGCGCGAAATCTCTGCCGAAGCCGAAGAGGAGCGGAGAAGCGGAACATGGGAGCGCTTGCCGGAAATCATCACTGAGGTCCGAAGCCAACTGCGCCGGGCATGATCGTCTGCCTGGACACGAATGTCCTCCTGCAAGCGCGAGCCAGCGGTCATGCCTTTTTCCCGATCCTCGACTCGTGGGTCGCAGGGAAATTCACCCTGGCCGTCTCCACCGGAATTCTACTCGAATACGAAGAAGTCATCGCCCGAATGAGCGGACGCGAGCATTGGCGCAAGTTCGCCCGCTTGATGGACTATGTGGAGCTCACCACCGGAGCCCTGCTGCGGGTCACTCCGCACTACCACTTTCAAGTCATCAATCACGACCCCGACGACAACATTTTCACCGACTGTGCGATCACCGCAGGAGCGGATTACATCGTTACCGAGGACTGGCCGGCGGGGTGAGGCAGGAGACCCTGCTCAGCCAGGTCAACCACCCGAACCGCCAAGGCCACGATCTCGCGGCGAAGGTGATCGCGAAGCTGTTCGGGGTGGATTGAGTTCGCGAAAATCTCGGGAATGACGCGGCGGTCTTTGAATGCCTTCCTTGTCGTCCCTGACGACTGCGAAGCACATCAATCCGCCCCGGAACTCAGGGCGGTCTTTACTCGTCGGGCCGTTGATCGTCAATGAACTGCACGTGACACTTTCTGACTGAATGCCTGGCGCGTTGTCGGGCGCGTTGTCGGCCGTGGCGCGTTGTCGGCGCGTTGTCTTCCGTGGCGCGTTGTCTTCCGGGTGAACTACTTGCGGTGCATCGAGTGTGCCGAGGAGGTGCTGACGGCTGAGAGCGACCGCTACCTTCTGGGATTCGGGCCGCCAAAAGTGGCTGTCGCAGCGCTCCGCGAGGAATACGAAAAAGCCCGCGGTCGCGAGGACGACTGACCGGGTTCACATTCAGGGCCTCTTTTGCGCCTCCCACCGCCCTGCTTATGTCACTCGCCCGCGAGTTGCACCGCTTTGGCATAGAGCGCCGGAGCGATCCACATGCCTTGCTTCTCCAGCTTCGCGATCGCGACTTTCACCGAAGGCAGTAACCCGGTCTGCTTGGCTTGTAGCAGGATGCCGAAGGTTCCGGTGACTTGAAGACCGAGGGTGAGGGCAATGCGACGGGCTTTGAGGTCGTCGAGTATGACGGCATCACAGTGTTCATCCAGAGCGGTTTGAATCACGGCAGCCTCCCCGATGTCGAGTTGAGCCGAGAGGAGTGGATGGATTGCGATCGCCTTCGAGCGGTGGTGGAGGCCGGGAAGTAATTGGATTTCCTGCCAAGTGGCATCCTTGGCATGACCTGCGGCGAGTTCCTGTCCGACCTCCCAAGGGACGATGATTTCCCCAATCAAGCCCGGCAGCGAGCCCAAGCCGCCGGGCAAGGTCGCGTGGAGGTGAATGGCCGGGCTAGTGTTGATGACGGTCATGCAGGGAGCGGGCGACGTTCAGGTCATTCTCCAGATCGTCCTCGCCCGTCTGCAAGGCGGCGACACCCCAGCGGCCCAGTTCGTAGAGGAAATGGACGCGCGGCATGTTCGCGAGTTCGGCGGCCTGGCCTGAACTGAGCCTGCCGGTATCGAAAAGCTTCACGGCCATCGCCATGCGGGCCTCGCGCTCGAACTCGCTTTCGGAGACGTGGAGTGAGCCAAGCAGCGACTCAGGGTAAGAGATGCTGAGCGTTTTCATGGGCAGAGCCTATGGCACCAAAGGAGGAGAAGCAAGGTTCGGCTTGGTCCGCCCGGTTGGGGAAGGAGGCACCTCAAGCCAGCACCTCCCGCACCACCCTGCCGTGAATGTCGGTGAGGCGGAAGTCGCGGCCTTGGGTGCGGTAAGTGAGGAGCTCGTGGTCGAAGCCGAGGCAGTGGAGGAGGGTGGCCTGGATGTCGTGGACGTGGACGGGGTCCTTGACGACGTTGTAGCCGAGATCGTCGGTGACGCCGTGAATGACGCCCGGCTTGATGCCGCCGCCGGCGAGCCACATGCTGTAGGCCTTCGGGTGGTGGTCACGGCCGCGGGCGCGGCCGAGGGCGGCGTTGCTTTCGACCATCGGGGTGCGGCCGAACTCGCCGCCCCAGGCGACCAGGGTTTCATCGAGCAGGCCGCGGCGCTTGAGGTCGGTGACCAGCGCGGCGCTGGCTTGGTCGGTGGCCTTGCACATTTCGCGGTGGTTGCCGACGACGTCGCTGTGCGCGTCCCAGCCTTCGTGGAAGATGTTCACGAAGCGCACGCCGCGCTCGATCATCCGGCGGGCGAGCAGGCAGGCGCGGGCGAAGGAGGGCACGGCGGGATCGCAGCCGTACATCTCGAGCGTTTCCTTCGACTCGCCGCGCAGGTCCATCAGCTCGGGCGCGGAGGTTTGCATGCGGAAGGCCATCTCGTAGTTGGCGAGGCGGGTCGCGATCTCGGGGTCGCCGGTGGCATCGAGGCGCTTGCGGTTGAGGGTGCCGACGAGGTCCAGGGTGTCGCGCTGGAGGGCGGCATCGATGCCCGCGGGGTTGGAGACGTTCAGGATGGCATCGCCCTGGTTGCGGAAGCGCACGCCGGTGAAGGTGGTGGGCAGGAAGCCGCTCGACCACAGGCCGGAGCCGCCGCTGATGCCGCTGCCGGTGCTGAGCACGACGAAGGCGGGCAGTTCGCTGGTGACGCAGCCGAGGCCGTAGGTCGCCCAGGAGCCGATGCTCGGGCGGCCGGGCACGGCGAAGCCGGTTTGGAAAAAGGTCTGCGCGGGGGCGTGGTTGAACTGCTCGGTGTGGCAGGAGCGGATCAGGCAGATATCATCGACGATTTTCGAGAGATACGGCAGCGCCTCCGAGATCTCCATGCCCGACTGGCCGTGGCGGGCGAACTTGAACTGCGGGCCCATCACGGCGGCATCGGCGCGGATGAAGGCGAGGCGCTGGCCTTCGGTGACCGAGGGCGGCAGCGGCTTGCCGTCCATCTTGGTGAGCTCCGGCTTGGGATCGAAGAGATCGAGGTGGCTGGGCGCGCCGGCCATGAAGAGGTGGATCACCGCTTTCGCCGTGGGCGCGTAGTGCGGCGGGCGCGGGGCCATCGGGTTGGCCACGCTGGTGCCGGCGGTGGTCGCGGCGCGGGCCTGCGCGCCGAGCTGGTCGGACAGCAAACCGGCGAGGGCCATCTTGCCGACGCCCACGCCGCAGTCGCGCAGGAAATGGCGGCGGGTGATGTCGAGGCAGTGGTGTTGGAAGGGGAACATGGGGAAAGTGCCGAGTGAGCAGTGATCAGTGATCAGTGGGATTCAGCGATTGAGAGATTGAGAGATTGGGGAGAGGCGGGGGAAGTGCCGAGTGAGCAGCCTGCCCTCCGTAGGCTTTGCGAAGGAGGGTGATCGGTGGAATTCAGTGATTGGAAGATTCAGCGATTGGGTGATTGGGGAAGGGCGGGGGAATCAGCTTTTGGTGACGAACTCGTCCATGTTCATGAGGGCTCGGGCGACGGCGGTCCAGGTGGCTCGGGGGACGGCGGTGTCGTCGGGGCCGGGGCCGGCGAGGGCTTTGGCGGATTCGGGGGCGGCGGTGAGGCGCTGCTCCTGCTTTTGGTGGAAGTCGAGGACGGCGGCGGTTTCGGCGGCATCGGGGCCGCGCGAGAAGCAGCGGAGGAAGGCATCGGTGATCTTTTGTTCGGGCGTGCCAGGTTGGGCGGCGAGGCGGCTGCCGAGGGCTTGCGCGGCTTCCATCATGGTCACGTCGTTGAGGAGGCTGAGCGCCTGGAGCGGGGTGTTCGATTTGTCGCGGCGGACGATGCAGATGTCGCCGGTGGGGGCGTCGAAGGTGTTGGCGAAGGCGAAGGGCGCGGTGCGCTTGGCGAAGGTGTAGAGGCTGCGGCGGTAGCGGTCCTCGCCAGTGCTGGCGGTCCAGGTGAAAGCCCCGTAGGTTCCCTCGCTGGTGACGCTGGCGGGCTGGGGCGGGAAGACGCTGGGGCCGTATATCTTTTCCGAAAGCAGGCCGGCGGCGCGCAGGGCGGAGTCGCGGATCTCCTCGGCATCGAGCCGCAGCCGCGGGCCGCGCCAGAGCAGGCGGTTCGCGCCGTCCTTTTCCTCGCCGGCGGCGGTCGAGCGGCTGGATTGCTTGTAAGCCGCGCTGGTGACGATCAGGCGGTGGAGCTTTTTGTTCGACCAGCCGTCGTCCATGAAGCGGATGGCCAGCCAATCGAGCAGTTCCGGGTGGCTGGGCAGGTCACTCTGGAGGCCGAAGTCTTCCTGGGTTTTGACGATGCCGGTGCCGAAGAAGGTGGCCCAGGTGCGGTTGACCACGACGCGGGCGGTGAGCGGATGGTCGCGGCTGACCAGCCAGCGGGCGAAGCCGAGGCGGTTCTTCGGCGCGTCGGCGGGGAAGGGACTGAGGATGGCGGGCGTGCCGGCTTCGACGGCGTCTTTCGGCTGGGTCCACTCGCCGCGGTGATGGAGGTGGGTGACGCGCGGGTTTTCCGGCGGACGTTCGTGGAGGACCAGCGTGGTGAGGCCGGGCGCGGGGTTGCGGAGGCTTTCGATCTCGGCGCGCTTCGCCGCGAGTGGCGGGGCGTTGAGGAGGAATTCGTTGCGCAGCGTCTGGAGTTCCGCGGCGGTGGGGTCGGGCCGGTGAAGGAGCTGCTGGGCTTCGGCGGAGAGCGGGCTGGCGACGGTCTCGCCGGTGGCGGTGGTGAAGGAGATGCGGAACTTGCCAAGCGAGCACGCGTAGTGGCGGCCGAACATCATGGTGAGCTTGAGGTCGGTGGCGGTGAGCGGTTGCTCAAGGCGGAAGACCGCTTCGTGCGCGCGGCCCTGGCCTTCGGCGCAGCTCCAGCCGGTCTCGGGATTGCCGTCGATGGCGAGCGAGGCCTGGGCGTGTGGGCCGAAGTGGTTCTTCGCGTAGCTGTGACTGGCGCTGGCGATCTTGACCGGCTGGCCGCCGGCGCTGAGCTGGAATTCACCGAGCAGGAAGTCGCCTTTCGGGCCTTCGTAGTACGCCATGCCGGGGCCGCGGGCGGGCAGGCGCGGGTCGGGCAGGGCTTCGAGGCGGATGGCGGTGATGGCCGGGGGAAGCTGGTTGAATTCGAGCTGATAGGTGTCGGATTTCGTGATATCGCCGGAGACGAAAACGGTAGCGTCGGGTTGAAGGGTGAGGAGCGGGAGGTTCGAAGTGGCTTTGGCGGGAGCGACGGGCTGCCAAGTGGCGGTTCGGGAACGTTCGCGGGTGAGCCATTCGTCGAAGGCTTTCGCCAGCAGCTCCTGGTGGCGTGCCTCGCGGTCGGGGATCGGGGTGGCCTCGGCACCGAAGCTCAGCCTGAGCCGGCCGATGGTGTGGTGAGACCCGTGGGCTTGCCGGACGATCACGGTGACGTTGTCGGCGGCGTCGAGCGGGCTTTCGAAGTCGAAGGTGGCGGACTTGTCGCTGTGGAGGTCCGGGCCGCCGGTATCGACCGCCCAGCCGGTGCCGGGCTTGCCGTCGATGGCGTGGTCGACCGTGTAGCCTGCCTGCTGCGCGGCGGCGGCGGGACGGACGAGTTTGAGCGGCTTGCCGGCGACAAGGACTTCCAGTTCGCTGAGCACGAAGTTGCCGTTGGGCGCGCGGCCGGGGCCTTTGCCGGGCAGGGAGTCATCGGCCAGCGCCTCTACCTGGAGGTTGGTGAAGCGGCCTTTCAGATCGGCGAAGCGGACGGTGGCGACGCTGGTTTCCGGGCCGGGCGCGGGGAAGAGCAGCGAGCGGTCGTCGAGGGTGCGGATGACTTCGGAAGGCTCCGCGGTCACGGCAGCGAGCGGCGTGGTCCAGGCGACCGGGCCTTCGGCGACCGGCCACTGCTGCGGGAGTTCGGTAAGGAGTTTTTCGGCCCGCGCCGCTCGTTCGGCGGCCTGGCGTTCGTGCCCCGCGTCGGGCAGTTCCAGCTCGGGTTCGTCGGCATTGTTGAGGAATGCCATGATCGAGAAATACTCGCGGTGCAGGATGGGGTCGTACTTGTGGGTGTGGCACTGGCAGCACTGTAGGGTGAGACCGAGCCAGGTCGCGCCGGTGGTGGCGACGCGGTCGGTCATCGCGTGGTAGCGGAACTCGAGGGGATCGATGCCGCCTTCCTCGTTGACCATCGTGTTGCGGTGAAAGCCGGTGGCGATCCGCTGGTCGGTGGTGGCTCCGGGCAGCAGGTCGCCGGCGAGCTGTTCGATGGTGAATTGATCGAAGGGCATGTCAGCGTTCAGCGCTTTGATGACCCAGTCGCGATACGGCCAGATGGTCCGCGGGCGGTCCTTTTCGTAGCCATTGGTGTCGGAGTAGCGGGCAAGATCGAGCCACTTACGCGTCCAGCGTTCGCCATAGCGCGGGGAGGCGAGCAGGCGATCGACGGCCTTTTCGTAAGCGTCCGGGGCGGGGTCGGCGAGGAAGGCTGCGAGTTCATCGGGCGTGGGCGGGAGACCGGTGAGATCGAAACTGACGCGGCGGAGCAAGGCGGGCTTGTCGGCTTCCGGCGATGGCTCGAGACCGGCTGACGCCAGCTTGGCAAGGACGAAGGCATCGACCGGATGGGCCGCGCCGGCCGGAACCGGCGGTAGGACCGGGGCTTGGAATGCCCAGTGCTTCTCATACGTCGCCCCGCCGGCGATCCACTGCTCCAGCACGCGGATCTGCTCCGGGCTGAGCAGCTTTTTCGTGGAGGGCGGCGGCATCACCTCGTCCGGATCGGTGGTGTGGAGCCGCTTGAGCAGCTCGCTTTCGGCCGGCTTGCCAGGGACGATGGCTGGCGTGCCGGATTCTCCGCCGAGGAGCGCTGCTTCACGATCGTCGAGTCGGAGTTCGCCCTTGCGGGCTTCCTCGTCGGGCCCGTGGCACTTGAAGCAGTTGTCGGAGAGGATCGGCCGGACGTCGCGGCTGAAGGACGGCACCTCCCCGGACGAGGTTGCCGCGATGCCAAACCAAACGGCAAAAACGCGCTTCAAGGTGGATCTGGACATCGTCTGCACGGGAAACGTTACTTGCGCCAATGAACTTTCGCAGCAACCGATAGGCCAGCCGAGTGAAACACGTAGCTGCGCGCTCCGCTTTCCACCTCCTATCGTTCCAAACGAAGAATAGTCACCCCAATACATGAAACGTTTCCTTCTTACTTCCGGCTTGGCCTGGTCCCTGGGCATCGCCCTATCGCCGCTGCCACTCAATGCCGCACCCCAGTGGATTTGGACCGCCAAGCCGGCCAAGGACGGCGAAAAGGCAACCTTCCGCAAGACCTTCCCGGTATCCGGTGCCGTCAAGTCCGCGAAGCTCCAGTTCACCTGCGACAATGGTGCTACCGCCTATCTCAACGGCACCAAGATCGCGAACAATCCGGACTGGAACAAGCCGACCACGGTGGACCTTCGGAAGCAATTGAAGGCCGGGGAGAACGAACTCCGCTTCGAGGCGACCAATCAGGACGGAGCGGGGGGCTTCGTCGCAACCCTCGAGATCGTCGCGAAAGGCGGCCAGAAAACGCTCGTCGAATCCGGCCCCGATTGGTCCGCGGCTCCCGGCGGCAGCTCGGATTTCAAGCCCGCCGTGACGATCGCGGCCTACGGTGCTGAGCCTTGGGGTAAAGCGCTGACGGGCGGCGGTGGTGGCGGTGGCGGTGAGGCGGTGCCTGAGTCGGCCGACATCCAGCTCGCCCCGGGCTTTGCCGTCGAGTTGCTCTACACGGTGCCAAAAGAAGTCCAAGGTTCCTGGGTGGCGATCACCGAGGACCCCAAGGGCCGCCTGATCACCGCCGACCAATATGGCGCGCTCTACCGCATCACCCTCCCCCCGGCCGGAAGCAAAGAGGAGCTAACGGTGGAAACGCTCGCGATGCCGGATGGCAAGCCGGAAGGCGGCGCCCACGGGCTGCTCTACGCGTTCGATAGCCTCTATGTGATGGTCAACGAAAAGGCGAGCAAAGGGCTTTGGCGGATCAAGGACAGCAACGGCGACGACCAGTTCGACAAGGCCGAATTCATCGTCAAATGCGATGGCGGCGGCGAACACGGCACCCACGGCCTCGCCTTGAGCCCGGATGGCAAGTCGATCTATTTCGCCAACGGCAACCACACCAAACTTCCCGACAAGCTCGCCTATTCCCGGCCGGTCGCGATCGGCGAGGACCACCTGATCACCCGTCTGTGGGACGCGAACGGCCACGCCCGCGGCATCCTTGCCCCCGGCGGCTATGTTTGCAAAACCGACCCGGAAGGAAAGCGGGTCGAGTTCATCGCGGGCGGCTTCCGCAACCAGTACGACATCGCCTTCAATGCGAACGGCGAGCTCTTCACCTACGACTCCGATATGGAGTGGGACCTCGGGTCGCCTTGGTATATGCCGACCCGCATCAACCACATCGTCAGCTCCGGCGACTACGGCTGGCGATCCGGTGCCGGCCGCTGGCCGGAGTACTACGCGGACTCATTGCCCGGAACGGTCGACATCGGCCCCGGCTCGCCGACTGGCACGGTCTTTGGCACCGGGGCGAAGTTCCCCGCCAAGTACCAGAACGCGTTGTTCGCGCTCGACTGGACCTACGGCACGATGTGGGCGGTCCACCTCAAGCCGGACGGCGCGACCTTCAAGGCCGAGAAGGAAGAGTTCGTGGCCGGCAAGCCGATGCCCTTTACCGATGCGATCATCCGCAAGGAAGACGGCGCGATGTACTTCACCACCGGTGGCCGCCGCAGCCAGTCCGCGCTCTACCGCGTGACCTACACGGGCACGGAAAGCACCTCACCCGCCGCGCCGCCGGCCCCCGCCGCGGAGGTCAAGCTTCGCCACAATCTGGAAACCCTGCACCTCGAAGGTTCCGGCCCTGACGCCGTCACCAAGGCGTGGCCCTATCTTTCGCACCAGGATCGTTACATCCGCTTCGCCGCCCGCGCGGCGATCGAACGCCAGCCCGTGGGCACATGGTCCGACAAGGCGCTGGCCGAAAGCAATCCGCAGGCGGCGATCGAGGCCTTGATCGCACTCGCCCGCATCGGCGACAAGTCGCTCCAGCCGAAGCTCTTCGTCGCGCTTGGCAAGCTCGACTTCGCCAAGCTCCCGGCGGAACTCCAGCTCCCCTACCTGCGCGCCTGGCAGCTCGTCTTCACCCGGATGGGCAAGCCCGCAGCGGACGTCTGTGGCAAGATCGCCGAGCGCCTCGATCCGCTCTTCCCGACCGCCGACCCGCTGGCCAACCGCGAGCTGGTCACGCTGCTGTCCTACCTCGGCTCCACCAGCATCGTCGCCAAGACGGTGCCGCTGCTCGATACCGCCAAGGACGCCGACATCACCGTCGCCAGCGAAGCCGTGCTGTCCCGCAACGACCGCTACGCCAGCGCGGTCGACGGAATGCACGGCAGCCATCCGAACCGCCAGGCCATCACCTATGCCTACGCCCTGCGCGAGGCCAAGGCCGGCTGGACACCGGAGCTGCGCAAGGCCTTCTTCGGCTGGTTCCCCCGCACCGCCAAGTGGAGCGGCGGCAACAGCTTCAAGGGCTTCCTCAACAACATCCGCAAGGAGGCGCTGGCCAACTGCGTGACCGACGAAGCCGAACGCGCCGCGCTCGACACTCTCTCGACCCAGGCCCCGCCGGCCCCGCCGGTCAACATGGTGATGCCGAAAGGTCCCGGGAAGGATTACAGCGTTGATGACGTCGTCGCCCTCGCCGCTGACGGCTTGAAAGGCCGCAACTTCGAGCAAGGCAAGGCGATGTTCGCCTCGCAGCTCTGCATCAATTGCCACCACTTCCTGGGTCAGGGCGGCAACAGCGGCCCGGACATCACCGGAGCCGGCAACCGCTACACGATCCGCGACCTCGCGGAGAACATCGTCGAACCGTCCAAGGTCATCAGCGACCAGTACCCGACCGAGCAACTCACGCTCAAGGACGGGTCCGTCGTCGTCGGCCGCGTGGTGGTCGAGGAGAACGGCAAGATGTTCGTCATGACCACTGCCCTCGCCCCCGACGCCCTGAGCGCGGTGGATTCCGACAAGGTCAAGTCGCGCCAGCCCTTCAACGTCTCGATGATGCCGCCCGGCCTAATCAATTCGCTGAACAAGGACGAGCTGCTCGACCTCTTCGCTTACATGTTGTCCGGCGGCAATCCGGAGGATCCCCGCTTCAAATAGCCTTCCGGCAGGCCGCCTGGGCACGGTTTTCAAGCGCGCACGCGATTTTTCGGAATCGCGTGCTTTTTTTTGAATCCGATTCCGGAGCCGAGGCGAACCCCAAGTTGAACCAGCACTCCCACCATGGCACGCGACTCCGACAACAGCCTCGATCTCTACCTGCGGGAAATCTCCCGGACACCCCTGCTCACCATCGCCGAGGAATGCGACCTCGCCGAGCGGATCAAAATGGGCGACGAGCAAGCCCGCTCCCACCTCATCCGCGCCAACCTGCGCCTCGTTGTGAAAATCGCCCGCGACTACTCGGGCTACGGCGTCTCTCTCAACGACCTGATCTCCGAGGGCAACATCGGCCTGATGCAAGCGGTGGAGCGGTTCGACCCCGAAAAGGGCGGCAAGTTTTCCACCTACGGCGCCTGGTGGATCAAGCAGTCCGTCAAGCGCGCCCTCGCCAACCAGAGCAAGACGATCCGCCTGCCCGTCCACATGGTCGATAAGATCGCCCGGATGCGCCGGATCGCCTCGATGCTTGCCGAAGCACTCGGTCGCGAGCCGTCCGATGACGAGGTCGCCGCAGAACTAGGCTTGCCCCGCCAGAAGATCGCGATGCTCAAGCAAAGCGCCCAGCGGCAGACCTCGCTCGACGCCCCGGTCGGCGAAGGAGAAGTGAAGCTGCAAGGCGACATCGTCACCGACGAATCCGCACCGGATCCGCTTGAAGCGCTGACCGACAAAAATCTCCGCGAGCAGATCAGCGACCTCCTTCATGTGCTCAACGAGCGTGAGCGGAAGATCATCGACGATCGCTTCGGTCTGAATGGCCTCAAGCCGATGCTGCTCGAAGATGTCGGCCGCGAGTTCGGCGTGTCCCGCGAGCGAATCCGTCAGCTTCAGAACGTGGCACTCGCCAAGATGCGCAAGGCCCTGATGAAAAAGGACAAGCCGGCTACCCATCTGGCCGATCTGGCCGAGGCCTGATGCAGTTTAAGGAGCACTGCCGTCCAGCGAGCGGGTCATCACGCGAATGAATCCGCGAACAGCGGGTGCCGGGTTTTCCACCCGCACCCGCTTTTTGCCGCCCGGGCAAAGCGTCTCCTCCACATCGCCGCTCCACGGGCCGCCACCGGTTTTTGCCGCGACGGTTGTCCAGTGGATCAAGTCGACAGACTTCTGGACGCGGAATGCCAGCGCGGGAGCGGGGTCATGCCGCTCGAACTCAAGGCGCAAATTTGCGCCCACCCGCTCGGCCTGTTGGGTCGCAACCAGAAGATCGCGTGCCCGCAGCGCTTCGAGCCGGCCCATCGCTTCGAGGAAATAATAATCGCCGTAGATCAGGGACCGGTTGCTCTCGGACCACCGGGCGTTGCCTTCCTTCAGAATGCCCGGATTTCCCGCGTCGCCCGCCGCGCAAAGGTAGTCCGGTGCCGCGCCCGCATCCGTGCCGTCGTAGCCAATCAGGCATTTCAGGATATCCTCCGCCGCCCCGAGGTAGCGCGCACGGTCGGCGGGCTCCGCCGCGAAACCGGCCAGTTCGATCAGCCCCGCCGCAGCGATCGCCGCGGCCGAACTATCGCGCGGCGTGAAGACATGGGTCGCCGGCTTGCGGTCACCCAGCCCGGCTCCGCTACCCGGGTCGTAATCGTCGTCGGCATCGTTCCACGGCCCGACCGGCTCGCCGAGGGCGGCGTCGAAATCCTTCGGCGGCACGTGGTCGCCAGTACGATGGTTATAGGAGTCGGCGGTGTGGTAATGCGGCAGGTGGTCGAGAAAGTAGTCCGCCACCGCTTCCGCTGCGGCGAGAATGTCCGCGGCATCCGTCCCCGGGTCACGCTTCGTGTGGCGGTAGACCGCGCTCAGCCCGTAGATTGCCCAGGCTTGGCCGCGCGACCAGGTGGTCTCGTCGCCGTAGCCCTGCAACGTGTTCTTGCGCTCGATCTGGCCGGCGATCGGCGCGTCTTCGAAATGCCTGACAACGTGATAGCTGCCGAACGGTGTCCAAAGTTGAGGTCTAACATCTCGCGTAAATCAGGCGCAGGCGGTCGCAGGCCTCGTCCCACGGGCACGGGGCCAGCAGTTGGGCGCG
>JAYTLR010000062.1:0-14667 GCA_043729195.1 Akkermansia sp.
TTCTGCCTTCACGCGGACGAACAGCTTACCGTCCACCGCTGGGTTGGTGACTGTGAAGGTCACAGTCTGCACGTCGCCGGCGGTGACGATGGTCTCTGCCGAGCCGACATCCGTCGTCCAAGTCGCCAGATCGGTAGAGGTCTGCACGGTGTAGGTGAGGCCGGTGATGGCCGGGGTGGCACGGCGGGTGTAGCTGAACATGCCGGTGGTCTTGTCGAGCGGCACGGTGATCGGGTTGACCGAGGAGCCGCTGGATGGATCGAGGCCGAAGGCGTATTCCTCTTGGTTGGTCAGGCCGTCGCCATCGGGATCGGCGGTGGACAACTTGTCGGCGGGAGCGGTGATCGATGGGAAGGTAGCCATCCAATCATCATAGTCGGTCGCAGGAGGCGCCGCGACTGGGATCAACTGGAAGCCGTTGAAGCCAACGCGGTTATCCAAGTTGTTCGTCACTGTCATCGTGATATTTCCACCGCTCACTTTCACGTTCTGGAAACGCACGTAGTTGACGCCCGAAACCCAGGTGCTGCCGTTGCCGGATTGACCGGTGTTATCTACCGCGACGGAGGCTCCGGTCGAATTGGTGTTGAGCGTGGACCAGGTGCCGATCCCGAGGCCATTGATGTGGGCGGATGCGATCCAGAGATCGTAATAATCGTCATTGGTCAGGCCGGAGATCGTGAACGAACCCGAGCCGCCAGAAGGAAAGACCCGTCCGGATCTCCAGAGTAACTTGAGAGCGGAATTGTATCCCCAATCATCAGGGCCACCAATCAAGCTGAAATTGACTCCTACGCCGGTAGTGGCACCAACAGAGTCGAGCAAGTTGCTTTGCGTAAGCAAGGTATCGCCAGTAGCAGTAGGCAAATTCCACGTTTCAACGCCGGCAAGGACGCCGTTGGGGCCAGAAAGGTTCGTGGAAGTAACGATGCCGTTGTCGTCCGCATGGTGAACGCTGTAGTTGATGATGCCGGTGGCTGGAACGACGGTGACCGCATAGTTTTTATCGGGTACGGCGCTGCTGAGGGTGTAAGTCACCGTATTGTTGACGGCGGCGGCAAACGTCGGGGTCGGTGGCGTGGTGCCGTCGTTGGGCTGGTTGACAGTCCCGGAAGCCACCGTGTAAGTGGGCGAGAGAGTTGCCAGATTGGTATCCTTCGGCACCACGAGCCGGATGGTCAGCGCGTTGTTGTCGATCACGCCGGGATAGCCGGGAATCCCGAAGGAGGTGAACACCGCCGTGGTGGTGAGGCTGAGGACGCCGGTGTCTTCGGTGAAGGTCCAGGTCTTTGTGCCGTCCACCAAGGTCCAGACGTCGGCGGCTTGGGTGAAGTCAGCCACCGCGAAATTCGACGTGAAGGATTTGCTGGTGGTATCGACCAATGTCCAAGTGCCGGTCGCATTGGTCACTGCTGCAGTATTGATGGTGAATGTGCCGTCCAAGGTGGCAGTACCGGCACCGGTGATTTTATTGGTGGAAGCATTGGTGAGCGCGAAGGTCATGCCGCCGGTGCTGGAAAGCGCCAAGGCGTTGCCGGTGGGCACGGTGGTGTTTCCGGTGTAGGTGTTGAGGCCGGTCATGGTCACCGTGCTCAGGCCATCCACCGTCACGGCACCCGCTCCGGAAATCACGCCAGCGAGGGTCTGAGCGACCGAGCTGCGATAGTTCAGGACGGTTTTGGAACCGAGGGAGATGTTACCTGGGTAATTGCCAGCACCGAGGCTTCCCGTTCCCCGGACATTCTCAGTGGCCAGACCGTTGGCCGCATTTGGCCCGGTGAACAAGCCGCCCACCGTGAGGGTGGAGACGCCGGACAGTCCGGCATTGAAGTTCACCAGCGAAATCGGGCCGGTGAAGGTGCTGGTCCCGACGAGACTGAGATGTTGCGAATTTCCTGTTCTGAACGTCACGTTGAGCGAAGTCGGAGCGGCGTCGGAGGAATCGGAGATGCCGCCGGTGAAGACCATGCTCTCGCGGTCGCCATTTCCTTGGTTGCCCATGAACAAGGCGAGGGTCTTGTCACCGGTGCCGCTGGCGGTCACACTGCCGAAGGTGAAGCGGGTGTCGTTGTCGTTGACCCGGATCGTCACGGTTCCCGGGCCGGTGCCTGCGAGATTGAGCGGGCGGTCCGTCGATTGGTTGATCCGCGGGCTGGTGCCATGCGTCTGGAGAGTGGCACCGTTGTGGAGGTCGATAGTCGCGTTCGGTCCCACCGGAGGAGCGCCCAAGGGGCCGTTCACGCCGGCGTTGGTGAAGGCGACTGAACCGCCAATCCGCAGGGTGCCTGCGTTGATGCTGGTTTTCCCGGTGTAGCTGTTGACATTGGTGATCAGCAATTCGCCGCTGTTAGCCTTGGTCAGACCGCCAACACCCGAGATCGCCCCGCTGTTGATGCTGATTTGCCCACCGCCGCTGCCGCCGAAGGTGGTGTCGGCCGTCAGATTGAGGGGCGCACTGATGGTAACTGTGCTACCCGAGTTTTGACTGATCGCTGGCAGGGTGGCTCCGTTGCTGGTGAGGGCGAGGCTATTGGTGCCTGCGAGGGTCACTGCGCCAGCGAAGTTGAGCTGGTTGAGGAGGAAGCCACTGTTCAGATTCTGGGTAGTCGTGTAAGTGCCGGCTGGGGTGAAATTGAGCGTGTAATCCGCTCTCCCGTCATTGTTCGGTTTGGTGACGGTGAGCAAATCGTTGGTCCATTTCGCGCTATCGCTCCAGTTGCCGGAGACGGCGCTGGCCCAGGTGAAGATGGTTGGCACGGCACCTTCGGTGACCGTGACGGTGTAGTCTTTGGTGGGTAGCAAACCATCCTCGGCGGTGATTGAGTAGATCTGTGGGCTGGTGAAGTCCCGTGTGGTGCCGGAAACCGGGCTGCCGGTGGCGAAGGGGGAAACCGTGTAGGTCGGCGCCATGTTGAGGTTCGTGCCAGTCGGCACGGTCACGCTGATGTCGGTGCCGGAAATAACGGTATCCTGTTGACCGGGAAAGACGAAGGTAAGGATGTCCTTGGCCGTAGCCGCCGCGGGGGTCGCAGCGACGATGGTGGAATAGGCGCTGGTGCCCGCAGAATTGGTACCAGAGACCTTGATATCGTAGGACGTGCCGTTGGTCAGGCCGGTGATGGTGTAGGACAGGCCCAACACGCCGGAGACCACCTGCTCCGTGCCGCCAGCGGTGGGCGTATAGGATACATTGTAACTCGTTGCGAAGGGCACCGCAGGCCAGCTCACACTGATCGTTCCTGAAGAAACTGGATTTGCCACCACCCCGGTGGGTGCGCCGGGCGCGGCCAGGGCTGGATAGCTCGTAGTCAAAGCGTATTTGGCGCTCAGGTAGGTGCCGACTTCAAGCTCCTCGGCACCCGTCAAAGCGCGGTCGTAAATCAGGATTTCCGCGATATCGCCCCGCCAGCTGCCGGTGAAGGTCCGGTCCTGACAGATCTGATTGGCCTGCACGTTGCCGGCTGTCACCAAGGAGACCAATTGAAAACTCCCATTCGGCAGCGTGGTTGTGGTCCCGGTGACTGCGGCCCCCATCAGCTTGGTGGTCCCATTTCTGATGTTAATGTGGGAATAATTGGCATCCCAAATCTTGTTGGCGTCGAGACGGGCACCTTCATTGATACCCCGGTGGAAATCGTAACTGCCGCTGCCCCCTAGTAAAAATCTGGTGTTTGCGACCGATTCCTTGAGCACCCAGAAGACCGTCCGGATGTTCGTAATGGAGGTGAACCGGAAGTAGTCACCGGTGTTGTTGCCCGACGAGTTGAAGCGCACGACCGGCTGGCCGTTGAGTCCGCCGGTCACATACTGGGGATAACCCGCGCTCGACCCGCTCTGGCGGATGGCATTGTTGGCCAGACCGGAGGTATCCGCCCAGGTATTGAGCTGGGTACCGGTGGCCGTTCCAGTGATTTGAGACGCGTCCATGCGCAAGACCAAGCCGCTGGTGACGGGGAGTTGCGCGTGGGTGGTCGGAGCTAGACCCAGCAATGCGACAGCCACTGAAGGCATCGCAAGGGTTAGATATTTCAGGCTAGCTGAAATCGTGTTGATGATGCGGAGCGGGTTCATGGGGATTATTTGGTTAGTATCAAATAAGAGGGCAATGGCAGGAAAAATTAAACTTTTGAAGATAAATGGCGAATTTCAGGATTCTCTAATTAAATTTTTCAAGAAACCGGTCTTACAGACCGATCATCAGCCCGGCAAGGGCGATGACAAGACGGGGGGCTTGAAAACTGAGGGTTCTGGTGTTTTTTAGTCTCATCGGTTTTATGGGGTAGATTGGGTTGTTGAGATCGGTGACGGGAAGCGAGGAATGGGCGGTGTGGGGAGGGCTACCGGTGCAAGCAAAGGTCTGATTCTCCCTCAGGCAAATCCCATTGCATTACTGACTGAGTGAACAAACGCACCAGTCTGACGGTGGTGTGTACCGGAATGGGACCTTGAAGTTGCCCTGTTCCCCGGAGCGCGGCAACTGGTGAGCATCACCCGGCACCACTGTCAGAAAAAGAGTGCCGGAGACTTCAAGGCCGAGACCCGCCACTTCCTGACCACCCTGCGCGAAGGTGACGCCAGTCACGTCCGGCTGCCGAAATCGGTCGCCGGCACTGGTCGGTGGAGAAAAAAACCACTCGCGCAAAGACGCCGCGGTGTGGCATGCGCGTCGGCCGTGCTCCAAAAGGTAGCGCATTACCACGATGCTCTCCCGGTTGTAGGCCAAGGAGCCGAGCACCGAAACGGCTTCGGCATGTTCCTGCCACGCTCGCTCCCGGAGCACCTGGGTGAGGCTGAGATTCGGTGCCGCGACGGCCTCACCCTTCAAGAGAAGCGATGAAGCCAACGTAACGGAGCGGCGAGCCGAACGCGAGGGGCATTCCGTGAAAGCGACAGACAGCCGCAAAGAACACTCGGAATTTTCAGCTTACACTTCCCGCTTACGGTCCCCGCAGACCGAAAATGAAAGAGCAGCAACCCTCTCATATTAAAGCTTTTATAGAAGTGGCGGGAGTAGGATTTGAACCTACGACCTTCCGGTTATGAGACCGGAGAAACCCTTGAACCTAAGGTGATTCAGGAAACGCATGCCCAAACGCATGCCCAAACGGCTTGATTCCTGCCGCCGATCCGCAAGAACCGGCAGGCATGAAGGACAAGCCCAAAGCTGCCAAGAAGGCCCCCCGCAAGCGACTGAAAACCGCGGCGGACCGCCTCCAGATCCGCGAGGTGGAAGCGACGGAGCGCGGGCGGAAGGTGACGTTCTTTCGCGTGGAAGGGTACCTGCAGAACGGCACCCGCTACCCATGTGAAGGATTGCGAGGACGACCAACGGGCGATCCTTGCTCCGTGTAGCCAGCTCGGCAAGACGCTGCAGAAGGTAAACGTCGGCGCTCGCCGGATTCATCATTGCCTGCTCTAGGTTTTTCCCGAGTTCATCAAGAACGAGGAAAATTCCCGGTGTTTTCTTCAACGCGGTCTTAACCAATTCAATCAAGGAAGAGTCATCTTGCGGCAATGACTCCTTCTTCATTCCCGGCACCTGGCAGATGATCGCGTTGCCGATCGTCCTATAGAGGGGTTCACGCTCCCCGGTCACGATGACCGGCTGCATCCGAACCACAGTGGAGAGACGAAGCGTAGCCGGCAGCTCGAGTTCCTTGCCGGAAACGGCCTTTGCCAGTGCCAACGCGAAGCCGGACTTGCCAGATCCGTAGTCACCGGTAATGCGCCAAGCGCGCTGCGTACTGCCTGCTTCAAATGCGGCTCCAATGCGTTCGAAGGACTGAACAACAAAGTCGGTCGCGATGTATCCAGCTGTCGACAACGGGTCGTCGAGGTCTAACTCGATCTGCACTGATCGCCTGAACCGGGCGTTAAACTTCATCAGGTCCGCCACGCTTTCGCCGTCGCGCTTGGCTAGGCCATTCTGATTTTTCGGCGCTTTGGGCGTAGTTCTCACGAGTGGTAAATGGCTTTGAGGGTGGTCGATGGTCGCGACTTTACGAAGCGGCTGACCGTCCTCTGCTGTCTTGACTCGGAGATCTGGAACTCCCTTGGAAAAGCCGCACTTAGAGTATTCAGCGTTTCATGGACTGCTGACTCAGGAAGACGGAAGCAGCGGCCCGGGGAATTGTCGTCTGTGGTGACCTGTCGGATCGATAGAGTTTGTTCGTCCGGGTGGTTAGCGGCCCACCATTCGTGTAGGCAGTGGCGAAAAGTCTCGGTCGATATGGTGGGTTTGGCAGCGTTGCTGACACGGTAGACCGGCTCCCGCTTACCGCTGAGCATTTTCTGGTCGCCGCTCTCACGGATCAGCCCGAGGGTCGTAAGCGGGGAATCAAGTGCGTCTTCAGGGGTGCTGCGCGCCCCTTTGGCGGTGCCTGCAACGTAGGTTTTCACGAAGATCTCGAAATGCTGCCGCAGGGTGGCATACGAAAGTTCCTTTCCGGTTGAACGAGACAGCGGGCCAGCTGTGTATCGCTCGACGGTTGTAGACGGGGCGAGTTCGTCGTCCGTCAACAGGTTGGCAAAAAAGTGCCACGCATAGGGCCGACGAGCGCGACCCTCCTCTGTCCATCCTTGGCAGAGATTCCAGTGGAGCAGCCAAAGAGTCTGAGTGTTCTCTAGGAATGGATCATGTCCGGTCGTCCGGGAGAGCGTATGCTCTGCGAAATTCGTGAGGCGAAGACCGTCGCCCGTCTTCACTGCGAGGCCGGTGACTATTACCCAGTAGTTCAACGACTGGATCATGTTTTTGCCCAGACCGAGTCGGGTCATCCCTTCCCGTGGGTCAGTGAAAGGATCAATTCCAGCTTCGAGTGCTGCGACGGCCTTGGGCAGCCAGCTGATTCGGAGCGGGAAGCTTTCGTGCCCGGTATAAGAGAAGTCGATCATTGGGTCGCAAGTGATCTAGCGGTCATGAATCTGCCGAGCACTCAGCCACCCCCTAGCTGCGAAGGCTTCAGAGTCACGCCGCAAATGGGCTTTGACGGAGAAGTGAATCGGCTCACTCCTCGTGGGGAGGAACCAGTCTTGGCGGGGAGGATTGCGGTTCATGAAGCAGCAAACCTGGCGGGTGGGGTGGGACAAGCGCGGGGGTGAGGATCGCTATTTCTCGGATCGGATGAACAGCCGCCATCGCCAGTCTCAGCCACCATGACGATACTCTTCCTCCGTGCCCTTCTTCCGTTCGCCTTGGCTTCCGGGCTTTCCGCCTAGACCTGCCGGGAGGAGGTGCGCGACGCATACGGGCGGATCGTCCAGACCATCGAGCGCCACAAACAGGCCGGCGGAACCGAGCGGGCGGTGACCCGCGATGCCTCGGGAAGGATCACCGGTACCGCGACGACCCGCCCGAACGCTGGCGGGAGCGCCCGCACCGAGTACCGGGACGCCAGCGGCCGGATCACCGGCACGCACCCGGCCCACCACGGGAACCTCGTCCCAGACCACCTGCCGCGATGCCAGTGGGCGGATGACCGGCAGCGCCGACACCCGGACCGGCAGCGGCTCCGGCACCACGACCCATTATCGGGACGGCTCGGGGCGCCTCATCGGCAGTTCGGCCTCCAGCGGCAGTCCGTCGGGGTCGCACACTGCCACTCCGCGCGATGCCTGTCAGTAGCTCTGGCACTGGAAATGCCAAAGTGTCGCGAGTGCGACGCCTCTAATGGGGATGAAGAAGTAGGGCCTAACTAGTGGTTGGGGGATACGAGCAGTCCGATGCCTTGAGCGTCCTGTTCAGCAGCCCTGTCTAGCATCCCGGCTTGGAAAGCCATCTTGTCGGCCAATGTCTTCAGCGAGAGGTAGTCGGGATTGAACTGATCGATCCAGCACTGAATCTCTTGAATCATGGCTTTCGTGGGCATGAGCTCTTCGGGGGGGCAAGGCATGGGGAAAAGTTCAGAATCAATCAGTGCGAGCGCCCAGCGAACCGACTCTACCGCTGAAAAGTGCCGGTTACTGTCCTGAATGAGACTGCCAGCCTTGAGAATTTCGAGTGAGCGATCGAGCAAGTAGTATCCCCGGCGGCGTGAATCCTTCGGAAGACCAAGTTTTTTGAACACCTTAAATGCAGTGGTCTTCCTCAAGGGTGGACTGAAGAGGGCTGCAAGTTTTTCCCAGTGGACTGAAAGTGCATCCATCGCATTTTCCCTTTGGCTTCTTGGCAACAGGTCTGACACGAACAATCACCAAGGATCAATAAAAACAACGGCAGATTTGTTCCCAATGGCGTTCCCAAAACCCCCAAGAATTCAGCGAACTTCAATTTAATTCGCTAACAATCAATGATGGAGGCGGAGGAGGGAATCGAACCCTCGAATAGCGGTTTTGCAAACCGATGCCTTACCACTTGGCTACTCCGCCGTGACGCTTCGTGTCGCGGGGCCGATTCCCTACGCCCCCGGGCCGGGGCTGTCAATGCCCGGATTCTCCGCCTCTTAACGCGATTGTGGCACGACAGGCGCGGGTCGTGACGGCTAAGGTCACCTCATGAAGCGTGCATTTCTGATCCTCAGCGTCCTGGCAGTAGCTAACCTGGCCGGAGCGACGAAGAAGCCGAACGTGCTGGTGATCCTGGCCGATGACATGGGCTGGTCGGACCTTGGTAGCCAGGGCTCGGAGATCTCGACGCCGCATCTGGACCGGTTGGCGGCGGCGGGGTTCAGTTTCAGGCAGTTCTACAATGCGGCGCGCTGCTGCCCGACCCGCGCCTCGCTGCTGACCGGACTTTACCCGCACCAAGCGGGGATCGGCGAGATGGTGGTGGACCGGCCGGGACCGGAGAAGGGGCCGTATCAGGGTTACCTGAACGACACCTGCACGACCTTGGCCGAGGCGCTGAAGCCGGCGGGCTACTGCAGTTATCTGTCCGGGAAATGGCACGTCGGCGAGTTCCGCCCGCAGTGGCCGGTCGACCGCGGCTTCGACCACGCCTACGGGCTGATCTCCGGAGCGATGAACTACTATGACATTCGTAAGTGCAAGTCGCCGGGACTGGAGCGGGTGTTCGCGAAAGACGGTGTGGCGATCGTGCCGGAGGCGGACGGCTACTACGCGACGGAGGCGTTCACCACGGCAGCGGAAGGGTTTCTGGAAGACCACCGGAAGGAGCATGCGGGCAAGCCGTGGTTTCTCTATCTCGCCTACACCGCGCCGCATTGGCCGCTGCATGCGCCGGAGGAAATCGTGAAGAAGTACGAGGCGCGCTACCGGGCGGGCTGGCAGCCGGTGCGGGAGGCGCGGCATCGGAAGCAACTCGAACTTGGCGCGATCCCGGCCGGCACGCCGCTGAGTCCGCCGGATGGAGCAGATTGGGACAAGCTGCCCGAGGGGAAGCGGGTGGAGATGATTCGAAAGATGGCGGTTTACGCGGCGATGATGGAGGTGATGGACGCGAATATCGGCCGGCTGCTGGCCTCGCTGGAAAAGGCGGGCGAGCTGGAAAACACGCTAATCGTCTTCCTTTCCGACAACGGGGCCTGCGCCGAGGGCGGACCGCTGGGCGCGAACATGCGGCCCGATCTAACAGGGCCGATCGGGACGGTGGACTCTTATCACAACTACGGCCTGTCCTGGTCGAATGTCTCTAACACGCCGCTCCGCCGCCACAAGGCGCACACCCATGAAGGCGGGATCCGCACGCCCTGCATCGTCCACTGGCCGGCAGGGCTGAAGGGGAAAGCCGGATGGCGGGTGGAGGCGGTGGGGCATGTGATCGACCTGATGCCGACGCTGTGCGAGATCGCCGGGGCGAAGCCGCCGGAGGGGCTGCCGGGCAAGTCGCTGCTGCCGGTGCTGCGCGGTGGTGAAGGCGGTCCGCGGACCCTGGGCTGGGAGCATTTCGGCGCGGCGGCGTGGCGGGAGGGCGACTGGAAGCTGGTGCGGAAGAACGCGAAGGCGGGGTGGGAGCTTTACGACGTGGCGAAAGATCCTTGTGAGATGTCCGATCTAGCGGCGGCGGAGAAAGAAAAAGCCGCGGCGATGGCCGCGGCTTGGGAGAGGTGGGCGAAGGAGGTCGGGGTGAGGCTCAAATAGCGGATCGGCTGCGCCGCTTCGTTTGTGGAGCCCGACTGTCCAAGCCGACTAAAGTCAGCGCTCCCTTTGAGTCACTTTTTGTCCAGGTTGGCCTTCATCTCGTCTTCGCTTGGAGTCGGAGATTTGACGCCTTCGACGGGGACTTCGACCTGGGCGATCCAGGCGATTGCGTTGATGACGATGCCGCGGTGGTCGTCGTGCTGCCAGTTCTTGTGGAAATGGCCGCCGGTGAAGCCGAAGGCGCGGCCCTTGCCGAAGGATTCCGGGCGCTCGTAAGCCCACATCACGTGCTGTGGTTCCTTGCGCTCGTTGACGGCGGCGCGGACGTGGGGATTGCCGGAGTGGGCACCATCGGGGCGACTGAGCGTGTCGGATCCGGGCAGGTCGCTGAGGATGGGGGTGACGCCTTCCATGTTTTCACGGAAGCGCATGTGGTAATACCACTCATCGCGTATCTTGAACTCGCCGATGCCGCGGCTGATGGCGTGCTTGGCGGGCTTGAAGGAGGCGTCCCAGTGCGGGTTGACCGACCAGTCCGTCTCGAAGTAGCCGCCGATGAGATCAAGGAAAGTGTTCCCGCCGTCACCTTTCGGGACTTCCACACCGTAGTGGATGCAGCCGATCCCCGCGCCGGTCTTGGCGATCTCGCGGAGCTTGGGGAGGTGCTGCATGGCGGGGTGGCCTCCGCCGCCGTCGGCATAGATCACCACCGCGGCGGCGCCGTCGAAGACCGACTCGTCTTTTGGCCATCCATCGGTGACGACCACGGCGTCGATCGCCAAGCCGCTCTTGTTGAGGTGGTCGGCGAGCAGCATGCAGCCCGCGCGGTGCTCGTGCTGGCCAGGGCCGTGGCTGGGCCGACCGGCGACGAAGACGATCTTCTTGCGACCGCCGTCCGGGGCATCGTCCGCTTCGGCGGGGCTGTGAGTCATGAAGGCGAAGGTGGCGGCTCCCGTGCAGACGAGGGCGATGAGTAGGGAACTCGGGGATTTGCGCATGATGGTCATTCGATACAGGGCGAGCCGCGGGTGGATTTCAAGGATTCACTCGGTGGGCAGGCCGGCTTCCTTCCAGATCGCGTAGCCGCCGTCGAGGAGGGCAATGTCATGACCCCAGGCGGCGAGCTTTTCGGCCATCGCGCGGGCGTCGGGGCAAGCGGCGTCGGTGCAGTAGAAAACGACCGGCTTGCCGGCCTGTCTTGCCGCGCGGATCGACGATTCGTGAACGGCAAGTCCGGAATCGAAGTCGGAGCGAGGCCAGGAGACCGCGCCGGGGATTCTGCCGAAGCCCGCGACGAAGGTGGGTCGGGCGTCGAAAATGAGCACCGTGCCGGCCTGCTGGCGGGGGAACAGGGCGGTGACGTCGATGGCGCTGAGTTTGCCGGGTTTCGCAAGGGGGGCGGCCGGGCGAGATGGAGTCACGGGCGCGGCGGTGATCGGCGGCGTGGGCTGGGTTTCCCGGCAGGAGGTGGAAGCGATGACGACGCCGAGGAGAAGCGGGGGAAGTGCGGCTTTTCTCATGCGTCGATTCCATCCGATCCGTGCGGATCGGGCAAAGCCAATGTCGTCAGGATGAAAAAGCCCGGGTTTTCGCGGGTGGCTATCGGCACTGGATCTGCTAGCGTCCGCTGCCCGATGCTGAAGCCGCTCATTCCGTTTCTCACCCTGCTATCCGCGGTCCAAGCGGTGGAGATCCGAGTCGCGACTTACAACATCGGCGCGCATTTCACGGCGGAGGGATTTCCCGACTACAGTCTCGGGAATCCCGGCACGCCGGATCACGACAAGGTGCGCGACGTGCTGGACCGTATCGACGCCGATGTTGTGGCGCTTCAGGAAATCGCATCCGCCGATGTGAGCGGCGCGCCGGATGATCTCGACGCCCTCGCGGTTAGTCTCGGCTACCCGCATCTCTACGTTGCCCCCGTAACCAATGCGACCCCATTGGCCGGGCCCATCGACACCTCGCTGCGGGTCGCCTTCCTGTCGCGCTATCCTTTTCTCAGCAGCACCTCCGTCCGGTCGCCGGAAGGAGCAAAGGAGATCACTCGCTTGCATCCGGTGGTGAGGGTCGATGTTCCTGGCACGGTGAACGATCCGCTGTTGATCTCCGCCCATTTAAAATCGGGGACGGCTGCCGCGGAAAAGTTCCGGCGCGCGGTCGACATGAGGCGGTTGGTCGGCCACCTCGGCACGCTCGGACTGACGAACGACGACAATTACATCATCCTGGGCGACTTCAACCTGTCGTCGACCAATGCCACCTACAGCATCCTGCCGGTGGACCTGCCGGTGAGCTACGATCTCGGCGCGGACATTGTCCTGCCGGTCAGCTACTCGACCAATCCCTTGTCGTATTTCAGCAGCCCGGGCGTGACCCGCCTCGATCCGCGGCAGTTGAACGGATCGGCCAGCACTTTCCAGAGCGGCTCCGTGATCGATCTGTTCCTCGTGTCCCCGGCGATCGCCGGCCGGCCCTTGGACACCGAGATTTATAATTCGACGTTGGATACCTCGAACAGTGCCGGGCTGCCGAAGGCGGGATTGCCGCTCGCCGCGGGCACGAGCGCGGCGGCATCGGACCACTACGCGCTGTTCGCGGACTTCGAACTCGATTCGGAGCTGCCGAATCTCGACCTCGTCTTGTCGGCATCGACCCTCCGCGAAGGTCTGCCTGATGGAACGATCAACGCCACGGTGACGCTGCCCTCGATCCGGCCGAGCGCGGTGACGGTTTCTCTTTCGTCCGACACTCCCGGCATCGATCCGGTGGTGCCCTCGCTGGTGATCCCGGCCGGTGCACTTTCGGCGGGCTTCGCGATCCGGGCACCGCGGAATTTCATCGCGGATCCGCTGCGTGCCGTCACCTTTACCGCGACCGCGTCGGGCTATGATCCGGACAGCGTCGTGCTCCAGGTGGACGACGTGGATGGCCCCTATACCTTCACCGCGGTGGGGCAAACGGTGACGGAGAATTTCAGCGGCTTCGGGGGACAGTACGATCCGGCGCCGTGGGTCACATCTGGCGGCGCGCCTTGGCGGGGCGTGGACACGGGGAGCGCTGCCACAGCGGGCTGGCGTGCCTACGGTGGAACTTCGGACCCGTCGCTCGGCTTTCTCCCGGGTGGCTCTCCCGGCATCGCCACAACGGGTTTCGCCAACCTTTCCGGAGGGCCGCTGACCGCTCTGCAGATCGCCTTCGATGTCGAACAATGGCGCGCCGCATTCGGTGGCACGGCGGACGGCTTGAGTGCGGATTTGCTCGTCAACGGCCAGGCGATCCCCCTTCCGGGCCTGACCCATGCCGCGAGCACGAGCTTGCCTTCCGGCGCGGTGGCGGGCGGGCTGACGACTGCGAAATCGACGACGGTTTCAGGGCTCTCCATCGCTCCCGGGGCTACCTTTGAGCTGCGGGTCACCTTCACTCCCGGCAGCGGCGGCGGCGTGGCCCCGGCGGATGTGTTCGTCAACGAGTTCCACTACGACAACGCCAACACCGACAGCAACGAATTCATCGAGGTCGTGGTGGCTCCGGGCTTCAGCGGAACCGCGGCTGATATCGATGTGATCCCCTACAATGGCGCAACGCCATCGGCAGCGGCGGTGTATGGCATCAGCCCTCACGGTTCGACCATCAACGTGGGCGCGTCCTTCACCATCGGTGCTCTGGTCAACGGCTACCGTTTCTACTCCCTTACCACAGGGACCGACGGGATCCAGAACGGTGCTAACGACGGCTTCGCCATCGTCGACAGGCGGACCAATCAGGTTCTCCAGCTCATTTCCTACGAAGGCGTTTTCACAGCAAGCAACGGTCCCGCCGCGGGCATGACTTCGGTGTCGGTCGGGGTGTCGGAAACGACCAACACGCCACTGGACTCGTCGCTCGGCCTCACCGGCAGCGGCGGAGTGCCCGGGGATTTCACCTGGGCGGTCTCATCGGGAAGCAATACCAAGGGTGCGCCCAACACGGGGCAAACGTTCACCGTGCCAATCCAGCCGCCGCAGGGTTTGGCCATCGACAACCTGAGCGTGACCGCTCTTTCCGATCCGGATTCGGATGGCGACGGTCTCGCGGATTCGGTGGATCCCGACGATGACAATGACGGGCAGTCCGATGCGGACGAGTTGGCTTTCGGGACCAATCCACTGAGCTCCGCGTCGATCTTCAAGCCGGTGCTGGCCCGAGCTGCCATCCCGGCGAATGGATTCACGTTGAGCTTCCCCGCCGCCGCGGGGATCATCTATGCGGTGGAGACCAGCACGACGCTCGGCGGCTGGGCTCAAGTTTCGACTCACGGCGGGACCGGCCAGTGGATCGTGGTGCCGTTGGCGGTGGCGGGGCCGGCGCGGTTTTATCGGGTGAAGGTGGGCCAGTGAGCGGAGTGTCGCTTTCAAAGCGACATGACGACGGGCGGGCGGAGTGTCGCTTTCGAAGCGACATGGCGACGGGCGGGCGGCATTTTGCCGCCCGCAACGGCCACGGGGTTCGGGCGGCTGGAAGCCGCCCATCCATCGTCATGTCGCCTTCAAGGCGACACCTGAACTTTGGCCCGGTTCTTATCTGTTAGGCGGCGGGTCGGTGGCTGGGTTTCCCGGTGGCTGTGGGCTCAGGCGGCGGCGAACAGGG
>JAYTLR010000063.1:0-34915 GCA_043729195.1 Akkermansia sp.
TGCCGGCCCGCTCACCCTGTCAACACATAATTCCGACTTTTCCCTGATTTAATTCACTGTCTGTCAGTGTATTGCGGCTTAACCTGACGCGAATGGGAAGCACCCGAGACCTGGCAAGCCGGGCCTTGGCTTTTCGACATCCCGTCGAGGCCGGCGGGGAGAGATTGCCGATTGCCGATTGCCGATTGCCGATCGCCGATCGCCGATTGCCGATTGTTGATTGCCGATTGTTGATTGTTGATTGTTGTTTTCGGAGATCGAGGGATCCGCCGGAGGAGCGACGTCCGCGGCCTTCAATCAAAAATCGAAAATCGAAAATCATCAATCGTCAATCAATCCAACCTAGCTCCGACAAAACCGACGCCCCTGAACCGCCCCATCCCCTTCACGAGTCAAACCTCATCGCCCCATCCCGGAAGTCCGCCGTGATCACGTCGCCGTCCTTGAACTTGCCGTCGAGGATTTCCAACGACAGGTGATCCAGCAGGTGGTGCTGGATCGCCCGCTTCAGCGGACGTGCCCCGTAAACCGGATCGTAGCCCTGGTTGCCGATGTATTCCTTGGCGCTCTCGGTGAGCGCTAGGGCCAGGCCTTGCTTGGCGAGGCGCTTGCGGACGCGTTCGAGCTGGAGGTCGACGATGGTCGTCAGCTCCTCGCGCTGGAGGCGGTCGAAGATGATGGTCTCGTCGATGCGGTTGAGGAACTCCGGCCGGAAGTGCTGGCGCAGTGCCGCGGTGACCTTGGCCTCGCGCTGCTCGGCGTTTTCCTCGTCGAGGATGAACTGGCTGCCGATGTTCGAGGTCATGATCAGCACCGTGTTGCGGAAATCCACGGTGCGGCCCTGGCCGTCGGTGATGCGGCCGTCGTCGAGCACCTGGAGCAGGACGTTGAAGACATCCGGGTGCGCCTTCTCGACCTCGTCGAACAGCACCACCGAGTACGGCTTGCGTCGTACATGCTCGGAAAGCTGGCCACCCTCGTCGTAGCCGACATAACCCGGAGGCGCGCCGATCAGGCGGGAAACGCTGTGCTTCTCCATGTATTCGGACATGTCGATGCGGATCATCGCGCCCTCGTCGTCGAACAGGAACTCGGCGAGCGCCTTCGACAGCTCGGTCTTGCCGACGCCGGTGGGGCCGAGGAAGAGGAAGGAGCCGATCGGGCGGTTCTCGTCCTGCAAGCCGGCCCGCGCGCGGCGGACGGCGTTGGCCACCGCCTTGATCGCCTTGCGCTGGCCGATGACCCGCTGGCCGAGCCGCTCTTCCATGTGGACGAGCTTTTCCTTTTCGCCTTCCTGCAATCGCGAGACCGGGATCCCGGTCCACGAGGCGACGACGCGGGCGATGTCCTCCTCGGTGACTTCTTCTTTCAAGATCGCCCCGCTCTTCTGGAGCTCGACCAGCTTCTGATTGGCGACTTCGAGTTCGTTCTGGGCATCGGGAATCCGGCCGTAGGTGATCTCGGAAGCGCGCGTCAGGTCGCCGATCCGCTGGGCCTGCTGGGCCTCGTTTTTCAAGGACTCGATCTTCTCCGAGGCGGCGCGGACGAGGTCGATGACTTCCTTCTCGTTGCGCCACTGCGCCATCAGGCCGGAGGACTTCTCCTTCAGGTTCGCCTGCTCCTCCTTGACCTTGTCGAGGCGGGCATGGCTGGCCTTGTCGGTCTCCTTCTCGAGCGCCTTCTTCTCCATCTCGAGCTGCATGATCTCGCGCTCGATCTCGTCGATCTCGGTCGGCATCGAATCGAGCTCGATCTTCAGCCGCGACGCCGCCTCGTCCATCAGGTCGACGGCCTTGTCGGGCAGGAAGCGGTCGGAGATGTAGCGGTCGGAAAGCATCGCCGCGGAAACCAGCGCGCCGTCCTGGATGCGCACGCCGTGGTGGACTTCGTAGCGCTCCTTGAGGCCGCGCAGGATGGCGATGGTGTCTTCCACCGACGGCTCGCCGACCATCACCGGCTGGAAGCGCCGCTCGAGCGCGGCATCCTTCTCGATATACTTGCGATACTCGTTCAGCGTGGTCGCGCCGATGGTCCGCAGCTCGCCGCGGGCCAGCTGGGGCTTGAGCAGGTTGGAAGCGTCGACCGCGCCTTCGCTGGCACCGGCACCGACGATGGTGTGGAGCTCGTCGATGAAGAGAATGATCTCGCCGGCGCTCTCGGTGACCTCTTTCAAGAAAGCCTTCAATCGTTCCTCGAACTCGCCGCGGTACTTCGCGCCGGCCAGCATGCCGCCGAGGTCCATCACGATGACGCGCTTGTCCTTCATCGATTCCGGCACGTCGCCGGCGACAATGCGCCGGGCGAGGCCTTCGACGATGGCGGTCTTGCCAACGCCGGGCTCGCCGATCAGCACCGGGTTGTTCTTGGTGCGGCGGGACAGCACCTGCATCACGCGGCGGATCTCGTTGTCGCGGCCGATGACGGGGTCGATCTTCCCTTCACGAGCCCGGGCGGTGAGGTCGGTGCCGTATTTCTCCAAGGTCTGGTATTTCCCTTCCGGATCGGCGTCGGTGACCTTCTGCGGGCCGCGGATGCTTTCGACCGCCTTGCGCGCCTTCTTTTCATCGAGCCCGGCCTCCTTGAGCAGCTTGCCTTCCGGGGCGTCGGCCTTGAGCGCGCCGATCAGGACGTGTTCGACGCTGAGAAAATCGTCGCCCATCGACTCGCGCACCTCATCGGCGGCATCGAGCGTCGCCCGCATGCCATAACTGATCTGCGGCTGGGTGGTGCCGCCCTGCTGGGTCGGTTCGCGGTCGAGCGCCGCGGCGATGGCGACTTTCAGGCGGGTCGCATCGACGCCGGCCTTTTGCAGGATCGGCGTGAGCACGCCGCCTTCCTGCTGAAGCAGAGCGAGCAGCAGGTGGGTGCCTTTCAATTCGGGGTGCGCCGACTTTGAGGCCAGCCGCTGGGCGGCCTGGAGGGCTTCCTGGAGCTTGTTGGTGAGTTTATCGAGTCCCATGGATTTCTTGGTTTGATGCAGCTTAGAACAGAAGCCCGGCGGGATGCCACGCTCCGATTCTGATTCGTTGGGCATCCGATGCCATGACTCCGGCGAAAATCAAATCGGGAGCGCTGATTTCCGGGGCGGGGGTGGATAGGAAGTTTTGAGGAAGTCGAGGCCTCCTGGCACGACACCCGGGCTGAAAGCTTGCCGGGCTTCCCGGAAAGATGACGATGTCAACCATGCACGAACTCCGGAGCCGCCGCTGGAATCCCGGGTTCATTGCCCTGCGGTGGCGGCATCTGTTTTGGGGGCTGCCGCTCCTTGGCGCGCTGGTAGGGCTGGCGGTCTCCGCATTCGATATTCTGAAGGAAAAGACCGTCGTTGGATCGCTGTTGTATCTCCCACTCGAAGAAGGCCGCGCAGAATCGATGAGTGATGAAGAGTTGGCCGGCGAGGGTTCGGCGCTCATCCTCTCCGACCGGATCCTTGAGTCGGCTGTCGCCCGGTTGGACTTGGAGAAGAAATGGCGGATGGATGCCAGTGCCTGTGCGTCTCTTTTGCGTCGGGAAGCCGGCGCCGTGCCGGATGCCCCTGAAGTCGAACTCTCCATGACGAGTCGGAACGAAGAGGAGGCGATGGAGCTCTGGAAGGGCCTCCGCGATGCCGCGTGGGAGGTCTCGAATCGGGACTTTATCGAGCAGAAGAGGGTGCGGCTCGACGAGGCCCGGGGAAAGGTCGTCCAGCTTGAGCGGGAGCTGATGGACGCGCAGCAGGCGCTCGACACCGCCCGAATCGGAGCACCTGCCCCGCTTGAAGTCCCCCTTCTCAGTCCGGATCGCGCAGGGACCGAGCTGGAAGCCATTCAAGCGAGGCTGGAACATGCTCGAACCGAGAGCGAGCAGGTTGAGGCATCTCAGCATAGTTGCATTCCGCTGGGTGCCTGGTCGGGCGATGGTCATCCTTCGCCTGCTTCGCCTCGCCCGCCGTTCGGCCCGATGGTGATGCTGGGGATCCGCACCCTTCTTGGCTGTGGCTGGGGAATGTTCGCAGCCCTGTTACTTGCCTACCTCTTGGAACTGCTTGTTCCCCGGAAGACGGGCAACGTGGACTGAGTCCGGAGGCCGGGATGCCATTTTGGGCTGGGAGAGTGGCCGTGTTCGACAAGCATGGGCCTCATGAAACGCGCGCTGGTGATCGTGTTGGATTCGGTAGGCTGCGGCGGGGCGGAGGACGCGGCGGCCTATGGCGACGATGGCGCGGACACGCTGGGGCATTTGTTCGAGCGGGAAGGTCTGGAGCTGCCGAATCTCTCGCGGCTGGGGCTGTTGGAAGTTCTCGGCCGTGGGAACGCGGACCTTTTTCCGGGAGCCGCCTTCGCCCGGATGAGCGAAGCCTCGGCGGGCAAGGACACGACAACGGGGCATTGGGAACTCGCGGGCTGCGTGCTGGAGGAGCCGTTCGATACCTTCGAGGCCTTCCCAAAGGATCTGCTAGACGAAATCGGCGGCCCCTTTCTCGGGAACTACGCGTCCTCGGGGACGGAAATCCTGGTCGAACTCGGAGCGGAGCACCTGCGCACCGGCTGGCCCATCGTCTACACCAGCGCGGACTCGGTCTTGCAGATCGCGGCGCACGAGGAGCGCTACGGATTGAAGCAGCTCTACGCCCTCTGCCAGCGGGCGCGCGACGTGTTGGACCGGCGCGGCATCCGCATCGGCCGGGTGATCGCGCGACCCTTCCTCGGGGACGATCCGGCGAGCTTCAAGCGGACCTCGAACCGCCACGACTACTCGCTGATGCCGCCGGAAACCGTGCTCAACCGCTTGCAGGCGGCCGGCGTGGAAACCATCGGCGTGGGGAAGATCTCCGACATCTTCTGCGGCTCCGGCATTTCGGAGTCGCATCCCACGAAGTCGAACGCCGACGGGATGGCAGCGATTGAAAAGCTGTGGGCGGAGGAACGGCCGCATCCGCATCTGATCTTCGCGAACCTGGTCGATTTCGACATGCTTTTCGGCCATCGACGCGACCCGGCGGGCTATGCGGAGTGCCTGCGGGAGTTCGACGGGTGGCTTGGTGGCTTCCTGCCGAGGGTGGGCGACGATTTCCTGCTGATCACCGCGGACCACGGCAATGACCCGTATCATCCCGGCACCGACCACACGCGGGAGCAGGTGCCGCTGTTGACGGTGAATGCCCCGCTTCGAGTAGAGGATTCCGCCGACTTCACGCAAGTGGCGCGGCTGGTGGAAGCGCATTTCGCGGACTGAGGAGGAAAGAACGAACCGCAGAGGCGCGGAGGTCGCAGAGGTGAACACGGAGATGAATCTCTGTTTTTTCTCAGCCTTCAGAAACCCTCAGCGCTCTCTCCGCGACCCCCGCGCCTCCGCGGTTCGTTCCCGCGATCGAGCACACCGTGATCCGGGCTTGCCCCGGCGCTCCGCCCGGCTCATGGCTTTCCGCCACTTATGGCTGGTCTCATCATTGCTCCACGCGCCCGCATCTTCCATGGCCACGAATGGGTCTACGCCACGGAGGTCAAAAAGACCTTCGGCGATCCCCAGCCGGGCGATGTGATCACGCTCAAGGATTTCCAGGACCGCTCGCTGGGCACCGCGATCTACAATCCGATGTCGCAGATCGTCGCGCGCCGCTTTTCCCGCCGGAAGCAGGACCTCGACGCGGAGTTTTTCGTCCGGCGGATCGGCCAGTCGATCGAGCACCGCCAGCGCCTCGGCCTCGATGAAACCCTCGCCCGCCTGGTGTGGAGCGAGTCCGACGGCATGCCCGGCCTGATCATCGACCGCTACGGCGCGCATGTCGTGGTGCAGACGCTGACCCTGGCGATGCGGCAGCGGGTCGAGCTGATCGTTGCCGCGTTGAAAGAGCTGATTTCGCCGGAGACCATCATTTTGCGCAACGACTCGCCGGTGCTGAAGGCGGAGGGGATCGAGCAGGAGATCACGGTGCTCCACGGCACGAATCCGGGCGCGTTCATCGTCGAGGCAAACGGCCTGCAATTCGAGATCGACCTGCTCGACGGCCAGAAGACGGGCCTTTATCTCGACCAACTCCAGTCGCACGCCGAGGTCGCCAAGATGGCCGAAGGCAAGCGGGTGCTCGATTGCTTCACGAATCAGGGCGGCTTCGCGCTCGCCTGCGCCAAGGCCGGCGCGGCCAAGGTCACGGCAGTCGACATCTCCGAAAGCGCCTGCGCCGCGGCGCGACGCAATGCCGAGCTGAACGGGCTGGAACTCGATGTCATCGCGCACAATGTCTTCGATTTCCTCAAGCACGGGACGCCGGACTACGACTTCATCATCCTCGACCCGCCGAGCTTCACCCGGAACAAGAAGACGCTGATGGACGCGATGCGCGGCTACAAGGAGATCCATCTGCGCTCGCTCAAGCTGCTCGACAAGGGCGGCCTGCTTTCGACTTTCTGCTGTTCCCACCATGCGAGCCGCGAGCTGTTCCAGGCGAACCTCGTGGATGCCGCGGTCGATGCGAAGAAATCGCTGCGCCTCGTCATGAACCACGGCCAGCGTGCCGACCATCCGGTCCTGCTGGCCTTGCCGGAGACGGAGTATTTGAAGGGGATCACCGCGGAGCTGATGGCCGGGCGATGAGCGCGGAGAACCCCTATCAGCCGCCTGCGAGCGGGCCGCTGCCGGAATCACGATGCCGCACCTGCCCGGACTGCGGACATCGGATGGAAGCCGGCGAAGCGAGGGGTTCGCTTCATTGGACCGAGGTCGGCAGATCGGCTTTTCGCCGCTTGCTAACACCCGGCAGGCAACTGATCGGCGGAAAAAGCTTCCGCATCACGCTGACCGCGCCCTGGCTCGAAGGTCACCGCTGCGAAAACTGCGGGCTGACTATGCTCAAGGCTCCTCGGTAGGTGGCGGAGGAGGCGGGTCGATCAGCTTGGTCGGATCGAGGATGGTCGGCTTGTCGTTCGGCACCTTGATGTAGCGGACCTCACCCGCCGGGGCGGACGGATCTGCGACGATATCGCCGGGCTTGATGCCGGTGACGTCGATAATCTTGTTGTCATACGGGCTGAAAATGAACCCCGCCTTGCCGGGAACCGGCTTCGCTTCCGGAGCGCTTTCCCGCGCGACGAGTTCCTGGTCTTCCGGCGACAGTTCGGGCACCCGGAAGTGCTTCTTTTCCTCGGCCGGAAACATCGGGTCCGCGACGAGGGTTCCGGCAGGAATGCCGCGCACGTCGATGATCTTGCCGCTGAACGGACTTTTCACGAAGCCGGGCTGGTCGGCGACCGGCTCGGCCACCGGAGGTTTTTTCTTCACCAGCACCGGGCGCTCGACCGTCTTTCCAGGCTTCACCTCGCCGGCTTCCGTCTTTCCCTCCGCAGTCTCGATGGCTGCAACGCCTTGTTTGCCGGACGATTTCGACGGATCTGCGGCCGACCCTGCCTCCTTGCGCTCGCAAGAAGCCAACAAGCCCGCCACCATCACTGTCATCCACATCCCTTTCACGCTCTGAAGAGATGGTAGGGAGAATGCACCCCGTCAAGCCGCGCCCGATGATTTCGTCTCACTGGCCTTGGAATACCCAGGAATGCCTCAGGTTCGACCGCTTCATGAAGTTAGCGCTGCACGATCCGGAGCGGGGCTACTATGCCCGTCGGATCCGCGGCGTCGGCCGTGGCGGCGACTTCACCACGACCCCGATGCTGACCCCGGCGCTCGGCAAGGCGGTGGCGGCCTGGGCGGCGGAGGCGATGAAATCGACCGGCTGCCGGGATTTGATCGAGCTCGGTCCGGGCGAAGGCGTGCTGGCGGCGGCGGTGATGAATCAATTTCCGTGGTGGTTGCGCCTGAGGACGCGGCTGCATCTGGTGGAGCATTCCCTGCCGCTTCGCGAAAGACAGGCGGCGCTGCTCGGGAGGCGCGCCGTTTGGCATGACTCGGTCGAGTCCGCGCTGGAAGCCTGCGGCGGGAGGGCGTGTCTTTACTCGAACGAATTCGCCGACGCCTTTCCCGTCCGCCGCTTCCGCCGTGAAGCCGGTGGCTGGAGCGAGTTGTTCCTTCGTCCTGCGGAGGATTGGCAAGCGTGCGACGGACTTCCGGATTCCTCATTGTTTGAAATCCCCCACCCTACTGGCCAGATGATCGAAGTGGCGGAATCATATCGCGAGTGGCTGCGCGGCTTCCTCCCGCGTTGGAATGCCGGCCGGATGTTGACGATCGACTACGGGGCTGAGGCTCAGGCTCTCTATGATCGACGACCGCGTGGCAGCGTGCGCGCTTACCTGATGCAGCAGCGGATCGAGGGCCCCGGGATCTACGAAAATCCCGGCCGCCAAGATCTCACCGCGGACGTGAATTTCACCGATCTCGAACGCTGGTCGGCCCCGAGGGCGGAGACCTTGCGGCTCGAATCGCAGCGCGAATTCCTAAGATCCTTCGCCGGACCGGAAGACGCCGCTGTGATGGACGAGCACGGTGCGGGCGGGGCCTTCCGGGTGCTGGAGCAGCAGGCGAAATAGCGGGCACCTCTCTAGATGGGAAGTTGCGGGATCTCGCGAACGCGTCATCTTCCCCGCCATGCTCCGCACGATCTTCTCGCTGCTCGCCCTGGCCCTGCCGCTCGCCGCGTTCGAACTGCCCGCGAATTCAACGCAGTGCGTCACCGGCACCGCGAAGGATTGGAACAGCTCCACCGTCACGCTGAACGCCTACGAGAAGCGCGGCGGCACTTGGGTTAAGACCAGCGGCCCGTGGCAAGGACGACTTGGCAAGAGCGGGCTGGTCTGGGGCCTCGGCCTGCACCCGTTGCCCGCCGGCGCGAAGGTGAAAAGCGAAGGCGACTGGCGCGCGCCCGCCGGGGTCTTCCGGATCGGTGGCACCTGGGGGGTCCACGAGAACATTCAGAAGCATCCAAAGCTTCACTACCGCCAGGTCACCACCCGCGACCTGTGGGTCGAGGACCCCGCATCGCCGGACTACAACAAGCACCTCATCCTCGATCGGGAACCCGCCACGGCCTGGGAGAAGAAGGCGCAAATGAAACAAGACGACTACCCGCATTCCCTGAAAATGTTCATCGCCCACAATGCCGCGCCGAAGATCACCCCGGGGGCGGGCAGCTCGATCTTCTTCCACATCTGGCGTGGCGGCGGCAGCAATCCGACCGCCGGTTGCACCACGATGGAAGAGAAGAAGCTGCGCGAGCTGATCGCGTGGATCGACCCCGGGAAGCAGCCGGTTTACGTGCTGCTGCCGGAGGCGGAATACCAGGCGAAAAAGGCGGCGTGGAAGCTGCCGTGAGGGACGGCGGGTTCGGTAAGTCGGTAAGTCGGTAAGTCGGTAAGTCGGTGGATCGGTGGATCGGTGGATCGGTGGATCGGTGGATCGGTGGGTCGGTGGGTCGGTGGGTCGGTGGGTCGGTGGGTCGGTGGTCGGTGGTCGGAAGTCGGAAGTCGGTGGTCGGCGTCATGATCCCGAGAGGGATCAAAGCGCAAGTAGCCGGGGGTCGAGCGCAGCGACCACCCCCGGTAAGGTTGCACCTTGAAATGATTCTTCGATCCCGGGAGGGATCGCAGCCGGGCCGCACCCCACGCGACGGCGACAACAGCTGGCACCCCTCCGGGGAGCCGTGATTCCGGAATGCCGAGATCCGGGGGTAGTCGCTTCGCTCGACCCCCGGCTACGGTTGCTACGATCCCTCTCGGGATCGAAAACCAACTGACACTCGGGCCTTGGCCACCGGGCCTTGGCCACCGGGCCACCGGGCCACTGACTTCACTGACCCTACCGACTCACCGACTCACCGACTCACCGACTCACCGACTCACCGACCTACCGACCTACCGACCCACCGACCTACCGACCTACCGACCTACCGACCTACCGACTCACCGACTCACCGACTCCGCGACTCTCACCGCCGGCACTCCTTGGTAGAAGAAAAGCAACACCGGCACACACACCGCGGTGCAGGCGGCCTGGATCCACCAGTAGGCGGACCAGCCGCCGTGATGGCCGATGACGAAGTGGTCGTGAAGCTGCCGCGCCATCAAGGTGCCGACCAGCGAGCCGATGCCGTTGCTCGCCAGTGAAAGCAACCCCTGGGCCTGGCCGCGCATTCCGGGATCGACCCGGCGGTCGAGGAAAAGCTGCCCGGTGATGAAGTAAAGCGTGTAGCACATCCCGTGCAGCGCGATCCCGGCGATCAGCCACTCGATGCCGCCCGTGCTGCCGCTCACCGCGTAGAAAACATAACGCAGCGTGGAAAGGGTGAGCGCGACCATCAGCACCGTCTTCACACGGAAACGGGTCATCACCAGCGGCATCACCAGCATCGCCGCGATCTCGCTGATCTGACCGATGGTCATCGTCGCGGCCGGCGCATGGTTGCCGAGTTCGATGAGATGCAGCGGCGTGTGCATGAAGAACGAGGCCAGCGGGATGCTGAGGAGCGTGGTCACCGAAAAGAACACCAGATGGTCCCGCTCTTTCAGCAGCGCGAAGGCATCCAGCCCCAGCAGGCTGCGCAGCGACCGCGCGGTGCCCACCGGCGGGGTGTTCGGGATCCACAGGAAAGCCAGCAGGCCGCAGAGGATGCGGGTGATCGCCCCGGCATAGCCCGCAACCGGCGAGTGATCGGCAAAGAAGACATAACTGGTCAGCGCGCCCGCCGCCATCCAGCCCAGCGTGCCGCCGAGCCGGACCAGCGGGAATTCCCGCTCGCCGGACTGCAGATGGACCATCGAGATGCTGGCCAGCATGCTCCACATCGGCGCCGCGACGATCGAGCTCGCCGCCAGCAGTCCGATGAACCACCACGGCGACGCTCCCTGCTCCAGCATCCAGAAGGCGCTGCCGAGCAGCACCCCGCTGATCAGGCCGATCCAGCCGAGCACCTTTTGCCCCGCGTAGTGGTTGTCGGCCAGCGCGCCGACGATCAGCGGCGAGACCAGCGAGGCGACCGGTCCGGCGAGGAAGGCGAGTGCCAGCCATTCGCTGCCGAGTCCCTTGCCGGCGAGGATGTTGGAAAGCGCCGGGATGTAGTAGCCCGGCGACATGCCCAGCAGGAAGAACACCCCGAACAGCCCGCCCTTGACCATCGGCAGGGTGCGGGGAATCGGGGAGTCGGGCACACGGGGGAGGCTAGCGGGAGGTTCCGGGGGTGCAAGGACGGCGCGGGCGGAAATAGGGAATCGCCCGTTTCTCCATGCACCCGGGGTCTCAGGTCGACGGCTTTGCAAACCGGAGCGAAAGCAGTCCCGCAAAGTTGAGGGCAGGTGCGGCCAGCAGGCACCAGCCGCCGAGACCGACGCGGTTTGATTCGACGATGAAGAGCACGATGCACCACAGGGCGCAGGTGGAAAGGCCTGACATGAGGGCGGCAAGCCACCACGCCAGACGGGACTTGAGATAGACCGAAACCAGGAATGGCGAAGCCGTGACCAAGGCCAGCAGGGTTAGCAAGCACGCGATCGAGATCAGATCCTTAGTGTCGCGAAACAGCGAGGGCCTCTGGACCGCTTGGATGATATTGACCCAGAGGTTCCATCCCTTTCGCTCCGTGCCAAAGCCCGGTAGGAAGTTGAAGAAGACCAGACTCGCCAGACCCGCGCAAAACAGGACCAGTGCCGGCAGGTGCACTCTGCCAGACGAGGTCACGACCGGATTTCCATCCTCCGCATTCACCCCTTCGTCTGCCCCTCCCCACGGACCCGGTATTGATAGCTGGTCAGCTCGCGCAGACCCATCGGGCCGCGGGCGTGGAGCTTGTCGGTGGAGATCCCGATCTCCGCGCCGAAACCGAATTCCTCGCCGTCGGCCAGGCGGGTCGAGACGTTGTGGAAGACGCAGGCGGAATCGCAGCCGGACAGGAAGGCCTTCGCCGCGGCGTCATCGGCGGTGACGATGCACTCGGTGTGGTGCGAGCCGTGGGTGTTGATGTGTTCGACCGCTTCCTCCAGCGAATCGACGATCTTCACCGAGAGGATCAAGTCGAGGTATTCGGTGTCCCAGTCCTCCGCGGTCGCGGTGCCGACGTCGATGATCGCACGGGTCCGCTCACAGCCTCGGAGCTCGACGCCTTTCTCCCGCAATGCGGCGGCGATCGCCGGTAGGTGGCTTTCCGCGACGGCGGAGTGGACCAGCAGGGTCTCCAACGCGTTGCAGACGCCGGTCTTCTGGGTCTTCGAATCGACGGTGAGATTCACCGCCATGTCGAGGTCGGCGGCCTTGTCCACAAAGAGGTGGCAAATGCCGTCGTAGTGCTTGATGACCGGCATCCGGGCCTGCGAGACCACCGTTTCGATCAGCCCCTTGCCGCCGCGCGGGATGATCAGGTCGAGCCACTTGTCCATCTGGCACAGCGCGCTGACGCTGGAGCGGTCGGTGAAAGGGACGAGCTGGATCGCATGGGCCGGCAGCCCCTCCGCCTCGCCGCCGGTTTGGAGGGCATCGGCGATCGCGCGGTTGCTGTGGATGGCTTCCGAACCGCCGCGCAGGATGGTTGCATTGCCGGTCTTGAAGCAGAGCACGGCGGCGTCGCTGGTGACGTTCGGCCGGCTTTCGAAAATGATCCCGATGGTCCCGATCGGCACCCGGACCTGCTGCAAGCGCATGCCGTTCGGGCGGGTCCAGTCCTCCATCACCTGCCCGACCGGATCGGCCAGGGCGGCGACCTGTTCGATCCCGCCGGCGATGGCGTCCACCTTCTTCGCGTCGAGCTTCAGGCGTTCGAGCATCGGCTTGGACAGACCCTTCAATTCCCCTGCAGCGAGGTCGAGGTCGTTGGCGGCGAGGACTTCCCGAGTGCGGGCGCGGAGTTCCTTCGCCATCGCGAGCAGGATGGCGTTCTTCTGTTCCGTGGAAAGTTGGGACAGCCGGTGCGCCGCCGCGCGGGCGTTGCGGGCGAGGGTTTCCACGGCGGAGAAGACTTCGGCGTCGGTCATGGGATGGAACTAAGGCGAGGGAACAACGAAATCACGCGAAACGAGCGAAACTTCAAAGGCAGGGAGAACCACGGAAAACTCGGAAGACAGGGAAACTCTGAACCAAAAGGGTCTTCTTTGGCACTTGGAACTTCTTCACTTGGAACTTCGGGCCGCGAACCGGGTCGAGATGCCCTGTTCCCCGGCGAGGATGCCCGCGAGGCGCTCGGGCTTGCGGCCGTGGGCGATGTGGACGGTGATGCCGGCGTCGACGGAGTTTTTCACCGCCTGGAGCTTGGACGCCATGCCGCCGATCGAAAAGCGCCCGCGTTCGTCCTTGGCGAAGCCGAGCACGGCGTCGACGTCGGCGACATCGGTGACCAGCTCGTTGGTCCCCGGCGAAAGCAGGCCGTCGACCGAGGTCAGCAGGATCAGGGTCTTCGCGCCGAGCAGGGTGGCGACCTGGGAGGACAGCATGTCGTTGTCGCCGACGCGCAGTTCCTCGACCGCGACCGAGTCGTTCTCGTTGATGATCGGGACGATCTTCGGCTCGGCGAGCAGGCGCTGGAGGGTGTTGGAGACGTGGCCGCGGCGTTCCGGGGTCTGGAGGTCGGCACCGGTCAGGAGGACTTGGGCGACTGCGAGCTCGAAGTTGCGGAAGAGGTTTTCGTAGGTGTGCATCAGCCGCGCCTGGCCGACCGCGGCGCAGGCCTGCTTGGTGGTGACATCGCTCGGGTAGCCTTCCAGCCCGAAGGCGGAAACGCCCGCGCCGACCGCGCCGGAGCTGACCAGCAGGCAGCGGTGGCCGCTTTCGACCAGGCCGGCGATGGCGGTGACGAGGCGGACCAGCGCGGCTCCATCGAGCGTGCCGTCGCTGGCGCGGGTGAGGACGCCGGTGCCGGCCTTGATGACGGTGAGGGATTCCATAGGCGGGAAAGTCGGCCGCGGCTATGGCGGCAAATCACGCCGGAGGCCATCGCAAAGCGTGGCAGTGTCGCGGTCCCGGGGTTGTCCCGGGCAAATCCGGCGCAGGAACCCCCACCGCCCCCGGGCTTACTTGATCTCCACGATATCGGATGCGCTCACGTTGGGATCGGAGACGCTGGTCGCGGTGAGCTGGAGCTCGGTGACCCCGCTGCCCGGGACGGTGACCGTGGGATTGAGGACCTCCGGGTCGGAGAAAGTCACCGCGCCGGAAGCTTTGTGGACCGACCAGCGGACCGTCACCGCCCCTCCGCCGGGGTCCGAGGCGCTGCCGTCGAGAACGACCGAATTCGTGCCCTGTCCTCGCGATTGATTCGGTCCGGCACTGACGGAAAGGGCTCCCTGCACCGAGCCTCCACGCACCTCGAATACATAGCGCCCGGGAATGATGCTGTTCCGGGACCGGTAAATCAGGCCGGTGAGGAAGTTCGGTTGGCCGGTCAGCGGGACCGCGTCCAATTGCACCGTGGGAGTGCCGGAGAGGGCCAGCTCGATGGTGCGGTCGATCCCGTTGGTAAGCCCCGATCGGGAAGGATAGCCCCCGTAGCCGTTGATGCCGCCGCTGGCACCGCCGGTTTCCCACAGGACCTGGTTGAAGTTGAACTCGATGTCGAAATTCCCCTCCCCGGTATCGCTGCGCTCGATGAGAACCAACTGGAACGAATTGAGTTTGTCGTCGCGGAAGGAGTAGTAGCCGACATCGACCCAGTTGACCCCGAACGCCTCATGTCCATTGACCGTCTCGATGCTGTGGGAATAACGGACCACGTTGGATCCACCGGGACGCGTGTCCACATCCGCCCAGAACGGCGCGATGATTTCTTGCGGCAGTTCTTGCAGGGGATCCGGCGTGTAGCTGCCCAATGCCTGGGAGAAGGTGATATTGCCGTTATTGTTGACGTAGCAGTGCGTCTGGGTCTTCCCGAAGATGAAAATCGGAAAGCCGATCGGGACAAGGGCACTGGACAGGTCATCATTGCGATCCCGGGCATACTCATCGAAGCCCGGGCGCACGGCCCCGACCCGCAGGCGGTAGAAATGATCGTTTTCCAAAACCGGGCCGTCCGTCATGGAGACAAGCGCCCCGCTCCCGACAACGGGGGCTCCCACATTTTCCCAAGTCAGGAGATCCGTGCTGCTCTCAAGCTGGTAGGGCCTGAGGTTCGCGGCGGTCCACGAGAGGATCGCCTCATTGGGCACCGACAGGTCGATCGCCAGGTCGGACGGCACCGCGACCTCCGCCGCGCACAGTTTCGCCGCGGCAAGAATGCCTGGACCGAAGACTTTAATGAAAATGGCGGGGGACATTTCGCACGTGGCAACCGGATGCGGGAACGAAGGGAATAGGGGGTAATTCCCGCCACCAACATCCGTCCTAAAAGAAATCGAAATGCGACCTCTTGTCAAAACCAGATCCCCGCGGGTCGGTTACAACCGCGTCACCGCTCCGGCCCGGCGACGGAACAGATCCCATCGGACATGACACCCTTGCCGCGGGTCCCTCGCTCAAGTAGAGCACCCGGCATGAATCCATTTCCGCTGCCCGGCGACAAAAAGGCCCTCGAGGAAGGCCTGGTCTTCACCCCGAAGTTCGATGCCGACGGGTTGGTCCCGGCCATGGCGATCGACGCCGCGACCAAGGAGCCGCTGATGCTGGCCTACATGAACGCCGAATCGCTGCGGATGACCTTGGAACTGGGCGAGGCGGTGTATTGGTCCCGCAGCCGCCGGGAAATCTGGCACAAGGGCAAGACTTCCGGCCAGGTCCAGAAGGTGATTGAAATCCGCACCGACTGCGACCAGGACACGCTGGTGGTTTACGTCGAGCAGCTCGGCGGGGGCTGCTGCCACACCGGGCGGAACGATTGTTTCTACCGTAAAGTCGCGGGGCGGGATGCCGAGGGTCGGGTATCGCTGGAATTTTAGGAACGAGGCGGGGCGGAGAAAGGCTGGAGGCAAGATGCCACCGCCACCGTTCGAATTTCGGCAATTTCGCGGTTGCATTCGAAACCCCGTTCCCCTAGTTCTCCCGCCCCTCGCGCCCCGCAGGCTCTTGGGAACCTATTTTCAACGCAAGGAGGACCGCCATGACCATCATCGAAAAGATCGAGCAAGAGCAGCTGAAAACCGACCTCGTGGACTTCCGCGTCGGTGACACCGTGAAGGTCCACACCCGGGTCGTCGAAGGCGGCAAGGAGCGCGTCCAGATTTTCGCCGGCATCGTGATCGCCCGTCGTGGCAGCAGCGTGAATGCCTCTTTCACCGTCCGGAAGATCTCCTATGGCGAAGGTGTCGAGCGTGTGTTCCCGCTGCACACCCCGCGCATTTCCAAGATCGAAGTGGTCAGCAAGGGCAAGGTCCGCCGCGCCAAGCTGCACTATCTCCGCGACCGCGTCGGCAAGAAGGCCATGCTGGTCAAGGCCGCGCCGAAGAAGTAAGCGCTTCCCCGCCTCTCTCAAAACGCGCCCCGGACCTGTCCGCGGCGCGTTTTTCTTTTCCCGCCGGGCACCACTTGCCCCTTGGCGGCAGGCCCCGAATGACGGAGGCTTCCGCCCGTGAAACGCGTTCCGATCCCGGTCGTGATCCTGCTCAGCCTCGGGGCCGTGGCCCTGCCGTGGTGGCTGGGCACGCGTCACATGGATTTTCTCAAGCCGCCCAGCGAGTTCCACCTCGCCCGGATCCGCTCGGACGTCGCCACTTCCTTCGCCAAACGCAGCCGGGCGCCGACCCCGACGGCTGATTCGGAACAAAATCGCGCCTTCCAGTCGCCGATCAAACCCGCTCCGGCGATCGATCCCGGCGACATCCAGTCACCGGCTCCGCTGGATGCCTACCGCGAACATGCCGCGAAAGGGGCCGCGGGATTCATTGAACTGGCCATCCATCTGGAAGAGCTCAGTGCAAACGCCCGTGCCCTGATCGCCTGGGAGCGGGTGCTCGACGTCTGCCAACCCGATCCTCCGCAGCGCACGGCGGCGGTCTCCGGAATCCAGCGGCTGCGACCCTTGGCCGCCCCGTGGTATGTCGACCCGCGGGAAGTGAAGGTCCTTCTCCTGGAGTCCATGATTCCGGAGGGCATCGCGCCCGGAACCGCGGATGCGGTCGAAAGCGTGATCGCCGAAAGCGCTGGCGTCCTGGGCAAGCATTCCGCCGGCCTGCTGCGCTTTGAAAGCCGGGTCGAACGACCCGCCCCGAAGCCGGCCCCAAAGCCGTCGAGGAAAGCGGCCAAGCCGAAAACAAACGTTGCGCCGCCCGTACCGGCACCGGCACCGCCCGCCACGATTTCCCTTCAAATCCTGCTCGACGGAGAAAGCAGCACTTCGACTGGAATGATTGAGATCCCGGTTTCCGATAACCCGGAGCAACTCCGCCGCGATGTCCTCGCCGGGGCCTACAAGCTGGTGTCCTCCCAGCTCGCCGCGACCACCGACTTCACCCCGCCCGAACCGCTCGCCGCCGGAGATGATCCCTCGGCCGCCCTGGGCATCCGGATCACCCGGCTGTGCTGGGAGGCCTTCGGAAAATCTTTCCCCGCGATTGATCCGCCCTAAGAGAACGCTCGACGGCTCCGTTTGACGGGGGAAGCTTTAACCATGATCTACACTACCGCTCTTTTCCTCGCCGGAACCTGCCTGCTTTTCGCCGATCCCACCGCGGACCGCGCTCCGGTGGAGCCGCGCACCCTGCCTGCCCCGGACCAACCGATGGCGGAAGTGCAGCCCGCCGTGAAGAAACTCGACGCCGACCGCTTCCAGATCGGCGAGGTGATCTTCAACTCCAAAACCCGCGAGATCCGCTTTCCGGCCGCGGTCAATATGGCGGGCGAAGAATTGCTGGAGTTCGTGATCGTCCACATCAACGGCAAGGTCCACGAGGCGCTGCTGGTCACCGAGATCTCCGCCACCGACCTCAATATCGCCTTCAAACTGCTACGCTACCAGGCCTCCGCTGAGTTCTACCCGCTGCAGGAAGCGGATGGCAGCTACACAAACGAATTCCCCGAAGTCGCGGCCGAGGTGAAAAAGGCCGCCCGAATCGACCTCGGCGTCGAATGGAAGGAAGGCGACAAGACCCGGACCGCCAAGCTCCACGAATGGATCAGCCACGGCTCCACCGGCAAGCCGATGGCCGCCGATCCCTGGGTCTACGGCGGATCTGGAGTTTACGAAGGAAAGTTCATGGCCGAAAGCTCGGGCGACATCGCCGCCATTTTCATCAGCAACTCCGCCCTGATCAATTTCTCCGGCAAGGACAACAATTCCGACGAGGTTTGGCTGCCCTTTCCAAAGCGCGTTCCAGCCGAAGGAACAAAAGTCACCGTCGTCATCGCTCCCTACCAGAAACCTGCCGCAAAACCATGAAGACCGCCCTCTTTCTCGCCCTGGCCTCCACCGTGGCCCTCGCCCCGGCTCAGGAATCGAAGAACCGCTACCTGTCGCTGCAAATCGAAATGAAGCAGGCCATCGCCCGCGGCAACGCATGGTTGGCTCAGCAGCAAAAGGAAGGCGGCTACTGGGATGATCCCGAGCTGCCCGCTTTCACCGCCCTGGCCCTGACCGCCGCGGTGCGCGACCCCGCAGTGGACCGGAAATCGGCCACGCTCCCTCCACATATCGACAAGGGCTTTCGCTGGTTGCTCGACCAGCAAAAGGAAGACGGTGGCATCTACAACAAGGGGCTTTCCGTCTATAACACCGCCACCTCGGTCACCGCGCTGACCGCCGCCGGGTTGGAAATTTATGAACCGGCCATCGTCAAAGGCCGCAAGCACCTGATCGGCGAGCAGTGGGACATCGGCCAGAAGAAGGAGACCGACAACCCGCAAGACGGCGGCATCGGCTACGGCTCGAAAAACGACCGCTCGGACATGTCGAACACCTACCTTGCCATCGAGGCGCTGGCACTTTCCAAGAAGGTCATCGAAGACGGCAAGCACGGCCAGCAGCCCGACCTCGATTGGGATGCGGCGGTGACCTTCCTCACCCGCTGCCAGAATCTTGAAGGTGGCAAGGACACCCTGCCCGAGACCGCCGAGTCCCCGCAGAACAAGGGTGGCTTCCGCTACGGTCCGGCCGAAACCAAGGCCGGCGAAGACAAGCTGCCCGACGGCCGCACCGCGCTGCGTTCCTATGGCTCGATCTCCTACGCGGGTCTGCTTTCACTGATCTACGCCCAGCTGACCCCGGACGATCCACGCGTGGTCGCCGTGAAAGAGTGGCTCGCCAAGAACTATACCCTGACCGAAAACCCGGGCATGGGTTCGGAAGGACTCTTCTACTACTACCAGACCATGTCGAAGGCGCTGTCCGCCGCGAACATCGACAAGCTGGTGCTCGCCGATGGCAAGGAAGTCGACTGGCGTTCCGATCTCGCCGGCGCCTTGCTGACCAAGCAGCGCGAGGACGGTTCCTGGGCCAATGCCAACGGCCGCTGGATGGAATCGAATCCCATCCTCGTCACCGCCTACGCCGTGATGTCTCTGGAGCAGCTCTACTACTCGATCCACGAGCAGCCATGATCGGAGGGAGCGCTGGCTTTAGCCGGCTTGGATGGTTGGATGGGGCTGCCGGCCGAAGCACTCAATGATTGGGTGTTCCGCGTCCCAACGGGACGATTCAGAAAAGCCCGGCACGCAGTGCTGACCTTTGTACACAAATCCCCCAGCGCCAAAGGCGCGCTCCATACAAGCCTAGGCCGCAGGCCTAGGTCTAGAACCGCAGTCATTCGGTAGGGCCAAAGGTCCGTTCCATATCGGGTTACGCTCCGTGGCGGCTGATAGAGCGGGCCGTTGGCCCTTCAAATCCCCGGACGGAAGCGACCTAGGCCTGCTGCCTAGGCTCATATGGGATAGGCCCTTGGCCCTGAAATCCCACTTCCATGCCTGCGCCGACCCGGAATTGTGTGTAAAACTCAGCACGCAGTGCCGGGTGGTCATGTCAGCCGTCCGGCGCCCCATCGGGACGCTTCATCCGTGGGCGGCCCGGTGGCGGTATCCGGTCCGCGAAGATGTTGACGGCGCTACTCCGCATGATCCGTCCCTGTAGGACGGGGGAACGAATCTTCACCTACCCGGCACTCCGTGCCGGGCTCTTATGAGTGGTCCCGTTGGGACCAAACGCATCGGACCGGCGTTGCGATCGCATTCGCCAATCCACATGTTCATCGGACTGAAGCCGGGCGCTCCGGCGAGGCTCACGGCTTGGAAACAACCACTCCGGCAATCGGCCGGTGGTCGGAGGCGACGGCCTCCGGCAGGACTTCCAGCAGCCCCCGCGGCTCGAAGCCGCGGAGCAGGACGTGATCGATTTCGACGCTTGGCTTGCTGGCCGGAGCGGTAAAGACCGGCTCCTTTTTCGCCATCGCGGTCCATCCCGAGCCGAAGGCTTTGAGAACCGGCGAACCCGGAACGTCATTGAAATCACCGGCGAGGATCAGCGGCACATCGCTTTTCGAAAGCGCCGCCGCCAACGCCACGGCCTGCTGCAAGCGCCGCGCATCCTGCTGGTGGTCGAGGTGAACGGAAACCATCCGCAGCGGCCTGCCGCCGATCGTCACCGCCGCTTCGAAGCCGATCCGCGGCTCGCCGTCGCCGGGCAGGCGGTGAACTTTCGTCTCACCGATCGGGTGCTTGGACAAGATGGCCTGCCCGTACTCGCCGCCGTCATGGTCCATCGCCTTGCCGAAGACGCCGCCCATCCCCGTCAGCTTCGCGAGCTCCGTCGCCTGATCGACGCTGCCGCTCCGGCGGCACTTGTTATCGACCTCTTGCAAGGCGACCAAGTCGGGTTGTTGCTCCTTGATCAAGGCGGCGATCCGCGCGAGGTCGAGTTTCCCGTCCTCCCCCACCCCGTGATGCAGGTTCCAGCAGAGCACCCGGATTCCACCGGCAGGCTCGGCGGCGGAGAGCAGACCGCAAGCGAAGATGAGGGAGAGAAGTCGAAGAATCATGCGAACTACGCGAGGATCGGCTTCACGAGGTGGCCGGCGATGTCGGTGAGCCGGAAATAGCGGCCCTGGAACTTGAAGACCAACTTCTCGTGCTCGATGCCCATCAGATGAAGCATCGTGGCATGGAGGTCGTGCACGTGGACGCCGCCGTCGAGGATGTTGTAGCCATAGTCATCGGTCGTGCCGTGGACGAAGCCCGACTTCACCCCGGCTCCGGCGAGCCAGATGCTGAAGCAGCGCGGGTGGTGGTCGCGGCCATAGTTGTTGGCGGACACCTTGCCCTGGCTATACGCGGTGCGGCCGAATTCGCCGCCCCACACGACCAGCGTGTCTTCTAACAGCCCGCGGCGCTTCAGGTCCATGACCAGCGCGGCGGAGGCCTGGTCGGTCTGCTTGCACTGGCGGGTGATGCCGCCGACCACGTCACCGTGCTGGTCCCAGCCTTGGTGGAAAAGCTGGACGAAACGCACGTCGCGCTCGATCAGGCGGCGGGCGAGCAGGCAGTTCGCGGCGTAGGAGCCGGGCGTCTTGGAATCGGGCCCGTAGAGATTGAAGGTCTCTTCCGTCTCATCGGAGAGATCGGTGGCGTCCGGTACGCTGGTCTGCATGCGGAAGGCCATTTCGGCTTGGGCGATGCGGGCGTCGATCTCCGGGTCCAGCTCGCGGGTGGCCTGGTCGCGGTTGAGTTTTCCAAGAGCGTCCAGCATCCCGCGGCGGACATGCGGCGAGACACCCTCAGGATTTGTTAGAAAAAGCACAGGCTCCTTTCCGGCGCGAAACTGCACGCCCTGGTGCTCGCTTGGCAGGAAGCCGGAACCCCAGAGCCGCGAGTAGAGCGGCTGGTCGCGCTGGGCGTTCTTGGAGACCAGCACGATGAACGACGGAAGGTTGTTGTTCAAGCTGCCGAGGCCGTAGGACGCCCAGGATCCCATCGACGGGCGGCCGGGGATCTGATTGCCGGTGCAGAAGAAGGTGATCGCGGGGTCGTGGTTGATCGCTTCGGTGTGCATCCCGCGCAGCACGCAGATCTCGTCCGCGATCTTCTGGGTGTAGGGCAGCGTGTTGCAAATCTCCATCCCCGCCCTGCCGTGTTTCGAGAAGTCGGCGAAGGAACCGGCCATCGGCAGCAGGCTCTGGTTGCCGCTCATGGTGGAGAGCCGCTGGTTGCCGATGACTTCCTTGGGCAGCGCCTTGCCGTGGCCTTCGCGCAGCTTCGGTTTGAAATCGAAAGTCTCCAGGTGCGATGGGCCACCCGCTTGGAACAGATAGATCACCCGCTTCACTTTTGCAAAGCGGTGCGGCGCGCCGAGCACGCCGCCGGCCATCGCCTGCGCGCTGCCACTGCCCATCAGTTGGGAAAGCGCCATCGCCCCGAGGCCAAGACCACCGGTGCCGAGAAAATGCCGGCGGGTGAAACCCATCAATTGATCGTAGCTGGGCGGCGTGGTTTTTTGAGACGGGTTCATCGGTTCGTGATGGTGGCGTCGGCGGCGAGCAGGGTGGAGCAGAGCACAGTGAGAGATGCAAGGTGGGCATTGTCTTCGCCGCAGACCGCCTTGGCGGCCGGGAGATCCTTTTCATAATGCGCTTTCTTGGCAGTGAAGAGTTCGTCGAGCGCCTGCTCTTCGACCGCGGTCGGAGGGCGACACGCCAAGATCTGGAATGCTTCGCGACACTGCGCAGCGGCACTTTCCGGCTTCGCGGCGACGACCCGCTTGGCGATCATCCTCGCGCACTCGAAGAAGCTGAAGTCGTTGAGAAAAACCAGCGGCTGCAAAGGCGTGTTGGTGCCGAGTCTTCGCGCTTGGCAAATTTCGCGACTGCCAGCGTCGAGCGTCAGCATATTCGGCGGCGGCGCGGTGCGCTTGCGGTAGGTGTAGAGGCTCCGTCGATAGAGCCCCTCGCCCTTGTCCGGCGTGTAGTCGCCGCCCGAGGCGCCCGCTTCCGACCAGATGCCCGGCGGTTGCCACGGCTTGACGCTCGGCCCGCCGCTCTTCTCGACTAACAGACCGGCGGCGAGCAAGGCTTGGTCGCGGATCGCCTCGCCCGACAAGCGGTAGGTCGGGCCGCGGGCGAGCAGCAGGTTCTTCGGATCGCGCTCGAGCTTCTCCGCGGTGTTCGACGATGATTGGCGGAAGGTCGCACTCGTCACGATCCGCTTGAGCAGCTTCTTCGTGTCCCAGCCCGACTCGACAAAGTCGCGCGACAGCGTGTCTAACAACTCTTGGTGAGTCGGCGCGTCGCCTTGGAGGCCGAAGTTTTCCTGGGTCGGCACGATGCCGTTGCCAAAGCACATCATCCACAGCCGGTTCACCGCGACGCGAGAGGTCAACGGGTTCTTCGGATCGGTGGTCCAGCGGGCGAGCCCGAGACGGTTGCGCGGCGCATCAGCAGGGAAAGGCATCACCGCGACCGGCACGTCCGGCGAGACCGGTTGCTTCAGGTCCGGCGAGGCGTAGTCACCGCGGGTCAGGACGTGGAACTGCTTCGGATACTTCGTTTCCTCCATGCACATGATGCGAGGGATCTGATCGAGGTAGTCGTCATAAAGCGACTTGCGTACAGCCGTCACCGCGGCCCGCGAGGCGGCCATGTCGGGATCGACGTGGGTCAAGTAGTAGTCGCGCGCCTGTCCTTTCGCCGCCGCATCGCCGGACTTCGCGGCTTGGAAAGCGGCATCGATCGGCAGGCCTGCCAGGTCGGCGACTTCGGTCGGCGTGAGCGGATGGCGGAACACTGCGAGGTCATCGATCTTCCCCTGCGCAAAGCCGCGGTCGTCGCGCGGCCGGGCCCCGATGCGGAAGGCCCCGGCCACGATCTTCTGGTCCAGGTGATCGCGCAGCAGCGAGGTCACCGCCGGCTTACCGTCGAAGTACATCTTCAGTCCATCCGCCCGCGACGAGCCATCGTAAGTGACGGTGACCTGGACCCACTTGCCGATCGGGAAGGGCTCGGCGGTCTCGATCGATGCGGCGCTGCCGGGCCACAGGTGGATGCAACTCCAGCGGAGCTTGCCTTTTTCTAACAGAAGCTCGAAGCCCGAGGCGTCCGCCGCCTGCGAATACAAGCCGGGACCGCTGTGGAGGATGACCGCGCGCTCCTTCGGGTCCGGGCAGAAAATCCGCAGTGAGATCGAAAGCGGATCGTGGCGGGTGATACCCGTGACGCCGTCGAGTTGCAGCACCGTGTCGCCATCGAACTCCACCGCCTGGGCGGTGACTCCGGGCACGACCGCCAGTTGCCCCCCGGAGATCGAGGCCGGCTTTCCCTCCGGGACCCCGTTGGCGGACTTGTTGCCTTCCACCGCATCGAGCGGATAGCGGGCGAGCGCCGGGGAGATCGCCAGGTTCGGCGTTGCCGCGAGCCACGCTTCGAAGGCGGCTTCACGGCTGGCGGGCAAACCCGCGTGATGCTTTTCCGCAGCCTCCAGCGCGGCGCGGCGCTTGGCGACTTCCGCCGGATGGTGCGGCTCCATCAGGGGCATCGACGGCTCCGGCGCGGTGGTGCTGATGGAATACGGATAGAGCCCGCATTCGTCGATCTGGCCGAACATCGACGCCATGCTGAAATACTCGCGCTGCGAGATCGGGTCGTATTTGTGATCGTGGCACTTCGAGCACTCCATGGTCAGCCCGAGGAAGGCGGTGCCGTAGGTGTGGACGCGGTCGGAGACGTATTCCTGACGGAACTCCGCTTCGATCGAGCCTCCTTCTTCGGTCTGGCGGTGGAGGCGGTTGAAGAGGGTGGCCAGGCGCTGCTCCTGGGTCGCATCCGGCAAGAGGTCGCCGGCGATCTGCCAAGTCGCGAACTGGTCGAAGGGCAGGTTCTCGTTGAAGGCCTTGATCACCCAGTCGCGCCACGGCCAGACGAAGCAGGGCTTGTCGCTCTGGTAGCCGTAGGTGTCGGCGTAGCGGGCAAGATCCAGCCAGTCCTGCGCCATTCGTTCGCCATAGCGGGGCGAGGCGAGCAAGGCATCGACCTGCTTCTCGTAGGAGTCCGGCGACTCGTCCTTGAGAAAGGCCGCCATCTGCTCCGGCGAGGGCGGCAAGCCGGTGAGGGTCAGCGAAACGCGGCGCAGCAAGGTCGCACGATCGGCCTCGGGATTCGGTGCGAGGCCCGCCGACTCGATCTTCGCTAGCACGAAGCGGTCGATCTCATTGCGGTTCCAAGTGACATCCTTCACCGGCGGGGCGGCGTGTTTCACCGGCGCCACGAAAGCCCAGTGCGGCTGGTATTCGGCGCCCTGCTCGATCCACTTCTCGAGGATCATCCGCTCGGAATCGTTCAGCGGCCGGTCGAGCTTCGGCGGCGGCATGATTTCCTCCGGATCGTGGTGGCGCATCCGGGCGACCATCGCGCTGGCGCTGAGGTCGCCGGGCACGATCGCGCGGTTCCCGCTTTCGAGCTCGGCAGTGGCCCCTTCGAAAGTATCCAGCCGCAGCCCGGCTTCGCGGCCTTTGTTAGAGTCCGGCCCGTGGCAGGCAAAGCAGCGGTCGGAAAGCACCGGGCGAACGTCGCGGTTGAAGTCGATCTTGTCCGGGATCCCGGCGGTCGCGGCCTCATCGCCGGAACCCGCGGGCTCCGCCCGCACCGCCTGCTTGCCAGCCTCGCGGCACTGGCAAAGCGCGAGCGCCGCGACGGCGACCAGCCATGGCGTAGCGCGTGACTTCATGGGAGACGGCATGGGCTCAGGGAACTGCATTACCGCAGCTTACGGAAGCGCCTTCGGGGACTTGTCGGATTCAGACAGGAAACGGCATGGAAGCGGCGATCCGCTTGCTCTACCAAACCGGGTTCATCCACCGAACCTTGTGGGGAGGCTGATGGATCGAGATTGTGGAAGGCCCGGCATCTTTGGCCGACCTGAAAAGCAATAATCTCCATGATCGAATGACAATCTCCGCGACAACCTTGCAAATTCAAGCATCGCTTCCGCCTCATGGCCGTGGTCCACTGGGTGCGATGACCTTCGCGAGCAAGATCACGCTCGGCCGCATCGCCCTGGTGCCGGTCTTTGCCGTGTATGTGGCCCGCTATGGCATGAGCGTCGCGGCGGGAGAGCCGCAGGAGAACCTCCGCTGGACCGCTCTCGCCCTCTTCATCTTCGCCGCCGCGACCGACGGCGTCGACGGCTGGGTCGCCCGCCGCTTCGACCAGAAATCGAAGTTCGGCGCCTTCATCGACCCCCTCGCCGACAAGTTCCTCCTCATCACCGCCATCGTCTTCCTCAGCGCCTACCCCTGGGGCACCGGCGACTGGCGGATGCCGCCCTGGTTCGCCTGGCTGGTCATCACCCGCGACTCGCTGATCATCCTTGGGATCATTCTGGTCAAGAGATCCGCCCGCGAAGTCCACTACTCGCCGCACTGGACCGGCAAGGTCTGCACCGTCACCCAGATGATCGCCATCGGCTGGGTCATGCTGAAAGTCGACATCTTCCCCCCGCTCTACCCCTGCCTGCTCGCCGCGCTTTTCACGCTGTGGTCGGCGGTGAATTACTATCTCGAGGCCCGGCGTCAGCTTCGGGTTGAATTCAAGAGCTCCGAACCCGACCGCATCCCATGAAGACCCTCGCTTTCGTTCATTGCAGCGCAAACTGTGGTTGGCAGGCTACTACTCGGCGATCATGGAATACATCGAGCCCGACACGGCAATCGAAAAGCCTGAACAAGGTGGCAAGGTGACTCCGCATGGCTTTGGCGTCAAAAAGGCCTACGCCTCCGGGTATTGGCACGCCGTTCTCAAAGCGGACCCGGTAGCGCGGAAGCTGCATCGCTCCATCGTCGCCCAACTTCTGCAGGACGATGAAGCAGAGGCTGTTCGCAAGAAGGCCAAGCTTCCTTCGAAGTAGTCGGCGGGAGGTGCCAAGCCGGTTCCGGCATCATCCGCCCGATTTTTCCCACTTTCGCTCGTTTCGACTTTTTCGTTGTTCCGAAATCCACCGCCCCGACCCATCCGCAAAGCCCTTGCTACGCGGGAGTTGCTGCCCTAAGCCCTTCCCATGCCTACCGTCGCCATCGTCGGACGCCCGAATGTCGGGAAGTCCGCCCTCTTCAACCGCCTGGCCAAGCGGAAGATCGCCATCGTCCACGACCAGCCCGGCGTGACCCGCGACCGCATTTCCGCGCCTTGTATGGCGACGACCATTCCGTGCACCCTGATCGATACCGGCGGCATCGGCGGCACGCTCGAGGACGGCTTCGCCGAAGCCGTGACGATCGAGGCCGACATCGCGATGCAGACCGCGGACCTGATCCTTTTCGTGGTCGATGCCCAGGACGGCCTTACCGCGATCGACCTCGACCTCGGCGCGAAGCTGCGCAAGGCCAAGCCGCCGGTGATGCTGGTGGTCAACAAGGTCGATGACGACAAGCACATCAAGAACGCCGACGAATTCAGCCGGCTCGGCTTCGGCGAGGCAGTCCGCGTTTCCGCCGAACACGGCAAGGGCATGCAATTCCTCATCGACCAGATCGACGAGTTCATGAAGCCGATCGTTGGGGAGATCGAGCAGGCGGTTGCCGAAGCCGAGGTTGCCGGCATCAAGTTGGCCATCGTCGGCAAGCCGAACGCCGGCAAGTCCTCGCTGGTCAATGCCATCCTCCACGACCAGCGGACCATCGTGTCGGAGATCGCCGGCACCACCCGCGACGCGATCGATCTGCCCTGCGAGTTCGACGGCGAGAAATTCACCCTGATCGACACCGCCGGCCTGCGCCCGCGGGCGAAGCGCGACACCTCGGTGGAGGTCTTTTCCGCGATGCGCTCCGAGCGCGCGATCCGCCGCGCCGACCTCTGCATCCTGGTGATTGACCTCGCCGCCGGGATCAGCTCGCAGGACCGCAAGATCGCCCAGGAAGTGCTCAAGGAGAACAAGCCCTGCCTGATCGTGCTCAACAAGTTCGACCTCTACCACCCCGGTGCCTCGAAGAGCGCGCGGATGGAAGAGGCCACCGAACACGTGAAGCGCGAGTTGTTCTTCCTGGCCTACGCTCCTTTCGTCGCGGTCTCCGCCAAGAGCGGCCAGGCGGTCGATCAAGTGCTCAAGGAAGTTCTCAAGATCCGCAAAGGCGCGAAGAAAGTGCCGAGCACCGGCAAGCTCAACCGGATGCTACAAGACGCCTTCCAACTCAACCCGCCGCCCAGCGACAAGCGCTCGGCCAAGCGCGTGAAGCTCTACTACGCGACCGCCGCGGTGGACGAGAAATACAGCACCATCCCGGTCCCGACCTTCGTCCTCTTCGTCAACGACAAGTCGCTGATGCCGGCCAGCTACGAGAGCTACCTTTCCAACCGCCTGCGCGAGTTCAACCCGGTGGCCGGCGTGCCGGTCGTGTTCTCGATCCGCTCCCGCGACCGCCGGGAGTGGGAGAAGCGGGACGGCCCCCCAGGCGGAGCACGGGGTGGGAAGAAAAAGTAGGCACCAAGTCGGGCGGACGGGCTGCCAACCATCGTCCCAACGGGACATCATCCCAAAGCCCGGGGTTGGCGAGGGACGAGCTACCCCGGGTCTCTTGCATGGGGATCCACTCCGCCATCGGCGTTGCGCAACTCGACCACCTTGTCCGTCCCTCCTTTGAGCGAAGCATAGGCGGCGGTGCGGCCTCGCTTCCCTTGCCTTCGATGATCGCCGACACCACTGGCTTCCTCGAGATCACCGGGGTGAGGTTGCCTTGTTGGCCGGCTCGCCGTCACCCACGATTTCCTTCACCTTGCCGTTGATGGCATCCGCCCAGATGTCATAGCCGTTGGGGGCGAGATGCAGGAAGTCGCCCATGTCTTCCTTGCTGATAGTACCATCGGGCTGAAGGTATTCGCCGTAAATGTCCATGTAGGTGATCGAGCCTCCGCCGAATTTGGCGATGAGTTCATTCACAGCGGCCCTCAAATCGCGGCCGGGGTTTGGTTTCTCACCTGTGGGCAGGAGGCTCATCAGGAGGATCTTTGCTTGTGGTTGCTTGGCCTGGATCAAATCAAGGATCGCTTTCACTCCGGCGGCAGCGTCGGCCGGTTTGGCGCTTTTGCCCCACAGGTTGTTTGTGCCGATCATGACGACAAACATCTTTGCCTTGCAGCCGTCCAACTGGCCGTTCTGCAAACGCCATAGCACGTGCTGGGTGCTGTCGCCGCCGATGCCCATGTTGACCGCCTTGTAGGCTCCCCAGTGTTTGGTCCAGTTTTCACTGCCGCGCCAACGAGCGGTAATCGAGTCGCCGATGAAGCCGATGTCGATCTTGTCCCCCGCGCTCTTGAGGTCGGTATTGATGCGCTCGTAGTTGCCGTTCCACCATTTCTCGCCGTTCGTTTTACCGGCGACAGGCGTGGTGGATTCCAGTTCCTGGGCATGCGCGGCAAAGAAGCCAAGAGTCGTCAGGATGAGTGCGGGGATGCATGGGTGGAACAGTTTCATAGTCGCTGATTTGGTGTGCTGTGGTCTGTGGTTGGCTCAAGGAAAGCCCTTTCAGCTACGGGCGGCAAGGGCGGAACCGAGGGGGCTTCCCTATCTTCGACGGCGATTTCATTCACATCGTCTATCGCGAGGAACCCACCGCGGAACCATGATCGCCATTGCCCGGTCTCTCTATCCCCGCCACCAAGCACGCCCAACCCGACCTCCGCGCCGCCTATGACGCCATCGGCAGCGGCCCACCCATCCCCTTCGGCTCCGGCTACCACATTCGCGCCGACGAGGCGAACCTGCTGATCGCGGTGAAGTGATAATCACTGTAGCTGCGGCATGCTGCCGCAAGCCTCTCATATATCGCGCGGCATCCCCTCCGAAAGGATGAAGTCAAATGGATAAATCTCCCCGTCGGCCTCGGCGAGGATGGCGTTCTCAGGGCGGACGTCCGTGGCGACGACATTGCCCCGACGCCACGTGAGGGTGGCGAGCATGTCGAGGCGGGTCGGCGGGATCTCAGGGTGCCAGCCTTCGCGATGCATCCATGCGTCGAGCTGCCTGACAGTCGGGTTTTCACCGACGAGGAAGGGTTGCCGGAGGAGAAGAAAGCCGCCGCCCGTGCCGAGGGTGTGGAGATCGAGCCCCGTGGCAAAATGCTCCTCGGCAAGTGCGAAGCGACGCAGCGCTGCGGCAAGGCCACCGGCCGGATTACCCACAGTCCGGCGGCATCCTTATGAATTGTCCACCCGAAGCCAGCTTTGCCCGCGCCGCCGAGCAGCTTGATCACCGTTGAAGCTCGGGGTCACCAAAGACCACCGCTTCACCACCCCCGCCGATCAATGTGAGCGAACCACGGGAGTCCGGCTGATGAAAGTCGGCGAGGCGAACGGCGAGCGAACGGCCGAACTCCGGAGTTTCGCGAAAGATCGAACTCAGTTCGTCTTCAACCTGACGACCGTCGAGGCATTCGCCAAAGGCTGCGGCTTCAAGGCATCTTCCGGAATCACGGGCCCACTCCGCGATTCGAGCGTCGCCGATCTCGCACGGTTGCGTCGGGTCTGTTCGAGCATTTCCTCGGCGGTGACCCGGCGCTGGTTTTTCGGAGGCATCTGCAGAGCTTAGCAGGACCGGGAGGTTCTTCAAGGTGAACGATGGCGGCGACATCAGGAGCAAAGCGGAGCAAAAAAGCATCCCTGCGGAACACAAACGTTCGCAGACCTCGGCTCTCACACAAGCTGAGGATACACCTCACTGACTCTGCGCCCAAACGCGGCTTCCCAGTGAGGATCGCTAAGATCGATTATCCCCAGTCCGGGCGCCGTAGCTGTAATCCCAAACCCACTTAGCCCAGCTTGGATGAAAACCTCAACGACTCTCCTTTCACAGAAAACAGTGGCTGCGTTAATGTTTTCACCCTTGCAAAACGCTTCGGTCTTCGCCTCCCCGACAATCGGGCACTTTACTTTAGCACCGTACTTGGCACGACCAGCAGGCTTCCAATTTCCACATTTCTCGCATAGCTGGCCTTCGAAGTTGTCAAAAAGCCCCCGATCAAAAGTGAGCCTTCCCGTGATCTCGATCGCACAGAAACCCGAATTTGACAGGACGTTCTTTAGCCCTACTTCAAAGATCCGGATTGGATAGGCACGAAAGCCGCCAAGCCCCGCATTTTCAAATGCTCGGACTGCTCGCTCACTCCAAACTACTGAATCGATTCCGCCAACATTGTCTTGCTCACAATCGGTTAAAGAACCCTCCAACAATACTCCATACGCAGAGGAAAAATCCGCAACCCCAGCGATCTGCCGTCCACAGATACAGACCTCAGCAGGTCCACACTCAGCAAAACCAACGCTAACGGCAGGCCCGTAGCCACCGTAACTGCGCTCGACTGTAAAGTAACGCGTCAGTGTTTTCATCGCGGCGATCCAAGCAGCCCTGCTCAAATGGAACCACGATTTTCCGCCCGTCACGCCATCGCATCCAAAAACGGCCGGTCTTTCCACGACGCCGCCACACCCAGCCGCGCGACCACCCGGTCCTGCGAGGGCCAGATGAAGACCCGCCGGCCCGACGAGCCGACCAGCGCGACCAGATCCGCCGGATGTTTCTTCGAAAGACACGCACTCCTCCAGAACTCCGGACCCCGCGGCGGATCCAGCACGTCTTCCACCTCGATCTCCACCGCGCCGGATTTCCGTGCGTGGACATTCCGCCACAGCCCGCCGCCGAAAATCGGATTCACCGCCGACGGCCGGGTCATCGCCGCGAAATGCCCGGCATCAATGCCGCCCGCACTTTCACCTCGCAGCAAGGCCGCGATCGCCCGGCCTAGTTTGCCCAGTTCCTCGACACTGAGTTCCGCGCCGGTCGAAAGATAAAAGCGGCCGTTCCCATCCGAGCGCCACTTCGGGCTGCTCAGTCCAAGCGGCGACATCACCGCCCGATGCAGGAAGCCTTCGAGCGATTCGCCCCGCGCCGCGAGCTTGCGCTGCATCAGCTCCGCCAGCACTTCCCAGCACGCCGGACCGTAGCGGAACACCTGGCCGGGCTCGTCCACCGCGCGCAGGGCCACCGCGTTGCGCCCCTTGTCCGCCGGATCCCGGTAAAGCGCCGCGACACCCGCTTCAAGGCCGGCGGTCTGCTGGAGCAGCATGGCCACGGTGATCCGCGACTTGCGGGAATCCCCAATCCATTCCCGGATCGTCGCCGCCACGGCCTCACGATCCGATAGCCATCCCTCACCCGACGCCTTCGCCGCCGCCAGCGCCGCCAGCGACTTGGTGATGCTCAATGCCGGGCCTTCCCCGCCCGTCTGCCACCCCGCCACCCGCGAGCTCCCCTGCCAAGCCGCCCAGCCGCGCCCGCCGTGACGACGCACGATGGCATCAGCCTCACCGGTCGGCCATTGGCCTGCACCCGTCATCACACAACCACCGCCCAATAAGCTCCCGCCCGCCGCGATCAGGAAGCCGCGCCGCGATATCGTCCCGGATTTCCGCTGGTCCACGAAACCCATCCCACCGCGCCGACCCTTCAAAGTCAATTTCGCCCGCCTCCCTTGGGTCTTGCCCCTCGTGCCGCGCTCCCTTACATCCGCCGCGTGCTCACGATCCATAAGCTCAGCAAGACGCTCGGCGGCCGCACCCTGTTCCGCGACGCCGAGTTCTCGATCAACTGGGGCGAACGCATCGCGCTGGTCGGCCCGAACGGTGCCGGCAAGTCCACGCTGTTCCGCATGATCCTCGGCACCGAGGAACTCGACGGCGGATCCATCGAGCGCGACGACTATGCGATCACCGGCTACCTCGCCCAGGAATCCGGCGACCCCGGCGACGAGACCGTGCTCGAGATCGCGATGGGCGTGACCCCCGAAATGGTCGGCTACCTGCGCGCCCTCCGCGAGCACGAGGCGAAAGGCACGACCGATCATCCCGAATACGCCCACGCTCAGGATCAATTCAACCACCTCAACGGCTACCAGCTCGAACCGAAGGCCAAGAAAGTCCTCAGCGGTCTCGGCTACAAGGAAGTCGACTTCCACAAGACCGCCCGCGAGTTCTCCGGCGGCTGGATCATGCGCGCCTACCTCGCCCGCCTGCTGGTGATGGAGCCCGACCTGCTGATGCTCGACGAGCCGACCAACCACCTCGACCTGCTCTCGCTGCTCTGGTTCCAGCGCTACCTGATGAACTACCCGGGTGCCATCCTCATGATCTCGCACGATCGCGATTTCATGGACGCCATCATCGAAGGCGTGGTCGAGATCGATCCCGACGCGCAGGAGCTCTTGTCCTACACCGGCAACTACTCCGCCTACCTCGAACAGCGCGAGGCGCGCTACGAGCAGAAGGTTCAGGCCTACCGGAACCAGAACAAGGAGATCGAAGGCCACCAGGAATTCATCGACCGCTTCCGCCAGGTCGGCTCCAAGGCCGCCCAGGTCCAGTCGCGGATCAAGTTCCTCGAAAAGATGGAGCGGGTCGAGAAGCCGCGCGCTCCCCGCAAGCCCTTCAAGTTCGCCTTCCCCCAGCCGCCGCGATCAAATCAGAAGGTCATCGACCTCCAAAAGATCAGCCAGGCCTACGGTGAAAAGGTCATCTACAAGGACCTCGACCTCACCATCGAGCGCGGCGACAAGATCGTCCTCGTCGGCCCGAACGGCGCCGGCAAATCGACGCTCCTCAAGATCCTCTCCGGCCACCTGCCGATCAACGGCGGCAAGCGCGAGGTCGGCTACGCGACCAAGCTAGGCTACTACTCGCAGCACCGCTCCGAGACGCTCAACGAGCACAACACCGTGCTTGAGGAAGTGATGGCAAGCTGCACCACCCTGCGCGATGAAGACGCCCGCGCCATCCTCGGCTCCTTCCTGTTCCGCCGCACCGATGTCGAAAAGCGCTGCGGCGTCCTTTCCGGCGGCGAGAAGTCCCGCCTCAACCTCGTGAAATTCCTCGTCGATCCGCCGAACCTGCTGCTGATGGACGAGCCCACGACCCACCTCGACATTCTCTCGATCGACTCGCTGGTCAACGCGTTGAAAGCGTACGAAGGCACACTGGTCTTCATCTCCCACGACGTGCACTTCATCCGGAACCTCGCCGAGACGACCCTGCAGATCACCCGCAACTCTCAGGACAGCGCCAGCGTCCTCACCCGCTATACTGGCGGCTACGACTACTTCCTCGAGAAGAGCGGCCTGAACGACGATCGCGGCGCGGTGACGGCGTGACGAGGCACCGATTGAGGAAGCTGGTGTTTTGGCCAATCATACCGGCACCACCAGACCTTCCTCCTCGGCGAGCTTCTTCTGGTTCCCGTCGAAGGTGAGGAAATGGGTCGAATTCATTTTCAGGGCGCTTGCCACATGGAGGATATCGAAACCTCGGTGACCTCTTGCGAGGGTGCGCAGGGAGGACAGGCGCTTGGCCTCATCGACCACATCGGCGAGATTGGAGGTGGCAACGATCAATCGGCCTTGAGCGATGGCAGCCTCGAATCCAGCCCAATACAGAGCAGCGCAACCCGCCGGGATGGCCTTTCGGAACTCGAAAAACCTCAAGGCATTCCCGAACTCGAAATGAGTCAGGCTGTTGAGGTGGAGCGGCCTCGTGTTTTGGGCGGACCAAGCCACCGCCTTTTGGCTGTTCGCATCGCTTCCGTAGAGTGAAAAGAGGAAGCTGGTATCACAGGCGATCACCATCGGCCGCCAGCCTCCGCAAGAATTTCAGCCGATTGCTCGGCACTCAAAACGGGATCCCCGCTGCGGTCTCGCAGCACTTCGGGACTGGATGCCCAGTCGACCACTTGAGCCGTCTGGGCGCTTTCCGGGCTCAGCCTGGCGATGACGACGCCTCGTTGGGTGATGAGCACGTCTTCCCCCGCGCTTACCCAGCGCAGAACGCTCTTGTAGTGGTTCCTCAGATCTCGAACCGTCGCGACCTTCATTGTAGCACAAAAATGTAGCCACCTTTTACGAGCGTCAAGTCCAATTCCCATTGAGCGTCGGGTTGGCGAACCTCGGTTTTCAACGCTCTCGCTCAGGATGAAGAAACGGAGGTCGGCACGACCCGATTCGGATCATGAAAGGTTTCCCAAGGGACAGGAAGGTTTCCGCAACGCGAACGGTGTCCAAAGTTGAGGTCTAACATCTCGCGTAAATCAGGCGCAGGCGGTCGCAGGCCTCGTCCCACGGGCACGGGGCCAGCAGTTGGGCGCG
>JAYTLR010000064.1:0-103973 GCA_043729195.1 Akkermansia sp.
TTTTTTAGCGCCGCGATTGACTTCTCCGCGCGAAACTCCTGGTAGAAACCAATGGCGGCGTTCAGCACGACGATGGCGAAGATAGCCATGGCATCCACCATGTCGCCGAGCACGCCAGCCAGAACGCCGGCTGCAATGAGGATCCAGATGATGAGGCTCTTGAATTGGCCGAAGAAAATCTGCAAAGGGCTGATGCGCTTGCCTTCCTGAAGCACGTTGGGCCCGTTCGTCGCGAGGCGCTTTGCTGCTTCCGGCGCAGACAGACCGGCCGCGGCGGAGTCGAGCTTTGCGAGCACTTCCTCGGCAGACTGGCTGTGCCACGCTTCGACCTTTGATGGTGCTTTGATGACAGGTTCCGCGCTCATGCTGGGACTCCTTCGGGAACAGTAACGACCCGCTGAGCCCTCTTCCATTTCCACTCCTCAATCGCGGAGAAGAGGCAGGGGACGATGAACATTGTGATGACGCTCACGGCCATGCCGCCGAGCGAGGGAAGCGCGATCGGCTTCATCACGTCGGCACCGCGGCCGGTGGCCCAGAAGACGGGCAGCAGTCCGAAGACGGTGGTGCAGACGGTCATGAGGTTGGCGCGGATGCGTTTCAAGCCGGCCTGGACCACGGCGTTCCGAATCTCGGCGATGCTTCCCGGTTTGCTGTGGTCGAAGATGTCTTCGAGATACGTGGAGAGCACCACGCTGTCGTCATCGACCACGCCGAGCAGCACGAGAAAACCCACCCACACGGCGACGGATAAGTTCACGTCCCACAGCGGCAGCAGCAGGAAACCCGCGGAGAGCGAGACGGCGACGTCGAGGAAGATGACCGGCGCGATCCACTTCCGCCGGAAGCCGAGGTAAAGCGATAGGAACATCAGCGCGATGCAGATGGGCACGAGGATTTGCATCCGCTTGGTGGCGCGAACCTGATTTTCAAACTGTCCGCTCCACTCCCAGAAATAGCCGGCGGGAAGCTTGAGCCGGCCGTCTTTGAGCGCCGCTTGCAGCAGGCGTTCGGAATCCTCGACCACGCTCACTTCATCGCGGTCGCGCGTGTTCATGGTGACATAGCCGACGAGCAGGCCGCGCTCTCCTTTGATCTCCTGTGGACCGAGTACGCTCTTGATGGTGAGCACCTGCGCGAGCGGCACCTGCGCGCCGCTGCTGGTGGGCAGGAGGATCTTTTCCAGCTCGGGAATGTCTTCGCGGAACTCGCGCAGGGAGCGCACGCGGATCGGGTAGCGCTCGCGGCCTTCGACCGACTCCATGATGTTCATGCCGCCGATGGCGATCTCGATGACGTCCTGCACGTCGCGGATGCTGACGCCGTAACGCGCGATGCGGTCGCGATCGATCTCGAACTCGAGATACGGCTTCCCGACGATGCGGTCGGCGACGATGTCGGTGGTGCCGGGCACTTCCTTGAGCAGCGCTTCGATTTGCAGTCCGATGCGTTCGATCTCCTTCAAGTCGCCGCCGTAGATCTTCACGCCCATCATCGCGCGGAAGCCGGTTTGCAACATGACGAGGCGCGTCTGGATCGGCTGGAGAAAAGTCGGCAGCACGCCGGGGATCGCGGTCTTCTCCTGAAGTTCAGTGAGGATTTCTCCCTTCGTGATGGGGCGATGCTCCGGCGCGACCCAAGTGAGCGGCTTCTTGAGCCAGCCGGGCCAGCCGGAGAACCAGCGCTTCACCGGAACGTGCCGCCAGTCGGACTCGGGCTTGAGGATGACGATGCTCTCCATCATGCCGATGGGCGCGGGATCCAGCGCACTCTCCGCGCGGCCGAGTTTGCCGACGACGCTCTCCACCTCGGGCACGCTGGCGATGGCGAGGTCTTGTTTCGCATTCACCTCGATGGCGGCGCCGAGGCCGGCTTGCGGGAGCAGCGATGGCATGTAGAGGAACGAACCCTCGTCGAGCGAAGGCATGAACTCGCGGCCGATGCCGGGAAAGATGCGGGTCTCGCGGACGACGCGATCGCCGTCGGCGGGCTGCTTGTGCGCGAACAAGCGGCGGCCCGTCGAGCCATCGGCGTGGCGCACGGTCTGCCAGCGGAGTTGGTCGAGTTCGATCCGCGGGTGATCGGCAGGCGCGCCGAGGTTCGCGAGCCACCCGATGGGTTTGAGCGTGGTGCCGATGCCGAGCCAGATACTCAGGCCGAAGAAAAGGATCGTGAGCGGCGCGAGAAGAAACGTCTTTTTGTGATCCAGAACCCAGCGCAGGGCTGGGGTATAGACACGGGCGATGCCGCGCGAAACGGGGTTCGCCTCGGGTGGCAGAAAGCGTTCGCGCGTCATCCGGACGAAGGCCAGCGCCACGATCACGCCAACGACAACCGCCATCGGCCAGCCGCTGTAGTGCGTGCCGGCGAGCGCCACCATGAAGACGGCGTGCGTCGCGAAAACCGCGGCGACGGCCAGCCCGGCGGCGATGATCCAAATGGTGCGGCGCGACCATTTCACCGGCCGGAAAAGGTAGTAGCAGAGGACCGGCACGACCGTGAGCGCGAGGATGACGGCAGCGCCGATGGCGAAGGTTTTCGTGAAGGCGAGCGGGCGGAAGAGCTTCCCCTCCTGGTCGGCGAGGAAGAACACGGGGATGAACGAGATGAGGGTGTTCGCGACCGCCGTCACGATCGCGCCGCCAACTTCGCGCGCGCCATCGAAAACGCGCTCGAAGTGCGACTTCTTCGGATCGTCCGCGGCGACATGACGGTAAATGTTTTCCGTCATGATGATCCCCATGTCGCCCACGTCGCCGATGGCGATGGCGAGACCCGCGAGCGACATGATGTTGGCATCGACGCCAAAGGCGAACATCAGGATGAAGCAGAGCCCGACGGAAAGCGGCAGCGTCGCCATGACGGAGACCGTGCTGCGCAGGTGGAGCAGGAAGATGAAAACGACCGCGGCGGCCATCAGCGCTTCCTCGGTGAGCGCTACTTTCAGCGTGTCGATGGTTTCGTGGACGATGTCCGTGCGGTCGTAGAACGGCACGATGCGGACCTTCGAAATGCGCCCGTCGGCGAGCGTCTTTTGCGGCAGGCCGGCTTCGAGCTGCTTGATCTTCGCCTTCACCCGCTCGACCACGTGTTGCGGGTTTTCGCCGTAGCGCATCAACGCCACTCCGCCCACGGCCTCGACGCCCGCCTTGTCCAAAGCGCCGCGGCGGAAATCGGGGCCGAGCGTCACGCTGGCCACGTGCTTCACCTGGATCGGCGTGCCGCCTTCCTGCCGGATGACGATCTTTTCCAGATCCTCGACCGACTTGATGAACCCGACGCCGCGGATGAAAAACTCGACGCCGTTCTTCTCCAGCACCTTCGCGCCCACGTCGATGTTCGACTTCCGGACCGCCTCATAGACATCGAACAGCGTGACCCGCTGCGCGCGCAATTTGTCCGGGTGAACGTCGATCTGATACTGCTTCACGAAGCCGCCGATGCTCGCGACTTCGCTCACGCCTTCGACCGCGTTGATCTGGTAACGCAGATACCAGTCCTGAATGCTGCGCAACTCGGCGAGGTCGAAGCCTTCGCCCTCGACCGTGTACCAATAGACCTGACCGAGTGCCGTGGCGTCGGGCCCGAGCACCGGCGTGACGCCCGTCGGCAGGCGTTGCTGCGCGACGTTGATGCGCTCCAGCACGCGCGACCGGGCCCAGTAGTAATCCACGTCGTCCTTGAAGATGACGAAGACCATCGAGAAGCCGAAGCCGGACATGCTGCGGATGGTCTTCACGCCGGGCGTCCCGGTGAGGCTCGTCGTGAGCGGATAGGTCACCTGGTTGTCCACGTCCTGCGGCGACCTGCCGGGCCAGTCGGTGAAAACGATGACCTGCTTTTCGCCGATGTCCGGGATGGCATCGACCGGCGTGTTCTTCACCGCGTAGATGCCGCCGAACACGATGACCGCGACGCCGATGAAGACGAGGAAGGTGTTGCTCAGGCACCAGCGGATGACGGCGTTGATCATCGGTCAGGGCTTGTGCTGGTCGTGGCCTTGCGGCGTTGGAGCTGCCGGCGGCGGAGTCGTGCCGCCGTGCTGGTGGCCGGTGGCGGCGGCTTGGCCTTCCTTGTGAAACAGGCTGGGCAGGCCGCGGATTTGAAACTGGCTGTCGAGGAGGAAACTCCCGCGCGTCACCACCAGGTCGCCTTCTTTCAGGCCGCTCAGGACGGGATAGGCATCGTCGGTCCGCGGGCCGGTTTCGATCTCGACCGGGACGTACTGGCCCTTGGATTTCTCGACATAGACCAGCTTGCGGATGCCGCTGTCGAGGACGGCGGTGACGGGCACGGACAGCGGGAGCGGCTCGTCTTGCGGCGTGGCAGGCTTTGCTCCGGGAATCTGGACGAGGTCCATCTTGCACACCGGACACGGGCCGGCCTCGGCTTTGAGAATCAGAGGATGCATCGGACAACTCCACTGGCCCTCGACGCCGGTGGCGGCGGCTTTGCCGTTTGCGAGAATCTCGGCGCGAATGACCGCGCTCACGTACATGCCGGGCTTCAGCTTGTGCTCGGCATTGTCGATATTGAGCAGGACTTTGATCGTGCGGCTTTCCTCGTTGAGCACCGGGCTGATGAACCAGACGCGACCGGAGAAGGTCGTGCTCGGGATGGCTTCGGATTTGATCTCCACCATCTGGCCGTACTGCACCCACGGCAGTTCGGATTCGTAGAGGTCGAGATAGACCCAGACGGATTCAAGGTTCGCCAGCCGGTAGAGGACCTCGCCCGGCTTCACCATCGCCTTTTGGACGACCATCTTCTCGGTGACCGTGCCCTCGATCGGGGAGAAGAGCGTGATGCGGTCGCTCACCTTCTGGTCGCGCACCAGGGCGTCCACCTGCTCCTGCGTCAGCCCCCAGAGCAGCAGCTTGCGCTTGGCGGACTCGACCAGGCTGGAGTTTCCCTGACCCGCCAGCGCGATGAGGAGTTCCTGCTGCGCGACGAGCAAATCGGGACTGTAGATTTCAACGAGGTGATCGCCTTCCTTCACCTCGACCCCGGTGTAGTCCACGAACAGCCGTTCGACGTAGCCCTCAACCCGCGTGGTGATGATTGCCAGCGCGGTCTCGTTGTATTGGACCTTTCCGACCACGCGGATCTCGCGGGTCAGCTTGCGGCGCTCGACGGGAGTGGTTTCGACGCTCGCCATCGCGCGGGCGTGATCGGACAGCTCCAGCATCGACCCGGCACCTTCTTCGGGCGCTTTGGAGGAAGGCGCGGCGGCTTGAATCAGCGGCATCGAGCAGATCGGGCACTTTCCCGGGTTCGGCAGCCGGACCTGCGGATGCATCGAGCAGGTCCAAATCTGTCCGCTCTTGTCGGCGGGGACTTCCGCTTTGCCGGGGTCGTCGGGAGCACGGTTCATCCACAGCGCGAGGCCACCCGCGACGAGGAGAAGCGCAAGCACTACGAGCAGAGGCTTTCGATGGATCGTGAATTTCATGGCGACTCCTTCTTGGTAAGCAGCGGTGCGTTCGCCGGCGGTTTGCCGAGGACCACCAGCGACAGTTCGGCCAACGCGAGTTCGCGTTGGAGGCGGGCATCGACTTCGGCCAACTGCAAGTCCCGCAGGGTGCGCTGGGCATCCAGCAGGTTGAGGAAATCGACCTTCGCCGAGACATAGCCGGACTGCGCCACCTCGACCGACTGGCGCGCCTTGGGCAACAAGCGATCTGTTAGGAGGTCGAGGCTGCGGCTTGCCTCGCGGAGCAGGAACGATTTTTCCGCGAACTCCACCGCGAGCGCGATCTCCTCCGCCGAGAGCCGTGCTTCCGTCGCCGACTTGCCCGCCTGCGCCCCGGCGATCTGGGCCGCGATCTTGTCGCGCCAGACGGGAAGCGTGATGCCGAGCTGCGGAGTCACCATCAGCGGCGACGATTTCACGTCGGCTTCAATTCCCACCGAGAAATCCGGAACCCGCGCCTTGTAGGCGAGGCGCAGCGACGCGTCCGCGCCCTGGACCTCGGCCTCCATCGCCCGCAGCCGGGGATTCCGCGCGAGGGCGTTCGCCATGAACTCCGCGGAACCCAGGTCCAGCGGCGTGGACGCGAAGCGCTGCGGGACCGGCGGGGCGGCGTCCTTCCACTTCAGGCCGAGGGCGGACTTGAGCTGCGCCAAGGCGGGGTTCCGCGAGTCTTCCAAATTCTCGATCTCGGAAGTGAGGCGATCCTGTTCCATCTGGGCCCGCAGCACGTCCTGCAAGGTCACCTTGCCCACCTCGTTCTGCGACCGCGCCAGCTTCTCGACGTCGTTGACGAGGCTCAGCGTCTCCCGGTTCACGCGGATCTTTCCTTCGAGGAAATGGAGCTCGTAGTAGGCCTTCTTGAGGGCGAGCGCGGCCTGCAGCACGCTTGCCTCGAAAGCGTAGTATTTCGCCTGGCTTTCCGCGGTGGCGACGGCGGCGGCGGCCTTCAATTTGCCCGGCCCCGGCAAATCCATCATCAGCCCGGGCATCAGCGCCTCCACCATGCTCGTGACGTCGGCCGAGAAGGTCAGCCGCGGATCCGGGAGCGAGCGCTCCACCGTGATCGTCTCCACCGAGGCCGCCCAATCGTAGTAGGCCGCTTGAACCTGCGGCTGGTTGAGTATGGCGTAGTGGAGAAAGTCATCGAGCCCGCTGTCGGCCCCCAGCGCGGGCAAGTGCTGCGGCCGGAACTGGCTACCGACCATCTCCAAGTCCTGCCGCGCCTCGCCTTCGCCGTCCGTCGGAAATCCGGTGCAGCCGGCCAGCAGGACGGCGGCAAGCACGCCGCCCGTCACGCCGCCAAAGGACCGGACCCCGTCCCTGATGCTCGATCCATGGCGCAAGGATTTCATCTCAGGGCTGGGGCGCGGTGGAGGAGTCGGCGTCCGGCGCGACCCGCCGGATGCGTTCCGCGAGGACGGTGAAGGTGCTTCCTTTCAGGCCCGCCACCGCATTCGTCAGGTCGAAGACATGAGTGCCACCGGCGGTCCGGCAGATGATCTCGGTCGCGTGAATCAGGTTCAGGAAACTCTCGTCGCCGGAGTTGACGTGCAGGCTGCCGTCCATCGTCCGCAGGTCGACCGAAGACGCGCTTGCGGTGAAGAACGGTCCCGCCGGGGTGCTGAGTTCGACCTTAAGGCATTTCATGGTGGGGCTACCGCCTATTAGCAGCATGCTGGTGGAACATGGTGCGCCGCCCGGTTTCCTGCTATGCGTCCCCACGAATAATCTCCGCATTTCTTCGGGTTGCCGCCGCTTCGCGAATCATTTGCGAAACCATTAGGGATTCACCCATCCCCCGGTAAGGTGTCATCTTGCCTTGAAAGGGACGAAGTCTTGGATTCTTCGCCCCCGCCATCGCCAATTTGGTTTCCCCCTCTCGGTATGATGGCAGTAGAACTCAAACTCCGATCGCGTGTGGCGAGTGCCCCGCAGGGGGAGAAGGACATCGTCGCGGTGCTGGCCGAATCGAACGTATACCGCGACTACGAACGGGCGTTCGTCGCAGGCACCGGGCTCCCGCTGCGGCTCCATGCACCCGAGATGCTGACCGTGATTCGGCCGACGCGGAAACAGGAGAACCCTTTCTGCGCCCTGATGGCGGGGATTCCCCGGTGGAGCACCGCTTGCTACCTCTTGCAACGCAAGCTGGAGCAGGAATCGCAGCTCGCGCCCAAAACGCTGTTGGGCTTCGCCGGCTTGTGTGAGACCGCCGTGCCGGTGCGGATCGGCGACCACCCCGTCGCGTTCCTCCACACCGGACAGGTTCTGCTCCACCAACCGGCAAAGTCGCAGTTCGACGCAATCACCCGGACGCTGGTGGCCTGGGGAGCCGAGATCGACCTGAAGAAAGCGGAAGAACTTTGGTTCAGCACCCGCGTCATGGTGCCCAGGCAATACGAAGCATTGGTCCATTTGATCGGGATCTTCGCGCACCACCTCGCCACGTGCAGCAACGGGCTGATCCTGAATCACGAGAAGTTCGAGCACCCGGAAATTTCGAGAGCCCGCAAATACATCGCCGAGCACTGCAGCGACGAGATCTCACTCGCCGCAGTGGCCCGGGTGGCGGGCATGAGTGCCAACTACTTCAGCGGGAAGTTTGCGGAGGGGACCGGAATCCATTTCGTCGAATACGTGACCCGGATCCGGATCGAAAATGCCCGGGAGTTGCTCCAGAATCCGAACTTGCGGGTCAGCGAAATCGCTTTCGAAGTCGGCTTCCAATCCATCTCGCAGTTCAACCGGACCTTCAAAAGAGTCACCGGTCATTCGCCGCGGGAATACCGCGCCGAAGCGGCGGCCCACTGAAGAATCGCCCGGCCGCGCGTTCCGAAGAAATGCGCAGTATTTCAGCCGGGACGCAGAGCGGATTGCCCGCGGGCGGCGTAGTTTTTTCCCCATGAGCGGGTATCCCCGGCTCATGCCCCGGGGCCCTCGAGTTGATCGAAGGCCCTCAATCCCAACCCCCAACCAACCAACATCATGAAATCCACACTCAAAGCCCTCCTCGTTGCCGCGTTCGCGGTCAGTCTCGCCACCTCCGTGTCCGCGGCCCCTCCGGGCTCGGGCAAGGGAGGCATCGTAGGACCGGGAACCCACAAGGCCGGCACCCAGGAAGAGATCCAAAGCCTCAAGAAGGGCGACCACTATGCCTTGGTTTGCATGGAGTGCGAATCGGTTACCGTGAAGGAAGTCGCCGACGACAAGGAAGCGGAGGCGCTTTGCCATGACGGAGGCAGCGTCCATTGCGACGCCTGCAAGAAGAAATACACGATCAAACACTCGGGCACTCCCGGAAAAGGGACGACCTCGAAGAAAGTCACCTACGTGAATGCCGACGGCAAGCCGTGCATGTTTGTCGTGCCGGTCAAGCATTGACTCCTGTCAATCCGGTTTGAACCTCGAGGCCCGCAGGTGGAGCAATTCCACATGCGGGCTCTTCGTTTGCGATGAGGGAGCGGACGGTGGCGGGCACCGGGGTAGTGAGCCAAGACGATGACTGCCGCAACGGACAGCATGGGCACGAAAAAGGGCCGCGGTGCTGACCGCGGCCCTTTTTTTGAGTGGCTTCAGCGCGCCATACTTGGGTGAGCCGAATCGGAAACCGGGTGTTCCTTTCCCGGAGGGCCCATTTGGTGAGTCCCGCTGCCGGACGAGGAGTCGGCGCAGGAGCTGGCGAGCAGGCCGAAGAGGGCGAGGCCCGAGATTTTCAGTACAATCGTGAGGTAGCGTTTCATGTTCGTGTCGTTCTTAGTTCAGTCGGGACTTGGTAAGGGAGTCATCGCTTCCTCCACGGTCACCAACGTCCGAAACCTACCCGATGAGCGTAACGGCGGCTCCGCATGAGATCGAAAATTCCGCGCAATTCTTCCGGTGACGACTCCGCGGCCCGCTGCCGCTGGAATGCGGAGTTGCTCGACCCAGCAGCCTCACGGTTAGGATGCAGAGAGCGGCTCGACTTGTGGATTTGCAAGTTCACCGCTCATGTGATCATTGGCGGGAATGCGAATGAACTCCTTTCTAATCCCGTGCCTCGCCAGCGCGACAACCCTCTTTGCCGCGCCGGTCGAAATCGTCCCGGCGGACCTTCGCGGAGGCGTGCAGCCGCAGGTCGCGGTAGCGCCCTCGGGCCGGGTCCACGTGGTCTTCGGGAAGGGCCGCGCGATCTACCACACGAGCTCGCCCGACGGACGGACCTTCTCCTCACCCGCGAAGATCGGCGAACTCGAGAAACTCGCGTTGGGAATGCGCCGCGGCCCGCGGGTCACCGCGACCGACGATCGGGTCCTGGTCACCGCGATCTCCCATGCCGACGGCAATCTCCATGCGTGGACCTCACCCGACATCGGAAAGACGTGGACCGAATCTCCTGCTCTCAACACGACACCGAATACCGCTCGCGAAGGATTGCAGGCCCTCGCCGGCGACGGCCGTGGCCGGGTCGTTGCCACGTGGCTCGATTCACGAACCGGTGGCATGGAGCCGTGGTTCCGGCTCTCCCGCGACGGCGGGGCGACCTGGGGCGCAGAGGCGAGCATCTACACCTCTCCGGACGGCCATGTTTGTGAATGCTGCGCGCCCGGCGTCTCCATCTCGTCCACCGGGGAAATCGCCGTCACGTGGCGCAACTGGGTCGGCGGATCGCGCGACCTCTACCTGGCCACCAGCCGTGACGGACTGACATTTTCCGCAGCACAGAAGCTGGGCACCGGCACTTGGAAGCTGGAGGGCTGCCCGATGGACGGAGGCGGCCTCGCCTTCGCCCCGGGCGGCGACTGGATCGCGGTATGGCGGCGGGAGAAAGCCCTCTTCGCCAGTGAACCTGGCCTACCGGAGAAGCCTGTGGCCTCCTCCGCCACTCAACCGCTCGTGGCTCATGCGGGCAAGACTCCTCTGATCCTGTGGGAAGCCAACGGCACGATCATGCTGCGCAAGGGAAGCGACGAGCCGGTGGTCTTCGCCCGGGATGCCAAAGCCGCCAGCATCGCCAGCGGACCCGCCGCGACGTTCATCGCGTGGGAGGCGGCCGCAGACGGGCAAACGACCCTGCTTTTCGACCGCGTGCCCTGATGCAGGAAGCTGAATACCGGGATGAGAACAACGAAAGGAACGAAATTGACGAAATTTCAGAGAGTTGAATGAATGCCCCGATGCCCCTTGCGGGGGTTCGGAGCCATTTTCACCATGCCTTGATTTTCGCGGAGTTTCGCTGATTTCGTTGTTATCACTTTCTTTTTCAGGATGAAGCGCACCCGTTCATCTTCACCGCGGCGCGGTGGCCGGGAGTCATGATCCGAGATGCTTGAGTTCTTCCCGCAAAAGCTGGCGGGCGCGGTAGATGCGGGTCTCCACCGCCTTCGGGCTGCACTGCCCGACCGCGGCGATCTCCGCGTAGCCCATGCCTTCGTAAACGAACAGGGTCATCGCTTCCCTCAAGTCGGGAGGGAGGCGGAGGAAGGCCTGATGAATCGCGCGGGCTTGCTCCTTGGCCTGGGCCGCTTGTGCGGGCGTCCGGCTCGGATCGGCCACTTCCGGGACGCTCGTCCCGCCGTCCTCCGGGGTGGCGTCGAGGGACAGCGTCGGGTGGCGGGCGACCCAGCGCGCGTGGTTGCGCGCGAGATTCGCGGCGATGCTGAAAAGATAGGTGCTGAAATTCCCGCTCGGCCGGTAGCGGTCGCGGGCTTGGTAAAGTTTGACGAAGGCCTCCTGCGCGAGATCGGCCGCCGTGTCGCGGTTGCCGGTCATCCGGTGGAGGAAGGCCGCGACCCGCTCGCTCCAGCGATCCATCAGGACGTTGAGCGCGAGATCGTCACCGCCGGCCAGGCGGCTCATCAACTCGGGATCGGAAACTTCCATGGCGACGGTCCCCTAATGGGATGGCGGGGATTGGCCGTGGGAAAATTCGAGAGCCATGGGAAGCATCGTCTCGAGATATCGGGTCGCCTGATCCGGATCGAGTGCCGCCGCGGTTTCATACATGTGCCGCAGCATTGCCTGCTGGCATTCGGCGTGGGTATCCGCGTGCTCGCGGAGGGCGGCTTGCAATTCCGGAGTCACGCCGCGGCCCGCCTTGGCAAGCGCTTCAACCTTGCCGCGGGCCGTGGCGATCCGGTCACACATGTCGACGCACTTCGGGCGATAGGCGGCGTGCAGTTGCGTGACTTTGGCCAACTGCTCGTCGGTGAGTTTCAGATCGCTGCGCACCCACGCGAGTTCCGGCATCGAATCGAGCCGCACGTCGTGGTGCCCTGCCATCCTGCTGGAGCGCATCGACCAGAAGGCCACCGCGCCCGCGACGAGCGCGAGTGCCACAATAAGGAGACCCTTTTTCATCTGTGGTTCGTGTGGACGAAGGGACTGATGGATTCGGCGTAGGCAAGCTTGGCATCCATGGGTTCGGGAATGCTGGCGGCACCCAGCCACAAGCCCGCCATGAGGGTTGCCGCCACTCCCGCGGCGGCGGGCCAAGGGCGGGCGAAGACGGCGAGGAGATCCTGGAACCAGCCGAGGCCGCGCGCGGACTCCGCCGTGGCGCTCTCGATGCGGTGCCAGACTCCTTGCCGGAACGAGGCCGGCAAGGGGACCTCGCCCCTTGCCGTTCTCAACAGGTCATCGAATTCGGAATCGTTCATGACAATTCCATGCTTGGATTCAATTGCAGCAGGTGCCGGTCGCGCATGGCTCGCCACTTGCGCAGCAAGAGGAGCAGTCCGCGCAGGAGCCTGCCGAGTTGGCAGCAGCAGGAATGCCAGCGAAGGCAAGCGAGCCAGCGGCGAAAAGGGCCGAGGCGAGGGTCAGGATCTTGATTTTCATCTTCTTGTTTTGTTGGTTTGCGTTTTCGGAGCGCTTCAACGTGTCGTGCTCCGTCGGGTAAAACACCGTCCCTTTCCCAAACCCTTTTCTTTTCTCAATCGAGCTTCATCTTCCGCAAGCGCAGCGCGTTGGTGATGACCGAGACCGACGACAGCGACATTGCCGCGCCGGCGATCATCGGGCTGAGCAGGGTGCCGGTGAAGGGATAGAGCACGCCGGCGGCGATCGGGATCCCGGCGGCATTGTAGATGAACGCGAAGAACAGGTTCTGCCGGATATTGCGCATGACCGCCTTGCTGGCGGTGATCGCCTTGACGATGCCGGAGAGGTCGCCCTTCACCAGGGTGAGGTGGGCGCTTTCGATCGCGACGTCGGTGCCGGTGCCCATCGCGATCCCGACATCGGCCTCGGCCAAGGCGGGCGCGTCGTTGATCCCGTCACCGGTCATCGCCACGCGGCGGCCGTCGGCTTTGAGCTTCTTGACGAGGTCGATCTTGTCCTGCGGCGAGAGCCCGGCGTGGATCTCGTCGATCCCGAGCTGGCGGCCGATCGCCCGCGCCGTGGTCTCGTTGTCGCCGGTGGCCATCACCAGCCGGATGCCGAGCGCGTGCAAGGCGGCGATCGCGGCCGGGGTCGATTCCTTGATCGGGTCCGACACCGCGAAGATCCCGACGGCCTGGCCGGCGCGCGCCACCCAGACCAGAGTCTTCGCATCGCGCTGGAAGGCGTCGGCCGCTTCTAACAACTCGGCCGGGAGCGACACGCCGGCGTTTTCGAGGAAGCCCTGCTTGCCGGCCCGCCAGACCTCGCCACTGATCGTGCCGGACACCCCGCCGCCGGTGGTCGATTGGAAATCGCTTACCGCTGGAGTCGACAGGCCGGCTGCACGGGCCCGGGTGATGACCGCTTTCGCCAAGGGATGTTCGCTGTTGCCCTCTAGCGCGGCGGCGGCGGCCAGCACGTCTTCCTCGCGGGCTCCGGGAGCGGGCGTGAAGCCGGTGACTTCGGGGTGGCCGGCGGTGAGCGTACCGGTCTTGTCCATCACCAGGGTGTCGATCTTCTCCGTATTCTCGATCGCCCCGGCGTCCTTCACCAGGATCCCCGCCTGCGCGGCGCGGCCCACGCCGACCATGATCGACACCGGCGTCGCCAGCCCGAGGGCGCAGGGGCAGGCGATGATCAGCACCGCCACCGCATTGATCAGCCCGAGCGCCATCGCGGGCTCCGGGCCCCACGTCGCCCATGCGGTGAAGGTGATCACCGCGGCAACCACGACCGCGGGCACGAACCAACCCGCGACGGTGTCGGCCACTTTCTGGATCGGCGCGCGGCTGCGCTGGGCCTTGGCCACCAGGTGGACGATCTGCGACAGCAGCGTGTCCGCGCCGACCTTGGAGACGGTCATGATGAACGAGCCGGTCTGGTTGAGGGTGGCGCCGACCACCGGATCGCCGGGCTCTTTTTTCACCGGCAAGGGCTCGCCGGTGATCATCGACTCGTCGATGTGGCTGCTGCCTTCGTCGAGAGTTCCATCGACCGGGATCTTCTCGCCGGGGCGCACCCGCAGCCGGTCGCCGACTTGCAGGCGGTCGATGCTTACCTCCTGCTCGCTGCCGTCGTCGGCGATCCGCGTCGCCGACTTCGCCGCCAGCCCGAGCAGCGCCTGGATTGCCTGGCCGGTGCGGCTGCGGGCTTTCGCTTCGAGCAGTTGACCTAACAGCACCAGCACGGTGATCACCGCGGCGGCTTCGAAATAGAGGCTGACCTCGCCGTGGTGGCGGAACGAGGGCGGAAAGACTCCGGGCGCGAGCACCGCGACCAGGCTGTAGAGATAGGCCGCGCCGACCCCCAGTGAAATCAGGGTGAACATGTTGAGGTTCCAGCCCTTCAACGAGCGCCAGCCCTTCGCAAAGAAGATCCCGCCGGCCCAGAACACGACCGGCGTGGCCAGCGCGAGTTCGATCCATTTCGAGATGTTCTTCGGAATCCAGCGCTCCAGGGAGACGCCGGGGAGCATCGGCAACATCGCCAGCAGGAACACCGGCAAGGTCAGCGCGAGGCTGATCCAGAACTTGCGCGAGAGGTCGCGGATCTCGCGCCGGGCGTGTTCGTCGGCGGCATTCGTGACCTCCTTCGGCTCCAGCGGCATCCCGCACTTCGGGCAATCGCCGGGGTGGTCCTGCTCGATTTCCGGATGCATCGGGCAGGTGTAAATGGTCGCGCCGAAGGGCATCGGCGGGATCTGCTCCAGCGGCATCCCGCATTTCGGGCAATCGCCGGGTACGTCCGAGACGACGCCCGGGCACATCGGGCAGATGAACTGACCCGGCTTGGCATCGGTCGCGGGGACGGTGCGGTGATCGTGAGGATGGCCGCCACAGCAGGACGGCTTGGCCTCCGGGACCGGGGCGTGGCACGAGGGCGGTGCTTCCGGTTCCGGCGGGGGAGTGCAGCAGGATTTCATGGCGATTCGAGCTTGGGGTTCAGGCGAGGCGGCGCTTGTAGAGGGTGACCAACTCTTCGAGACGGTGGTCGAGCTGCTCGGGGTCGGCCGCGGCTTCGGCGACGCAGTGGCGGACGTGGTCCTCCAACAGCGTGGCCTCCAGCCCGCGCAGGGCGGCGTGGACGGCGGAGATGGTGTGCAGGATTTCCGGACAATCGCGGTTCTCCTCGATCATCCGGCCGACCCCCTGGACCTGGCCGGCGATGCGGTTGATCCGGCCGGTCAGGGGCTTGCGTTGGCAGCAGTCGCGTTCCATGGGTGACAAATAGGGGGTGGGGGTATATTTGCAAACATAAGTTTTTGGGGGGAACACCCCATGGCCGGAGCCACAGACCTCCGCCAAGCTCGCCGCGATGAACAAACGAACCATCCGCCCGAAAACCGACTTGCCGACCAGCACCCGGATCGAGGGAGCGCGCTTGCTGCAACTCTGCGGCGGGATCCCCACGGTCCCGTCTGCCACCCGCACCATCCCGCTGAACCGGGGTTCAGCGGGACGACGCCGTGTCAATTCCAGCGCGCTCTGAAGGCGCTCGGACGTGGGGCCGCGCTACTTCTTGGCCGCCTTCACCTTGCTGAAGGATTCGCTCGACCGCTCGACCTTCTTCGGCTCGAAGCCCGACTTCTTGATGAACTCGGTGATTTCCTGGTCGCTGATCGAACTCCCCTTCTTCTCTTCGAGAATGACGAGCTTGCGGGTGAGATCGACGTGCACGTTCGAGACGGCCTTGTGCTTCTTGAAGTGGGCGACGATGCCTTGCGCGCAGAACGAGCAGACCATGCCGTCGACGCTGGCTTTGACGGTCATGACGCGATCGGTGGCGGCATGGGCGGTGGTGGTGGCGAAGAGCCAGGCACCGATGAGGCTGAGCAGGATAGGATGATTCATTTTGGTAATGTTTGTTAGAAGTGGATCATGAAGTTCACCAGCGGCGCGCCCTCGAGCGAGCAGCCGAGCTCCAGGAAGTAGTTGCCTTTGAACAGGCGGATTTTCGGGATGATGGCGAGGTCGTCCTCCATCCCGCTGACGTGTTCGAGCTGGAGGATCAGCCAGGTGTTGAGTTGTTCGAACTCGGCCTTGTAGGGCGCGAAGCCGACCGAGGCGCTGGTGACCCCGCGGGACACGTCTTCGGAGCCGACGAGCTTCGTTTCGAAGGCGGTGTAGATCCGGCGGGTTTCATAGTCGGCGCGGAAGGATCCGAGGCCCGCGGGCGACCAGGAATCGCCATCTTCCTTCGCGATGCCGGCGCCGGCGCCGAGGTAAACGTTGGCCTGGGCATCCGGAAGATTCCAGCGCTTGAGGAGCCAATTGTGCTGCAGGCCGGCGAACAAGTTGTCGTCGCGCTCGTCCTCGAAGCGCATCGCGTGGAGGCCGAAGGCGGTCTTCGGGGTGTAGGAGTGGTAGAGTTCGAAATTCTGCACCGAGTCGGTGCTGCCGAGCATCAACTGGTAGGCTCCCTCGAAGGAGACCGGGTGGGCGGCGGCACTTGCCGCGAGCCCGAGGGAAAAGATCAATGGTTTCATGAATTGGAGACGGTTGGAGAAAACAACACGGATTTACGGCGCGGGTCTGCCGCCGCCGTTTCAGGCATTCTAGGAAGCGGCGGAAAGCGCCGCATCGTCTCACAGCAACCGGCTCACCAAACGGGCCCTTCGTTCCGCCGGCGGCGCGTGCCACGGCAGGCTGGGCATCCAGCGCGGACCTTGCAGATCCGCCGCGGCGATGCCGGAAAAATCCGTGACCGTCGATGCGGGCGGGCAAATCAGGGATGCCCCGGACAGCGGCGGCGGAACCAAGTCGGGATCCGGAATCTCGCGCGGGTCGTCGCTGGCACAAAGGCAGCGGTGACCTGAATCCTGGGTTTCCGGGGCCTCATTGCCGCCGCAGCAGCACGACGCCTGATCCTTCAATCGCTCCGCCGCACAACAACACAGCGGGCTGGCGACCAGAAGGGCCAGCAGGCAGGTCAAGATGGCAGAGAAGCGTGACACCACGGATGCGAACGCGTTTGGAACAACGCTTCCCTAAAATGCACCCATCCCACCGCGGATCAAGCCCGGTGATCGCGCCCCTTGACTCGCCCCCCCGGCGTCCCCACCTTGCCGCCCGACCTATGGCTGAAATTCACACCGCCGACCTCTCGTCGCTGGATACGGACGCTCTGAAGAGCCGTCTGACCCAGCTCGGGAGGTATCTTTGACGTCCCGACCCTTGAGCGGGAAATCGGATCGCTGGAAGCCGCCATGGGCGACCCCGAGTTCTGGAACAACCAGGAAAAGGCCCGCGCCACCAACAGCCGGATCTCCTCGCTGAAAAAAAAGGTGGGAGCCTTCCAGAAACTCAACGGCCGCTACGACGACCTCATGGCCGGCATCGAACTGGCGCGCGAGTTCGACGACGACTCGGCCGCCGCGGACGCTTTCACCCAGGCCGCCGAACTTGACGCTGACATCGCCTCCTTCGAACTGCTGACCTTGCTCGACAAGCCGGGCGACATGGCTTCCTGCTACCTGATCATCCAAGCCGGTGCCGGCGGCACCGAGGCCTGCGACTGGGCGCAGATGCTCTACCGGATGTACCAGCGCTGGGCGGAGCGGAAGGGCTTCACCTGCGAGACGGTGGACTGGCAGGACGGCGACGGGGCCGGGCTGCGCGGCGCGACGATGAAGATCACCGGCGACTACGCCTACGGCTACCTGAAAAACGAGCGCGGCGTTCATCGCCTCGTCCGCATCTCGCCCTTCGACTCGGCGGGTAAACGCCACACGTCCTTTTCGTCCGTCGACGCCACGCCCGAGGTGAACGACGAGATCAAGATCGAGATCAACGACAAGGACATCGAGATCACCACCATGCGTTCCGGCGGCAAAGGCGGCCAGAACGTCAACAAGGTGGAGACCGGCGTCCTGCTGCGCCACTTGCCGACCGGAATCCTGATCCGCTCGACCAACGCCCGCTCGCAGGGCGCCAACAAGGAACTCGCTTACGAGATCCTCAAGGCGAAGCTGTTCCAGCTCGAGGAAGACAAGCGCAAGGCCGAGTCGGAACGAGCTTACGGCGAGAAGGGCGACATCGGGTGGGGGAACCAAATCCGTTCCTACGTTTTCCAGCCTTATCAGAAGGTGCTCGACCTCCGCACCGGCCACGAGTCGGGGAACATCCAGAACATCATGGACGGCGACATCGACGGCTACATCGAGGCCAAGCTCCGCGGCAAGGTCCGGGTGAAGGGCGCGAAGGACGATGACGATTGAGCCCGCTATGGAGTGCGACGGCACGACGTCGCTTTGGCTGCGGGTGAAGTCTGCCTCACCCCGACGCCCGTGGACTGCCGGGAGGGCGATCCGTGGCCGGCAGAAGTAGGCGTCCGCCCCCCAAGTCAAAGCTGCGTCATGCCGCAGCACTCCACATCGCTCAGGGTCGGGCGGATTCGAGATTGCGCGGTGTTAGAATGGCTGCTTGGATCCGAGGAGCATTTCTAAAATACCATGATTAAAGAATTCAGAGACTTCATTCTCAAGGGCAACATGATCGACCTGGCGGTCGGCGTGATCATCGGCGCGGCATTCGGCAAGGTCATCACCGAGTTCACCGGCGTGCTGCTCAAGACCATTACGGCATTCGCGAAAGTGGAAGAAGTCGGTGTCGTGATGGTGGGTGCCGTCGACATCGGTCCCCTGATCAACTCGCTGATCAGCCTGCTGCTGGTCGGTTTCGCACTGTTCCTCGTGGTGAAGGCCTACACCACTGCCAAGGCGCGCTTTGAAAAGCCCGCCGCACCCGCCGGCCCGCCGGAACCCAGCGCCGAGGAAAAGCTCCTCGCCGAAATCCGCGATTTGCTGAAGAGCAAGGCATGATCCGCCTCGCGGAGCTGGCTCCCGGATCACCCTTCCAGTCCCTAAAAAAACGCCGGCGGAGCTTCGAAGCCCGCCGGCATTTTCGTTCTGAAAATCGTCGTGCGCGCTACTTCGCCTTCACCGTGATCTTGCCCTGCATCTTGTCGAAGTGACCGGGCGAGGAGCAGAAGAACGGGTACTCACCGGGTTCGCCGGCGGTGAAGGTCAGGGTAGCGGTCTGTCCCCCGCCGAGCAGCTTCACGTGGCCGACCATTTTCTCCTTCGATTCCTTGTCGACCGGCACATAGCCGGTCTCGGCCGCCGCGAGGCACTTCACGGCGAAGGACACGATGGTGTTGCCCGGCTTGAGCAGCACCACGTTGTGCTTCATCGACTTTTCTCCCTTGGTGCCGGTGTTTTTGAAGACCAGCGTGACTTTCTGGCCGCTTACCACTTCGAAGGCGGTCTTGCTGTAAACCATCCGGTCGTCGGCGCTCAGCTCCAGCTTCACGGCATCCGCCGCATGGGCCGATGCCGTGAAAAAGAGCAGGAGGAAGGCGAAAAATCCGCGCATGGCCTTACTTCTTGGCGGCGGCGGCGGCCGTTTTCTCGAGATCGACGCGGAGCACCGGGGCCTTGATGTCCTTGAACATCTCGCGGTATTTCTTCGCGTCATCGGGTGTGACCACCGCGGCCTTGTTTCCAAAAGAATTACGGACATAGGTCATCACGCCGGCCAGCTTCTCGTCGTCGAGCGCCATTTCGAGAGGGGCCATGACACCGAGGATGGCGGTGTTGGTCGGGTCCTTCTGGATGCCTTTGAGCACCGAGAGGGCGAACACCGCCGGATCTCCGGTGGCGATCTTTGATCCAGCGAGCGATGGCGCCATTTTCTTGTCCGGACCGATCGCCAGACCCTGGCCATCGGGACCGTGGCAAGCCATGCAGGTGGCGAAGCTGGCCTTGCCGATTTCGATCAGCTTGGCCTTTTGGGCGTCATCGGCGGTGGCGTTGAGAATGCTGGCGGCAAGGAGCGGAAGGACGAGATGTTTCATGGTAGGTCGAGATGCGCTTCACTGTAGGAGAGAGCTGGAAATTGCGCAACTGTTGGAAAAAGCGATGGCATGAAAAACCGCCCACCGGCGGGTCCGGACGATGCAGACAAGCATGCTTGCGGTGCGTCCCCATTCCCGCATCGTTCCGAAGCATGCGAAACCCTGTTTACATTGCCCTCGTGTCGCTGGCGACAACCTCTTTCTGCCCCGCGCAGGCGGTTCCAAGCTCCCGGAAGTTCCGCCCCCAGGACGCGCCGCCGGAGCTGCAGATGCTGGTGCCCGGCTTCAACACATCGGTGCTGCCGGTCGAGCTCACCAATCTGGTGAACCTGCAATATCGGTATGATGGCGTGCTGGTGGGCCTTGGCTACAATGGCAACATCTGGCTGCTGCGGGATACGGACAAGGACGGGCGCGAGGACCAGGCGGCGCTTTTCTGGGAGGGCAAGGGCAAGGTCAGCGGTCCGATCGGCATGGATCTGGCTCCAGCAGGCACGCCTCACGGCGACGCGGTATTTTTCGCCTGCAAGGGCAAGGTGATGATGGTCACCGATCGGGACGGTGACGGGAAGGCCGAGGAAGAACGCGTGCTGGCCGAGGGCTGGCCGCTGGCTCGGGCGGGGATCGATGCCGCCAGCGTTTGCTATGACGGCCGCGACGGCTCGCTTTACTTCGGCCTCGGCGTGCGCTGGTACGACAACGCCTACGAGATCGGCGCCAACGGTCGCGCGGGCAACGACCTGAGCAACGAACGCGGCGCGATCCTGCGGCTGAGCCCGGACTTCAAGACCCGCGAGAAACTTTGCAGCGGCGTGCGCTGGCCGATCGGCTTGCGCTTCAACTCCCGTGGCGACTTGTTTTGCACCGACCAGGAGGGCGCCACGTGGCTGCCGAACGGGAACCCCTTCGACGAGCTGCTGTTCATTGAGAAAGACCGCCACTACGGCTTCCCACCGCGCCATCCGAAGCACCTGCCCGGCGTCATCGACGAGCCCAGCGTCTTCGACTACGGCCCGCAGCACCAATCGACCTGCGGTCTCCGCTTCAATGATCCCGTGAACGGCGGCAAGGCCTTCGGGCCGGCGTGGTGGGCGGGTGACGCGATCATCGCCGGTCAATCGCGCGGCAAGATTTACCGGACGAAGCTGGTCAAGTCGGAGGCAGGCTACGTGGCCCACACCGAGATCATCGCCTGTCTCAATCGTTTGGCCGTCGATGTCACGCTCTCCCCCCGGGGGACGCTTCTCATCGCCACCCACAGCGGCGATCCCGATTGGGGTACCGGACCCGAGGGAAAGGGCGTGATCTTTGAAATCGCTCCGGCTACCGAGGCTGCCCCCCAGCCGGTCATGACGTGGAGCGATTCCCCCGGCGTTTTCAGAGTCGCATGGGATCGCCCTGTGGATCGCGCGTTGGCCGAGGCCATGACGGCTGGCGCCCGCATCGAGAGCGGGACCTATGTCCGCGCCGGTGAGCGCTTCGAGACGATGTGGCCGGGCTACGAGGTCGTGAAGCGGCAGCACGCGGAAGCGACCCGCGAGGTGCCGGTGCTTGGGGGCAGCCTTTCGGAGGACGGCCGGGTGCTCGAGCTGCGCGTGCCTCCGCAAGTCGCGCCGCAGCATTTTGCGCTCACCTTGGGAGGTGCCGCGGGCCTTGACCTGCACGCCGAACTGACGGGAGTGGAAGCCGTGTGGAAAGGCGAGGACGGCACCATCTGGCGTGGCTGGCTCCCGCATCTTGACAGCGAGGTGGCGGGGACCCTCACGGCCGCGAGCCCGGTGCATGAGGAATTCCGGCAACGGCTGACCCGGCCCGGCGAGCTGACCCTGCGCACCCGTCTCGACCTTTGGAACATGCTGCGTCCCGCGATCCAGCCGGGCGCCAGCCTCGACTACGAGCCCGAGCCCGAGGAGGTCACGCTGGCCATCACTTCGCCGGACACCCGCTTCACCGTGCGGCGTGGCTTGGGCGGAGGTGCCGCCCCGACGGAGTCAAAGCTCGGGCAGATCAGCCACGACTATTTCCTGACGCTCACCCCGCGCCCGAAAAATCCGGTCGACCTGGAGCTGAGCTGCCGGACCGGGAGCGGCGCGGCGCCCGCTTTCCGGATCTCATGGCACACCCGGGAGGACAGCCGGACCCGCGCGCTGCCGCTGCGGCGATTCCTCGTGCCATGGGCGGATCCCGCGGCCATCTCCGACGCGCTCGCCTTCGCCCCGCGGCCGGAGATCCAGGGCGGCGACTGGGCCCGGGGACGCGAGGTTTTCATGAGCGACCGTGCCTTGTGTTCGAAATGCCACAGCGTGCGGGGCAATGGCGGGCACCTCGGTCCGGATCTTTCGAATTTAGTCAGCCGCGATTACGCTACGACCTTCCGCGATATTGAAAATCCGTCCGCGGTGCTCAACCCGGACTACCTGACGCACCAGATCGTCCTGAAAGACGGCCGCCAGCTCGTGGCGGTGCCACGGCCCGGCGGGGACGGTTCGGTCACCCTCGGCTTGGGAGTCGGGGCGGAGCTGCGGGTGACCACGGAAGAGATCGTGTCATCGACCCCGTTGAAGACCTCGCTGATGCCGCCCAAGTTGAATGAGGCCCTCGGACCGCGAGATTTCCGCGACCTGATGGCTTACCTGCTGACGGAGCCCCCGCTGATGGGCGTCTATGCCCCGGGCGAAGCGCCACCGCGGCCGACGGCCGAAACGGTCCTGGCGCTTCTCGCAGGGGCCCCGGACCCTCCGGCCGCCCTTCGTCCTCTCAAGCTCCTGCTTGTCTCCGGGCCAAAAGATCACGGCGTGGGAGAGCACGACTACCCGCGCTGGCGCGAAACCTGGGGGCGGCTGTTCACGCTTGCCGAAAAGACCACCGTCAGCCTCGCCTTCGACTGGCCGTCCCCGGCCCAGTGGGCCGCCGCGGACGCGGTCGTGTTCTACCGCAAGGGCAACTGGTCGAACGAGCGGGCGGCCGATTTCGACGCTTTTCTGGCGCGCGGTGGTGGGGCCGTGTTCATTCACTGGGCTGTGGAAGGCGGTGCCCAGGCCGAGTCGCTTGCCGACCGCATCGGCTTCGCCTCTCATTCTGGCAGCACCCGTTACCGCCATGGGCCGGTCGAGCTGGTGTTCGACCGGAGTCTCAAGCACCCCATCGCCCGCAATTTCGACCGGATTGCCATGGTCGACGAGACCTATTGGGACATGATTCCCTCCGCCACCTTGGCCCCCCGGGTGCTTGCCCATGCCACCGAGGAAGGTTCGCCGCGCCCGCAATGTTGGGTGAGCGAGCCGCCGGGGGGCGGCAAGGTTTTCACCACGCTCGCCGGCCACTACTCCTGGACGTTCGACGATCCCGTGTTCCGCACGCTGGTACTGCGCGGCCTCGCATGGTCGCTCGGGGAGCCGGTCGACCGCTTCAACCCACTGGTCATGGCGGGCCTGGAGTAGGAGCTCAACCGATCCGCACGCCCCGCAGAGACCGAATCATCGCGGCACTCTAGCAGAGTGCCGGGCGTCCCCGTCATCGAAATTCCAGAGAACTCAAGTGACTCGCCAGATTCTGAAAATCTTCCTCGGCTGACCGGATTTCCGCTCGCCAGAAGATGCGATAAATCGTAGCTTCCAACAGTTCTAAAAAATTCCCTGCCGCAATTGGCACGGGCATTGCTCAAGGGTCTTTGACCAATCCGCCGCACCATGAAGAAAATCGAAGCGATCATCAAACCGTTCAAATTGGAGGAAGTGAAGGAAGCCCTTGCCGAAGTGGGTGTTCAGGGCATGACCGTAACAGAAGTTAAAGGCTTCGGCCGCCAGAAGGGCCATACGGAGATCTATCGCGGCTCCGAATACACCGTGGATTTCCTGCCGAAGGTGAAGATCGAGATTGTGGTCGACGATGCCCAAGCTGGCGGTGTGGCGGAAGCGATCGTGAAGAGCGCCAACACCGGCAAGATCGGTGACGGCAAGGTCTTCATCTCGACCGTCGAGGAAGCCATCCGCATTCGGACGGGCGAAACCGGTTCGTCCGCCGTCGCCGTGAACTGAAAAATTTTACATCCAATGCCCGGCTTCCCACGCGGAAGGCCGGGCTTTTTTGTGCCCTACCCGCGGCGGCCGCATGCGCCGGTTACCTCCATCCGCAAATGGACCCGCCCGGCCGTCGTCATACCGCGTTCAAGGCGCCCCCCCCATTCCGGGATTGTCCCGCCCGGCGATCCGCCGCACGAAGGGCGCGTGACTTTTTCCTGGCTGATCCGCATTCCCGAGGTGTTCGCCGAACACGCGCCGGAGATCCTCGCGGGCCTCGGGGCGGTGCCCTTGAAGAAGCTCGGGGGCGACTACCATCTGGTGCAGCTCGCCGACTTCGCAGCGCTTCGTGCTTCGGAGTGGTCGAAGTTCGTGAGCTGGAATCTTCCGGTCCACCACGCGTGGCCCTGCTGCCCGCAGAAGATGGAAGGCTTCGTCGAAAAGGCGGCTCAGGCGATTTTCCGGAAGTTCGGCGCGCCGGTCCCGCAAACGCTGCTGGTCGGCCCGCTCCAAACCGGCGGCGCGCACCCGTATTACAAGCACCTCGCCACCAACCTGCGCGGCCGGACACTCCAGCTTTTCCCGCCGCTGGGCGCGGCGCAGGACGTCGAGGCGCAGGACCCCGGCGCGCCGAGCTTGTTCTGCCTGGTTGGAAAGGAAGGCCTGTTCTGCGGAATCCAAAGCCCGCGTGAATCAAACGGCTTCTACCCCGGCGGGACGAAATTCATTCGGCAGAACGCGCCGGAAACCATCAGCCGCGCCGGCGCCAAGATCGCCGAGGCGCTGCACTACCTGAAGCTCCATCGACCGGAACTCCCGGCAGGCGCGCATTGGCTCGAACTCGGGGCCTGCCCGGGTGGCATGACGTCGGAATTGCTGGCCCGCGGCTTCCGGGTGACGGCGGTCGACAAGGCCCCGCTCGACGCCCGCCTGAACGGCGCCACCGGGCTGAAATTCCGCCGCGCCGATGTCGGGGAATTCCAACCCGCGGCAGGCGAAACCTTCGACGCCCTCCTCTGCGACATGAACGGCGACGCCCGCGCCGCGCTGCGCCAGGTGGTCCGGTTGTCGCGGAGCCTGAAACCCGGCGGGGTGATCGTCTTCACCTTGAAAGGAGCCGGCGTGGAGTCCCCGGCGGAAATGAACGAACTCTCCCGCGCGGCGATCGCCTACGCGACGGCTTCCCGGCTGTCGGTGATCGCGACGACGCATCTGACCTACAACCGTCATGAGTTCACACTGTTCTTTGAGATCTGCCCGTAACTCCCAAATCCGGGAGGATCGCTGTCCCAACGGGACTTGATACCAAAGCCCGGGTCTGGCCCCCCTTGAGGCGGTTGTGCGCCACCGTCGCCGCGCTCCACGAAAGGCGGTTCAGCTCGGTCAGCCCGGTGCGGATCACGGCTTCAAGCGCTTGCCGCGACCGGCATGCGCGGGTCCGGATAGCAGCCACATTCCTTCAGCGCCTCCCAGCTCGGGGGCTCCACCGCCGCAGCCAGCGAGGTCAGCTTCTCCTTGCCCACCTCGAGACACCAGGTGCGGATCTTCGCCTCGATCGCGAGGTAGGGTGCGGAATCGTCCGGCGAATGCTGCACCACCCCGAGCACCGGATAGCTGCCGCCGGGAAACTTGCCGCGCGGCATGGCGAAGATCCCGAAGCTGGAGTCCTCAGGAATCAACCCGGTGGCCAACCCGGGCAACTCGCGACGGATGACTTCGAGGCAACGGATGATCAAGTCCATGTCCCAGCCCAGCAGTTCATAGATCGGCGGCTCGAGTGGGGTGAAAAAGACATCCATGGGAGGAGTGCGTAGGATAGCTCTACGACGGCAGACGTCACGACTTTCCACCGTCCCAAGGAGCTGTCACCCACCTACTCTGTCGAATGTGGTCCGGATTCCACTCCGAGCCGACAGATTTCGCCGACTTCAATCGAGCCCTTGTAGTCTTGGGTGAAATCAAGATTGTGGGGTTTGGAGCCGTGAGATTTGTCCGCCATCTTCGATACAAGGATCTACCCCAAATGAAATCCTTCGGTGAGGATTCTACACGGGAAGAGAAAGAGCGCGAATTTGACGAGGCGTTTGATCGCGTGGTTGAAGCGCTGAGCGAGGTCTATCTGGTGGATTCCGGAGATCGTGGCGAAATCCAAGGGGCTCCGATTTCCATGAGCCGCTATTTCGACCCATGCCTGCAGCATACGATTGTCGTTTACCCCAAGGCGTGGCATCCCGACGTCGTCAGAATCCTCCACGAAGTGCTCCAGACTCTTCCTGCTGGATGGACCTTCGCGATCGATGTCTCCGACTCTCCCGGACAGGCTTACATCGTCGTCGAAGCCGATGGCACGGTCCATGGATGGTCCGACTACTCTGCTAGGTCTACCATTACGGCGTTTGGTTTCAAGGAGCTCGAAGGGTCTTTGAAGTGCGCCTGTTTCTGGATCACTTCCGCAATCGATGTTTGGCACCGAGAACTCCGGTGGAAGTCGTTTAGGAAGAAGATCAAAAACACCCGCGTCGAGGACCTCGTTCAATACAACAAGGATTGAGGGACTTCTAGGACCTACAGGCTCATGAACGATCGCTGCGCCGGCATATCGACAGATGAATGGAAGGTTCCTTTACCCCCGCCACGCATCCCAACCCAGCTTCGCCGTCATCGCGAAGACCACCGTCAGGAACACCGGCCGGATCAAGCCAGCACCCTTGCGGATCACCAGCCCGGAGCCGAGCCGCGCGCCTAACAACTGGCCGCCGATCATCGCGCCGGCGGCGGTGAAATGGACGGCACCGTAGGCGAGGAAGATCACCAGCGAGCCGAGGTTGCTCGCGAGGTTCGCCGCCTTGGTGTAGCCGGTCGCGCCGCGCAGCTCGAGGCCTAACAGCGCAACCACCGCCAGGGTCCAGAACGATCCGGTTCCAGGCCCGAAAAAGCCGTCGTAAAAGCCGAGCAGGATCCCGAAGACCACCGCGAAGACCAGCGGTTCCATCTTCTGCTTACCCGTCTCCACCCCGAAGCGGCGGTTCAGCGCGGTGTAAACCGCCACCGCCGCGAGCAGCCACGGGATGAGTTGCTTGAGCAAGTCCTTGCTCAGGACACTGACCGCATGCGCCCCCGCCATGCTGGCGAAGAACGCGAAGGACACCGCGACCCAGAGGCCCGGCGTCTTCATCAGCCCGGCTTTCGCGTAGCGCCAGACGACGATCGCGGTGCCGCAGGACGATTGCAGCTTGTTCGTCCCCAGCGCCATTTGCGGCGGCATGCCGGTCGCGAGCAAGGCCGGCAGGGTGATCAGGCCGCCGCCGCCGGCGATCGCATCGATGAATCCCCCGGCAAATCCGGCGAGAAACAGCAGGCCGAGTGTGACCGGTGACATCTCCGTCATTTGCCGCTCTTCCTTCGCCGTCCTTCCTGGCCGCTTCCGGCGGACCCTGCATGAACTGCATCAGATCCATCGCGAACTTGATGTCTTCCTGGTCGATGATCTTGCCGTCCATTGCCTTCGCACGCTCGTCCGCCTTGGTCGGCATGCCCGCCGCACGCTTCAGCGCCTCCTCGTCCGGATTCTCCACCGCCCCGGCGAAGATTGCCGGCACCGTCGCCGGCTGGGCGGGTGCGGGGGCTGGCGGCGTGTCGTGAAACATCGCCGCTACCCAGTCGCGGTTCGATCCGATCGAAACGAAAGCCACCACGCCGGCAAGCATCGCGAACCCGAGAATCCGGGTGGCAGTCCGCCTCAAGTTGTGCCAGCCGGCCGCCTGCTGTTGTTCCCGCTTTTCTAACAGATCGCGCAGCTCGTCCTCTTCCGGCTCGACGGGTTTTGGCGGATCTTCACCTTCGCTCACAATGCTCCGGATACCCTAAATGTCAGCACTCCGTCAAACTTCAAAGCCCCCGCGCTGCGCCAAAGTCTCTTCATCCGGTGCGACGGCCCCGGCAAAGCTCACGGGACCAACTGAATCTTCACCCGGTAAAAGCGCCGGGGCGCGCCGGTCACCGGATCCGCGACGCTGAAGGCCCCCGCCACCGACGGCGTGATGCTGCCGATAACTTGCCAATTCCCCGTCGCGAGATTGTCACAGGCCTCCACCGCGTAGCTGCGGCCGGTCTTCACCTGCAAGTAGACCTGCGGAGCGGAACCACTCGCCACCGACCACACGAAGCGGTCGGCGCGGTCGGCATGACCGGTGCCCGCCGTGATTTCTAACAAGTCCGTCTGGCCGTCACCGTCACTGTCGGCCACGGGATTGATCGCAACGTTGGGAGCCAGCCCGAGCGAGAACTCCAGCGCGTCCGGCAGCGTGTCGTTGTCGCTGTCGAGATCTTCCAGATTGAGCAAGCCGTCGCCATCCGCGTCGCCGCCGCCTTCGAGCGCGTCGGAGATCCCGTCATCGTCGAAGTCGCCGTCGCTGCCGCGGATCCAGTCGATCTCGAAGAACTGGTTCGCGGCAGTGATCGGATCGATCCGCAGGCTGGTGATAAAGCGGCCATTCCACTCGGCGTGGGCGGCCAGCGGCACCCGCACCGCCTGCCATTGGTTGGCCGGCGCATAGGGAGCCTGGACCACCCGCGCCTCACCGAAATTCGGCGCGCCAGCACGGCCCCAGTAGAGCTGCAAATTGCCACTCGCGCCGGTCTTCATCTTCACCAGCACCGCCGCGATCTGCGAGCCCGGCATGTTGAGACCGGTCCGCCAGAAATACGGATCGGCGGTTACCGTGGTGCCCGTCATCCGCCCGCCGGCAACGGCATGGCCGGTGATGCTCGCGCGGTTGCTCCAGCCTTCGAAATCGCCATCGGTATTGAAGTGGAAGGCGAAATCGCGGGCGCTCAGCGGATCGCGCCCGACGCCCAGCTCGGCGATGTCGGACATCGCGTCGCCGTCGTCGTCGAGGTCGGCGTTGTTGCCTAACAGGTCGCCATCGGTGTCCAGCGACTCGGCGGGATTGAGCGGGAACGCGTCCGCCGCATCCGCCACGCCATCGTTGTCGTCGTCCGGATCGGCGTTGTTGCCGATCAGGTCACCATCGCTGTCGAGCGACTCCGCCGGATTCAAAGGAAACGCGTCCGCGGCATCCGCCACGCCATCGTTGTCGTCGTCCGGATCGGCGTTGTTGCCTAACAGGTCGCCATCGGTGTCCAACGACTCGGCGGGATTGAGCGGAAACGCGTCCGCTGCATCCGCCACGCCATCGTTGTCGTCGTCCGAGTCCGCGTTGTTGCCGATCAGATCACCGTCGCTGTCGAGCGACTCGGCGGCATTGAGCGGGAAGGCATCCGCCGTATCCGCAACGCCGTCATTGTCGTCATCCGGGTCGGCGTTGTTGCCTAACAGGTCACCATCCGTGTCGAGCGACTCTGCGGGGTTCAGCGGGAACGCGTCCGAGACATCCGGCACGCCGTCATTGTCGTCGTCCGGGTCGGCGTTGTTGCCGACCGTGTCATTGTCGCTGTCCAGCGCCTCCGCGGCATTGAAGGGGAAGGCATCCGAAGCGTCCGGCACGCCGTCGTTGTCATCGTCGGGATCGGTCGCGTCCGGAACCCCGTCGTTGTCGTAGTCCGGCGGATTGAAGACGTAAGGCTGGGCGTCGGTGAGATCGGGCCGGCCGTCGTTGTCGCTATCGAGGTCCTCGAGATTGAGCAAGCCGTCCGCATCGCCGTCGGCCGATCCTTCCGCGGCGTCGGTGAGCCCGTCGTCGTCGAGGTCGCCGTCGCTGCCGCGGATCCAATCGATTTCGAAGAAGCGGTTTGCCGAGCCGATCGGATCGATCCGCAGGTCGGTGATGATCCGCCCGTTCCACTCGGCATGAGTGCCCACCGCGAAACGGACCGCCTGCCATTGATTGGCCGGCGAGTAGGTCACCTGGGCGAAGCGCCCGCCCGCGAAACCGCCGGCACCCGTGCGGCCCCAGTAGAGCTGCACCGAACCGGTCGTCACGGTCTTCATCTTCACCACGACATGGCTGATCGCGGAGCCCGGCATGTTCAAGCCGGTGCGCCAAAAGTAGGGATCGCTGGTGACCGTGGTACCACTGACCTTTCCACCCGATACCGCGTGGCCGTTGATGTTGGCACGGTTGTCCCAACCTTCGAAATTCCCGTCGCCATTGAAGTGGAACGCGAAGTCGCGCGGACTCCATGGATCGCGCCCGGCGGCCAGTTCGACACCGTCTTCCATCATGTCGCCATCCGAGTCGCTATCTTCGGCGTTCGGAAGACCATCGAGGTCGACGTCCCCCGCCGGCTCCAGGGTGTTAGGCACGCCGTCATTGTCGAGGTCCTCGGAAAGCGAGACGCTGAACGGCGCGGTGGCCTCCGCCAGCAGCTCGATTCCCCGCAAGCCGACCGTCGCGGAACTTGTCGCCGATAGCTCCGACCAGCGGCCTTCGCGAACCCGGAAAATCAGCCCGGTCACCTGGTCGAGGAAGCGCGCCGGCGCGCCACCCGCCAACCGGATCTTCGCACTGTCCGCTGGATCGAAGACTCCGATCGAACGGACGCCATCGCCGGAATCGACCACCAGCACTTCCATCCGAGGTCCGCTGAAATTCACCGCGAGGGCAGGGAACTCGCTCCAGATTTGCCGGGAAAAATCGAGCCGGTAATCGACCGCTTCATCCACGCCGTCGCCATCCGAAACGAGGCTCCACGAGACCTGGTGATCGGTCGCGTCGAAGGGTCCGCTTGCCGCGCCCGGGCTGTCCGCACTCAAGGCCGCGCTCACCAGCGAAAGCTCGCCCTGCAAGCTGCCGCGCGAATCCGCACCCATTTCGAAGTCCGCCAGCGTCGCGCGGTCGGTCCGGCCCGTGGCATCCGCGCCGTTGGCATTCTGGCAGATCGCCAGGGTCGATGACTTCGCGCTGCGCTCGTTGCCGAACTGCGGGTCGTAGCCGCCGCCCGCGCCGACCAGCTTCACATGCAGGGTATTGTCGCGGAACCAGTAGCGCTCCGTGCTCCCGCCTAACAGATCCGCCATGCTCGATGCCTGACCGAGCGCGGTGCTGGTTCCGTTGCGGTAGATACGGGTCGCCGACTTGAGGTTCGGGAACGACACCACCGCGCTGTCGCCATTGTCGAGGAAGCGCAGATTGGCGTCGATCCGGTTCGCGACCTTCGTGTATTGGAAAGCATAGCGCAGCGGCGAATTCACGATCACCGGGTTCTGGCTGTACCACTCGTAGGTCTGGATGTTGTAGGCCGCCGGGCCATCCGAACGCAGCGCGAAGATCGGCGTGCCGGAATACTGCGCCCACTTGTTGTCGAGCCGCATCAGCCCGTATTTCTCCGTCGGCGGACAGACCCACGCGTTCCACTCAGGCCGGCGGACCGCCGCGGGCGTGACGTTGAAATCCTCCATCACCCGGCCGTTGTAACTGGTCGGCATGTCCGGCGTGATCCGCCCGCCGGGGATGCCGGTGATCGAGCCGTCGCGGTCGATCAGGCCGGAGGCATACATGTAGTCGCGGTAAGCGCCCGGCGCGAAATCGACCTTGTTCGCCACCGGGACCGCCGGATCCCAGGTGATGCCCTCGGCGAAATGCACCGTGCTTTTCTGCGAGGCACCATTGGTCTGGAGCGCGCGGTCGTTGCCCGTGAAGCCGGCGAAGTGGACGCGGACGATACCACTAGGACCATCGTAGATGCTGTGGCCGCGGAGGGACGAGTTCGACGCCGGGTTCGGCAGCGAGCGCCCCGCGGCGATCTCCGTCGCGCTGACCGGGTTGCCAATGTTCGCGCTCTGGCCGACGATCAGCGAGTCGTGCATCACCTGGTTGTAGGCGAAGAAAGTCGCGCGGCTGTTGTCCGCCAGCACCGATTCGCGGATGTTCATCGAGTCCGCGCGGAACCACAGGCAGCGGTCGCGGCACTTGTAGCCGGTGAAGTCCGTGATCTCCGGGATCACGATCGGCGAGCTGAAGTTGGAAGGCGTCTGCCGAGGGTGGTAATGGCCGCCGTTGAGGTCGTGTGTGACCGGATCGATCCCGCCGTCGATGGCGAGATTCGAGAACGAATTCGAATGCGCGCTGTTGCCGGAGAAAGTCCCCATCGCCATCCGACCGGGGATCATCGCGGGGCCGTTGTAAGAGCCCACCGGCGCCGCCAGCGCGACCATCCAGAAGCCCGAGCCGTCGGAACCCGCGGCGGCGTTGTCGATGAAATGGTTGGCCGGATTGGTGATCCAGAAGGTCGATGGCAGCTTCACCAGCGCGAAGGCTCCGCTCGATTCGCCGCCTTCCGCCGGATCCTCGCCGTCGAAGACCCGGTCGTGCGCCCGAACTTCTTCGCCCGCGGCCGGCATCCGGGTCAGCAGCCCGAGGTTATGGCGGAAGGTATTTCCCACTTCGCCGCCGTCTTCGAGGAAGAAGCCGTGTCCGATGTGGTCGTAGGCGACGTTGTCCTCCACCAGCGCGTTGTCGGTGTTGTGGACGGTGACGGCGCGGTTGAAAGAGCGGTGAATCCCGCAGCCGCGGATGTACTGGCCGGTGGCATCGCCGACATGGTGCCAGTGCCAAGGATAGCGGCCGACCAAGCCCTTCTGCCCCATCCGGAAAAGCTCGGCACCCTCGATCCAGCCCTTCCCGGGAGTCGGGCCGCAACTGCACAACATCACCATGATATGTCCGCCGAATCCCGCCGTCTCCGACACCGCATCGCCTTGGACTTTCACCCGCCGGCTGAGCAGGCCGACCTCCGCCCGCTCATCGAGGGTGAAGCTGCGGGTGCTGTTAGAATAAGTCTGGATCGTCCCGAAATGCATCCACTGCAGCGGCGTCGCGAAAGTCACCGTCCGTCCGTCCGGCGAGACCGTGGCGATGGTCCGCTTCTCGGCCTGGTGCGCGTCGAAGTCAGTGGAAGCGATCACGATCTCCTCGCCCGGCAGCCAGTCGACCGGATCGGCCAGGGTGATCGAGGTCGCGTTCTTGGCAGCCGTCGCATTCAGCCGCGTCCAATCGACCCGGTCCGGACCGTGAACATGGATCGTTCCGCCATTCATCGAGCCTAGGACCTTCGCCCCCATCATCGGGTCCGCCTCGGTCGCCAGTCCCTTCAAGGTCAAGGTGAACGCATGTTGGAAAGGTGCCGCCTCGGTGCCGACTTCGAACAAGGCAGTCGGACCGGTCACCACCAGCGAGTCGCACGTCAGAGTCAAAGTCTGCGCCGCTGCGCGCAGCACGCCGTTGACGAGGATCGATCCGACTTCCGTACCCGTGTCCAGCGTCACGGTGATTCCGGTGGGAATCGTCACGTCCTGCTCCGGCCCAGGAAGGCTCCCGCCCCATGTTGCGGGGGAAGACCAGTTGCCGGAGACCAGCGGAGAAACGATGGCCTGCCCCTGCACCCGGCCCATCAAAAAGACCGCTCCGGCAGACAGGAGCAGCAGACAAACTCTCATCACGACTTCAAAAGAATCCTTTCTTGCCGAAAGTCAATGCCACTTTTCCGAGATTCATCGAAGCCATTTGGCCTCAGTTGACCCCTCATCATGCAGTTGATTTTCGATGGGTTTGGCGGCTGGCATCGCGCCGATAGGCCAGCGGCGACATCCCGGTGTATTCCCGGAAAGCGACTCCGAAGCGCGAGGCACTGCCAAATCCGCATGTCCGCGCGACCTCATTCACCGACCGGTCGGACTCGCCGAGAAGACGTTTGGCGAGAGTCACCCGGATGTCCCTGAGCTTGACCAGCGGCGTGCAGCCCAGCGCCCGCTGGAAACGGCGCTCCAGGCTGGAAACGGAAAGCTTGGCCGCAGCCGCGACCTCCGCCATCCGTAGCTTCGGATCCGCGAGTCGCCGGTGGAACTCGCGGACCGCCGCTTCGATCGCCCGGTCCTCGCCCGGCACCACCCGCGTCGAGTCCCGTGCCGCCACTTCGCTCGGCCCGATCATGATCACCTCGGGCGCGCTTTCCCGTCCGGACATCAACTTTTGCAGCACTCCCGCCGCCGCCTGGCCCGCCTCCGTGAACGGAAGGCTGACGCTCGAGAGCGAAGGCTGCGAGGTGCGGCAGAACAGGTCGTCGTCATCGCCCCCGATCAACGCCACATCCTCCGGCACAGCGAATCCCGCATCGAGACAGAGCTCCAGCAGCACACGGGACAGCTCGTCGTTGCCGCAACCGATTGCCACCGGCTTCGGTAACGCTTCCAGCGCCTCCCGCAGGATGGTCCGGCCTTCCGCACCCACCCGGGTCCGGTGATGGCGCAGCTCGATCGGGATCCGCGTCACCGCGCAGTCGAATCCTGCCTCGGTGATCACCCCCCGGAACGCCCCCTCGCGCTCTTCCGATAGCTTTGCCTGCTCGAATCCGACGAAGCCGAAATGCCGCCGGCCGGTCTCTAGCAAATGCTTCGCCGCCACCCGCCCGACCTCGGGGTGATCAAATAGGATTCGCCGGTATTCCGGCAGGATCTCCGGACGCGGGTCCACCAGGACCACTGGACAACGCGCCGCCCGGACCACCTCGATGGATTCGACGTCAGTCACCTGCACGATCACCCCGTCCCATTCTCCCGACCGATACACTTCGGGGAAATTTTCTGCCGGCGAGCGGGGAAATACCACCCAACTCCGAGGAATCGATGCCCCGTAATCCGCCACGCCGCGGACAAAAGAACGCCCCCAGCGAACATCGAGAAATACGGATACAAGAATTCGCAGGGGATCTGATTTTCGCACGGATTTGCGCTCCCGCTTCATGCCGAAACCTATTTGCCGAAAATTGTAGATACATCTACGAAAATCGTTGTCATGCCAACTTGACGCCTCGGGTATCCACAAGTATCGGTTCCTTTGTTCAATAAGAATCCTTTCATATTTAGAAGCCCAAGACCGATGAGACTTGAAACCCGTCATGCCGCCTTCATTGCCCGCCACTCTGGAACCGCCCGCGGTGCCCTTCTCGCAACCGCCCTGCTGACTGGATTCGCTGGCGCGCAGACCGTCGAGGTCGATCCCGCCAGTGCCATCCCCGCCACCCACACTCTGGTAAAGGGCTGGGAATTCGACGTTGATGGAGTGCTCGATGGCTGGTTCGGCACTGGCTACACCGGCCTCACCGTCGCCGGCGGCAAGGTCACCGGCACCATCAGCACCGACGACTCGCAGTTCACCAACAACACCTTCACTCCGCTCACCCTCGGCTATTCGACGATCGTCGAGTACGCGCTGACCGTCGATCCCCTCGCCGCTGCATCGAGCGGCGGCACTTTTTTCTGGGGCGACTTCAGTGGTGGCATCGCCGGTTCCCGCGGCCGCGGCGTGCCGGCCATCGACAACAACGCGCCGCGTGTGGTCCGCGTCACCTTCTCCGGCGGCGTGAAGAATCTCAACCAGCTCCGCATCGACCCCGCGAGCGCCGGCTTCAACAAGACTGCGTCCTTCGACTATATTCGCGTCTATCACTACCAGCCTGCGTCCTTCGGCGCTGTGACCCTGAACGCCAGCGACCCGGATAGCACCAGTTCGGTCAACTCGGCAGGCGGTTGGGACAATTTCGTCCCCCCCACCACCGAGAACAACTATTTCACCGGCGCCTTCCAGTTGCGCACCCCGGCCAATACCCTGCTCTATCCCTTCGGCGGCTCGGCCCTTTCCGTCGATCCCGGCGGCAGCATTCTTTTCAAAGGCATCGGATCCCTTGAAGTGCGGCAGCTCACCCTCGCCGGCGGCTCGCTCATGCAAGGCGACACCGGCACCGCCGCCCCGAATAACACCGCCCGCCTCTATGTTCCGGACGGCATCTCCGTGACAGCCGCCTCCAGCATCGATGCCGTTGCCGCCAACCGGAACATCGAGATCAACGGCAGCCTGACCGGTAGCTCCGCCCTCAACGTCAAGAGCGCCACCGCCCCCGCCGCCGCCCAGAGCGGCGGGCAGGTGATTCTTCGCACCGACAGCAGCGGCTACACCGGTGCCCTGACCGTCGAGGCTAACGCCTGGCTCGACCTCGACCATGACAACGCGGTCGCGGGTGCCGCCGTGACCGCCAACGCCGGCGCGATGGTCCGCCGTGTCGGGGCCGATGCCAACGGCACCACCACCGCAGCTTCCTGGGCGCTCAGCGGACGCGGCACCACCGTGGGCAATGATGCAACGCGGGGAGCGCTCTACTTTACCCAGAATGCCATGACCGCCAACGTCACCGGAAGCATTTCCATCAGCGGCGCGCAGACCCGCATCGGCAGCTTCTCAGCTGGCGGAGCGCTCGCCCTCGACGGCGCGATCACCGGCTCCGGTTTGCTCGAACTCTGGGGCGGTGGCGGCGCGGAAGGCCACATCCAGCTCTTCACTCTCAATGGTGCCGCGACCCACGACGGCCAGACCGACCTGCTTGCCGACTTCGGCGCGCAGACCCACTTGAAACTCGGTGGCGACAACCGCCTCCCGACCGGCAAAAAACTCCGGATGAATGCCACCTGGGGACCCACCACCCCCGAAGGAGCCGGCGCCTTCCTCGACCTCAACGGCTTCGACCAGACGCTCGCGTCGATCCAGCTCGACGGTAGCAAGCGCAAGTACATCCGCGACACCTCGCTCAGCGGCAACAGCACCCTGACCCTGACCGCCAACACCAACGCCTTCGATACCAATGGCGGGAACGTTTACATCGAGAATGTCACCATCACCCACCTCGCGGGGTCCGGAGATTCCGGTGCCCTGATCGATGGCGGAGGGATCACCACCCTCAACAACGCCACTTGGAACGCCCCGTTTTACACCAGCCTCGGTATCGGCGGCAACGGCACCCTGGTCCTCAACAACTCGACCTTTTCGTTCGGCGGGGAACTCTTGATGGCCCGCAGCGGCACCACCGGGACGCTGACCGTGAATGCGACCTCGCTGGTGACCACCCCGAATTTCTTCCGGATCGGCGACTCGGCCGCCGGCACGGCCACCGTCAACTTGAACGGTGGCACCCTCGCCTCCCGGCGCTTCTTCAACAGCAGCACCGGAACCAGCACCCTCAACCTGGACGGCGGCACCCTTCGCGCCACCGCCAGCAATCTGGTCGACTGGATCGAAGGCGGAGCCAACGGCGTCACTACCCGGCTCCTCGACGGCGGGATCACCGTTGACAGCAACGGCTTCAACGTGAACGCGGCCGCGGCCATTCTCGAGGATCTCGTTTCCACCGGCGGCGGACTCACCAAGACCGGTCTCGGCAACCTCATCCTCGGCGGTGACAATACCTACAAGGGCCCGACCGCTGTCCAGGGCGGCAACCTCATCTTCAATGGCAACGCAACCGCCGCTACCGGCGCAGTCAGCGTGGCCGCCACCGCCGGACTCGGCGGCGACGGCACGGTCGGCGGCAACGTCACCATGGCCGTCGATTCGAAGTTCAGTTGGACCCTCGCCAACTGGGCCGCCACTCCAAGCCTCGACGTCCCGAACTTCACCAACAACGGCACCGCCGCCGATCCGCTGGTCATCGTGATCGGTGAAAACGCTCTCGCCAATTTCAGCGAAACCACCACCACCTTCACCCTGCTCACCGCAAGCGGAACGTTCAGCTCGCCCGACCCCGCCGGCATCATGATCGACGACAGCGGCTTTACCACCGGCAACGGCACCTGGGCGGTCCAACTCACCGCCAACCAGCTGCAGCTCGTTTACACCGCCGCTGCCGCGAATCCCTACACCACCTGGATCAATTCGTTCACTTCCATCACCGATCCCGCCGACAAGCTCGCGACGGCCGATCCCGACGATGACGGCTCGACCAACCTCGAAGAGTTCGCCTTCGCCGGTGATCCCACGTCGGGCTCTAACAACGGCCTCCGCCACTTCGAAATCAACGGCGGCAAGCTCGTCCTCACCGTCGCCGTCCGCAGCGCTGCCGTCGCCGCCTTCCCTGCCATCGGCTCGCCGCTCACCGCCAGCGCGGATGGCGTGAACTACACCGTCGCCGGTTCCAAAACCCTCGCCGGATTCGCGGAAAACGTGAACAAGCTCGGCACCCTCGTCCTCGGACCACTCACCACGCCGCCGACCGGCTATTCGTTCGTGACCTTTGAACTGGATGACGCCGTCAGCGGCAACGCGAAGGGCTTCCTGCGCGCCACTGCCGTCGCCACTCCGTGACCGTCCTCACGGCCGCCTTTGTTCCACGACAGGGGCGGCCTTTTCCGTTGTTTTTCGGGCAGATCGAGCGCATGCCATGTATGCTATGAATCCATTCTTCATATCCTGGAGGACGACCCGCCCAAGTCGTGCCGGGTTCAGCCTTGCCGAAATTCTGGTCGTCATTGCCGTGATTTCCGTCCTCCTCACCCTCGCCGGCCCGCTCGTCCGCCAGGCCTCCCGCGGCAGCAGCCCGACCCAGATTGCGTCCCGCGTCGCTGCCGAACTGGAGCGCGCGAAAACCGCCGCCGCTTCGAAAAACACCTACGTCTGGACCTACCTCGGCCCGCTCAAGGACGACCCGGCCACCCTCCAGCTCGTCGCTTGGGAATCCACCGATGGCACCCCCGACCACAGCCCCGCCAATCTCGCCCCCTCCAGCCCGGCCCAACGTTTCGAAAACATCGATCTCCGCGGCGACCTGCCTGCCTACGCCGACCGCCCGGAGGTCCCCTCCGCCGACCGCCCCGACGAGGCCGTCTGGCTGCGCTTCTCGCCCTCCGGTGAAGTCCACGCCGCTCCCGTGTCCGCCACCGCCTCTCCAAAAGAACCCGCCGAAGTGACCACGGAGCTCACCCGCTGGATCGAGCTCGGTTTCCAGCCGACCCGCGCCGGCACCCGGACCACCGCCCTCGAACACGACACCGCCGTCCTCCAGATCGCCGGCCTCACCGGCCAGATCCGCCGCTTCGCGCCATGAACCCGCCCGCCCGCCACCGCAACGGCTTCACCCTGACCGAGGTCATGGTGGCCATCGGCGTGATCGGGATCGCCCTCACCGCCATCCTCCCGGTCATCCCCGCCGGCATGCGGAATGTCAACGCCGCCTCGGAAAGCGCCCGCGCGCTCGACGTCTTGGAAGCGATCCGCGCCGACATCGACATCAGCCTCCATTCCGGTGAATCGGTCTCCACCCGCTACGGCATCCCGCTCGACGGCTCCGCTGCGGAAACCACCCTTCAGATCACCGAAACCGGCACCCTCGCCAACGACGGGCAAACCGCCCGCTTCCGGATTCTCAGCCGGCTTTCCAAAGGTGCCCCCGACCGCATCCAACCCGTTCAGTGGCACCTCCGCGCCACCTGGCCGCCCGACGCACCTGCCGGCAGGGAAGAGGGCAGCGCCGAACTCACCGGAGCCCGCGCGCCATGAAATCCAACGCTCCCAGAACGGCCGGCTTCACCCTCGTCGAGCTGCTCGTCGCGATGGGCATCCTCGCGGTCATCCTCGTCGGCACCGTGCAAATCACCGGCATCGCCCAAGGCTCCATCCGCTGGGCTGAAAAGAAGATCGCCAGCGACAGCGGCGCCCGCCAGCTCACCGCGCTGTTAGAGCGCGACCTCCGCGAGATGATCCGCCGCCCGGACGCGCCCTTCGAGTTCCAGGTGCAGTCCGGCAACGACTCGCTCGCCTTCCTCGCCACCCGCGCCGGCTACGCCCGCGGCGAGGCCTCCGCGGACCGCTCCACCTCGCTCGTCCGCTACGAAAGTGACCCCGACGGCCGCTTCACCCGCGCCTGCCTCGGCTTCAGCTTCGAAGGCGACGACACCGTCCCGCTCGACCCCGCCGCCGCGCTTCCGGACATCCCCGACGACAACCGCCAGATCGTCTCCGACACCGTCTTCCGCGTGGAATTCGAATTCCTCGTCGATGATGGCAGCGGAATCGTCCGCCAGCAGAAAGCCCCCGTCACCCTCGACTCCCTGCGTGGCATCGTGACCACCGTCGCCGTCCTCGATCCCCAAAGCCGCGGCGTTCTCAACTCCGACGACATCCCGAAACTCGCCGCCCTTTTCGACGACGCCCGCGACGCCGAAACCCCGGCCACCACCTGGACCGCGACCGTCCTCGCCAACACCGGCCGCGGCACTTCCGGCATCCCCGCCGATGTCTTCCGCGGCGTCCGCGTCTATGAGCAAACCCTCCTCCTCGACTGATCCGTGAAGCGCCGCCGTCCATCCCCCGCGCTCCGTCCCGGCCTCGCCCTCGTGGTCACCATCGCGATGGTCGTGCTGCTCACCCTGCTCGTCATCGCCTTCCTCAGCCTCTCCCTCTCCAACCGCAAACGCGCCGACGCCGACAGCGGCGGCCGTGAAGCCAGCGCCCTCGCCGACACCGCCGAAGCCGTGATCGTCGCCGATCTGCTCGAGGAAATGCGCGCCGGATCCGCGGCGACCACCACCACTCCCGACGGCGGCCGCTTGTTCGACGTCACCGATGCGAAGGGCATGGTCCCGACCCGCGTCCTCCGCGCCGACCGCCTCGCCAATTCGGACGCCTTCACCCCGCTGCTCAAGCAAAGCGCCGCGGGCAAGCCCTTCGACGGCAAGACCGGCAGCAACCGTGCCAGCGACATCTCCACCACCGCGGTGACGCCCGACGGCCGCCGCATCGCCGCCTCCCGCTGGCTCGCCCCGCGCTTCTTCACTCCGGGCGAGACGCTCGACACCGATGAAGTTCCCGACTGGATCTACCTATCCCGCGACGGCAGCCATCCGGCGAAATTCGACACCTCCCTCAAGACCCAACTCGCCCCCGATCGCCAGCCCGAGCCCGCCTACGTCGTCGGCCGCTACGCCTACCAGATTTATAGTACTGGCGGCCTGCTCGATGCCAACGTCGCCGGCCACGGCAGCGCCGCGCCGGCCACCGATGCCGCGACCAAGGGCTCGCTCGTCTGGGCCGACCTCACCGCTCTAACAGGTGCCGGCTCCGGCATCACCGGCCTGCCCGACTGGCGGCATCCCTCCGGCTGGGCCAGCGCCCGCGTTGACCTCGTCGAGAACTGGGGTAACCCCCGCGGTTGGCGTCAGACCTTCCGCCAAGGCGCGAAAAGCGATGGCCTGTTCCTCGGCCGCCGCGATCTTCTCGCCTTCCAGCAAGCCTTCCCCGACCGCCTCTCCGCCGCCGCGCTGCCCCATTTCACCCACCTCACCTTCGAGCTCAACCAGCCTTCCTGGAGCCCCGCCAAGAACGCCACCGGCGCGGACTACGCCTACCTGGACCGCCGCGACAATCCCGCGGCCGCCAACCGCCGCATCCTCGGCATCCGCACCACCGGCAGCTTTGAACGTTACACCGACCTCGAGGAAGGCGTCGTCACCGCGAAGGAAGGCGAACCACTCGTCAAACGCCGCTTTCCGCTCCGCTGGATCGAGTGGTTCCGCGATCCCGCCGCGAACGAAGCGCTCATCACCCGCCACTTCGGCCTCAAGCGCAACAGCGACGGCTATCGCTGGACCTACACCGAACTCACCAGTTCCCAGGCAATCAAGACCCTCGATGAAATCGCCACCGCCGGGGGCCGCGAGCCGAACTTTTTCGAACTCCTCCAGGCCGGCATCCTCTCCGGCAGTCTTGCCGCCGGCAGCGGGGGCAGTACCACCTTCTTCAACAGCCCGAACATCGACGCCAGCACCGCCGGCCAGATCCTCCGCATCGGGGCGTGCATCATCGACCAGTACGACGAGGACGACGATCCCACCGTGATCGCCGCCGTCCCGAGCGCGGATCCTTTCGGTCCCGCCGGCCTGGTCGATATCGCCGGTGTCGAGAACCTCCCCTACATCGACATCATCGGCCAGCAGCACATCCGCCGCCGCGACCTCACCGGCTACCCCGCATTCCCTAACATCTCCTGCTACTATCAGGTCCAGCTCTGGAATCCTCACCGCGATGCCCTGAAGATGAAGGACGGCAAGTTCCGCATCATCGGCGAAGGCGAGCCTTACGTCCGCATCGGCTGGTGGCCCTCCGGCTGGCAGACCCCGCCGGTCTATTGGGAAGAGGGCGATGCTTTCGTCGCCAACGAGAAGTCCTGCTTCATGGAGTTCTCGGTGCCGCTCAAGAACGCCACCACTCCCCGCTTTGAAAAGCCGGTCCACCTGCTCGGCAAGCACCTGTCCGACTGGTCGCCCGACAACGTCCTGCCCGGCGGCTCCGCCTCGCCGAAATTTGCCGGGATCTACCTCGGCAAGGTGAAGTGCGGGGAAGACAACCCGGGCTCGACCACGACTCACGCCAATTGCGGGGAAATCCAGGGCCACCTGAAATTCGACCGCCCGATGACCCTCAAGCTCCAGAAGCAGGTCAACGGCGTCTGGGTCACCTATCAGACCTTTCCCGCGATCGAGGAACACCACGGCAACGTCCCCTGGCCCGCCTCGATCGAAGACGCGGCATACGGCGGCATCGAGAACCTCCGGATCACCTACGCCCGCTCCGATCCCCGCACCATCCGCTTCGGCATGAGCAGCTCCGGCAGCGGCACCAGCCCGAAGGTCGTCAACAAGACCGTCGATCCCTCCCTGACCCAGGCCGAGACCTGGGACAACCGGGCCGTGACCGGTGCGGGCTTCAGCGGCACGAAAGGCAACGCCTCCCAGCTCGCGTTCAACGACGGCGGCGGCTGGAGCTATACCAATCGCGACGGAATCCGCCGCCTCTCCGATTCGGTCCGCGCCCTCGGCTCGGCGGGTAATCCCTACGCTTTCGGTGAAGCCCGCCCCCATGTCCTGAACCGTCCGTTCCGCAGCGTTGCCGAAATGGGCCACGCCTTCCGCGACGAGCCGTGGAAGAGCCTCGACTTCCACAAGGACACGTCCGCCGACGCCGCCCTGCTCGATCTCTTCACCCTCTCCGAATCCGCCGAACGCGCCGGCGTGCTGAACCCTAACACCGCCACCACCGACGTCCTCGTCGCCGCCCTTTCCGGCATGGAACTGGACCCGCTCACCGGCAGCACCCTCACCGCCGCCCAGGCGAAGAATCTCGCGAAGTCTCTTCAGGCCTCTTTCGCCGCGAACCCGCTGCGCCATCCCGGCGAGATCGTCGATCGCGTCAAAACCGTCGGCAGCATGCTCGGAACCAAAGAACGCGAACTCGAAGCCCTCGCCCGCGGCCTTGCCGATGTCTCTTCCACCCGCACCTGGACGATCATGATCGACCTCGTTGCGCAAAGCGGCCGCCTCGTCCCGAAGGCCGACGGGCTCGACGACTTCGCGATCCGCGGCGAAAAGCGCTATTGGATTCATCTCGTCATCGACCGCTTTACCGGAAAGACCCTCGCCCGGCAGATCGAACCTGTCTTCGAATGATCCGCGCCACCGTCATCGCCGCCCTGCTGGTCCTCACCGCCGCCGCCCAGACCAGCCCGCGGATCGTCCTCCAGCCCCCGGCCTCCGCCGCCTACAGCGTGACGCTGCGGCAAGGCAAGGCTGACGAAAAGCCGAAGGACGACAACCCCGAGATCGCCACCGATACCGCCGCCGGCGACGATGCGAAACGCACCGTGATCCAAGTGGAGATCACCGGCGAGACCGCCCGCGCCACGACCAAGTCCGCCGATGGCAAGACCACGGAAGTCTTCATGTTCCGCGAGCTCTTCCTGCGCTTCGACGAGTCCACCAAGAAAGTCCGCCCCTACAAGTTCGACCAGTATGCGCCCGCCGACATGCGCTTCACCCGCAGCTTCCCGGGCATCGACTGGGTGAAGCCCGCAATGTTCAAGGGCAAGGTCGACCGCAACGGCACCGCCTGCCTTCACTTCGTCCAGGAAGCCGGTACCGGCGAGAAAGCCCCGCTCAACCAGGACGACCAGCTCGCCTACGACAACCGCCGTGCCGCCCAGCGCCGCGAGGCCTGGTTCGACGCTGCCACCGGCCTGCCCATCGCTTTTAAAGACGGTCCATTCGAAGGCAGCTACCGGCACGACGGCCCGGCCAAGCAGCAGGTGAAACTGCCGAAGCCCTATCTTGATGCCGTGAAGCATTACTACGGCATCAAGTGACCCTCATGATCCGATTCGCCCTGTTGCTCGCCCTTCTCGCCGCCCCCCTGTCGGGCAGGCCGAACATCATCGTCATCTTCGCCGACGACCTCGGCTACGCTGATCTCGGTTGCCAGGGCCAGGAGAAAGATGTCTTCACCCCGAACCTCGACCGCTTCGCCGCGCAGGGCATCCGCTGCACCGCCGGCTACACCACCGCCCCGCAGTGCTCGCCGGCCCGGGTAGGTCTTCTAACAGGTCGCTACCAGCAGCGCATCGGCATCGACACCATCCCCGACCTGCCGCTCGGCACCGAAGAAGTCCTGATCCCCGAAATGCTCAAGCCCGCCGGCTACACCAGCGGCACGGTGGGCAAGTGGCACCTCGAGCCGAATCCCACCTGCACCACGTGGATCGCCAAGAACCTGCCCGACGCGCCGAAGGGTCCCAAGGGCACGGTTGCCATTTTTAACAAGATGCGCCTCGCCTTCTTCCCGCAAGCCCAGGGCTTCGACCGCTACTTCACCGGCGAAATGGGCCAGTATCACGCGAACTTCGCCCTCACCGGCATACCCCGCCCACCCGGCCCGCTCGCCGCGAAAGGCTTCCGCATCGACATCCAGACCGATGCCGCCCTCGCCTTCATCCGCGGTCACCACAAAGCTCCCTTCTTCCTCTATTTGCCGTACTTCGCACCCCACACCCCGCTTGAAGCCCAGCCGAAATACGCCGCCCGCTTCACCGAAAAGATGCCCGTCCGCCGCCGCGCCGCGCTGTCGATGATCGCCGGCATCGACCACGGCGTCGGCCGCATTCTCGATACCCTCGCGGAGCTCGGCATCGACGACAACACGCTGCTCGTCTTCACCAGCGACAACGGCGCGCCGGTTCACGGCCGCCGCGACTCGCCGCTGAACACCGATCCCGGCGGCTGGGACGGCTCGCTCAATACCCCCTGGGTCGGCGAAAAGGGCATGCTTGCCGAAGGCGGCATCCGCGTCCCCTTCCTCATCCGTTGGAAAGGCAAGCTGCCCGCCGGCAAGGTCAGCGATTATCCCGTCAGCACCCTCGACCTCGCCGCCACCGCCCGCGCCGCCGCCGGCCTGCCCGCCGACCCGCGGCTCGATGGCATCGACCTCGTCCCCGCCCTCACCGGCGCCACTCCACCGCAACGCGCCCTCCACTGGCGATTCTGGAACCAGATCGCCATCCGCGACGGGAAATGGAAATACCTCAAGGCCAGCGGCGGACCCGACATGCTTTTCGATCTCGAAAGCCCGGAACACGAGAAGAAGAACCTCGCCAGCGAGCACCCCGAAATCCTCGCAAAACTTCGCGCCCGATCCGACGCCTGGGCCGCCACCCTGCAACCCGCCGGAGCCCCGAAAGGCAAGCCGGTCGGTCAGGAAATCCACTGGTATCAGGAATACTTCCAAGTCCAGCTCGGTGGTTCCAAGCCATCCACCCCTCCGCGGAAATGAGCACCACGGAATACCCGGAACACACGGAAGGAGAGGGGAGTTCCGTGAAACCTCGGTTTTCATTCATCTCGCCCATACACAACTCCATTTCCGTGGATTCCGCGTATTCCGTGGTTCCCCTCATCGTCATCCTCGCCCTTCTAACAGCCCTCGGCCGCGCCGCCGAAAAGCCGAACTTAGTTATCATCCTCGCCGATGACATGGGCTACAGCGACCCCGGCTGCTACGGCGGCGAAATTCCCACGCCCGCACTCGACCGCCTCGCCCGCGACGGCGTCAGGCTGTCCCGCTTCCACAACGGTGGCATGTGCGTCGTCTCCCGCGCCTCGCTGCTCACCGGCAAATGGTGGCCGCGCGCACTGCCGGAATTCGCCCGCACCCCGCTGCTCCCGGAGAAACTCAAACAAGCCGGCTACCGCAACGCCCTGGTCGGCAAGTGGCACCTCGACGGCCATCCGCTCGACCGTGGCTTCGACCATTTCTTCGGCTTCCTCGGCGGTTTCGCCGACCACTTCAGCGGCGGACCCGGCTACCAACTCGACCGCGCGCCCTTCAAATCCTTCCCACCCGACTACTACAGCAGCGACGCCTTCACCGCTCGCGCCATCGACTTCGTCCGCACTCCTGGCGAGCAGCCTTTTTTCCTCTACCTCAGCTACCAGGCCCCGCACAACCCGCTGCAAGCCCCGCGCGAGGACATCCTGAAGCACCGCGGCCGCTACGCGAAAGGCTGGCAAGCGGTCCGCGAGGCGCGCTTCGAACGTCAGCAGAAACTCGGCCTGATTCCTACAAACGCCGTACTTCCCGCCTACCCGCAGAACCTTCCCGACTGGAACACCCTCAGCCCCGCCCAGCGCGACCTCGAGGACCTCCGCATGGCCGTTTACGCCGCGATGGTCGAGCGCATGGACCGCGGCATCGGCCGCCTGCTCGAGGCCTTGGAACAAAGCGGCAAGCTCGACAACACCTTCATCTTCTTCCTCAGCGACAACGGCGCCGACTCCTTCTCGGTGGTCGACCAGGCCATGCTCGCCAAGGACCTGCTACCCGGCGACCGCGGCTCGAACTGGCAGCCCGGCAGCGGCTGGGCCTACGCCAGCAACACGCCGTGGCGACTGCACAAGATCAGCCAGCACGGCGGCGGCATCACCACTGGCGGTATCGCCTTCGGACCGGCTGTTAGAAAAAGCAACCGCATCGAAGCCGCACCGATTCACGTCGTCGATGTCCTGCCAACCCTCCTCGAAATGACCGGCACTCCGGCCACCGGCGACGGCGAATCCTTCCTCCCGCTCCTCCGCGGCGAGCCGTGGACCCGCAAGGGCAACCTGTTCTTCCAATACATGGACAACCGCGCGATTCGCACGGCCGGCTGGACCCTTGCTGAGGTGGACGGCTCCGGCTGGGAACTCTTCAACACCGCGGCCGATCCGCTCGAAACCCGCAACCTCGCCGCCGAACATTCGGAGAAAGTCGCCGACCTCGAAGCCCGTTGGAACCGCTGGTGGGGCAAGCCCTACCAACCCGAATCCACCAAGGGCAGCCCGCACTACCAACCCCAGGGCGACCGCGGCACCGGCACGCCCTACGTTCCTTCCGCCATGCCCACCAAGCTTTCACAACGCTATCCGCTCCAGCCATGATCCGCTTCGCCCTCCTCCTCGCCATCATCGCCGCGCCGCTCCACGCCGTGGAAAAGCCGAACATCATCTTCATTCTCGCCGACGACCTCGGCTGGGCCGACACCACGCCCTACGGCCACACGAAGTACTACAAAACTCCGAATATCGAGCGCCTCGCCCAACGCGGCATGACCTTCACCCGCGCCTATTCCGCCAGCCCGCTTTGCTCGCCGACCCGCTCCAGCATCCTCACCGGCCTCAGCCCGGCCCGCACCGGCATCACCACGCCGAATTGCCACGAACCCCAGGTCGTCCTCGAAGCCACCCCCGGCAAAGCCGCGCCGCCGTCGAAGAAGTCGATCAGCCCCAACCCGGTCTCGCGCCTGAAGACCGAATACTTCACGCTCGCCGAAGCCCTCAAACAGGCCGGCTATGCCACCGGCCACTTCGGCAAATGGCACCTCGGCGCCGAACCCTACTCGCCGCTCCAGCAGGGCTTCGACGTTGACCTCCCGCACACCCCCGGTCCCGGCCCGGCCGGCAGCTTCGTCGCGCCGTGGAAATACGCGAACAACTTCGTCCCGAAGACTCCGAACGAACACATCGAGGACCGCATGGCCGCCGAGGCCAGCGCCTTCATGGAACAGCACAAGGACGGCCCCTTCTTCCTGAACTACTGGATGTTCAGCGTCCACGCGCCCTTCAACGCGAAGAAGTCCCTGATCGAAAAATACCGCGCCAGCGCCAACCCCGCCGACCTCCAGCGCAGCCCGACCTACGCGGCGATGATCGAAAGCATGGACGACGCCGTCGGCACCCTGCTCGATACCCTCGACCGCCTCGGCATCGCCGACAAGACCGCCATCGTCTTCCTCTCCGACAACGGCGGCAACATGTACAACGAGATCGACGGCACCACGCCCACCAGCAACCGCCCGCTCCGCGGCGGCAAGGCCAGCGTTTATGAAGGCGGCATCCGCGTGCCCTGCATCGTGAGTTGGCCCGGCACCGTGACCCCCGCGACCCACAGCGAAGCCATCGTGCAGAGCAGCGATTTCTACCCGACCTTCCTCGAGCTGCTGGCTCTGAAACCGCAGGCCGGCCAGAAGTTCGACGGTATCAGCATTGTCCCCGCGCTGAAAGGCGGCGCGCTCGAACGCGAGGCGATCTTCACCTACTTCCCGCACGATCCGCCAGTGCCCGAATGGGTCCCGCCCTCGGTCGTCGTCACCCAAGGCGACTGGAAGCTCATCCGAATCTTCCACGGCGGCGACAAGGGCGCACACCGCTGGAAGCTCTACAACCTCCGCGACGACCTCGGCGAAATGAACGACCTCGCCGCCAAGGACCCGGAGCGCGTGAAGCAACTCGACGCCCTCATCGAAGCCTTCCTCAAGGACACCGGTGCCGTCGTCCCGATCCCCAACCCCAAGTTCGACCCCGCCACCTGGAAGCTCGAGGACGAAGGCAAACCGGCGATCCGCAACGAGCCCAAACGCAAGCCCGCCGCCGCCGCGGACGACGACGCCGATCCCAAGCTCCAGGGCTGGCGCGCCCGCAACAGCAAGGCCGTCGTCAAGGACGGCATCGTTCACCTCACCGCCGACGGCGCCGATCCCTTCCTCGGCTTCGGCCTCGGCAAGACCGCCGGACCCGCCACCTTGAAAGTCCGTTTGCGCAGCCAGTCCGGCGGCCCCGGCAAGTTCGAATCCGTCGGCTCCGGCAAGGATCCCGCCGCCACGAAATCCGTCGCCTTCACCGTCGCGCCCGGCGAGTGGCAGGAGCTCACCGTCGAACTCCCGGCCACGGGCCCGCTCGGCATCGTCCGCCTCCACCTTCCCGCCACGAAGCAAGCGGTCGAGATCGACTGGATCGAGATCACCACCGCCGGCAAACCCAGCCGCACGACGTTCTAACAGTAGATTCCCTCCCCGGTTCGCACCTCACCCGTCCACGATGCTCCGCTTCATCTTCATCGCCACTCTCGCCCTCTCCACGATCGCCGCCGCCGCCCCGAAGCCGAACATCCTATTCATCCTGACCGAGGACCAGGGCGCGCATGCCGGCTTCCTCGGCACCCCCGGGATCCGCACGCCGCACATGGACCGCCTCGCGAAGTCCGGCAGGGTCTTCCACAATGCCTTCGTCGCCTACCCGGTGTGCTCGGCATCGAAGGCGGCGATTTTCACCGGTCTCCACAACCACGCGAACGGCTTGGTCAACAACACGATGAACTACCACAAGCCGGCCGCCCGGCTCACCGACCCCGAGCGCGCGAATCCGACCTACGCGAAGAACCGCATCCGCGACAAGATCCCGACCCTCACCGAACGCCTTCACGCCGCCGGCTACTACCAGGCCGCGATGCACAAGCTGCACCTCTCGCCCAACGAGAAATTCCCCTACGACGAGTTCCTCGGCCACCCCGGTGGCCCGGCGATGGATGCCTTCCTCGCCCGCGCCGCCAAGGCCGGCAAGCCGTGGTTTCTGCTCTACAACATCCCCAACTCCCACCGTCCCTACCCGGACAGTGACAAAGGCAAGATCCGCATCGATCCCGCCGCGGTGAAGCTGCCCGCGTTCCTCCCCGAAACTCCCGTGGTGCGCCAGGACTGGGCCGAGTACCTCGCCGGCATCGGCCAAGCCGACGACCTCATCGGCCAAGCCCTCGCCAGCCTCAAGGCAGGCGGTCAGGCGGAAAACACCTTCATCATCTTCCTCGGCGACCACGGCCCTTCCTTCCAGCACGGCAAGATGAGCCTCTACGACCTCGGCCTCCGGGTCCCGCTGGTCATCGCCGGCCCCGGAGTGAAGTCCGGCCGCAGCGACGCGCTGGTCAGCGAGCTCGACCTGATGCCGACCCTGCTCGATCTGTTAGAAAGCAAGCCGCCCGCCGAAAGCCACGGCATCTCCCTCCGTCCCTTGCTCGAAGACAAGCCGGGCGCCAAGGGCCACGAGTTCATCGCCGCCGAGATCTCCCACCGCGGCCCGCTGCCGAACGACGGCTTGCAAGAGCGTGCCATCTTCGACGGCCGCTGGAAGCTCCTCTACCGCGAGAAGACCGAACCCGCCTGGCGACAGGTGAACGAAGACCTCAAGGACCGCAAGCCCTGGGGCAACCGGACCTACGACGAGACCGTCCGCGTTAAAGAACAGTTCCCCGAAGCATGGCGGGTGCTCAGCGAAATGGACCCGCAGCGCCTTGGCGGCAAGCTGTCGCGGCTCGAACTCTACGACCTCCGGTCCGACCCCGACGAGATGCGCAACCTCGCCCACGACCCCGCCCACGCCGCGGAACTCCAGCGCCTCTACGACATCCTTCGTACTTGGGCCCGCGATACGCAAGATCCCGGCATCCAGCCGCCAGTCGAGATGCCCGAGTGATCCGTGAACGGGGGACCAGTGGCCCGGCGGGAAGTGCAATAAGTTTAGTTTTACGGTTTTGATGACTTGGCAGGAAGGAGGCCGAGCATACCGCGGCCCATGGCTTCGCCGACGAGCCAGTAGGACTCGCCGTTGGCGTGCCAGTGAATGCCTTGCTTGTTGCCACCGAAGGGATCCTGCGGGCGGTAGAAATCGCGGGTCTCAACGGTGGCTGCGGCATCCTTGAACTCGGGATGCTGGGAAACCGCGAATTGCGCGGCGATGACCTGCTCCGAAGCAGCCTTGATCTCGGCCTTGCCGATTTCCGGGTTTCGGCCGCCGAAACCGGTGACCGCGATGACCGACTTCATGGCCGGCGCGCCGAAATCCTTGCGCAGGTCCTTGATCAGGTTCACGAGATTGGTTTCGTATTCCGCAGCGGCTTCGGGACTCATGTCGGATTCCCCTTGGTTCCAGAAGAGCCCGACGATTTCATGTCCCGCTTCCTTGCGATGGCCCGGCACGATCTCCGGTAGCTTCCCGATGGCGTCCTTTACGGCCTGAACGATCAGCGGATACTTTTCACCCGTCGTTCCGCCGGAGCTTGGCGGGCGCATGTCTTTGGACAAGCTGCAGCCGCCGAAGGCCACCTTCACCAGAAGCACCGGTTCATCGTGGTAGTCGCCCAGCAGGTGCCCGATGGGTAGCTCGGGCCCGAATCCGTTGTTACGAAAGCCACCGTAGTTCGTGGTGAGTCCGCCGTGCCGATCGCCGGTGGTAATGAAGACGTCATCGCGGATCGTCCAGCCTGCGGGATTCTTTTGCGGACCCTCATGAAGGAATTTGTATTTTTCCACATTCCGAGGATCCATGATGTATCGGACCAGCGTGGCTTTCTGGTCGGCTGCGGGTTTCTTCAGATCGCCCAAAGCACCGCGGCCGGTCATGTTCGACTGCCCGGAAAGGACGTAGATTTTGACCGGTTTGGCAGATGGCTCGGCAGCCGCGGCGGGCTGCAAAAATCCGGCAAATGCGAGGGTCGTAAATGCGAATGCCTTGGCAGTGATTCGGTGGGTTTTCATGAAGAATTCGCGCGGTTGCGGATCACCTCTAACGTTGGTAGGTCGGGAGGGTGTTCAGACGAGCCTCGAGTCGAACGACCACCGTGGGATTCGCCGCGGCGACGTTGTGGTTCTCTTCGGGATCCCGCTCGTGATCGTAAAGTTCGGATTGCCCGTCGCTCCATCGCGTGAAGCGCCAGCGGTCGGTGCGGACGCTCCGACCGTAGGCTTTCGGACCCCGGATCACGAGCGTGAAGGCGGCGTCCTTGATGCGGGTGCCGGGTTCTGTTAGGACCGGCCTGAGACTTGCTCCAGCGGCTGGGTGGGGGATCTTTAGTCCGCAGAAATCGGCGACAGTCGGGAAGAGATCGATGAACTCGACCAAGGAACGAGTGACCTGCCCGCCCTTCATCCCGGGCGCGGCGATGATCAGCGGGGCGCGGCAGGAGCGGTCGAACAGGGTGTTCTTGTTCCACCATTTCCGCTCGCCGGTGTGGTAGCCGTGGTCGCCGACAAAGATCACGATCGTCTTGTCCCAGAGCTTGTTCCGGTCGAGCGAGTCAAGCACCCGGCCGAGCTGCGCGTCCATGAAGCTGGTGCCGGCGCAGTAGGCGCGAAACAACTCGCGCCACTCCGGATCGGTGAACTTGGCAAAGGGCGCGGCATATCCGCCAAAGCCCACCGCTTGCGCCGGTGCGGGCGAAAGATCAGCCGGGTCGCGCCAGGGCTTGAGGGAATCCGGTGGATAGAGGTCGAAGTATTTCTTCGGCGCGATGAACGGATCGTGCGGCTTCATGAAGCCACAGCCGATGAACCAAGGCTGGTCGCCAAGCTGCTCGATCATCGCCACCGTGGCGGCGGCGATCTGGCCGTCGGGCTGGTCGTCGTCGCCGCCCTCCGCGGCACCCCAGGCGCACCAGTCGAGTACGCCGCCGGTGACGTTGCGGCCTTCGATCATCTTGCCGCCCGTCTTGGTGGCCCGGTAGTCCTGCGCCGAATGCCACGACCGGCCGACGTCCGCCCATTTCGCCTTCTCCCCGGCGTCCTTTCCGCCGCCAAGATGATAGATTTTTCCAAACGCATGCGCCTGCCACCCGGCGTCTTTGCAAAGCTGCGGCAGGGTGACGATATCGGGCATTTTCCGGCGGAGGTGGTCGGAATTCTCCACGATGCCTGTTTGCTCCGCCCGCAATCCCACCATCATCGAGCAGCGGCTGGGATTGCAGACCGGATACTGCACATAGGCGCGCTCGAAAGTGGTGCCGCGCGCCCGCAGGCGATCCAGGTTCGGCGTTTTCACGACGTCCCGCGTGAAGGCACCGCCGTAATCGCGCAAGTCATCCGCCATGACGAGCAGGACGTTGGGTTTGGGCGCCTGCCCGGCCGCGGTCAGCAGGGAAAGCAGGCCCATCAAGACAACAGTGAGCGTTTGCATGATGACAGGATGTTGTGACCGGGCGGGTGATAGGTTCCGGCAACTTCCGCATCAACGGAGCTCCGGGAAAGGGATGTTTCGGGAAAGCACCATTTCTCCCTGCAGCCCGCGGATCTCAAGCCGGAGCGAGGGAACAGGGTCATCCCATTGGATCTGCAGGAGGCCGAAGTTGGAGCCGGTGTAGGGGCGTTGGTGGATGCGGTAACGGTTCGGCGGACCTTTGGGGGGATTCTTCGAAGTGTATTCGAACTCCTTGGCCGCGGGTTGGTTGAGCCCGCTGGTAGTCATGTCGTGGAGCGGGTAGGGAGCGCCGTCGGCAGGCGTCAGCAAGGAGATTTCCGCCAGGTGGCGGTCGCCGCTGATGAGCACCACGCCGGTGGCCCCGGTGCGGCGCACGAGTTCAAGAAAGCGGACGCGCTCCTGCGGGAAATTCGACCACTTCTCGGAGCCATGCTCGGTCGAGGCGAATGAAATGCTGGTGACCACCGCGCGGACTTCGGCGGGTTCGCGCAGGCGGCGTTCGAGCCAGGCCCATTGCTCCTCGCCGAGCAGGGTCGCACCGGGGTCGGAGTTGGGAATGTTGACCTTCGGGTTGGCCGGATCCTTTTTCAGCGGCGAGCGGAAGGACCTCGTGTCGAGCAGGAGGAGTTGGACCCGTTTGCCCGCGGGGCCGAACGTCACCGCATCGTAAACACCGGGAGTGGTGCGGAGCGGCGAAGTGGCGGGCACCTGGAAGAAATCGCAAAACTCTTTCTGTGCGGTCGCCGCGCCAGGGAAGCCGGCTCCCCCATCGTTGATGCCGTAGTCATGATCATCCCACGTGGCGAATAACGGGGTGGTCCGGCGGAGCTTGGCGAAACCCGGCATCGCGGCGAGCAAGGCGTATTTCTCTCGAAGCACGGCCGGATCGGAAGAATCGCCGTAGATGTTATCGCCACAGAGCACGAAGGCGTCGCAATGGGCGGCGTTGATCGCGTCCCAGATCGGCTGCGGTCGCTCCTGCCGCGCGCACGAGCCGAAACCGATCTTGGTGACGAGCAGTTCCGGCCGGGCTGAAACACGGTCGGGCACGGCTGCGGCAGGCACGAGCGTTTCCTCGGCCGAGACCGGACCCCCGGCGATTAGCAGCTTGAAAGCGAGGAATGGAACGATGGATTTCATGACCGGAAACCAGGCGCGGGCCGGGCACTTAGCGCACCTCGCTGAAGCTCACGCCAAGCTCGTTGCCGATGCGCTGGATCTTGGCCCGCTCGCGGGGCTCGATGAGGGTGATCGAAACGCCCTTCTTGCCGGCACGCGCGGTGCGGCCGCTACGATGGGTGTAGTATTCAAGCTGGTCGGGTGCCTGGTGGTGGATGACGAAGGCGAGGCCATCAACATCGATCCCGCGAGCGGCGACGTCGGTGGCGATCAGCACGCGGGTCCGCTCTTTCTTGAAGGAGCGCATCACCTTGTCGCGCTCGAGCTGGGTGAGGTCGCCCTGCAGCACGTCGACCTGGTGTCCGAGCTTGACGAGCTGCTTGCCGAGGGTGATCGCGCCGGCCTTGGTGCGGCAGAAAATCAGGCCGCGCTCGTCGTCGTGCTCGTCGAGGTATTCGGCGATGAACTCGGTCTTCTCATCGCGGGCGCGGACGGCGAAGCGGTGGTCGATGTCGCGGTTGACCACGTGGCTGCGGTCGATGGTCAGCGTGCGCGGCGTGGCCGACATGCAGACCTTGATCAACTGCTGGATGGAGTCCGGGAAGGTCGCCGAGAAGAGCCAGGTGGCGCGGCGCTGGCGGGTGAAGCCGATGATCTGCACGAGCTCTTTCTTGAAGCCCATGCTCAGCATCTCGTCGGCCTCGTCGAGGACCAGGTATCTAACAGCATCGAGCGACAGCACCTTCTGTTTCACCAGTTCAACCAGCCGGCCGGGGGTGGCGACGACGATCTGCGTCGGCCGTTGAAGGGCGGCGATCTGGCGGTCGATCTTGTCGCCACCGCTGACCACCTCGACGAAGACCTTCGCCGAATACTTGGTGTAGCGGAAGAGTTGCTTACCGATCTGTTTCGCCAGCTCGCGGGTCGGCGCGATGACCAGGCCCTGGATCTCCTTGGACTTCGGGTTGATCTTGGTCAGCAGCGGCAGGCCGAAAGCCGCGGTCTTGCCGGTGCCGGTTTGGGCTTGGGCGATCAGGTCGCCGCCGTTTTCCATCAGGAAAGGGATGGCCTGCTGCTGGACTTCGGTCGGCGTAATGATGCCGAGTTCGTCCAGCCCCTGAATGAGGTCGGCGGGGATTCCGAGTTCTTGAAAGGTGCTCATGACAGTGTGGATGGCCGGACCCTGCGTGGCCGCGGCCCGATTGACGAGCGATGAAATCGATTGCCCGCCGCGCGATTCCCGTGAAGGTCGGCCGCGTGAAACCCTACGTCCAACTCGCCGAGGCCCGCCTGCGCGACGGCACCGTGTTCTCGCTGCACACCCACGACGGGAAATTTTACCTCAAGAACGACCGCCGCGAGCTGATGAGCACGGCGCTGACCTACTCCGAGCAACTCCTCGCCGAGCTGGGCTGCGCTGCCCTGTTAGAGGGCATGCCCACCCGGCCGCAACATCCGCGGGTGCTGATCGGCGGGCTGGGGATGGGCTTCACGCTGAAACGGACGCTCGAACTCGTCGGCCGGCCGGCCACGGTGGAGGTGGCGGAACTGGTGCCGGAAATCATCGAGTGGAACAGGACCTTTCTCGCCGAGCACAACGGCCCGATTCTCGCCGACGAGCGGACGAAGATCTACCGCGGCGATCTTTTCGACTGCCTGGCCGAGCGCGGCAAGGCAACTTACGACGCGATCCTGATCGATATCGACGACGGCCCGGACATGCTGATCACGCAGGGCAATGCGCGGCTCTATTCACCGGGCTTCCTCGCGAGGATCCGCGACGCGCTGGCACCGGGCGGCTGCGTGGCCTACTGGCTGGCGATACCCAATGCGGACTTCGTGAGGGGCCTCAACAAGGCGGGCTTTGTCGTGGAGGAGCACCTCGCCAAGCCCCACGCGAACTCGAAGCGCCCGCGCCACCGGATTTACGTCGCCCGGCGGAAATAGGAATGAGGTGAATTTCGCAGCATTCCAATCCGCCCCGCTCATTGCTCCGGAGCGTTGGCAATGTCGGTGACCGGGTAGATTTCGTAGGTCTTCTTCGCCCGTTGGTAGAGGTCGCGCCCCATCCTCGTGGCCGCCTCATCGACACGCGCTGCGGGAGCATCGGCTTCCATCATCACCAGCGGAACATAGATTTGAATCTGCTTGCCGCGCTTGGTGCTCACTTCGCCGAACACTCCGACCAGCGAGACATCCGCCGACCCGCGGCCTTCGAGTTCGGGGAAATATTTCCAGATCAGCGTCTCCCGGGTCATGCCTTTGAGCAGCTCTTCATCGATCGCCAGCAACTGCGAAGGCCGTGCCTTGCCTCCCACCGGAACGTCGGGCACCCGGATCGCGATCGGCACTCCGGCCGGGCTGGCGATCGGTGCCAGCGCGGTGTGGGTGCACGATGCGTGCCCGAGCGCGAGGATGAGGAAAAGCAGCCATTTCATCGCGGCCCATGCAACTTCGGGAAGGCCCTTTCCACAAGAGCGAAACCATCCGCAGCGGGCTCGCGTTGATTTCTGTCAACCCGCGGTTTGACAAGTCGCCGCGCCCCCGCCTAGCCTCCCGCCGCCCCATGAAGCCGTCCTGCATTCCCTCTGCCCTCGACGACCTGTTCGTCGACCGCGGGGACATGCCGTGACGGATCGGAAACGCGATCGACCGCCGCTTGTCCCCGCCCGCCTGGTAAATCCCCGGCGGGCTTTTTGTTTCCCACGCTTTTCCGATCTGTTTCATGAGTTCCCGCTCCCATCTCCTATCCGAAAGCCGCGTCACCGTCCGGCTCGCGGTCCCGCTGATTATCGGCCAGCTCGGCCAGATGCTGATCAGCCTGACCGACACGCTGATGCTCGGCTGGCTCGGCGTCACCGAACTGGCCGCGTGCTCGTTCGCCAGCACGCTCATCTATTTGCCGATGATGTTCGGCATCGGCATGTCGATGGCGGTCTCCATCCGCGTCTCGCAGGCCCGCGGCGCGAACGATCCTGCCGCCGCACGCGCCGCGCTGCGGCACGGACTCTACATCACGCTGGCCATGGGCGTCCTCACGGTGCTGGCCGCGCTGGCGATCCGGCCGTTCTTCGGGGTCTTCCGGCAAGATGCGGAGGTCATCGCCATCGTGCCGAATTTCCTGCTGATCCTCGCCGCGTCGATGATCCCGGCGATGGGCTCGATGGCGGTGAAGAATCACGCCGATGCGATGAACCGGCCCTGGCCGGTGTTCTGGATTTCGCTGGGTGCCGTGGCGCTCAATGTCCTGCTGAACTGGATGTTCATCTTCGGCAAATGGGGGGCACCGCACATGGGCTTCGAGGGCGCGGCGGTGGCCACGTTGATCGCGCGGACCGCTTCCTTGATCGGCATGATCGCCTGGTGCCGTGCCGATGCCGCGTTGAAGGAGTGGGTGCCGCGGCGCTGGTTGCGGATGCCGGACTGGGCCGCTGTTAGAGACCTGCTGCGCACCGGTTTCCCCGCAAGCATGCAACTCGTCGCGGAAGTCAGCGCGTTCATGATGGCGACCTTCATCATCGGTAGCATGGGCAAGGACGAGCTGGCTTCGCACCAGGTCGCGATCCAGTGCGCGGCGACCATTTTCATGATCCCGCTGGGCATCTCGATGGCGCTCACCGTGCGCATCGGCGAAGCCTTCGGTGCGAAGAACCACGCATCGATGCGGCCGATCCTCATCAGCGGCTGGCTCATGGGGCTCGCCTTCGCCTTGCTAAGCGTGACCGCCTTCTCGCTCTTCAACCGGGAGATCGCTTCGCTGTTCATCAAGGACCCCAACGTGCTGCGGATGGCGGCTTCCTTGCTGGTGGTCGCGGGCTTTTTCCAATTCAGCGACACCATGCAGATCATCGCCGGCGGTGCGCTGCGCGGGCTCGATGACGTGAGGGTCCCGGCTTGGCTCGCCTTGGGTGCCTACTGGGCGGTATCGATCCCGCTCGGCTGGGTGCTGGCCTTCAAGCTCGGTTTCGGCGTCACTGGCATGTGGTGGGGCATCACGCTCGGGCTGACGATCACCGCCGTGCTGTTAGGCCGGCGGATCTGGCGGAAGACGGCGCCGGGTTCGGTGGGGCTTTGAAGGGGGGGTTGGGTCGTGCCTGGCTGGATTTCAAAGCTCACGGGACCAATCTTGGAACTTCACGAGCTACTCAGCAGGAAATATCCGTAATCGTTTTTTAACGAAAATGCTGATTTGTAACGATTTTGAGGGTTTCGTAATCGTTTTGAGAGCTGATTCAGGGAAAGTGACTGGCTTTGGTCGGCCGAATCTCGTAATCGAAATTTCACCGAAGTGCCGATTTGTAATCGTTTTGGTGGGTTCGTAATCGAAAACTCATGGAAGCGCCCGAAAGTAATCGAATTGGATACGCTTGGTTGGCCGAGCGGTTCGCCGTTGTGACTTTGCCTTATTGGCGGGAAAGCCGGGCGCTGGCGAAAGGCGTGAGGCGGCTGGTGGAGCAGGATGGCCGGCAGATCGAGTATTTCCCGGCGGCACGGGATCTTGGAGAAGACGTGTTCGCCCATCTGGAATTCGCGCTCAAACGGGAAGGCCTCCATCTGGAGCTGTTGCGCAAGGTGCTGCCGAAGCTGGATGGCGACGAAGTCGCCGCCTACGTCCGGAGCAAGCCGACAGGCCGCTATGCGCGAATGATCTGGTGGCTTTACGAGGAATTCACCCGGACGAGGCTGGCCTTACCGGATCTGGAAATGGGCGGATACGTGGACCTGCTTGATGAAGAAATCTACGTGGCCGGGCCTGTGAAAAAGGTCAGACGGCAGCGGATCAATGAGAACCTCTTGGGATCGCTGGAGTTTTCTCCGATGGTCCGTCGGAAGGGCTTGGGGGACTGGAACGAGGAAGCGCTGAGGGCGCGCTGCTCAGAGATCGCCGGCGATTTTCCGCCAGAGGCTTTCCAGCGGGCGGTCCGCTACCTCTATGCCAAGGAGAGCAAGAGTAGCCACGAGATCGAACGGGAGACGCCGGATCAGAAGCGAGCGGAGATGTTTATCGGGCTGCTGGAGCAAGCGTGGCACCGCAGCTTTTTGGAGAAGGTCGCGCTGGTGGAACTTCAGAGGGCCATCGTCGATCCGCGGTATGCGAACGATGGGTGGAGGAGAGAGCAGGTTTATGTCGGCGAGACGGTGGGGCCGGGACTTGAACGGGTGCACTTTGCAGCACCTAAACCGGAGAATCTGGGCGAACTGATGGAAGGTTTCATCGCGATGGCCCGCCAGATCACGAGCACCTCCGGAATACGAGGCCGGACATTGGTATTCGTTGAAGGGGTTTCGACGCTGGTCGCGGGTTCGGTGGTTTCGTTTGTGTTCAATTTCCTCCATCCGTTCAGCGATGGGAACGGACGCATCCACCGATTTCTACTACATCACGTTTTGGCAGAGAGAAGCTTCGGCCCGCACGGCATCATCCTGCCTGTGTCAGCGGTTATTCTGAACCGACCGCGGGAATATGATCAGGCGCTGGAGAGCTTCTCAAAACCGCTCATGCAGCTCGTCGAATACACTCTCGACGAACGGCAGCGAATGACGGTGACCAATGACACCGCAGACTTCTACCGCTACATCGACTGCACGGAGCTGACCCGGATCACGGTCGACTTCATCCGGGAGACGATCGAGACGGAACTGCCGGCGGAACTCCAGTATCTCGCGAGCTACGATGAGATTCGTAGGAAGATGCGGGACATCGTCGAACTGCCGGACCGCATCGCGGATTTGTTCGTGACGCTGTGCCGACAGAATGGAGGCAGCTTGTCGAAGAAGAAGCGGGGCTTGGACGAGTTCGCACCGCTGACCGACGGGGAAATCGAGGCATTGGAAGCAGTGGTGCGGGAGGGATTGGGGCTCAAGGACGGGACGGAAGAATGAGCCGCAAGAGGGGTCTCGTAATCGAAATTGGGGGAAATCGACGATTCGTAACGGTTTGGGGAGTTTCGTAATCGTTTTCGGAGGAAATTCCTAGTTTGAGAGGATTGGGGGGGGACGGGAGCGGTCGCTGATTTGGTCAGAAGTGAGATGGCAGGCTCCCTTAGGAACCTGAGCCTGAGCCGCCGACGGAGGTGAGTGTCCGGTGATCAGGCGCGGATTCTATTCAAAAACGGGGATCACTCTCCGCATGAACTCGTCAAACAGCGGAACGGTGAACGCCATATCCCCGTGGGCGGGGCTGTAGATCATGCCCTTTTTGATGAGCTTGGCGCGAGCCGGACCCAGACTCATAACCTTGACTCCAAGGACATCTGCAATATCGCCGGTACGGTGCGGTCCGGGGCCAAGTTCCGCCATCCCGCGGAGAAAACGCTTCTCGCCGGGGGTAAGCCGGTCGAAGCGGACGCGGAAAAAATTCAAATCCAAGCGGGCCACCACCGCAGTGGTCGCGGCCTGAACAAGTTCAAGCGTGATGGGCGATTGGCTCGCCCGGTTCCAGCACTGGTAACCCCACTCCTGAACAAAATAGGGATAGCCGTGGGTGAGGCTGAAGATCGCTGCGAGCGCATCCTCTTCGAATGTGACGCCGACCGCTTTCACAGGATCCTGCAAGGCACGGTTCGCGTCGGACTCGGACAACGCCCCGATGTCCGGGAAGCTGAAGAGCCGTTCCGCGTAGGACTTCGATTCCCCCGCAAGGCCAGGAAGAATCGGCAGGCCAGCGGCGACCAGCACGATGGGCAATTGGCGCTGCTGAACTTTGTGCATCGCCATGATCAGAGCGCTAAGCTCGGCTTGGCTGAAATACTGAATCTCATCGATAAGGATGGCAACGGCGGCTTTCCGGTCTTCCGCCGCCTCTCCGATAGCGGTGAAAAGATTGGGGAGGTCGGATTCCAGATCTCCACTGTCCGCGGCTCCTTTTTCGGGGTCGATGTCCAACCCGAAGGTGGCGTCGTCCACCGTTACCTTGATCGCACCGATGAAACTGCGCAGAACTGCCAATGCCCGTTTCACCTTCTGCCCCGCGCCCGCCAGTCGGTCCAACTCGTATAAGAGCTTGCGGAGATGCGGCACGATCATCGCCCCCAAAGGCTTGTCTTCATGCGCTTCGATGAAAATCGTCCGGTAGTCCGCGGCGATCGACAACCGCTCGACTTCGTTGAGGAGTACCGTTTTGCCCACGCCACGTAGCCCGGTAAGCAGCATGCTTTTCTCTGGTCGCTTTTGGCGGATACGCCCGAGTAGAACTCGCGTCTGCTCGATGATCACTTCCCGGCCTACGAGTTCAGGAGGTGGTGCGCCGGCACCGGGTGAGAATGGGTTAAGGATCGGATCCATTGGCCATGACTATTGGGAAATTTACTCGATTGTAAAACAAAAGCATTACAAACACCTACAGAGTCCTACAGAGTCCTACAGAGTCCTACAGAGTCCTACAGAGTCCTACAGAGTCCTACAGCTACTCTCACACAGCGCTAAATGCTCAATTTTAGATGTTTAGAGCATTTCCAAGGAACGGCGCGGTGCGGGATTTCTTCGATTTGGCGACGAGTTCGGGCGGGCCTTGGGCAATGATTTCGCCGCCGGCGTCGCCGGCTTCGGGGCCGAGGTCGAGGATCCAGTCGGCCTCGGCGGCGACGGCCATGTGGTGCTCGATGACGATGACGGTGTGTCCTTCGTCGACGAGGCGGTGGAGGACGTCGATCAACCGCTTCACGTCCTCGAGGTGCAGGCCGACGGTCGGTTCCTCGATCAGGTAAAGGTTGCTGCGGCTGAGGGTCTTGAGGTTCTTCGCGGAAACGCGGCCCTTGGTAAGCTGGGTGACCAGTTTGATCCGCTGGGCCTCGCCACCGGAGAGGGTGGGCGAGGGTTGGCCGAGCTGGAGATAGCCGAGGCCGGTGTCGGCGAGGAGCTGGAGCGGCGCGGCGATCCGCGGCTGCGATTCGAAGAAGGCAGCGGCTTGCTCGATGGTCATGCGCAGGACTTCGCCAATGTTCTTCTCGCGGAAGCGGACTTCGAGGGTGGCGGGGTTGTAGCGCATCTCAGCGCAGGCCTCGCAGGGGACCCAGGTGCTGGGCAGGAAGTCCATTTCGAGCTTCACCCGGCCGTTGCCTTCGCAGATGGGGCAGCGGCCGTCGCCGGTGTTGAAGGAAAAGCGCGAGGCTTCGTAGCCGCGGACCCGGGCGTCGGGGAGCTGGGCGAAGAGCTTGCGGATGTCGTCGAAGATCTTGACGTAGGTGGCGGGGCAGGAGCGCGAGGTCTTGCCGATGGGAGACTGGTCGACTTCGTAGATCGACTGGATCTTGTCGAAGCCTGTCGCTTTGGACCATTGACGATTTTTGATTGTTGATTTTCGATTTGAAGATGTTCGGGCGGCATCGGCGATGGCGGCGTGCATCAGGGTCGATTTCCCGGAGCCGGAGATGCCTGTTAGAACCGTGAGCCGGCCGAGCGGGATGGCGGCGGTGACGGACTTGAGGTTGTTCGCGACGCATCCGCTGACGGTGGCGAAAGGGTGGTCCTTTTTCACGGCGCGACGGCTGCCGCGCATGGGGTGGACGATGGGGTTGGCGAGGGCGCGATACGTCGGAGAAGTGATCAGTGCCGAGTGATCAGTGATCAGTGGTTTTTTGCTCCTGCCTTTCCCACTGATCACTGCTGACTGATCACTTGGCACTTGAGGCGGCTTGCCTTGATACACGACCTCTCCGCCGAGCCGCCCCGCCCCCGGCCCCAGGTCGATGAGGTGGTCGGCGCGGGCGATGGTGTCCTCGTCGTGCTCGACGACGATCAGGCTGTTGCCGCGGTCGCGGAGGGCGATGAGGGTTTCTAACAGGGCGGCGTTGTCGCGCGGGTGGAGGCCGATGGTGGGCTCGTCGAGAACGTAGAGGACGCCGCGGAGATTGCTGCCGAGCTGGGCGGCGAGGCGGATGCGCTGGCTTTCGCCGCCGCTGAGGGTGCGCGCGGAGCGGTCGAGCTGGAGGTAGCCGAGGCCGACTTCGGTGAGGAAGCTGAGGCGCTGGCGGATTTCGGGCAGGATGTCGCGGGCGATCAGGGTGTCGCGGTCGCCGCTGAGTTCGAGGGCTTGGAAATGGGCGGTGGCCTGGTGGACGGAGAGGTGGGAGAGCTCGGAGATGGAGGGGGCGTCGCTTGCTGCGTCGTGCTGCAACGGGCGGGCCGCCCGTGCCCCTCTTGGATTATCGCTTGCCGGGGATGGTGGCAACGGGCGAGCCGCCCGTTCCCCGCTTGCTCCGTGCAAGCGGACGGCGCGGGCTTCGGGGTTGAGGCGGGCGCCGTGGCAAGCGGGGCATTCGACGAGCTCCTCATCGTCCATCCGCTCGATCTTGCGGTCGGCATCCATCTCGGCTTCGAGCACGGATTCGTAGCGCGAGGTGTCGAGGTGGAAACGGTGCTTCGGAACCAGCCCATGGCCGCGGCAGCTTGCGCACCAGCCGTGCGGGGAGTTGAAGGAAAAGAGGCGGGGGTCGAGCTCCTCGAAGGACCTGTGGCAGGACGGGCAGCTCGCCTCGCTGGAGAGGAGGATGAACTTCTTGTCCGGGGTGAAGAGCTTGAGGACGCCTTTGCCGATGTCGAGGGCGCGGGGAATCAGAGTGCCGAGTGATCGGTGATTTGAGCCGGTTTGCCGAAGAGGAGTTTGCGGCTCCATCTCGCTCCGCTCGGTTGTGATCAGTGAAGAATCCGAGGCGGCCTTTTTCCCTGCCTTGCCACTGATCACTGATGACTGATCACCCGGCACTTCTTTCTGAACTTCCGCGACCACCACGTCGATGTCGTGCTCCTTGAAGCGCTCCAGGCGGGTGAAGCCTTCGGCGTCGCGGAATTGTTTGTCTACTAGAAGTCTGGTATATCCCTGCTTGAGCGCCCATTCGGCGACTTCGGTGTGGTAGCCTTTGCGACCGCGGATGACGGGGGCGAGGATCGAGACGGGGCCTTTTTTGAGGAGCTGGCGGATGCTATTCTCAATGGCGGCGAGCGATTGCTTTTCGACCGGGACCTGGCAGTCGGGGCAGTAGCGGGTGCCGAGCTTGGCGTAGAGGAGGCGGATGAAATTCCACAGCTCGGTGACGGTGGCGACGGTCGATTTCATGCCGCCTTGGGAGACGCGCTGCTCGATCGCGACGGTCGGCGGCAGGCCGGCGAGGGAGTCGAGCTCGGGCTTCTCTAGCTGCTCGGCGAACTGGCGGGCGTAGGCGGACATCGAGTCGAGGAAGCGGCGCTGGCCTTCGGCGAAGAGGATGTCGAAGGCGAGGGTCGATTTGCCGGAGCCGCTGAGGCCGGAGACGACGACGAACTGGTCGCGCGGGATGTCGAGGGAGATGTTCTTGAGGTTGTGCTCGCGGGCGCCGCGGAGCTGGATGGAAGTGCCGAGTGCCGAGTGATCAGTGATCAGTGGTTTTTTGGCGGGCTTGCTGGCGGACGACTTGTCCGGGCTTAGAACGGGCTTGAGGAAGCGGGCGGTCTCGGTGGCTTGTTGCGCGATGTGTTCAGGCGGACCTTCGGCGACGAGCTGGCCGCCGTGCTTGCCGGCTTCGGGGCCGAGGTCGAGGATCCAGTCGGCGCACTTGATGACGTCGAGATTGTGCTCGATGACCAGCAGGCTGTGGCCGGCATTGACGAGGCGCTGGAAGACGCCGAGCAGGCGCTCGATGTCGGAGAAGTGGAGGCCGGTGGTGGGCTCGTCGAGGATGAGGAGCTTGGAAACGGGCGAGCCGCCCGTGCCCCTCTTGGAGACGCTGGTGGTGTCGTCGAGGATGAGGAGCTTGGAAACGGGCGGGCCGCCCGTGCCCCTCTTGGTGTCGGCGAGGAGCTGGCAGAGCTTGAGGCGCTGGGATTCGCCGCCGGAGAGGGTGTTGAGGGGCTGGCCGAGCTTGAGGTAGCCGAGGCCGACTTCTTGGAGGGGCTGGAGGAGTTTGGTGATTTGCTGGTGGCGTTTTAAAGTGGGAGGGGAAAGGACGGGCGAGCCGCCCGTGCCCCTCTTGTTAGAGCCGGCTGGAGCTGGCGCTCCGCTTTCGCCGTAGAAGACGAGGGCTTCTTCGATGGTGAGGTCGAGGATGTCGGCGATGGATTTTCCCCGGTAGTGGATGTCGAGGGTGGATGGCTTGTAGCGGCGGCCGTTGCAGTCGGGGCAGGTGACGTGGAGGTCGGAGAGGAACTGCATTTCCACTTTCTCGCTGCCGGCGCCGGCGCAGCGGTCGCAGCGGCCTTCGCCGGAGTTGAAGGAGAAGAAGCCGGTGGTCAGCTCGCGGACCTTGGCGTCTTCGGTCTGGGCGAAGAGCTGGCGGATGGGATCGAAGGCACCGAGCAGGACGGCGGGGGTCGAGCGCGGGGTGCGGGCGAGCGGCGACTGGTCCACGAGCAGAACGTCTCTCAAGTACTGCGTTCCCCGTAGTTCCTTGAGCGGAGCGGGGTCGAGATCGGTGTCCTCCTTGCGCAGCTTGCGGGCGATGTTGGCGTAGAGGACGTCGTGGGCGAAGGTCGACTTGCCGGAGCCGGAGACGCCGGTGAGGCAGACGAAGAGGCCGAGCGGGAGGTCGGCGTCGAGCTTCTTGAGGTTGTGGCGGGAAGCTCCGCGGATCTCGATCTTGGCTTTGCCGGGTTGGCGGCGGGTGGCGGGGATGGCGATGGATTTCTCGCCGGTGAGCCAGGGGAGCGTGCCGCATGATCGGTGATCTGTTGCTGGCGTTTCCGTGGCTGCGGGCGAGCCGCCCGCGCCCCTCTTGGCCGGGATGGCGGGCCGCTTGCCTTCCTTTGGCACTTGGAACTTCTCACTTGGAACTTTGCCTTGGAAAACCAGCGTCCCGCCGTGCTGGCCGGCGCCGGGGCCGATGTCGACGAGCTGGTCGGCGGCGCGCATGACGGCTTCCTCGTGCTCGACGACGACGAGGGTGTTGCCCTTGTCGCGCAGGCCGTGCATCACGCCGACGAGGCGCTGGATGTCGCGGGCGTGGAGACCGACGGTGGGTTCGTCGAGGACGAACAGGGTGTTGGTGAGGGACGCGCCGAGGCAGGTGGTGAGGTTGACGCGCTCGATCTCGCCGCCGCTGAGGGTGCGGGCGGGGCGGTCGAGGGTGAGGTAGCCGAGTCCGACTTGTTCGAGGTAGTGGAGGCGGTTGGTGATCTCGGTGAGGATGAGCTTGAGGGAGGAGTCGGAGGAAGTGCCGAGTGCCAAGTGATCAGTGATCAGTGAAAACCACGGGACCAGGTCGGCGATGGAGAGGGTCCAGAGGTCGGGCAGGGTTTTGCCGTCGATTTTGAAGCAGAGGGCCTCGGGCTGGAGGCGCTTGCCGCGGCAGCTGCTGCAAGTGGTGTAGGAGCGGTAGCGGCTGAGGAAGATGCGGACGTGCATCTTGTAAGCCTTGGTTTCGAGCCAGTCGAAGAAGCCCTGAATACCGTACCATTCGCCGTTGCGGTGCATTTCCTCGAGGTCGTCGAGGGAGGCTGCGGGCGAGCCGCCCGCGCCCCTCTTGTGGCTACGATCTCCGTAGTAGATCCACTCGCGCTCTTCGTCTTCGAGGTCTTCCCACGGGGTGTTGATGTCGATACGGCGCTCCTTGCAGCAGCGGACAAGATCGCGCTGGCATTCGTCGCCGCGCTCGCCTTGGAAGGGTTTGATCGCGCCCCGCTTGATGCTGAGGGTGGGATCGGGGACGGACTTTTCGAGATCGAGGCCGATCACCCGGCCGAAGCCGCGGCACTTGGGGCAGGCACCGAGCGGGTTGTTGAAGGAGAAGAGGGCTGAGGAAGGCGGGCGGAGGGAGTTGCCGGTGGCGGGGTTGGTCCAGGTGGAGGAAAATGAACGAACATCGAACGCCGAACTTCCAACATCGAACTTCGAATGAAAGGAGGCGTGGCCTTTGCCGAGGGTGAAGGCGTGCTCGAGGGCTTCGAGGAGGCGGGTGCGGTTGGGCTTGGTGAGGGGCAGGCGGTCCTGGATGACGGTCACGCTGCCGGTCTGAAGACCAGCGGTCCCGGGTTCGTCGGTGCGGAGGATCTGGCCGTCGAGGAGGATGCGGAGGTAGCCTTGCTGGCTGAGGAAGGGGAAGAGGTCCGCGCTTTGCGTGTCGGCGGGGATGGGGACGGGGAAGGTGACGAGGACTTGCTCGCCGGGGAGGTTTTCGAAGGCCCAGGCGGCGGCAGAATCGGGGGAGTCGGGGCGGATTTCCTCGCCGGTGTCGGGGTCGTAGCCTTTCGCTGCGCGGGCGAAGAGGAGCTTCAGGTAATCGTTGATTTCGGTCAGGGTGCCGACGGTCGAGCGGGTGGTGCGGATGGAGTTTTTCTGCTCGATGGCGATGGCGGGCGGGATGCCGTCGATGTGGTCGACGTCGGGCTTGTCCATGCGGTCGAAGAATTGGCGGACGTACGGCGAAAAGGTCTCGACATAGCGGCGCTGGCCCTCGGCGTAGAGGGTGTGGAAGGCGAGCGAGGACTTGCCGGAGCCGGAGGGGCCGGTGACGACGGTCAGTTGGCCGAGCGGGATGTCGAGGTTGAGGGCCTTGAGATTGTGCTGCCGGGCGCCGCGGATGGCGATGACGGGGGCGGACGGGGTGGACTTCTTCGCGGGCACGGCGGGAGGTTAGGCGGAAGCGCGGCGGGCGCTAGCGGAGTTTGCGGGGGCGGGCACGGTGATGCGATGCAGGCCGGCCGGTCTGATCAACGGCGGTCGCGGGCTTGCCGGGGGGTCGCGGGGATGCGATGACCGCCGCATGGAATCGATGGAGGAAATCGTGGTGCGCGAGGTGGGCGCGGACGGGTTGGCGGCGATGACGGCGGCCTTTTACCGGCGGGTGCGGACCGACGACCTGCTCGGGCCGATGTATCCGGAACAGGACTTCGAGGGCGCGGAGACGCGGTTGCGGGAGTTCCTGCAATTCCGCTTTCTCGGCAACCAGGCCTACACGGAAAACCGCGGCCACCCGCGGCTGAGGATGCGGCACGCGCCGTTCGCGATCGGTGAGGCGGAGCGCGCGAGGTGGCTGAGCCTGATGGAGGCGGCGATGGACGAATGCGGCATCGCAGGCGAGGCGCGGGCGGTCATTTCGCCGTTCTTCGCGCAGGTGGCGGAGTTTCTGAAGAACCGCTGATCGAGGGCTCAGTCCGCGGGGACGAGTTCGATGTCGTTGCCACGGCCGTCTTCACCGACGAACGACGATCCGCGCTTTTTCAGTTCGAGAGTCGTGCCGTCCTGCAAGGTGACCTTGACCTTGTCCTCGACTTGTTTCCACGATCCCGTGCCCTGATTGAGCCCGACCCCGACCAAGCTTCCATCGTCACGCGCGTCCCAGACCATCGGGATCAGTCCAGCGAGTTTCCATTTCCCGACAAACGAGGATCCGCCGGCTTTGAAATCGTCCGCCCGAATCGCAGGCGCGTCCGGATCGGCGTCTGGAGTGGAATTCAAGCCCATCGCTTCGAGCCAATCCCCGAGGTCCTCGGTGGCTTCCATTTCGTCAGTGATTGATTTCGCGATTTCGGCCTGGCCCCGGGTCTTGGCATCCGCCTGCGCTTCCTTCAGCCGGACCATGTAGGCGTCGCGGATTTTGGTGGCCTTCAGAGTGAAGGTGGCGTCGATGGATTGCTGCTTGGTGAGGCTGTCTGAGCAGATTTTCGCCATGTCTTCGGACAATTTGATGCCGGATTGGGGGGTGATTCTGTCCGGAACGCGGTTGCGGACGACCAGCCCCTTGAGGTTGACGACATCGTTTCCCCAGCGAGTGCTGTCGGCGCGATTCAGGCGGCGGTACCAGGTGTCGAGGCTGGAGCCGAAGTTCTTGGCGTTGGTGGCGAGGTCGCGCTGGCGCTCCTGCTCGAGGGTGGCGAGGAGTTGTTGGGACTTGGCGGCGAGATTTCCGGGGGCCAGCGGCTTGTTGCCGGGCTCGGGGATTGCGGTGGCGGTTTCGCGGTCGTTGCTCCATTCAATGATGAAGCCGGAGGCGGGTTCCGAGGGGTCGGCGTCCCGCCAGCCCTTTCCGGGCACAATCACGAGGCCATCGCCGTCTTCGGTCGGGTAGCCGTCTTCCCAGTTGGCGAAGGACCAGCCTTCCCCGGTCACCCACTTCCACTCGGCACCATCGCGGGAGCCACCGAGCCAGAGACCCGTGGTCGAGGATAGCGGCGCGAGTTCCTCGGCGAGCCAGCCGGCTTCATCGCGGGAAGCCGGGACCATCAGGTTTCCACCCGCCATTTCAGCGAAGGCAGTGGCCTCGGCGGCGGTGAGGTCCCGCTGCACGACCAGCATGTGGCGGGCCTCGTAGGCCGTCGTGCCGGGAGGGAACAGGGGCACGGGGAGTGCGAGTGATTCGCGCGTCCGCTTGAGCACGACACCGAGTTCGGCTGGATTGGAGCCGTCGCGCCGCCACTGGATGAAGAAGGGGTAGCGGTCCTCGGCCTTGCGGACACGGATCAGGCCGAGGTCGTCGACCGCGAGGTAGGATCCGGTGCCGGCGGGTGTTTTCAGCTTCCAAGGCGAGCCGTCGACCAAGGCCCAGGCGCTGCGGCCGGAGCGGCCGGCTCCCACCCAGAGGGCGGAGTCCTTGTTGCCTTCGGCCGGCGAGTCGGGCACCAGGCTCGACAACCAGGTGAGATCTTCTTCCGCAGCAGGAAGTGGCAGATGGCCGCCGTGGGCATCGGCAAAGGAGGACGCCTGTTGCCAGGTCATCGGGGTGGGGATCAGGAAGAAGTCCGACTCGCCGTGGCGAACGGTGCCTTCGGGCATTTCTTCGCGCTTGCCGGCGGCAAGGTCTCGCTTCAGGCGGTCGAGGGCTTCCAAGGGGCTCTCTTTCTTGGGCGGCTCGGGGACGACCGGGATGGTCGGCACTGGATCCACAGCAGGTGGAGTCGGGGGCGGGTTGGCTGCCAGATTACGCGCTTCGGCTTGGGCCAGGGCACGCCTTTCCGCCTCCTGTTCGATGGCGATGCGTTTGGCATCCTCACGCTCGGCGAGGGTGCGCTTGTAGGTCTTCCAGGTGAAAGCGATGGTTATAAGCAGGATGGCGATGATCACCAGGTTCCGCACCAGGCTCCAGTTTCCGCCGCCCACCTCGAACTGCGGGACCGCGGCGGCAGGGGTGTCGGTGCCGTTTGCCGGAATGCCGGCGGCGGGTTTGGCACTGGCGGCTGGCTTTGCGGCTGGAACGGCGAGGGCGGCACGCTTGGCGGGAGCATTCGAAGCAGCGCCGACCAGCTTGCGGGCGGAGTTGGCCGGCCCTTTGGTCATCCATTCTTCGAGCGCCTTCGACATCAGGCCGGCATCGGCGTAGCGGAAGGCAGGATTCGGATGGGTGGCATTTTGCCAGATCGTATCCAAAGCCTTGTCACAACCGCCGACGGCGGACGGCTGGGGGCAATTCGGCTCTTGCTTACGGCCGGTGAGCAATTCGTAAAGGATAACGCCCACCCCATAGATATCCGAGCGGCGGTCGGCATGATCCGGACGATCCATCACCTCCGGAGCCGTGTAGCCCGGCGTGCCCATGATCAGACCCGGGCCTTCGGTGCCGCTCGGCCGGGCGAGCCCGAAGTCGCCGATCTTCGGTTCGCGCTTCGGGGTGAGGAGGATGTTGGCGGGCTTGATGTCGCGGTGGATGACGCCGTTTTCGTGGGCATGGGCCAGGCCGTCGCAGATGCCCTTGACGATGGTGGCGGCTTGGGGGGGATCGACGGCAAGGTTGTAGGCGGAGTAGTAGAGCGATTTCCCGTTCACATACTCCATGGCGATGTAGAGCATGCCGTCCACGTCACCCGAGTCGTAGACTCCGATCAGGTTCGGGTGGTTGAGCCGGGCCATCGCGCGGGCTTCGGTCTCGAAGGATTTGCGGAAATCGGGGTCTTCCCCGAGTTCGCGCGGCAAGATTTTGATCGCCACGTCGCGGTCGAGCGATCTTTGGCGCGCCTTGTAAACGGCACCCATGCCGCCTTGGGCGATGAAAGCTTGGAATTCGTACGCGGGCAGCAGACTTGCGAGGGCTTCAAGCGTGGGGGCTTCGAAGGGTGTGGAACTCATAGGAGAGGAACTACGAAATAGAGAAACGAGCCGCGCTTGGCGAGAGGAACCCGTTCCCGGGTCAAAGCGGCGCGTGATAGACAATCCATTCCGGAATCTTGATGGCGGAATTGTAAAGCACGTGGAGCAGAATGGCCGTGGTAAGTCGGCCGGTGGCCGCGAAACAGAGAGCACAGGCCGCGCCGAAAATGCCCACGGAGATCAATCCGTAGGCGGAGTAAAAGTGCACGATGGCAAACACCGTCGCCGAGATCAAGGTTGCGGCGGGGACACGCAACCGGTTGGCGACGGAGCGGAAAAGCACCCCGCGGTAGATTATTTCCTCCGCAACCGGAGCCGCGATGCAGGCCGAGGTGATCGCCAGTACCAGACCGGATGGCCCGGATTCCATGGAGGAAAGGCCGCCGGTGGGATCGGGTGCGGCAGAGGCCCCGAGGGTATGCTTGAGGATGAGGTCCACGACCGCGAGCAAGGCGAAGGTGCCCAATACCAGCACTCCATCCGGCCGGGCGGCGAGCCCGAGGCGGTCCACCGCATGACGCCCCCGGCGGAACAGAAAGCCAAGCGCGACCAAGGGCGGCAGGAATCGGGTCGCCGCATCCATCAGGGCGAACAGCCACGGCGGCAGGATGACCGGAGCCGCGCCGTCGCCCGACAGGTTGCCTGAAATCAGGAGATCGATCGTTCGCCCGAAGCCGATCGAAGCCAGATACGCACTCAGGAAGACGCCAAGTCCCAAGGCCATCGGCCATGACCCGACGTAGCCACTGCCGCGACTCCGGAGCGCCCGGCCGAAAGCACGGAAAACCCGGGGGAGGAAGCCGAGACCGGCGATGACCAGCAGCCAAACGGCACCGCGAACGACGATGGCGCGCAAGGCAAGTTCATGATTCCGCGGATCTCCCTCTGTCGTGCCCGCGTGCAGGGCCATCTCACTGGTGCTCAGCCGGCCGGTTTGCTTGAGATACTCGCGGTCCCACCAAGGATCTTCGCCAGCCGCGATCCGGCGGATGACCGCCCCGACCTCGGGTGGCCCCGGGAGGCCGAGGTCGAGGAAGGTTCCCTGCGCGGGATTGAGGCCACGACGGAGCGCCTCGAGGATGGCGAGGGCATACTTCCCTTCTTCATCGAGGGCATTCTCCGCACCCAGCACGTCGAGCGCATCGACCGCGGTCTTCAGCGCCGCCTCGCGATCCTCGATCGCCAATGCGGAGCGCAGCAGCGGCGGTAAATGGTCGGTGGCCTCAGCCAGCCGGAGGTCGCGGTCGATCTTGAGCAGCGCCATCCGGCAAGTCTGCTGGTCATAGGCAATGGCCGGCCCGAAATGGTTGTTCCAAAGCCAGACGCCCATCACGAAAACCAGCAACGCCAGTAGCGGCTCCGGCACGTGGCGACGCAGAATCTGGCGATACGGATTGGCAGCCGGCTTTGGCGCGTGGGAGTCGATGTCGCGGAAGGTGGAGGTTTTTTAGAAAATCGCAAGAAATGTCGATAATCATAAATTATTAATTAAAAATACGCGGTGGATTTCCCACTGGCTCCCGGGCGGCGGCGGGTTAAAGGTCCGGCGCGTTCATGCTTACCGCTTTTGCTTCCTCGGTCCCCTCCCCCAGCGTGCCTGCCGCTCCTGACGGGGCGTCGATGGTCATCATGGGCACCTTTCTCGCCGCAGCCCTGATTTTCCTCGCCTTCTGGCTGATCCGGAAGGCGCTCGGCATGGACCGCCCTGCTCCGCTGCCGCAAATCGAACCCGCTCCTGCCGCGGCGATCCACTCCCCCACCCTGCCTCCGCCGCTGCCGATCACCCGGGCGGAGAGCCGTGATTCCCCCTACGCGCCGCCTGCTTCATCCACCCCGCCGCCACCTGCTCCGGAGGCGGCCGCTCCACTCGGCCGCCTGCGGGTCCCGGTGAGCTACTACCGGCTGATCGATCTGTCGCTGATCGGTCTCGTCTTCCTCGTTTACTTCGCGCTGACCTCGATGCCCGGCGGCGAGGAGATCCCGCTTGAAAAGAAATTCGGGCCGGAGGTGCTCGTGGCCTCGATCTTCTTCCAACTGCTGCTCATGGGCATGGTCGGCGCTTTTGTCCTCTGGCGGGTCAAGCTGACCGAGTGGCTCGGCTTGCGCTGGAAAATGTGGCCGCTCGCCTTCGCCATCGCGCCGCTGACCGTCTTCTTCATGTGGTGCCTGATGGGTGCGCTCCACCTCGCCGGCTGGAACGGTTGGCTCGAGCGCAGTCTCGGGATCGACTCGATGCAGGAAGCGGTGAAGCTCCTTCAAGAAGCGAAGGATCCGCTGGTGATCGTCCTGATGGCCATCGCCGCGGTGATCGTCGCCCCCTTGGCCGAGGAGGTCATCTTCCGCGGCTACCTCTACCCCGCCGCCAAGCGATTCTGCGGACCCGTCGGCGCGATCCTCTTCTCCTCGCTGGTTTTCGCCGCCGCCCACGGCAACGTGGTCGCCCTGCTGCCCTTGTTCGCCCTCGCGGTGATCCTCTGCCTGCTTTACGAGTTCACCGGCTCGATCTGGGCCTGCATCTCGGTTCACTTCCTCTTCAATGCCGCCACGGTGAGCATCCAACTGCTCGCCCGGTCCGGCTTCGTCGAAATCCCCGCGCCGGAGTAGCATGAAACGCCTGTGTGACCTTGGCGAAGACGCCCTTATCGCGCGCATCCTCCGCGGCTTCCCCGGCGGGAAATCGCTCATCGTCGGCCCCGGCGACGACTGCGCGGTGGTCGACCCCGGCCGCGGTCCGCTCCGCCTTTTGAAAACCGACGCGCTGGTCGAAGGCGTGCATTTCCTGCCGGAGACCCCCGCCGCGAAAGTCGGCTGGAAGGCAGTCGCCCGCGTGCTGAGTGACTTCGCCGCGATGGGCGGACGGCCGGAGCACCTGCTGGTCACGGTGGCGGTCGATGCCAATCGCCCGGTCGCCTGGATGGACGGCCTTTACCGCGGGATCCGCAAATGCCTGGCCACCCACGGCGGCGTGCTTGCGGGCGGTGAGACCTGCCGCTTGCCCTCTGGCGCGGTGATTTCCGTCGCCGGCGAAGGCCTCGTCGAGCGCCCGCACCTGACCCTCCGCTCCGGCGGAAAACCCGGCGACCTGGTGCTCGTCACCGGCCGCCTCGGTGGCTCCATCACCGGCAAGCACCTCACCTTCACCCCGCGTCTCGCCGAGGCCGCCTGGCTGGTCCGCCACCTCCGGCCGTCCGCGATGATGGACCTCTCCGACGGCCTCGCGAAAGACCTCCCGCGCCTCGCCGAAGCCAGTGGCTGCGGCTTCGAGCTCGGTGAAATCATCCCCGCCACCCGCGGCTGCACCCGCCAGCAGGCGCTCGGCGATGGCGAGGACTACGAGCTCCTGCTCACCGTCTCCCCGCGCCGCTGGCAAGCCGCCGCCCCCGCCTGGTCCGCCGCCTTTCCCAAACTCCCGCTCAGCGTGATCGGCCGCCTGATCGCGCCCGGCAAAACCACCCGCCTCGCCGGCGGTTGGGACCACTTTTCCCCCACCTCATGAAATCCCTGATCGAAACCTACTACGCCGCCTTCAACTCCGGCGACCGCGAAGCCCTGCTCGACTTGCTGGCCGAAGACATCGCCCACGAAATCAACGAAGGCGGGGTCGAGACCGGCAAGGAAGCCTTCCGCGCCTTCCTCACCCGGATGGACCGCTGCTACCGCGAGACCGTGGAAGACCTCGTCATCTTCACCGGCCCCGACAACCGCGCCGCCGCTGAATTTTACATCCGCGGCGAATACCTCGCCACCGACCCCGGCCTGCCGGAAGCCCGCGGCCAGACGTATCACCTCCGCGTCGGAGCCTTTTTCGAAGCGCGCGGCGGGAAAATCACCCGCGTCACGAACTACTACAACCTTCAGAACTGGCTTCGTCAGGTAGGCTGAGCCACGCCGATGATTCGCCCGTGGTATCGTTCGCGGCTGTTTCTGCTGGGTATTCCGGGCCTGGTCTTCGGGGTGTGGGCATGGGGCTTAATGCCGACGCCAAGCTTGTCGCTCTCCTATTCGACCAGCCGCAACCAACTGTTCGTTTCCGCGTCCGAGCACAAGGTGATCTCCATTTGCCAGCAGCCGTTTCCAAGGACGTCGACCGAACCGCGCGGCTTCAGAATCTACCCCTACAATTTGGCCTCGGTCCATTCCGGCGACGGGACGGGCGTTCCCCCTGCGTTTCGGTGGGAGACCCGTGAGCTGGATCCCGGAGTCGTGGTTAGGCACGTCTTCGTCGCCTATTGGGCTGTCGTCGTGCTGTATACAGCCGGTTGGATCCTCGCGCTGGTCGGGTGGCAACGTCGCAAGCGCCGGATGGCTGCCGCCGCGGGTCTCTCGGGGGGCCACTGAGAAGCCGCTGCAGAAGAGCGGCGTGAAAACAACTGCGGATCCGAAAGAACTCCGGCTTTCTCCACGTCACCCCGCCACCATGAAAACCTCCGCGTTTCTTCTCCTCCTCGCCGCCAGCTCGCTCCATGCCGGCGAAAAATCCCTCTTCAACGGCAAAGACCTCACCGGCTGGGAGGGCAATCCCAAGCTCTGGTCGGTCGAGGACGGCGCCATCACCGGCAAGACCGCCGCCGACGGCGACGCCAAAATCTCCCACAACACCTTCCTCGTCTGGAAAGACGGCACCGTAGGCGACTTCGAATTGACCTTCCAGTATCGCATCGAGAAGGGAAACAGCGGCGTGCAGTACCGCTCCAAGGCCCTCGCCCCCGGCCCGTCCGGTCCGGTCATCAGCGGCTATCAGGCCGACTTCGAGGCCGGCAAAACTTACAGCGGCATCCTCTATGAGGAGAAGGGCCGCGGCATCCTCGCCAAGCGGGGCGAGAAGACGACCATCGGTGAGAACGGCAAGCCGACCGTCACCGGCCAGGTCGGCGACAGCAACGAGATCCAAGCCACGATCAAGGACGAGCAGTGGAACGAATACAAAATCGTCGCCAAGGGCAACCACGTGCAGCACTTCATCAACGGCAAGCAAACCGTCGACGTCACCGACAACGACCCCAAGAACGCCCCCAAGGAAGGCCTGCTCGCCCTCCAGATCCACGCCGGCCCGGCGATGGTCGTGCAGTTCAAGGAACTGGTGTTGAAGACGGATTGAGCCGCATCCTTTAGCGGTGCGTCCCAGGGCGCGCCCGAACCCCAGCGATCCCGCCCCTCAGGACCTCATCCGCGTCGTTGGATGGGGTCCTCCCTTTCGGTGGTAAAGACTCCCACTTCTCATTCCTTGCTGCTGGACGCTTATCTCGTTTAACTTGCATGCGACTTCATGAGCCCTTTCGACTTCCCAAAAACCTTCGCCCGTCTCGTTTCCGAATGGGAGAACGAGTGCGTCGAGTTCAAGGAAGCCAGCAATGATTACGATACCGACAAGATCGGCCGCTACGTTTCCGCGCTTGCCAACGAAGCGAATCTCCGAGCCCGGGAGAGCGCGTGGCTCGTCTTCGGGGTCAGCAATAAAACCCGGAAGCCCGTTGGCACGGACTACCGCGCGGACACTGCCCGGCTTCACGGACTGAAACAGCAGATCCATCAGGACACCAAGCCTTCCCACGGCCTCCGCGACATCCACGAAGGCCGGCTCGACGGCAAACGCCTCCTTCTCTTCGAGATCCCGGCATCTCCCCGCGGCACTCCCGTTTCCTGGAAGGGCCACTACTACGCCCGCAGTGGAGAAAGTCTCGGGCCGCTGGAGCTCACCAAGCTCGACCAGATCCGTGCCCAGTCACCCGCCGAAGACTGGTCGGCCGGAATTTGCTCCACCGCCACTCTCGCCGATCTCGATTCCACCGCGCTCGCGAAAGCCCGTGCCCAGTATGGCCAGCGCTACGCTACCCAAGCCGCATCGATTCCCGATGGCGATGATGCCGCTTTCCTCGACCGAGCCAAGATCACCATCAAGGGCAGCTTGACCCGCACCGCCTTGCTTCTCCTCGGGAAAGAGGAATCGGTTCACCACCTCCTTCCCTCGGTCGGCGAGATCACTTGGAAACTCGAAGGCGAGGAACGCTCATATCAGCATTTCGGCCCGCCTTTCATCCTCACCACCAGTCACGTCTTCCAGCGAATCCGGAATCTGAGGTTGAAGCTGCTTCCCTTCAACCAACTCCTCCCGGTGGAAGTCGACAAATACGAACAAGACGCCGTCCTTGAAGCCCTCCACAACTGCGTCGCGCATCAGGACTACTCGCTGCACTCTCGCATCATCCTCACCGAGCGTCCCGACCGCCTGATCTTTGAAAACGCCGGATCGTTCTTCGAAGGCACGCCGACCGACTACGTCCTTACCGAGCGTTCCCCCCAACACTACCGCAACCGCTTCCTTACCGTCGCCATGCGAACCCTCGGAATGATCGACACCATGGGCTACGGCATCCGCGACATGTTCCTCAGCCAGCGCCGCCGCTATTTGCCATTGCCCGACTACGATCTCTCCGACCCCGGCAAGGTCAGGCTAACTCTCTACGGCCGGTTCATCGACGAGAACTACAGCCGCCTGCTTCTCGCCCGCACGGATCTCCCGCTTCCCGACGTCCTGGCCATCGACCAGCTTCAAAAAGGGAGCGACCGCCAAATCGACGGAGAAACCCTCAAGCACTTGCGCAAGGACGGCCTCGTCGAAGGAAGGAAGCCGAATCTACACGTCGCCGCCGAGATCGCTGCCGCGACCGATGAAAAGGCCGGCTACATCCGGGCGAGGGCTTTCGATGACCGCTACTACCGCGATCTGATCCTTGAATACCTGAGAAAATTTGAATCCGGAACTCGGACCGAGTTCTTCGATCTCCTCGCGCCCAAGCTTTCCGATCTGCTTGGTGAAGCTCAAAAAGCCCGAAAAATCGGGAACTTGCTTCAGTTCCTCAAAAAGCGCGGAATTGTCGAAGTGGAAGGAACGACTCGCGCAGGTGTGTGGCGGCTATCCAAAACAACTACATCAGCCGATTAACTGCGATTAACTGCGATTGACTACGATTGACTACGATTGACTACCCGCCTTGCGCCACTGAGCACAAGGATGCCGTCGCCCGGTGATTCAGGCTTCGCCCCTTTCCCTTAAACCGCCATCCTCCCCCCGTGATCTCCCGCCGCAAGATCAAGTACGACGTCTCCCCTTCCCTCCGCCAGTACCTCTACCACTTCGACCGCCTGCGCAACATCCCGCTGGTCTATGACGACCTGACGCGTTTCGCCGGCTCGATGCCCTACGAGGACCCGCGCGGGAAGGAGACGCTGTGGCTCACCGTGTTTTACCCGCAGGAGCTGATGCTTGAGCTGCGGCCGAAGCTGACCAAGATCTACGCCGAGTTGAAAATCGGCGGCGAGACCGATCTCCACGAGCACCTCACCGTCGACCGCATCGACTTCGGTGAGTTCGGCAATTCAAGGCCGTTCCGGATCCGGATCACCAACCTCTACAACGACAACTCGGACTACTTCTACGTCAAGCAGGCCGACGCCTCGCGGATCTACGGGTTGGAGCTCGAGCACATTCTCTCGCCGAACCGCATCAACTACCTGGTCAACGGCAACACGCTGATCGAGGAGCACATCGCGGGCGTCCCGGGCGACGTATTCCTGAAGAACCACCTGCCGCGCCCGGAGCTCAACAAGGTCCGCATCGCGAAGGAATTCACCAAGTTCAACGAGCGCTGCTTCATCCGCCTGCTCGGCGACATGCGCAGCGTCAACTACGTGGTCGACATCACGCCGGACTTCGAGGAGGTGCAGTACCGCGTCCGCCCGATCGACTTCGACCAGCAGAGCTACGAGCGCCGCGGCAAGATCTACCTCGCCTACCGCTTCGACTCGAACCGCACCGTCACCAAACTCGCCTTCGACGTGCTGAACCGCAAAACCATCGACCAGTACGTGGCCGAGGAACGTTCCCAAATGACCCGCCGTGCCAAGGTCGAGAATTTGCGGCTGAAGGCGCTGTTAGGGATCATGCGGCGCGAGGAACTGGCTCCGCGCGACCACGTCGTCTCGCTGGCGGCCGACCTTGAGAAATTCCACGGCACCGATGTCTTCCACGACTGCCGGACGATGGGCGAGCTGACCGCCGCGCATGTCTCGCTGATGCTGGATCTGTAGTATCAGCCCATGATCCGCTCGACCGTCCAGTAGAGGCCGACGATGCCGATCAAGCCAGAGGCAATCTTCCGGAACTTCTCGAAGCCCGGCTCCTTCATGAATTCGAAAGTCAGCGCGAATGCCAGCACCAGCACGGTGATCTGGCCGAGTTCGACGCCGATATTGAAGCCCACCAACGGCTGGAGGATTTCCCCTTCCGGCAGGTCCAGCTCCTGCATCACCGAAGCGAAGCCCAGGCCGTGGAGCAGGCCGAGGCCGAATACCAAAGCGACCCGCCACGGCTTGAGCTCCTTCACCCAAAGATTCTCGAGCCCAACGTAGGCGATGCTCAGCGCGATCATCGGCTCCACCACGCTGGACGGTGCGGTGACGATGCCGAGGATCGCCAGCGCCAGCGTAATCGAGTGAGCCACGGTGAAGGCGCTGGTCTGCCACAGCAGCGGCTTCCATGTCGGCTGCAAAAGGAACAGGCCGAGGATGAACAAGATGTGGTCGAGGCCCTTCGGCAGGATGTGTTCAAAGCCCGCGACAACCCAGCCGCCGAGCGACGACTCCTTGGTTTCCTCGACCACGCCGCTGGACTCGATCACCATCAACTCCGTCGGCTCGTCGCGCGGTGCGAGGCGCATCACGGAGATCTTCGGCTTCTTGCCCGGTCGCGGGGTGATGACCTCGAGCGCGAGCGGTTCGTCCTCATCATCATTCCACACCAGCTCAAGCGGTCCCGAGGCACCGGGTGGAAGCTTTCCTATTAGATCGATTCGGACCACGGCCGCGCCTTCGTCGGTCTCCTTCAACTCCGGCCGCTCGACGCTGTAGTCGGGAAACGCGAAGCCCGCCTCCAGCCGCTGGCCGGCGAGTGTGAGGATGAAGGCCTCTTTGAGAAACTCTTCCGCGGTTTCCCGCATCACCCGGTGGTCGTCCGCGTCCAGCCCGGCGACCCAGGCGTTTCCCGACATCTTCGGATCACCTGGCGTCCCCGGCGGCACCTTCGGCCCGTCTTCCGGATAGAGCGCCCAGGCCTCCAGCCACACCGAGGCATTCCAAGCCCCGTCCTCGGCGCGGATCTCGGCGCGCACCTGTTTCATCGCATGGCCCTCGGCGCTGGCCGCAAAGGCCAAGAGCCCGAGGCATACGAACCACCACTTCCGCCTAAACCCATCGAGCGCTTCGATCATGGGTGGCTGCTTACGGCATCGGCGGGGGGAACGCTATCACCATCCCGCGTCACAAGCCGGGCAGCTTCTTGAGATCGATCACCGGCCGGGCGTCCGGCGTGGGCATGCGCTTGAAGCTATCTTTCTGATTCAAGCATTGGGATCGCAATCCAAGTCCGATCACGAAGCTGGATCGTCCGGTTGGCGAATTCTCCGGGCTGCAAGCGGTCCAGAATCCACGACAACTTTTCGAGGATGGCGGCCCGATTGGGTTGGCGAAGGGCAATGACGATCACTCCGGCATGGAGCGGGAAGAGGTGAGGGATCGTATGGAAGAAGTCCCTGTCGGTGGTCAAGAAGACCGCTTCAAGACGCTGGGCTTCGGCGAAAACATCGGCATCCGGTGATCCTTCGCGCTCCGTCCCCCTGAGGTCGAACACCACGTGGCCCAAACTCTCGAGCATGCCTGCCGCAGCCTTGGGGAAGTTCTCGTCGAGGAAGAACTTCATGCCACAGCTTCGTAGGCGGACGCCTGGTAGTCAGAAAGCTGGCTTGCGAATTCAAGGGCGGCTTCGACGTCTTGCCGGGTGATGTTGGGGTAGTCTTCCAGCACGGCATCGATCGTGTCGCCGCCGCCAAGCGCCCCGAGGATCGTGGAAACCAAGACCCGGGTTCCGCGGATCACGGGCTTGCCGTGGCAGATGGCCGGGTCGATTTGGAGGCGCGGGTTCACCCCGGCAGACTAGCTGCTGCGTGGTCGTTTGCAAGTCGCGGTAAATCCTCGCCCCTCACGCCTCGTCGGGCGGGAGGACCGTTGGTGTCGACGATCATTTCCGATCCTCTCTTCGATCTGTCCGATGTGACTGAATGCCTGGCGCTCTGTCGTATGCCTGGCATTCTGTTGGATATAAAAAAGCAATACTTGCGCTCGCCTTCCCCGGTGAAGAGCGGCATCCAGCCCGTGGATGGATTCGGGGGAATGAAGGTAGCGGGCTGGGTCGAGGAACGCGCCGCCATCCGCAAGGGGAACTTGTCGAGCGCAATACGCTTGTCGATGGGGTTCATTGGATCACAGTTCAGCATGCTTCAACCTCATCCCCGGTTGATCCGGGCGGTCTTTTGGATCTTCGCGTTCACGGCGTTACTTTCCGGACTCCGCGCGGAAACATGCGCCGAGGCCTATGAGCGCCATTCCGGCAAGATCTCCTATCTGACCTACGACGATATCCTGTCGCAGAGGACTCCCGATTACTTTGCAGATGATCCGGATCTGAAAATCTCCTGGGAGCATTATGAACAATCGATTGCCGTGAAAACGGATCTGCCGGAGTTGAAAAAAATCCTCGCCGGGCATCCTGACCCCAAGGTCCGCACCCTCGCCATGATGCGGCTCTACAACATGGAGGAACCCGAGGCGCTCCGGGCGATTTACACCCGGGTAGACGATGATGCGGAAACGTTTCCCAGCCGTTACTTTGTGACCCAACGATCCGACGGATCCATGGAACTGGAGTCGGAGCCATACACGGTCGCGAAAGTCGCCACCGGGATGTTGGGATTTGAGGGATTCCATCTTTGGCTAGGCGATCCTGCCGCCGGGAGAGCCATCGAAGAATGGACCGGATGGTATCAATACCTGTACTATCGGGCAGCCGGACGCACCTCGCCTATTCCCAAGGATCGCGTGCCCAAGATGAAAGCGGTGCGGCGGAAAATCGATGCCCTGCCGCCGGTGCCGCGCGCATGGATGCTGCTGGCGATCGGCACGATCGATCTCGACAATAACAAGGGCAGGGACCCGCTCGTGCATATTCCACTCTTCGCCACGGAAGAGGAACTGATCGCCGCCGCGAAACAACTCGGCCCCGATGCCTTGCTCGCGTTTCTTCGCGATGGCACCCGTGGCGGACTTCGTGATCCCCAGGGCGATGATCCCTCGTTAGGCCGGGACTTCATTTTCTACCACGCCGGCCTCTTGTTCCGCGAGCAAGATGCCGACGCGCTCCGGTCGATCACGCGATGAGGAGCCGGGGGAAACAGGTCATGGGTTTGGGGTGGAATCGATGGTACGCGGCGCAGCCGCTCTTGGACTGCTGCCATGATTCGCAGCTTTTTGAGTGAAGGGTTAAGTCCGCCGTTCTGGCCGGCGGAGGCGATCTGCGGGGGGCGCCTCCGGTCCACCCGGGAAGCGGTCGTCACCGGTGCATTCGAGAGCCGCGAATCATCGCAGCAGTCCGAGAACCTCCGGCGGTCCATGGGGTAGAACGACGTGCCGCCAATCGCGTGCCAGTCATTAAACTTGAATGCCTGGCACTTTATCTCTGAGGAGGATTCAAGGTGAAAGCCGAAAGTTCCAAAGCCCGCCCACCAAGCCGCGGCTTGGACCGGGGCTGTTGACTTGATTTCTCTGCGGACCTGCCCGGTTCTGCCGCCCCTTCTCACGCTAGCACCTTCGTCACCACGTGGCCGTGGACGTCGGTGAGGCGGAAGTCGCGGCCTTGGGCGCGGTGGACGAGCTTGGTGTGATCGAAGCCTAACAGGTGGAGGATGGTGGCGTTGAGGTCGTGGACGTGGACCCTGTCCTCGACGGCGTTGAAGCCGAGTTCGTCGGTCTTGCCGAGCTGGACGCCGCCTTTCACGCCGCCGCCGGCCATCCACATGGTGAAGGCATTGGGGTGGTGGTCGCGACCGTCGTTGCCGCCCTGCACCATCGGCGTGCGCCCGAACTCGCCACCCCAGATGATGAGCGTCTCATCAAGCAGGCCGCGCTGCTTGAGGTCCTTGATCAAGGCGGCGCAGGGCTTGTCGACGTCGAGGCAATTCTTCTTCAGGTCGGCGGTCAGGTTGCCGTGCTGGTCCCATGACTCATGGAACAACTCGACGAAGCGGACGCCGCGCTCGATGAGGCGGCGGGCGAGCAGGCAGTTGTTCGCGAAGGAGCGCTTGCCCGGTTCCGCGCCATACATCTCGCGGACGCTCTGCGGCTCCAGCGAGATGTCGGTGACCTCCGGCGCGACGTCCTGCATGCGGAAGGCCATCTCGAAGGCGGCGACGCGGGAGTTGATCTCGGGATCGCCGATCGATTCGTAGCGCTTGTGGTTGAGGAAATTCACCGCGTCGATGGTGCGGCGCTGCGCCTCCCGGGTGATGCCTTTCGGGTTGGAGAGATAGAGGACGGGATCGCCGGTGGAGTTGAATGTGACGCCGTCGTGGACGGTCGGGAGGAAGCCCGAGGACCAGTTCGCGTTGCCGCCGGATGGGCCCTTGGTGCCGGAGGACATCACCACGAAGCCCGGCAGGTTGGCATTCTCCGAGCCCAGGCCGTAGGACACCCACGAGCCGAGCGAAGGCCGGCCGAACTGCTGGGATCCGGTGGACATCAGGATCTGCGCGGGGGCGTGGTTGAAGGCGTCGGTGTGCATCGAGCGGATGAGAGCGATGTCATCCGCATGGGAGCCGATGTGCGGCAGGATCTCCGCCATCTCCATGCCGCTTTGGCCGTAGTATTTGAAGGGGAACTTGGAGCCGAGCAGCTTGTTTTCGGGGCGGATGAAGGCGGATTGGTAGCCCTTCAGCAGCTCGGCCGGCGGGTTCTTGCCGTCCATCTCGCGCAGCACGGGCTTGTTGTCGAAGAGGTCGATGTGGCTGGGCGCGCCGCCCATAAAGAGGAAGATGACGTTCTTCGCCTTGGCCGGAAGCGGAGGGACCTTGGGTGCCTGCGGGTTGATCGCGGGCGCAGCGCCATGTGCTTCGCCGAGCATCGAGGCCAGCGCGACGGAGCCGAGGCCGACTCCGCATTCCTTCATGAACCAGCGGCGCGAGTACGAGCGCTGGAGGTCGGCGAGGGTGGAGGGCGGGAGCATGGCAGGGGACAGGGGACAGGGGACAGGGGACAGGAGACAGGAGACAGGGGACAGGAGACAGGGGACAGGGGACAGGAGACAGGAGACAGGAGACAGGAGACAGGAGACAGGAGACAGTAGAAGAGTGGATAAGGCGAAGCTCTCCGTTCGGATCAGGGGGCTTGGGATTTAGTTCCGGGTGATCGTTTCGTCGAGATTGAGGAGGACGCGGGCGACGGCGGCGGCGGCGGCTAGGTCCGGCAAGGGGTGGGCGGAAAGGTCGAGGGTGACGGGCTGGTGATTCTCCAGCAGCAGTTTTGCCTCGGCGGGATCGGCGGCGCGGGTGGTCTGGTGAACGGCGACGAGGGTGGCGATTTCCTCCGCGTCCGGCACCCGCGAGGTGCAGCGGACAAATGCGCGGGCCAGCTTTTCTTCCAGGGTGCCGGAGTCGGTGAGGATGAGGTGGGCAAGGCCGAGCGCGGCTTCCACGGAGACCTGCTCGTTGAGCGTGACGAGCGCCTGCATGGGGCTGGTGGAGATGTTGCGGCGCGCGCAGGAGGCGGTGCCGGCCGGCGCGTCAAAGGCGACGAGCATCGGGTACGGCACCGAGCGAAAACGGAAGGTGTAGAGCGCGCGGCGGTAGCGGTTCGAGTCGGTCTCGACGTCCCAGGTCTTCGGGCCGTAGGAGACGGGCCGCTGGAAGAGGTAGCCGGGGGCGGGCGGGAAGACGCTGCGGCCGCCGATTTTCCCGTCTAACAGGCCGGAGCTGGCGAGCTGGATGTCGCGGACGGTTTCCGCCGGGACCCGGAGCCGTGCGCCGCGGGCGAGGAGGCGGTTCTTCGGGTCCATCTCGCGCAACGCGGAGGAGGCGGGTGAGGCCTGGCGGTAGGTGGCGCTTTCGACGATGAGGCGGTGGATGTGCTTCAGGTCCCAGCCGCTTTCCATGAACTCCACGGCGAGCCAATCGAGCAGCTCCGGATGCGAGGGCCGCGCGGCTTGATGGCCGAAGTCTTCCGACGTTTCTAACAGGCCAATGCCGAAGTACGCCTGCCACAGGCTGTTCACCAGGCGGCGCGCGGTGGTGGGCGATTTCGGATCGACCAGCCACTTGGCGAAGGTCAGCCGCGACTCCGGATCGCCGGGCGGCAGCGGATGGAGGAAGGCGGGGACGTGGGGTTTGACGACGTGCTTCGGCTGCGTCTGCTCGCCGCGTTCGAAGAGCCGGGTTTCGCGCGTTGCCTTCGTTTCGGCGGCGACCAGCGCCCAGGTGGGTGGCGGGACTTTCGCGTAGAGGGCCTCGATCTCCGCGGTCTCGGCGGTGAAGGCGGGGTTGCTCTCCCGCCAGTGCGCGAAGAGCCGGGTGGCCTGGTCCGGGCTGCGGTTGGCGGCAGGCGTTTCCAGCGCCTCGCGGACCAGAGGCGGGAGGTTGTCGAGGGCGTTGGGTAAGCTGGCGGCGACCGACAGGCGGATGCGGCCGAGGTTGTAGGTCTGGGTGTCGTCGGAATTGAAGCCGCCGTGATTTTGGACGAGACCGTATCGGAAATGGGCGGTGCCGCCGGGCTTGAACGGTTCCGCCAACTCGAAGGTGAGGACGGCGGGGTCGTGGTTGCGGGCGGGATCGCGTTCGTTCGTCCAGGCGGTCTTGTTGTCACCGTCCAGCGCGAAGGCGGCGGGGCCGGTGCTGCGGTCATCGGGCTTGCGATCCGCATTGGCGGGGAAACGCAGCGGATCGAGCGGCGTGACGGGCGGATTCACGCTGGCGTTCGCCTTGGTGAAGGCGAGCTTGGTGAGCTTGGCGGGATCGCTGCCGGCGTTGAGCACGAATTCGGTGAGCGCGCCGGTTCCGCGCGACGAGCGGCCGGGGCCGTTCATCGGGAGGTAGGGATCGTTCATCACCTCGAGGCGCGCGGCGCGGATTTCGGGGATCTCCAGCGAGGAGGTGAAGGACTCGTTGCCGCGGGTCGCCGCGTAGCCCATGTTAATCACGGACTTGTCCGGGAGCGGCCAATACTTCTGCCCGGAGTCGCCGAGTTGATAGAGTTCCAGCTCGTGCCAATCCGTGCGCGGCAGGGCGAGCATTTCCTCCTGCCATTTTACGAACGCGGACTCGGACTCCGGCGATCTCTCGCGGAGCGAGGTGTCGATCGCGGCGATGCGCGCGCGGATTTCCCCGGTGGTGATTCTTTCCTCCGAAGTAAGGGCGGGGATGGAGGTTTCCTCGATGCCGTTCAGGTAGGCGAAAAGGCCGAAGTATTCGTCATGGGTGAGCGGATCGTATTTGTGGGTGTGGCATTGCGCGCACTGCGCGGTGAGGCCGAGCACGGACTTGCCGATCGCGTCGATGCGGTCGAAGACGCCCTCGATGCGGAACTGCTCGGGTTTCGCGCCGCCCTCCTCGTTGGTCATCGAATTGCGGAGGAATCCGGTGGCGATGCGGTCGTCCTGCGTGGCACCGGGGAGCAGGTCACCGGCGATCTGCTTGGTGATGAACTCGTCGTAGGGCAGGTTCGCATTCAGCGCGCCGACGACCCAGTCGCGGTAGAAATGATGGTAGCGCGGCAGGTCTTTCTCGTAGCCGGCGGAATCCGCGTAGCGCGCCGCATCCAGCCATTCGCGCGCCCAGCGCTCGCCGAAACGAGGGCTCGCGATCAGACGCCCGGCTTCCCGGGTGAAATCGAAGGGCACGGCAAGTTCCCCGGGCGACGGCGGCAGGCCTGTTAGATCGAGCGAAAGCCGCCGCAGCAGCGTGGCGGCGTCGGCCTCGGGGGAGGGCGAGAGACGCTGCGCCTCCAGCCGGGCGAGCACGAAGCGGTCGATGGGATTTTTCACCCACGCGGAGTCCTTCACGGCGGGCAGGGGGGGTCGCACCGGAGGCACGAAGGCCCAATGCACGCCCCACTCCGCGCCTTCCTCGATCCACTGGCGGATCAGCGCGACCTGCTCCGGCTTCAAGCGGTCCTTCTTTTCCGGCGGCGGCATCACCTCGTCCGGATCGCGGTGCTGGATGCGTTTGAGGAGGAGCGATTTTGCCGGATCGCCGGGGACGATGGCCTTGCCGCTTTCGCCGCCTTTCAGGGCCAGGGTGCGGTCGTCGAGGCGCAGTTCGCCCTCGACCTTCGCTTCGTCCGGGCCGTGGCAGGCGTAGCAGTTCTCCGAGAGGATCGGCTGGATCTGCGTGTTGAAATCCACCTTCCCCGCCAACGCGAGCGCGGGCATCAGGGAGGCGAGGATCGTCAGGGTGAAACGCATCGCGTGATCATACGGCAGGAGCGGGGGCTTTTCCGTGCTGTATTCGCCAATTTTTGGTAGGATCCGCGCATGAAGACAAAGCAACTCCCCCACCTCGAAGACGCACTTGCGGCGCTTTTCGACGATCTGCCGATGCTGGTCTTTTACTTGAAGGATGCGAAGGGAGGCTTCATCCGCTGCAACCGCCGTTTCGAGGAATTCCACGGCCTGCCGCCCGGCGGCGCGAAAGGACTCAGCGACCGCGACCTGCACGACACTGGAATCGCAGAGCAATACCGTGCGGAGGACCTGGAAGTCATGAAAACCGGCGTCCCGACACCGAACCGCACCTGGATGGTGGCCGGCTCGAAGGGGGTTCTGCGCTGGTGGATCTCGCGCAAAACGCCGGTCCGCGACAGCAGCGGCAACATCTGCGGCGTGGCCGGGGTGATGTATGAGATTTCCGGCGCGGCGGGAGTGACGGAACCGTTCTCCCGGATCGAACCCGCGCTGAAATTGATCCACCGAGATGATCCGGGCCCGCTCGCCACCGCGGAACTCGCCGCTGCGTGCCACTATTCGGAGAGCCAGTTCAACCGCGTCTTCCGCGACATCATGGGCAGTTCACCGCGCCGCTACGTGCTGCGCCACAGGCTGGAGACCGCGAAGGATCTGCTCGCCCGCACCGACCTGCCGCTGTCCCAAATCGCGGCGCACACCGGTTTCTACGACGCCAGCGATTTCGGGAAACGGTTCCGCGAGCAGGAAGGGCTCACGCCGAGGAAATACCGGGTAAAGCTGCGCTCGATGATCCGCACCGAGGGATGAGCTAACCGAGCAAGGTGCTCCGCGAGAACAGCGCGAGCACCGGGATCCCGCGGGCCTCGATCGCCTGGCGGCCGCCTTCCTCGCGGTCCACCAGCACCAGGGCGAAGGCGACCTTGCCGCCCTCGCGCTCGATCACATCGATCGCTTTCAAGGTCGAGCCGCCGGTGGTGATGACGTCGTCCACCACGACGACCGTGTTGCCGGAAGCGAAGTTGCCCTCGATCTGCTTGCCGCGGCCGTGGCCCTTCGGCTCCTTGCGGACGGTGAAGACTTGCAGGGCTTCGCCGGGGTGGGCGGTGGCGCTGGTCATGCCGACGGCGAGCGAAATCGGGTCCGCGCCGAGGGTCATGCCGCCGATGGCGTCGATCTTTAAGTTTTCCGTGTTAATTTTCTCCCGCACCGCGGCCCAGCCGAGCTTGCCGATGAGATTCGCGCCGAAGGGATCGAGCGCGGTGACGCGGCAGTCGATGTAGAGGTCGCTTTCCTTGCCGGAAGCGAGGGTGAAGGTCCCGGTGCGGACGGACTTTTCGAGAAGCAAGGCTTTCAGCGCGGCGGCGGTGTCGGACATGGAGGGAAGGGAAAGTGCCAAGGGGGAAGTGCCAAGTGCCAAATTCATGGCTGAGGAATGCGATGGACGGCGGCTCGCGGTGGAGGAATTCTGGCGAAGTGATGGAAGGAGAAGAACATCCGGACCTCGTTGCGAGCTGGAAGGCCGAGAGGCGATGGTTCCGCTGGACAGTTGGCTTCACTGCCGGTCTGTGCCTTTTGCTGTTGGGATGGGGGGGCGCGGTGGTTTGGTTCAATCATCATTTCGAATCCTCGCTCGCTAAGTCGGGCGAGATGAACCTCGACCAACTCGGACCTTTTTTCATGGTGATCTCTGTATTGAACCTCCTGATCTTAACGATCGGCCTCGGCTTCATCGTTTCGCTGATCAAGTGGCTGCTGGCTATCCGCCGGCGGCGGATGGTGCAGGCGGCGACGCTCCAGTGGCACGGCCGGTGAAGGTTGGCGAAGAGGTGCGGCTTGCCCGGGAGCGCTGGTCTTCAGACCGGCTCGAATGGTCCCCCAAGGGCGGACATGCCGTCGGCTGGAGCCAAGGGCTTGGGAGATGCGGGCCGGTCTGAAGACCGGCGCACCCGGTGAAAGCAAAAAGCCGCCGGCCCTTGCGGGACGGCGGCCTTGAAATTGCGGGCTTCGCTCAGTTGGCGGAGGCGGTGGCGCTGACGTTCACGCGGCGGCCATCCTTGTCGAAGAACACCCGGCCATCGACGATGGCGAAGATGGTGTGGTCCTTGCCGATGCCGACACCGGCACCGGGGTGCCACTTGGTGCCGCGCTGGCGGATGATGATGTTGCCCGGGATGACAGCCTGACCGCCGAACTTCTTCACGCCGAGGCGCTTGGAGCGGGAGTCGCGACCGTTCTTGACGGAGCCTTGACCTTTCTTATGAGCCATAAAAGTAGGGTGGTAAGAGGATTAGCCGGCAATGGAGGTGATCTCCAGCTGGGTCAGGTGGCGGCGGAAGCCGATGGTCTTGTGGAAGCCCTTGCGGCGCTTGAACTTGAAGGCGACGCCTTTGGGTCCGCGGTGCTGCTGGACGACCTTGGCGGTCACGCTGGCACCGTCCACGAGGGGCGCGCCAACCTTGATGCTGCCACCTTCGCCTACCATGAGGACGTCGAAGGTAAGGGTGGCATCAACTTCCACGTCGAGTTTCTCGACGTCGATTTTGTCGCCCTGTTGGACGCGGTATTGTTTACCGCCGGTTTTGATGACTGCGTAGGCCATGACAGAAAGAATGCGTTGCCACCCGGGAGCCGGGCGGGCGCGGAGAACACCACGGGGCTGCGAATCGGGCAAGGGAATTTTTTGAAATCGACGAAGCGGGTCGGATCGGGTTTTTGCAGGGCATGGAGCGGGTGGTCCGGAACGAGGCGGAGATGGAAGCGCTGGGCGAATCGCTGGCGGCGGAATTGGCCGGAGGTGGGGTGCTGGCCTTGGTCGGCGGGCTCGGCGCGGGCAAGACCCGCATGGTGAAAGGACTGGCCCGGGGAATCGGCCACCCGGGCGAGGTGACCAGCCCGACTTTCTCGCTGGTTCATGAATACCGCGGCGGGCGGCTGCCGGTGTTCCACTTCGATCTCTACCGGCTGAAATCGGCGGACGAACTGCTCGGCATCGGGTGGGATGAATTCGTCGATGAGCCGGGAATCCTGATCGTCGAGTGGGCCGATCTATTTCCCGAACTGCTGCCGCCGGAGACGCGCTGGCTGCGTTTCGAAGTGCTGCCCGACGGGGGACGGCGGATCAGCGGGCAGCTCCCACCGAGCGACCCACGGAATCCAGCACCCGGCCCGCCGTTTGGTTGATGCTGTTGAGCGCGCCGCAGGAGGAAAAGGTCACGGCCGCCAGTGCGGCAAGGGCGAGGTGGAGAAGGCGCATGCTCATGAGGAAGCAGGCTAGGCAGAGGTTACGGCGGGTCAATCCGGCAGTTGAGCGGCTCGGTGGCGCGGCGGGTCACGGGCCCGGTTTCGGGGTGGCGGCGGCGCGGAGTTCGGAGCGGTCGAGCTTCACTTCGAGGGCGGTTTCGCCTTTCAATCCGCGGGCTTGCAAGGAGATCACGGGGTAGGGCGCGGTCCAGTCGATCTCCACCAGTCCGAAGGTCGGCTTGGCGTAGGCGAGAAGTCCGACACGGTGGCGGTTGACCGCGGCAGCCCAGCCGGGGTTGCTGTTAGTCAGGCCGCTGGAGGTGAAATCGCTCAGCGGATAAGGACCGTCGGCAGTGCGCGAGACTTCGGAGAAATGGACGTCGCCCGAGAGGAACACCACGCCTTCCGCGCCGGTGCGGCCGATCAGGTCGTAGAGCCGTTTCCGCTCGTAGGGGAAATTGCCCCAAGACTCCATGCCCTTTTCATCGGCGATGACCTGGATGCTGGAAGCGATGATCCGGACATCCGCCGGCTGGCGGAGCTGCGCTTCGAGCCATGTCCACTGCTCCGCGCCGAGGAGGGTGGTGGTGAGATCCGGGTTCGGGACATACCAACCGACGAGGTTCAGTTTCTTCAGCTGGTCCTTCGGGCGGGTGTCCTTGACCTGGCGGCTTTTGAACGTGCGCGTGTCTAACAGAATGACCTGCACCCGCTTGCCGGGCGGCCCGTAGGTGTGGGAGCCGTAGATCCCGGCATGGCCGCGCTGCGGCGAGCCGGCGGGCACTTCGAAGAAATCGAGCATGATTTTCGCCGACTCCTCCCGCTTCGGGTACCATGCGCCGCCATCGTTGACACCGTAATCATGGTCGTCCCAGGTGGCGAGGATCGGGCAGGTTTGCTTGAGCTTCTGATAGCCCGGCTGCGCGGCGAGCTTGGCGTACTTCGCCTTCATCAGCGCCATGTCCTCGGTATCGGCGTAGATGTTGTCGCCGACAAAGAGAAAGAGGTCGGGCTTGGCGGCGGCCACCGCATCCCAGATCGGCTGGTCGAGGTTCTGGTTCGCACAGGATCCGAAGGCGATGCGCTGGAGCGGGGCGGGGGAGTCCTCTCCGGCGGCGATGGCCGGTGGCAGGACGGCGAGGAAAACCCGTACGAAGCGCGGAAACCGAATCATCCAGCCGGGGACGCGGCGCGGCGAATCTTGCTTTCAACGGACCTCAGGAAATCCGGCTGTCGAGCTGGAAGACCTGGCCGGAGGTGTGCGGGAGGCGGTCGTGGAGGTGGACCACGAATTCCGCGGCCGCTTCCGGGGTATTGAAGCGGTCCAGGACGTGGTCGTGGCGGACTTGCCCGCGGCGTTCTTGCGACAAGGCGGCGGTCATCGGAGTGCCGAGGAAGCCGGGCAGGATGGTATTCACGCGAATGCCGGCAGGGCCGAGTTCGCGGGCCAGCGAGCGGGCGAGACCGAGCAGGCCGGCCTTGGCCGCGGCGTAGGCGGCCTGGCCGTGGGGTGGATGCAGGGCGGAGCGGCTGGAGATGAAAACGAGGTGGCCGCTGCGTGCCCGCAACATGTTCCGGGCGGCGGCAGAGGCACAGGCGGCGGCCCCGCGGAGGTTGACCGCCATGACCTCGTCCCATGCCGCTTCGTCAAGCCGGGCAAGCGGCACGTCACGGGTGACGCCCGCATTGCAGATGAGAAGTTCGGCGGGATGCTCGCGGAAGAAAGCGCGCACCGCGTGTTCATCGGTGACGTCCAGTTCCCGACGACCGGGGCTCAGCACGGAATGGCCGGCTGCGGTGAAAGCCGCGACCAAAGCCCGGGCGAGACCTCCTTCGCCCCCGGTGATCACGACAAGTCCGTTCACGCCGTGGAGGCTGAGCGGACTTCCGGGGAATCGCAAGGTCCGGTGCCCGCGGCGATCAATTGCCGCTGCGGGGAACGGGGCGGATGATGACGGCGTGCTGCTCGTATTTGGCGACCGCACCGGCTTGCTTGAGCATCATGTCGAGCACCGCCTTGGCCGGAACGCCCTTGATTTGCAGCGTCACGGTTTGCCCGGCGAGTTTGCTGGACGGATCCTGAACCATGAAGTTTGGAGCGAACGCTCCTTTCGCCTGCTCTTCGACCATGATCGCCAGCGCTGCCACGGCTTCGGCCAGCTCGACCTTATCGAAGTCGACCTGGGGAATCACATATTCTCCCATCTTCTTTTCGCGCTGGCGGGCGGCGAGGGAGCCTTGGTTCTGCTTCAGCTCGGCCAACTGGTAGCGGGCGTTGGCATTGCCCGGCTGAAGTCGCAGGACTTCCTTGAAGGCGAGTTCCGCGGCTTTGGCGTTGCCTTCGCTGACGGCGATCATGCCTTGTTTGTAGATCTCGGCAGCCTTATCCGCATGGGCGGGCAAGCTGGCGGCAAGGGCGAGGATGAGGATGAGTTTTTTCATGGCGCGAATTGCAGGATGCAGGTTGGAGACACGTGGAATGGGAAATCTACCACTTATGAAGAAGTTGGCGGGAAGAAGCCACAGGATCAACAGGGATTCCCCGGGCTTGCGCAGATTTCCGGAAAATGGCCTTTCATTGTCCATGCAAGGTGAAGACGTCGGGTGGATGCGGCGGGCGATGGACGAAGCCCGGAAGGGCGTCGGCCGCACTTCGCCGAACCCGCCGGTCGGTGCGGTGGTGGTGAAGGACGGAGTGGAAATTGGGGCTGGCTGGCATCGCGGAGCCGGTCTGCCGCATGCCGAGCGCGAGGCGATGGCTGCGGTGCGATCGACCCTCGGAGAAGAGGCGCTGCGCGGTTCGTCAGTGTATGTGACGCTGGAGCCGTGCTCGACTCACGGAAGGACTCCTCCTTGCACCGAAGGATTGATTGAGGCTGGGGTGGCCCGGGTCATCTACGGCGCGGAGGATCCAAATCCGGCGCATGCCGGCGGAGCGGACGCCCTGCTGACGGCGGCAGGCATCGCGGTGACCCGTGGTGTGCTGGCGGAGGATGCGGCGCGCTTGATCCGGCCTTTCGCCAAGGTCCAGCGCTGCGGGCTGCCGTGGGTGATTCTCAAAACCGCGATGAGCCTGGACGGCCGCATCACCCGTCCGCCGGGCGAAGGAATGTGGCTGACCGGTCCGGAAGCGCGGGCGGAAGTCCAGCGGCTGCGAGCGGAAGTGGAAGCGGTGCTGACTTCCGGCGAGACGGTGCGGAAAGACCGGCCACGCCTCGATCTACGCGATCCCGAACTGGCCGCCGGCCGGGCGCAGCCGTGGCGCGTCGTGCTCACGTCGAACCCGGACAGCCTGCCAAGAGACGCGCCGCTTTTTACTGATGCAAACCGGCATCGCACCCTGATCGAGAGCCGCGGTCAACCGGCGGACGTGCTGCGTCAACTGGTGACCGAGCGCGGGGTGTCCGCGGTGTTGGTCGAGTGCGGCGGCCGGCTTGCGGCAAGTCTGTTAGAAGCCGGGCTGGTGGACGAGTGGGTCGCCTTCCTCGCGCCGATGCTTTGCGGCGGGCCGGTGCCGGCGCTGGCGGGCGAGGGATTTCCCGATGGCCTGCGGCTGAAGCAACCGGAGTTCCGTCGCTTCGGAAACGACGTGATGCTTCGGGCGGAAGTTCTTTGCGATTGAGCGGGATTTCACGAGGTCGTCATCAAGCGTTCACACGAAGGCTGGAGAAGGAGCGCGCAACTCCGAATCCCACCATCATGACCACCACTGAAGCCACGAAAATTCCCGCCTGGTTCCTGCCCGCCATCCGCCACGCCGTGGCCCTGCTACTGGCCTTGTCGGGCCCCGCGCTGATGCTGTGTTCCCTCGCCGCCGGGATGATCGCGGGCAGTCCGCTGCTGGGCGGACTGGGCCTGTTGGGCGGTGCGCTGCTTACTGCCTGCGGCGGGGTCGGCCTGCTGTGGTCGCTGGGCCGGGCCAGAAAGGGCTGATCTCAACCGCCGAACAATTGAGTCCAATGCGAACCGTGCTGGCCGAGTCCGATGCGCCGCTGGCCGGGGCTGAACATATTCTTGTGATGCCCCGGCGAGTAAAACCAACCCATGTTCGCAGAGTGGGAATTGGTAGAGCCCATGTAGATGTTCTCGCCCGAAGCCGTGGTGCCGGCCTTCGCCGCGCGGTCCCATGGTGTCTTCTTTCCCGGAACCGGCGACTCGTGGGCAAAGAAGCCCTGCTGCGCCATGTCCTTGGAATGATCGCGCGCCGCCTCGCACAGTTTTGGGTCGAGTTCGAGGGCGCCGAGTCCGACATACAGTCGCAGCAAGTTGCACTCCTCGATGCCCCGCGCTTCCTCGGCCGGGACTTCCTCGTCCTCCACCGTCTTGCGGTTCTTCTCGAGGATCTTCAACCCCTCGCGCGGCAAGCCCCCCGCCTCCGCGGCGACCTTCACCTCCGCGACGGCCAGTTGCTCGCGGGAATCGGCCGGCGTGCTGGACAGCATCGCGTCGAGCGCCGCGTCCCGGAACTGCGCGAGCTTGCGGGCAGCATCCCGCTGCATCTTGAGGACCGGCTGCGCGGTGGACAGCAGCTCGTCGGGGGTCGGCGAAAGCAGTTTGCGCAGCTCGTCGATCACCGGTTTGCTGACTTCCTTCAGCTTCGGCTTCATCGGCCCCTCCTCCATCGCGTAAACTCCCATGAAGCTCGCGCGCAATTCGCGGATCCGGCGCTGGCCTTCATTACGCGATCCGCCAGCTCCTTGCTTCGAAGCCGCCGTGAAGGCCGACAAATAGCGGTCGCGCACTCCCGGCCATGTCTTCTCGAGCTGGGTGACCAGCGCTTTCTGATGGGTACTCTCGAGGGTCTCCAGAGATGCGCACAGATCGTCGATATCACCGCCTTGCTCCAGCCGCGATTGGAAGGTTGCCAGCAGTTCATCAACCGCCTGTTGCGCGCGGGCGCTCAGCGGAAAGAGGAAGCAGACGGCCAGGAAAAGGCGGAGCAGCGGGTTCATGCGAGAATGATGGACGGAACCCGAAGCGTGACGCCATCCGCGATTCGTCTTCCGACGAAACGAATCGCCCGCCCGCGGCAGAAGCCTCGGGCGGGCGAGGTGACTGTCATTTCAAACGCTTCAGCGGCAGCCGCCGTGCCCGTAGGGATGCTGATATGGGGGGCGGTACGGGCGATAGATTGGAATGACCCGGGTGCGGTAAACCGGTCGCCCACAGTGGTCGTAGTAGGCGACATAGGTCTCGATCCATGCCGGCCCGCCACAGGACCGGTGATGGGATACATAACTGCGCGAGCAGCGGCTGCGGGCCTCGGCGGCCGGAGCAGCAAACAGGGTAGCCAAGGCAATCGTCAGGATGGGAATCAGTTTTTTCATCGTTTTGAATTTCGATTCGCCAACTTCGACGCGAGGACCCCCGGCCTATTCGACGCGCTTTAAAAGATTCTCAAGATTCCATCCGGTTCCAATTTCCACACGCCTTTCCCCTCGCACCATTCCGATGCCGGGTGGATGCTTCCGACCTATACCACACGACCATGAACGAATCCGATCCATCCATCGATCCTACCGCGCAGGCGGCACCCCAAGCCCCGCGTTACACCAACTTCTCCGAGGCGTTCGACAGCGCGCGCCACGACGCCGAGTCCATGGCGCGGGAGGCGGCCCCCAAGCTGAAGCAGGCCCTCGCGGGTGCCGCTCATGACCTTGCTTACGGGGCCGCCTTCGGCGCCTGTTTCGCGGCGTGCTTTACCAAAGAGCTCATCCCTGAAGGCCTGTGGGAGTCGCTCCGCCGGGGAGCCAATGCTGGCCGGGACGCTGCCGCGAAAGCAACAGAAGCTCCGGAACCCCCACCGGTAGGGATGCCGGTGGAAGCATGATTTTTAAAAACGTAGATCAGGATTGCTTGATGATCAACTTGGCGTTATCTCTGCCAGGCTGATTCCCATGAAGTTCCAAGTTTTCCTCCCCATCGCCTTGTTCGTCCTTGGGACCTCCCTGTCGCGGGCTTCGACCACCTTTTCCTTCATCAACGACGTCTGGACCAACGGCGGGAACACCCAGACGGGCTACCTGAACGGTGCCTCCGCCGGGACGCTGACCAAGGCCGGGCTGACGATGACGTTCCAGAGTTCGTTCACCGGAACCGCGATCGCCGCCACCCGCAACCTGACGCTCGACAACGGCAACCCGACCGGTTTCGTACTCGGCACGAGGAAAGATGCCAACGATCTCAATGGCATGCTGACGAACTACCAGCGCTGGGATTTCTCCTTCACCCAGCCAGTACTAATCAACAGCCTGATCCTCGACGACATCGACTCCGACCGGGATCCGCTGCCGGTTGCCGGCGGGTTCCGTGACGCGATCGGGGCCGAGGGCTTCGCCTCTCAAACTCCGGGGGTGCTGGGCTCCGGCGTGGACGTCGAGTTCGACTTCGAAAACCCCACCGGCCTGATCCCGGGCATCATCCTCGCGGGTAGTGGCCAATCGGTGAACTACGTGATCTCGCCGCCCGCCACCAATCCAAACAACGCGCCGATCCACCGCGCCTACCTGAGCTTTGGCAATACCCCGGTTTCGTCGTTCAGCATCTACTCGTTCTCGGATCGCAGCCAATCGCACCGGGTGACTTTGTTCCAAGGGATCATCGACGTGACCGCGGTGCCGGAGCCGGCTTCGGCGCTGCTCGGGTTGCTGGGTGCGGGGCTCCTCGCCCGCCGGCGGCGGGCGTAGGCGTGGATGACGGGAATCGCGGATGGGGTGATCTGGATTCGCGAGAGGCCGGAGAGGGTGCGTCTCGCGCCCTCGAACTCCACGCCATTTCGAGGGCGCGAGACGCACCCTCTCCGTTAGGCCTCGTGGAGCAGGTAACTGCCTTCTTCGAGCCCCGCCTTCACCGGATTGTTCCGGATGTAGTGCCTGACATTGCCGAAGTGGTCAGTGTCCCGGATTAGCCGGTCAAAGTAATCCCGCTGCCACACCCGCTGCCCACCGAGTTGATGTGCAGTGAAGGATTTCCACGACTGGACCAAGCGGTGGAGCACCTGACCTGCGGCGAGGGTCACCAGACAATGCACATGGTTCGGCATCACCACCGCGGAATGAAGCTGGCTTCGGGACCCTTCGAAATGGCGTAGGGCATTCATCACGAGGCGTGCCGCCAGCGGATCGGCGAGCAGGCGCAAGCCCTGTCCCTGATCGAGGCAGCGTTCCACTTTCGAGGAGAAGAGGCGGTGATACTCCCTCTCGGTGCCTGGACTCCACGGCTTGGGATGAACCAGAAGCCACGCCGAACGCTCTCGCTGGAGCTGGCGCAGAAACTCGGCCGGCAGGGAGTCAGCGAGACGGAACGTGATGAAATAGGTGCCTTCCGACTGGTCCCAATGGGTCAGTCGGTCTTGGGTCACCAACTTCGGGATTTGAGGGTCGTAGAATCTCACGAACCCCCATTAGCTGTTCACGTGAACTCGTTAAGGAGAGGGTGCGTCTCGCGCCCTCGAATCCAACGCCATATCGAGGGCGCGAGACGCACCCTCGCCGAAAAAGCCCGCCGCGGCGAACCGGGGCGGGCTTGGAGAGTTCGGACGCTGCGCGCCGCTCAGTGCCGCGGTCGCCGCTTCAGGTGAAGCTGGGCCATCGACTTGGCAATCATCGCCTGGAGGTGCGCAACCTCTTCCGCGTCGTGGTCGTGGCCGATGTTCTTGAGCTGCTCTTCCGCACGCTTCATCGCTTCCTCGACTTTCGACTCGTCGATCTGGTCTTCACCCATCGCCATGTCGGTCAAGACGCTGACGTGGTGCTCGGTGACTTCGGCGAATCCGCCGCCGACCGCGAGGACTTCCGTCTTGCCGTTCTTTTCATAGCGCAGCTCGCCCGGCTTGAGGGCGGTCACCAAAGCGGCGTGGCCGTCGAGGATGCCCAGCTCGCCATCGGCCCCGGGCAGGTAGACGTTGCCGACGGTGTCGGAGAAGATCTTCTTCTCCGGGGTGACGATTTGGAGGTGGAGAGCCATGGGAAGTGATCAGTGATCAGTGATCGGTGATCAGTGGGAAGGCACTGATCGGGCGTAGCACTTAGTCCCGCGAGACGGTTTCGATGCCGGCCTTCATGTAGAAGTTGCCTTCCGGTACGTCGTCCCACTTGCCGTCGAGGATCTGGGCGAAGCCCTTGACGGTGTCCTCCATCGAGACCAGCGCGCCGGGCACGTTGGTGAAGATTTCGGCCACGTGGAAGGGCTGGGTGAGGAAGCGCTGGATCTTGCGGGCGCGGAACACCGAGAGCTTGTCCTCGTCGGACAGCTCGTCCATGCCGAGAATCGCGATGATGTCCTGCAAGTCCTTGTAGCGCTGGAGCACGAGTTGGACGCCGCGGGCGACGCGGTAGTGCTCTTCGCCGACGACTTCCGGGGCGAGCGCCTTGGAGGTCGAGGAGAGCGGATCGACCGCGGGGAAGAGCGCTTGTTCCGCGAGGGAGCGCTCGAGCACCACGGTGGCGTCAAGGTGGGCGAAGGTGTTGGCCGGCGCCGGGTCGGTCAAGTCGTCCGCGGGGACGTAAACGGCCTGGATCGAGGTGATCGAACCCTTGTTGGTCGAGGTGATGCGCTCCTGAAGCGTGGCCATTTCCTCGGACAGGGTCGGCTGGTAACCCACGGCGGACGGCGTGCGGCCGAGGAGGGCGGACACCTCGGAACCGGCCTGGGAGAAACGGAAGATGTTGTCGACGAAGAGGAGCACGTCCTGGTTGTCCTCGTCGCGGAAGTGCTCGGCCATGGTCAGGGCGGAGAGCGCGACGCGGAGACGGGCGCCCGGAGGCTCGTTCATCTGGCCGTAGCAAAGGGCGACCTTGGAGCCTTCGGCGGCAAGCACCGGGTTGCCCCTGTCATCAAGCTTCGGGTGACCCTTCTCGTCCTTCTCGGTGGCGATAACGCCGGACTCGATCATTTCCCAGTAGAGGTCGTTTCCTTCACGGGTGCGCTCACCGACACCGGCGAAGACGGAGAAACCGCCGTGCGCCTTCGCGATGTTGTTGATGAGCTCCATGATGACGACGGTCTTGCCGACGCCGGCACCGCCGAACATGCCGCCCTTGCCGCCCTTGAGCAGCGGGCAGATCAGGTCGATCACCTTGATACCGGTCACCAGGATTTCCGTGTTCGCCGACTGCTCGGTGAGCGACGGCGCCGCGCGGTGGATCGGCGAGCGCATCTCGGGATGGGCAAGCGGGACGTTTTCGTCCACCAGGTCGCCGGTGACGTTGAAGATACGGCCGAGGATCTGCTTGCCGACGGGCACCGCGATCGGCTTGCCGGTGTCGGTCAGGACCATGCCGCGCTTGAGGCCGTCGGATGCCGACATGGCCACCGCGCGGACCCAGCCGTCGCCAAGGTGCTGCTGCACTTCGAGCACCAGCTTGGTGTGGACGCCGAAGAGGTCATACGAGACTTCGAGGGCGTTGTAGATGCCCGGAAGATGCGGGGCTTTCGAGAAGTCGGCGTCAACGACGGCGCCGATGACCTGGACGATGGTTCCTTGGTTGCTCATGGGACAGAGTGTGAAGTGATCAGTGATCAGTGATCAGTGTATGATTGCAGGAAAGCAGTTCGGGTCTTTGGAGTGAGCACTGATCACTGATCACTGATCACTCGGCACTTCTTATTCCATGGCCCGCATGGCCGTGGTGATTTCGAGGAGTTCGGCGGTGATGGCGGCTTGGCGGAGCTTGTTGTATTCGAGGGTGAGCTCCTTGATGAACTTCTTCGCGTTGTCGGTGGCACCCTTCATGGCGACCATCCGCGCGGAGTGTTCGGAAGCACGGCTCTCGACCAGCATCTGATAAACCTGGAAGTTGATGTAGAGCGGAAGCAGGGTGTCGAGCACCTCCGGGCCGCTGGGCTCGAAGAGGTAGTCCTTGGCCAGCGCGGCGGACCGGTTGGTCTCCTGGACGGTGCCTTCGCCCATGCCTTCGTAGCTCTGCTTTTCGCCGAGCGATGCGGTGGAGATTGGCAGGAGCTGCACGATTTCCGGCTCCTGTCGCATCACGTTGATGTAGTTCGAGAAGGCGATGCTGACCTTGCTGTAGCCGCCTTCGAGGAAGGCCTTGGTGAGGAACTTGGCGATCGGGCGGGCTTCGGCGAAAGGAACCGGGTCCTTCACTTCGAAGTCGGCGACCATCTCGCGGCCGGCCTTGCCGAGCTGGTTGCGCAGCTTGCGGCCGACGGTGACGAACTCGGCGTCCTTGGGCACCTCGGCGCGGATCTTCTTGCCGAGGTTGGTATTGAGCGCACCGCAGAGACCCTTGTCGGTGGAGATCACCAACACCAGCTCCTTGCCGCCCTCGCGCTGCTGGAGCAGCGGGTGGGCGTCCTCGCCGGTGTTCTCCTTGAGGTTGACGAGGACCTGGTTGAGCAGGTCGGCGTAGTCGCGGCCGGCCAGAGCCTGGTCCTGCGCCTTCTTCATTTTGGCGGCGGCGACAAGCTGCATCGCCCGCGTGATCTGGGCGGTGTTCTTGACCGACTTGATGCGCCGGCGGATGTCGCGAAGATTAGCCATAAGAATTTAGAAGCCAGAAACCAGAGACAAAGAAACCAGTGTGGATTACTTCCAAGATGCCTTGAAGTCGCTGATCGCCTGCTTGACGGCGTCGACGGCGGCGGCGTCCTTCTTGAGGTCCGGCTTTTCGTTGCGGATCTTGTCGAGGAGCTCGGTCTTGCGGGTCTCGAAGTATTCGCCCATCGCGTTCTGGAAGCGCTTCACGTCGGTGACCTTCACGTCGTCGAAGTAACCGTTCTGCATGGCGAACAGGTAAACGGACTCCATTTCCATGGAGAGCGGCGAATACTGGTTCTGCTTGAACAGCTCCACGATGCGGGCACCGCGCTCGAGTTTCTTCTTGGTCGAGGCGTCGAGGTCGGAACCGAACTGGGCGAAGGCCTGCAACTCGCGGAACTGCGCGAGGTCGAGCTTGGTGGTGCCGGCGACCGACTTGATGGTTTTGGTCTGGGCGGCGGAACCCACGCGCGACACCGAGAGACCGACCGAGATGGCGGGGCGGATGCCCTGGTAGAAAAGGTCGGTTTCCAGGTAGATCTGGCCGTCGGTGATCGAGATCACGTTGGTCGGGATGTAAGCGGACACGTCGCCGGCCTGCGTTTCGATGATCGGCAGCGCGGTGAGCGAACCGCCACCGGCGGCTTCGGTCAGGCGGGCGGAGCGCTCGAGCAGGCGGGAGTGGAGGTAGAACACGTCACCCGGATAGGCTTCGCGGCCGGAGGGGCGCTTCAGGATGAGCGACACCTGGCGGTAGGCGACGGCGTGCTTGGAAAGGTCGTCGAACACGATCAGGCAGTCCTGACCCTTGTCCATGAGGAACTCGGCGATGGCGCAGCCGGCGTAAGGCGCCAGATACTGCATGGCCGCGGCGTCGGAGGCGGAGGCGGAGACGATGGTCGTGTATTCCATCGCGCCGGCGTCTTCCAGGATCTTCTGGATGCGGGCGACGTTGGAGAGCTTCTGGCCGATGGCGACGTAGATGCAGTAGAGCGGCTTGTGGTTCTGCAGCTTGCCCTGCTCGGCCGCCTTGTTCTGCTTGGCCTGGGAGATGATGGTGTCGACGGCGATGGTCGTCTTGCCGGTGGCGCGGTCGCCGATGATCAGCTCGCGCTGGCCGCGGCCGACGGGGATCATGGCGTCGATCGACATGATGCCGGTCTGCACCGGGACGGAAACGGATTTCCGCTTGATGATCCCGGGAGCGATTTTCTCCATCGGGTAGAAGGCGTCGGGGACGATGTCGCCCTTGCCGTCGATGGCGTGGCCGAGGGCGTTGACGACGCGGCCGAGGAGATTGTGGCCGACCGGGACGGAGAGCAGCTTGCCGGTGGTGGAGCACTCGGTGCCGGCGGTGATCTTGTCGTAGTTGCCGAGGAGCACCACGCCGACTTCGCCTTCTTCAAGGTTCATCGCGAGGCCGGTCACGCCGCCGGGGAACGAGATCATCTCGTTGAGCATGACGTCCGAGAGGCCTTCGACTTTGGCCACGCCGTCACCGACTTCACGGACGACGCCGACGTTCGATTTCTGGACGGAGGCCGAGGCGTTGGCGATCTCCTTTTCGAGTTCTTGGAGGATGCTGCTCATTGGAAGGTTTCCGGTTATCGGTTGTGTGTTAGAAGGGCTCCGGAGAGTGGATCAGAAAGCTTGGGCGAGGTAGTCGAGACGGCCTTTGACGGAGCCGTCGAACACGTCGTTGCCGACGCGGATCTTGAGACCTCCGAGGAGGTCGGGATTGACACGGAATTCAAAGGACAGGTCGTTGCCGTATTTCGAAGTAAGGCCGGAGATGACACGGTCACGCGATGGCTGGTCGAGTTCGGTGGCGCTCTCCACCAACACGCGGCGGCGTTCCAGTTCGAGGCGGACGAGCCGCTTGAGAGCGGACAGGATGCCGCGGTAGTCGCGCGGCTTGCTTTCTGCGATGCGGCGGACCGCGGTGGAAAGCTTGGCCTCGTCAAGTCGGCCACCGCTCTGGCAGAGCCGGAAAATGCGGCGGGCGGCGGAGTTGGCGACCTTGGTGATTTTCATTTCGAGGCGGCGTGGGGGAAATCGATCAGCGCTCGACGGTGGCGAGGGCTTCCTGGTTGATGCGCGCCTGGTCGTCGGCAGTGAGGATCTTGCCAGTGACCTGAGTGGTGGTGGCGGTGATCAAGCGGCCGAATTCCTTTTTAAGATCCGCGGCGATTTGGGCGCGCTCGGCTCTGGCAGCGATCTCGGCCTTGGCGAGAATCTGCTGGGCGTTGGCGATCGCTTCCTGCGCCTTCTGTTCGGAAAGGGCGACCGCGCTGGTCCGGGCCTCGTTGATCAGGCGGACGGCTTCGTCGTTGGCCTTGGCGATGGCGGCGGCGGTGGTTTTCTCGGACTCGGCAAGCTGCTGTTCGATCTTGGCCAGCTTCGCCTCGCCTTCCGCGATCCGGTTGCGGCGCTGTTCCAGGATCATCTGGACCGGGCCGAATGCGAACTTCTTGAGCAACAGCGCGACAAGAATGAAGGTGATCCACTGGGCACCGAACAAAGCCCACTCGATGTGGAAGGTCTTGACGACTTTCCCTGCCTTGTCGGCCAAGCTTTCTCCGCCCGCTTCCGAAGCGGCGGCGAGGATGTGCATCGCGTTGAACATGGGACCGGTGGAGTGTGGGTGGAGCGGTGGACTCCGGAGGCGGCACCAGCCGCCTCCGGATCCGTGAGGATCAACCGAGGAAGATCGCGATGAAGATGAGACCTTCGGCAAGAGCCGCCAGAATGATGGCGATGGTGAGGATGCCGCCCTGGGCACCCGGGTTGCGGCCGGTGGCTTCGGCGGCTTTCATCCCGATGAGCCCGATGCCGATGCCGGCGCCGAGACCGGCGAGACCAACGTGGATTTTGCCTTCGATCGCGGCAAGGGCGGTGTCGAGGAAACCCGGATTCTGGGCGAGCAAGTTGAGTGCTTCGTTCATGGTTGTGTCTGATTTGGTGGTTTGGGTATCCCGGTCCCCGCGGTCACGCCACGGTCAGCCCGGAAAAGGGGTCAATGGGCGCTCTTCTCCTCGTGTTCGTCGTCGTGGGTGCAGATCAGCTTGAGGAAGACCGCGGTAAGGAGGGTGAAGACCAACGCTTGCACGATGCCGACCAGCAGCTCGAGGAAATAGAACGGCAGCGGCGGCAGCCACGCGAGCCAGCTGGGCACCAGAAGTGCCGTTTTTTCCAGCATGTTCTCGCCGGCGAA
>JAYTLR010000065.1:0-8992 GCA_043729195.1 Akkermansia sp.
CGCCGCCTGCTTCTTGAACTCCGCCAGTTGCTTCTCCAGGTCCTCCTCGAATTCCTTGCGCAGCCGCGCTTCCAACTGCCGCTCCAGATCTTCCTCATCGACCGTCGGCGCGGCCGGCACCGGCGGGCGGATCAGGTTCTTCACCCCGCGCAGGATCTTCTCCCCGGGCGGAGTGAACGGCAGGATCACCCCGGCCAGCACCACGACAAACACCGACGCGCGCAGCCACGGAAATCCATGCTTCTGATTCGAACGGGGGCCGGCCTGACTCATGCGGCAGATACTACCGGTGATTCCCCAAAAATTCCAAGTACTGGACCGCGGATCTTTAGTCCGCCCGCCCATGTCACGCCAAAGCCCCGCAAACAAACCGCCGAAACGCCCCACCGACCCAAGTCTCCTCCATTCGGGAGGATGCCGGGCTCATTTCGAAAAAGGCCGGATTTATGGACCAAGATGGATGGGATGAATAGGATGGGAATGAAAAGAAACCCCGTTCCAAAGCCTCAAAAATCCCATCCATCCTATCCATCCTGGTCCATTTTCCTGCCGCGATCCCCGGCTGCTCCCTCGTGGAGGAACCCTGCCACGGAAGCGGTCCGATCTCCCCCCCTCATCCATCTGCGTCCATCCCGTCCATCTGTGGTTCGCTCCCCCGCTGCAGTGCCCCCTACTCCCACCCCGCAAAAATCCGCTCCAGCTCCTCCCGGTCCACCTCGTCGAACGCCGCCTTCTCCGCCGAATCGACATCGAACACCGCGACCACCGTCCCCCGGCCATCCTTCACCGGCACCACGATCTCGCTCTCCGCCCTGCCGTCGCAGGCGATGTGCCCGGGAAACGCGTGGACATCCGGCACCACCTGCGTCTCGCCGCTGGCCCACGCCGTCCCGCAAACGCCCTTCCCCCAGCCGATCCGCGAACATCCCGGCGTCCCCTGATACGGCCCGATCACCAACCCGCCGCCGACCACCCGGTAAAAGCCGGTCCAAAACGCATGCGGCATCGCCTCGTGCAAAACACAAGCCGCCCCGGCCATCCGGGCGATGGCATCGGGCTCTCCCGCCCACAAGGCATGCAAGCGCTCACGGGCTGCCCCATAGCGGGCTCTTTTCTCGGCGGCGTCGGGGATCATGACCGGCAAACCGTCGATCATGGGGTTGGGATTGTCGTCAGTTGAAATCATCGGAACTGGAATGGCTGGCAAGGATTGTCACGTCGAGCCTGGTTCGGCGCCGTCTTTTCCCGGTTGCCTGCCTCGGCCAGCGAGAATCGCCGATACCAATTGACGATGTAGAGCAGCCAGGAGGATTCCACAGCCAAGACTCGTCAAACCGGACAGAATTGACAGCCCTTCCACTGCACTTACTTCAAGCCGCTGGACCATAAGGCCATCTCGCTCCACTGCCCGGACCGCCAGCTCTCGTTCGACTATCACGATGGTGGTTCCCAAGAGAGCAATGAGCCCTGCGAGCATTACAACCCACGCTGCCACCTGAAGGGTTTTCATAGGAGTCTTTGCCATCATTGGAGGAGAGAGGTCAGAAGATGAGCTATTACCATTTTTCCCGAACGTTTGCCTCATTCACGGCGGGCATGGAAGCTCGAATTAAAACAGGAGCGTTACTCGGCGTCGGATGGAGCACCTTGCCGTGCCTCTTTCATCATCTCCGGCCAGACATGCTTGGCGCGATCCACATATTTTTGTAGCAGGTCACGCTCGACCACCTCCTCATCGCATATCGCATCTGTTGGATCTTCGCCCAATTCTTCCTTTCCTGAGCGATACACTACACCAATACCACTCATGTAATCCACACCAAGCATTCTATCCAAAGTCATTGCCACAATAACCCGAACAAAAAAATCTTCATGCCTTAGGGAATTGACCAGAAAAGGCACTTCCTCGTCTCCACACATAGAGAGAACCTCAGCCTGTCGCTTCAACTCCCACCAATATCGAAAACGCTCTCCATGTCCGGTCTTCGGGTCAATATTCAGAGCGATTCCAGGTCCGCCACCGATACTTGGAATTAGCGAGCCGTCAGCGGAGAATGCTTGCGGTAAATCGAAATACCGTCCCTCAGCCAACCAGGCTACGATCGCCTCCGCGCGGGAGCCTTCAGCATGCGACTGCGAGAAAAGCGTAGCGATTGCGATCATGGCGATGGTGAACGGTCTCATAATTTCTGGCACAACGTATCGACCATCCACGGCGGGGAGGGAAGCGCGAATTCAATTTGAGAGACGTTACCCGCCGCTGGATGAGCCGGCTTGTTGTGCTCAATTTTTAGTCTGGTCTCGCAGCTCATCAAGTTTTGGACGATAACGTTTCTCGAGCTCACTAATCTCCGACGGATTCAGGTCACGCGGTTTGCCGTCGTAAAGGCCCACCATCGGTGCTTGCACAACGAGAGTATCTTCGAATCCGAAGGCCAATTGCAGGGCGTAAATCGCTACGATACGGGCCGACTGACTTTTGCCGTCCAATCTCCGGTAGCATTCCTCAAGGCCATCCCTGCCGAGGTTACAGATGACCTGCGCTGTGAACGAGATGTCAGCCAAGAATAGTGTTCGGTCTTCAGTTGAAATGCCCGGCCCACCTGTGACTTTTGGGCCGATCCACGGACCTTGATTACTGAGTAACGAGCCGGACGCAGCCTTTTCAAATACACTCGTTGCAATGCGCTGATCGACGGCTGGCTTCTCATCAACCGCGTCCGCTTCCTTGGCGGTCACACCAAACGGCCACCATAGGAGCATGGACACAAACCAAAGTGGAGTTAAGCGTTTCATTTTTTGCACAACGTTCCTATTCGTAACACGTGGAGCGGCGATATCCACTCATCTCCCCCCCGTCAAAATGCCCTGCCGATCCCTGATCTGACAAGGGTTTTCTGGCTGAAAGGCGCCTCGATCCGGCGGGCCTGAGGAGCCTCACGTCAGACGAGCTTCCGGGGCGAATATCGGGCGCCAACGCGGTCCGACAGGCCTACTCTCCGCCCGCACCCTGCCTCCTCCCCACCCCGGCACGAACCCGGATCCCCCCTCCGCATGACGCATCCGCCGTCCCCGCCATTGCCAAGCGCGGCCAATCCGGGCATACCGGCCCGGATGTCGGCCACGGTCACCCCGAAAAACACCCTGCCCGCGGACTACCCGCGCGGCACCTGGGATGAAATGGTCGCCACCGATGGCCGCGTGAACCCCGCCTGGTCCCACGTCGCCGCCTGGCTCGGCGGGCTTTCTCCCGAGCAGGCCGGGGCGACTTCCGCGGAGATCCGCCGGCTGCTGCGAGAAAACGGCGTGACCTACAGCGTCCACGGCGCGCCCGGCGGCGAACACCGCGCGTGGCAGCTCGATGCCGTGCCGTGGATCGTCTCCGAACAGGATTGGAAAACCGTCGAAGCCGGGCTGATCGCCGCTGGGGTCGCCGCTGGGGTCGTCGCCGCTGGGGTCGGCCCCCGCATCCTAACCTCTTCTCCAGCCGGTCCTGCCGCTTCGCCAAGTTTCGATCTCTCGTCACCTTCTCGACCATCCGACACCACGGGCCATCACATGATAGACCGCTCCGGGATATTCGAACCGCAAGGACCGAGCCATGCCCCATGACCGACCCCGACGGTCAATCCAATTTTGTTCTATTGCGGGTACCGCCCCATTTAGACGGTCAATCCAATTTCGTTCAATTGCGGGAACTGGTACCATTTACGGATCTTAGGACGATCCAGGATTTGCTAGGCCATGAGGAAATCACGACGACGGAGATTTACCTCTATGTGGCGACGGGAATGCACGGGCTGGGGGTGGTGAGTCCGTTAGATTGAAGATTGAAGATTGAAGATTGAAGATTGTTTCGATGAGGTTCGTGGTGGGTGGAGATGGCTTTTTCTATCCAATCAATCAGAAATCAAAAATCATCATTCCTCAATCGTCAATGAAGCCCCGAGCGTTGGATCGCCGATCCGTGGAGCCGTCTCCTGCCGGGCGGTCATTCACCGTTCCAGCAGCACTTCCGTCCCCCGCACCACCAGATCGACCGAGCCTTTGAGCGTCTGGTCGAGAAAAGGCGTGTTGCGGCTTTTTGACTTCATGAAGTCCGCGGTGAAGGTCGTGCTGCCCTCGGGATCGAACAGGATAAACTCGGCCGGCTTGCCCTCGGCGACCGGCACCGGTTCCAGGCCCATCAGGCGGCGGGGCTCGGCGGAGTAGCGCTTGACCAGGATGTCCCAGCCCAGCTCGCCGCGGGAGATGTAGCGGTCGAACATCGAGACCAGCGCGGTGTCCATGCCGGTGATCCCGTTCGGCGCGCTGGTGAAGTCCTGGGCCTTTTCGAAAGGCGTGTGCGGCGCGTGGTCGGTGGCCAGCAGGTCGAAAACGCCCGCCTTGAACGCATCGAGCAGCGCCGCGTTGTCCTCCGCCGTGCGCAGCGGCGGGTTCATCTTGTAGTGGGTGTCGTAGTTGCCGATGTCCTCGTCGCGGAACATCAGGTGGTGCGGCGCGACCTCGCAGGTGACCTTGACGTCGCCGCGCTCCTTCCACCCGCGGATGGTCTCCATGCCGAGCTTGCTCGAGACGTGCTGGATGTGGATGTGAGCGCCGGTGGCGTGGGCCAGCCGGATGTCGCGGTCGATCATGATTTCCTCCGCGCAAGCCGGGCTGCCCTTGATCCCGAGGCGATAGGCCATCGGCCCGTCGTTAAGCGCCCGCGGGCCGGCCAGCTCGTGGACCTCGCAGTGGCTGGCGAAGAACATCCCGAACTCGCTGGCATACTGCATCGCCCGGTAAAGCACCGCCGGATCCCCCACCCCGTCGCCATCGTCGGTCAGCATTTTCACGCCGAGCCCGCGCATGCCGTCGATCGCAGCCAGCTCCTTGCCCTCGCGGCCTTTCGTGATGCAGCCGGAGGTGTAAACCGGGATCCGCGCGACCGCCTTGGCCTTGTCGAGGACCATCTTGACCACCGTGGCGGAGTCGATGGCCGGCGAGGTGTTCGGCATCATGACCACGCCGGTGATCCCGCCGTTGATCGCCGCCTCGGTGCCGCTGGCGATGTCTTCCTTCGCCTCGAAGCCCGGCTCGCGGAAATGTACGTGGGCGTCGAACATCGCGGGCATCAGCAGGCGGCCGCGGCCGTCGATCACCTTCGCGCCTTCCGGCACCGGCAGCCCCGGGGCCACGGCGGTGATAATTCCCTTCTCCACCTTCACGTCGGCCTCGGTAAAAGCGGGCGAATCTTCGGAAACCACACGGACCTGGCGGATGAACAGCACGTCGGACATGGGCGCTTCATGCCATCCCGGCCCGCGGTCGTCCAGTGCCGCGACGGCCTGCCAGCAGCAAGCCGGTCCAACACGCCACCGCCGCGGCGAGCACCGCCCACGGCGTCAGCCAGCCGAAGCGGGTGTAGAAGGTCAGCCGGGTCTCCCGCTTCAGGCTTCCTACCAGGGTGCCGCTGACCATCGCGCCCAGCCGACCGTGGAGCTGGCCGTTCGGATCGATCACCTGGGACACGCCGGAGGTCGCGCAGACAAACATCCATCGCCCGTTCTCGCAGGCTCGGATGCGGAAGAGCTCCGCGTGCTGATCGTGCTGGCGGGCGGTCCATGCCTCGGCGTCCATGATCGGGACGATGAACAGCTCCGCCCCGGCGGTCGTCATCCGGCGGACCACGCCTTCGTAGTCGCAATCGAAGCACACCGGTGTCCCGATTTTGCCGTGGGCCGTTTCAATGGGCAGCGCGGAGCTGCCGGCGATGCCATCATTGAAAAAGTGCACCGGGTGGACCTTGTTGTGCTCCCCGCGGACCCCGTCCGGATCGACCGTCAGCGCGATGTTCCTCCAGCCCTGTCTTTCCTGCGGATGAAGCTGCGTCCCGAAAGTCAGCGTGATCCCGCGGTCGCGGCAGAGCTGCTGAACTTGCTCCCAATCATCTCTGTCCGCACGGATATCATAAGGCACCGCATACTCCGGCCAGACGACGTAGGGAATGTCTGCGGGAAGCTCGCGGGTCGCCGTGAGGAACCCGTGGAGCGAGACGTCTTCCTTCTGGATCCCGGCCACATTGAGGGTGGCCGGATTGTCAGGCTCCGCATGGCGTAGAATCAGCAACATCGAGCCCAACAGGACCGCCGCCGGTGCCAGCGCGAGCTTCCACTGCCTCGTCACGAGGAACGCCACCCCCAGAATCACGATCACCCCCACCCCGTAAACCCCGATCCACGGCAACAGCCGGTTGGGCCCGAGCGCCAGGCCTGCGGTCATCCACGGGAACTTGAGCGGAAACAACTCCGCGCGGATGAATTCCCAAGCGCCCCAGTTGAGGGCCGTGAACACCGCCAACTTCCACCCGCTCACCTCACGCACGGCGGCGAGCCCTTGAAACTGCGCGAACATGGCGGGGAAAGCGGCGAGCACGAACCACAGCACGATCGCCAGCGGTCCGAAGAGCTCGTACAACCACGACAAGCCGACGCCGAAGGCGGTCAGCCCGTGAAGAAACCCGATCGCCCGGGCCCGCGACCCGCGCTGGTCCTTCAACGCGACCAGCAGCCCCGCCACCGCCGGGAATACCAGCCAGCCCCAGCCGAGCGGCGGATAAGCCAGCGAATACAAACCGCCGGATGCCACCGCCAGAGCGAGGCGGAGGGCGAAGGAGGACCCGGAATGAGAGTTTTCGCTCAAGCTCTAACAGGTAACTCCCGCGGAAAGAGGCCGCAAGCATGCAGTCGGAGGAAATCAGGCCGGAGGCCACCGGGGACAAAACGGCAACCTTCCCTTCACCTCCAGCATCGCCACACTCCACCGCGACTCGGAGGCCAGCTCCGTGGCTTTGGCAAAAATGAGGTCCGCTCGTTCCGAAAGACCCCTCCCGCTCAAAGTCTTGCCACTTTCCTCCCCGCCCTCTACTCCCTGCCCCGCCATGTCCGAACCCGCCGCCACGCCCCACTCGACCGAAGCCGACCTCATCGCCGTCCGCCGTGAGAAGCTGGGCAAACTGCGCGAACTCGGCGTCGATCCCTTCGGCGCGGCCTTTGAAACCACCCACACCCCGGTCGGCCTCCACGGCAACTTCGCCGAAGGGCTCGCCGTCAAGGTCGCCGGCCGGATCAACGGCTGGCGCGACATGGGCAAGTCCTGCTTCTTCCACGTCGGCGACGTCCACGGCCAGATCCAAGGCTACATCTCGATCAAGGACCTGCCCGAAGACCAGCTCGCCATCTTCAAGTGCCTCGAACGCGGCGACTGGCTCGGCATCGAGGGCGAAACCTTCCTGACCCGCACCGGCGAGCCAACCGTCAAGGTTTCCAAGTTCACCGTCCTCTCCAAGTCCCTGCGCCCGATGCCCGACAAGTGGCACGGCGTCGCCGACCGCGAGATCAAGTACCGCAAGCGCCACCTCGACCTGATGTCGAACGAGGAAAGCGCCGCTATTTTCGTGACCCGCAGCCAGATGGTCGCCGAGATCCGCAGCTTCTTCCACCAGCGCGGCTACCTTGAGGTCGAGACCCCGATGCTCCAGGACATCCCCGGCGGCGCCGCGGCGCGGCCCTTCGAGACCTACCACAATGCCCTCGGCATGCCGCTCACCATGCGCATCGCCCCGGAGCTCTTCCTCAAGCGCCTGCTGGTCGGCGGCTTCACCAAGGTCTTCGAACTCAACCGCAACTTCCGCAACGAAGGCATCTCCCGCCGCCACAATCCGGAGTTCACCATGCTCGAAGCCTACCAGGCCTTCGCCGACTTCGAGATCATGGCGGACCTCGTCGAAGACCTCGTCTGCGGCCTCGCCGAAAAGTTCTGCGGCGGCCTCAGGATCGAGCACAAGGACGAGGAAGGCAACGTCACCCGCACCATCAATCTGGAGCGCCCCTGGAAGCGCGCGAACTACCACGACCTCATCGCGGAGGCCGCCGGGGCCGAGTTCTTCACCCTCACCCCCGCGCAACGCCGCCAGCGCTGCGAGGAACTCGGCGTGCAGCTTTCCGAGAACATGGAGGACCACGAGGTCATCCAGCAGGTCTTCGAAAAGAAGGTTGAGGAGCACAGCTTCGACCCCTGCTTCGTCACCCGCGTCTCCAGCGAACTCGTCCCGCTCGCCAAGGTCACCCCCGGCGGCAAGACGGTGGAAGTGTACGAGCTCATCATCAACGGTCAGGAAATCTCCCCCGGCTACTCCGAGCTCAACGACCCCGACGTCCAGCGCGACCGCCTGGAACACCAGGCCGGCGGCGAGGAAGAGCAGAAGGTCGACTACGACTTCATCGAAACCCTCGAACACGGCATGCCCCCCGCCGGCGGCATCGGCATCGGCATCGACCGCTTGATCATGATGCTCACCGGCGCCCCGACCATCCGCGACGTGATCTTGTTCCCGCTGCTGAAGCGGAAGGAGTAAGGATCACTAAGGAGCGGGGACACTCCTGTCCTCAGCCCAACCGCGGATTCAAAACTCGTCCCGCCCCTCGACATCAGACAAATCATCTGACAAGTTGACGGCGTGAAAACAAACGTCAGCACGCTCCTTCGCGACTTCCCGAAAGTCCGCAAGGCCGCCTTTGCCGGCGAGGAAGTGATCATCGTGACCCGCGATGGCAATCTCCGTCTGACCGCCGTGCCGACCTCCGGTGAATCCATCCTTGGGAGCCTCAAGGGCGAGATCACCTTCGCGGACGATGATCTCGATCAGCCGACCACCTCGGAATCCAACTGGAAACCCTCGCTGTGAAGGCCTGCCTCGATACCCACGCGGTCATCTGGAGCCTCATGGATGACCCGCGGCTTGGCAAAAAGGCGCGGGAGGTGATCGCTTCATCGACCCGGGACGAGCTGATCGTCTCCGACATGACCTTGCTGGAGACCTCGATGTTGATCTCAAAGGGGCGGCTTCAAACGAAGCACGATCCCGATTTCCTCCTCGGCAAGATCGCCGACAGCTTCCGCATCCTCCCCATCACGCCCGAAATCGCCCTCCTCGCGGTGACGCTCAAAC
>JAYTLR010000066.1:0-11647 GCA_043729195.1 Akkermansia sp.
GCGCGCCCAACTGCTGGCCCCGTGCCCGTGGGACGAGGCCTGCGACCGCCTGCGCCTGATTTACGCGAGATGTTAGACCTCAACTTTGGACACCGTTCAGGTCCAGAAAAAAGGTCCGTCCCCGAGTAAAAGGTCCGATCGGTGTGGAAAACTCAGGCGGGGAATTCCCCGTGCCGGGCAGCGCACGGCGGCAGTAGCCGCCCTCCAAGGATTCGCGCGGCTCGGGACGCCTCAATTTCAGATTGCCTGGAGGGGTCCGAAATACTGCCGCACAAGGCCATTTAATCCTTGTTCCAGACTGCCCCGGGCCGAAAAAAATTTCATGGCCCGATCGCAACCTGTTGATAACGAGTTTTCATCACGCTTCTTCGACGACATCACCCAACTCTATCCCCGCTCCTCCCGCCAGTACCGCTGCACCGATATTTCCGACATCCACTACTGCCGACTCGGCGTGCTGCGCTGCCTGAGGAGTTCCACCACCGGCCAAGAGTTCCTTCAGTTTCATGCCGACCAAGGGCAGGCCGACATCGCGCCGAGCCATTTTTTCAAAGCCCTGCAAAGTCCGCGCCGACTCGCCAACATCACCTCGCTCAACGGGCTGCTGGCCGACCCGATGAAGCAGCGGATCGCCGATCCATTACGCCCAGTGCGCGGAACTCGACGGCTGGGCCATCTACGCGGTGGACGGGCACTACCACAAGGCAGCGTGCTTCGATCCGAAAAGTAAGAACGCGAACGGCGAACTGCGGGCCATCGCCACCGGACACTTCTTCCGGATGAACCTGCGCACCCACCACATGAGCTGTCTGGGCATGGCCAATCCCGAGGATGGCAAGAAGAAGGCCCATGACATGACCGTCATCAAACGCAGCAGCGCCGACCAACTCCGCAACGGCGCGGGCAAGGGCCGCAAGGTGATGCTCGTCTGGGACAAGGCCTGCATCGACTACCATCACTGGCACAAACTCAAGCACACCTACGGCATCTATTTCGTCACGCTTGAGAAATCTAACAGCGCCGCGGCAATCGTGGGCGTCAACGATGTCGACCGGGCGGATCCGAGAAACGACGGGATCGTGTCCGACCACCTGGTTGGGACTTCCAACCGGTCCAGAAAAAAGGTCCGGTCCAGAAAAAAGGTCCGTCCCCGAGTAAAAAAGACTTGCATCCGCCGCACACACTTTCCAACCTCCGACCATGCGCCTGCGACGCCTCAAAGCCCCTGCTTTCCTCCCGGTTGCCTACTACCACTGTGTTTCGCGGGTGGTGGACCGGCGGTTCGTCCTTGGGGAGGAGGAGAAAAACAAGCTGGTGGAATACATGCGTAACTACGAACGCTTCGGCGGGCTGCGGGTGATCTCATACTGCATCATGTCCAATCACTTCCACATCCTGGTGGAGGTGCCGCAAAAGCCGGACGTGGCAAGACTGCCGGATGACGCGGGGCTGGTCGCGAAGGTGCGTAACTGCCTCGGCGACAAGCTGGCAAACGACCTCGAATGGCAGCTCGAACTCCACCGCAAGCAAGGCAACACCTCGGCCGCGGAGGAACTGCGGGAGCGCTGGTTCGGCCGGATGTGGGACATCAGCGCTTTCATGAAGGTGTTCAAGCAGCGCTTCACCCAATGGTTCAATGGTCGCCACGCCCGCCGCGGCACCCTGTGGGAAGATCGCTTCCGCTCGGTACTGGTGGAGGGCAAAGGCCAGGCGCTGCGGGCGATGGCCGCCTACATCGATCTCAATCCCGTCCGAGCGAAGATCTGCGACGATCCGAAGGACTACCGCTGGTGCGGCTACGCGGAAGCTGTCGCCGGCGGCAAGGAGGCGCGGGAAGCCGTCGCATTCCTCGCCGCCCTCAACCCTCACGGCGGCATGAAGCCGGACGCGGCGGCCGTGAAGCAGAAGGAAGCCCTGCGCCGATGGCGCTGCCACCTGTTCGGGATCCCGGAGAATGAATCCCGGCAAAAGAAAGACGCCTCTAAAGGGGAGATGGCCGCCGTTTACCGCGACCGGATCCCGCGGGAGAAGGCGCTCGAAGTGCTGGCGCGCGGCGGGAAGCTTTCCCAGGCCGATTATCTCCGCTGCAAGGTCCGCTACTTCAGCGACGGGGCGGTGATCGGCGGGAAAGCGTTCGTGGAAGAGATGTTCGCGGCCTTCCGGGACCGCTTCGGGCCGAAGCGCAAAGACGGCGCGCGGCCCATGCGGGGGCTGGCAGGAGACTCGAAGGAAGCGCGGCTCTTCAATTTCCGGCAGCTTCGCACCGGCGTATTCGGATGAGGACGCTTGGGCACATCCAAGCTCACTTCTTCAAACCTGCCCGGATCTGACGGCTAGAAACGAACACATGCGCCTGCTCCCGCGGGAGCAGGCGTGGCTCGTCAGCTTTTACTTCTCCGGGAAGATCGCGACTTCTTCCGTCAAGCCTCGGGGGGCAGTTCTGAATGGGGCGGATCGGGGGGGCAGTCGGTACAGAGATCACCGCCGCGCCTGGTCCGAGCTGGTGTCGTCAGGGTGAGTTCTTTCCGCCGTTCGACATCTCCGTTTGCAGAACCTTCCACACCGTCTCGGCCACCTTCGCCTGACCCTCCGCGGTCGGGTGAATCCGGTCCTCCTGGTTCAGCTCCTCGCTGCCGCCGACGCCCTCTAACAGAAACGGAACCAGCGCGACCTTCTTTTCCTTCGCGATCTCGGGGTAGAGCTCCTTGAACTTCGTGGTGAACTCCGCGCCCATGTTGTCGGGCATCTGCATCCCGGCGATGACGACCTTCATCTGCGGATTCTTCGTGCGGGCCTTGTCGATGATCCCGGCCAGATTCTCCTTCGTCTGCTCCGGCTGGATGCCGCGCAAGCCGTCATTCCCGCCGAGCGCGATGACCAGCACGTCCGCGCCCTGCTGACCCAGCGCCCAAGCAACCCGACGCAAGCCGCCGGCGGTCGTGTCGCCGCTCACGCCGGCATTCGTCACGGTGTAGGGCAGGCCGGCGGCATCGATCTTCTTTTGCAGCAGGGCCGGGTAGGCTTCCTGGGGATCGAGCCCGTAGCCGGCGGTGATGCTGTCGCCGAGGACGACGACCCGCTTCTTCCCGCCGTTTGCATTCGGCGCGTCTTCGGCCCATAGTCCGCCGCCTGTTACGGCCAATAGCCCAAAAGCCAGGAATTTCCGACATGACATCCGCATCGCCCGCCAGCCTAGAACCCGCCCCCCGAGCTGTCAAACGGACGCTCCTCGAGGTGCGGGACTTGAAAAAGGTGCATCGCACGGCCAGCCACGAGCTGACGGTGTTGCGCGACGTCTCGCTGACCTTGGAAGAGGGCGACACGATGGCGATCATCGGTCCTTCCGGCAGCGGCAAGACGACCTTGCTCGGCCTCTGCGCGGGCCTCGACGACGCCACGAGCGGCTCGGTCCTGCTCGACGGCCAAGCGATGGAATCGCTCAGCCAAGACGCCCGCGCCGCGCTGCGCAACCGGCTGGTCGGTTTCGTTTTCCAGAGCTTCCAGCTCATCCCGACGCTCACCGCGATCGAGAACGTCCTCGTCCCGTTGGAGCTGCGCGGCGAGCGGGGGAGGGAGAAGGAAGCGGAGGCGTTGCTAAGAGAAGTCGGCCTTGGCGACCGGCTCGACCACTATCCGCTGCAACTTTCCGGCGGGGAGCAGCAGCGCGTCGCCCTGGCCCGTGCCTTCATCCACCGGCCGAAGATCCTGTTCGCCGACGAACCCACCGGCAACCTCGACGCCGAGACAAGTGGCCCGATCGTCGAAATGCTCTTCCGCCTCAACCGCGACGCCGGCACCGCGCTGGTGCTGGTGACGCATGACCCGGCACTCGCGGCGAAGGCGAGGCGGGTGGTGAAGATGAGCGGGGGGACGGTTGTCGGGGAGGAAGTGAATGGAGGATCGGCGAACGTTTTCTGAACGCGAATCAGAACGCAGGATCGCCCATGCATTCACAAAACCATTCGCCACTTACGCGCCGGACCGCCCGGAGGATCGGTCCCTGCCCTCAGCAATATTCAGATAGCCATTCAAAGACCCCCACCATCCGTGCTCGCCAGGCTGCTTTCCCGTTCGGCCTTCTTCTGGCGGCGGATGCCGTAGAAGACCATGAGGGCGGCGAAGGCGAGGAAGGCGCAGGCCCCGATGCCGAGCCAGGTGATCAGGCGGCCGCCGCCTTTTTTGAAATCGGCGTCGCTGATGACGTCGGGCGGGACTTCGCCGGGGATGCGGGCGAGGACCATTTTGCCGTCCTCTAGAGTGGCGCGGGTCATGACGGCCATGGCGGGACCGAGCAGCGGGTCCTTGAGGGATTTTTCGAAGATGCGGAGGGTGGAGAAGTGGTTCATGAAGCCCTCCGGGACGACGGAACCCGGGACTTCGAGGGCGTCGACCTTCAGCACCAGTTCGCGGCGCATGAGCTGCGGGTGGCCCTTGATGGTGCCGATCAGGTAGCGGGGATCGGAGGACATCAGGCCTTCCTCACCCTCCTTCGAACGGCGCGGGCGGCCGTTGAGCTTGTAGCAGATGTCGATGAGAAGCGCGTCGGCGGTGATTTCCCGGATTCGGAAGCTGCCACGGAGTTCTTCGACCGGGGAGAAGGCGGCGATGGCGAGGTTGAGGTCATCGGCACTGAGCTCGATCCGGGCGGGCTTCGTGGCATCGTCTTGCAGGCCGTTGCGGAAGGCTTCGAGGCGCGCGACCAGATCGTTGACCTTGGTTTCGTTGCCTTCGATCGGATCGACGGCCAGCGGGGTGGGTGCGGCGACGGTGAACTTCTCGATCTCCGCGGCCTGGCGGAAGGGCATCCAGGCGGTAAAGCCGATCAGGAAGACCAGCATCAGCAAGGCCAGGATCAGGATCAGGCAGCCGGCAAAGGGCGAGCGGGCGGTGGCTTGCGGAGGCATGGGCGGCGGTTCTTAAACACGGATGCCGGGAAAGTCGAAGGAGAATGGAAGTCTCAGGGCTACCGGAGTGACAATGCGGCAGCGGGGCGGACGGCGGGAATGACGGGCCGCAAGCAGGTCGGGCCACGTCGGCGGAAACGGGCTTTGTTCTTCCATTCTGCCCTCCTGGGGAGGTTAGGCTGCTCTCATGCCACTGATTCGGATCCTTTCTTCCGTCGAACAAGTCGCCAACTACCTTCGCGATGAGCTAATGCGCGGGCAGTGGAGTGGGTATCTGCCCGGGGTCGACCGTTTGGCGCCGGAACTGGGGGTGAGCCGGAAGACCCTGGAGGCGGCGCTGCGGCTGCTGGAAAGCGAGGGCGTGCTGATGAGGAACGGGCCCCGACGACGGCGAAGCATCGAGCCGCGGGGAGCCCAGCCGCTGCCCGCGCTGCGGGTGGCGATCTTGCTGAGCGAGCCGGCCGACCGGCAACTGGACTATGTGGTGGACCTCCAGCACGAGCTGGCGCGGATCGGGCACACGACGAAATTCGCCCCGGGCACCATGAAGGATTTCGGGATGAACGTGAAGGGCGTCGAGAGGATGGTCGAGAAGACGCCCGCGGATGCCTGGATCGTCGCTGCCGGGCCGCGCGAAATACTCCAGTGGTTCCACGAGCGGTCGCTGCCGGTATTTGCCTTGTTTGGTCGTCGCAGCGGCTTGCCGATCGCGGGGGTGGGTCCCGATAAGCCGCCGGCGTATGCCTTGGCAACCCGGAGCCTGATCGCGCTGGGGCACCGGCGGATCGTGCTGATCGCCCGGCGAATGCGGCGTTTGCCGGAGCCGGGGGCATCCGAGCGTGCGTTCTTGGAGGAGCTGGCGGCCCATGGTATCCCTCGCGGACCTTATCATTTGCCGGATTGGGAGGATCATATTGACGGTTTTCACGCGGGCCTCGAAGCCTTGTTCCAAGTGACCCCGCCGACCGCGCTGATCATTCAAGAGGCCGTGCTGTTCGCCGCGGCGCAGCAGTTTCTGGCACGCCGGGGGCTGCGGGTGCCGGATGATGTTTCGCTGGTCTGCACCGATGCTGATCCGACCTTCGCGTGGTGCAAGCCGTCGGTGGCTCACATCCGCTGGGACAGCCGGCCGGTGGTGCGGCGGATCGTTCGCTGGGCGGCGAATCTGAGCAGCGGGAAGACGGACGTGCGGCAGGTTCTGACGCCCGCGGAGTTCGTGCCGGGCGGGACGATCGGGCCGGTGGCGGGGGGGCAGAGGCACCCTTTCTAACAGCGGAAAGAGCTGAGCCGCGGACTGACGGGAACGAAGGTCGATTGCAGGCTGAAGGAGTCGGGACCGAGGCTCATGGCGGCGGTTCGTCCGGTTCGACGTCTTCTTCGAACCTCTCCCCCGGATCGATAGCTGCGAGCTTTTCGCGGTAGCTCTTTTCGTCGAAGCCGGACTTGCGGCGGTACATCGCGTCGGTCTCCTCGCCGAGGATGGCGGCGATGCGTTCCTTGGCGTCGGACGGGCTCATGCCTTTCGTCGTCAGGCGTTCGAAGGTCTTCGCGACGTAGCGAGTTTGCGGCGCGACCAGTTGCTGCTCCACGGCGGCAAGCAGGTCTTGGAAAAAGGCGTCTTCGTCCATGGGAGGTCAGGGCAGGGGGCGCTCCAGCATCTGGAGCCACGGGGTGTATTCCGGCGGGATGGGCGCTTCGAATTTCATCCGAATGCCGGTGGCCGGGTGATCGAAGGCGAGCCGCCAGGCGTGGAGCATCAGTCGGCCGGGGCGGGCCATCTGGCGCTCGGGCTTGGCGTAGATCGGATCCCCGACCAGCGGGCAGCCAAGGTGCAGCAAATGCACGCGGATCTGGTGGGTGCGGCCGGTGTGGAGGTGGCAGAGGACCAGCGCGCTACCGGTCGAGCGGTCGATGGAAAGCACCTCGTAGTCAGTGATCGCGGTCTTGCCGCCGGGCGGGTTCACCACGGCCATCTTCTGGCGATTCACCGGGTGGCGGCCGATGTGGGTGAAGACGGTGCCGCTGGCAGGCGAGGGGATGCCCTGGGCGACGGCGAGGTAGAGCTTTTCCATGGTGCGCCCGGCGAACTGCTCGCTGAGCGACTGGTGCGCGGCGTCGTTTTTCGCGACGACGAGGCAGCCGGAGGTGTCCTTGTCGAGGCGGTGGACGATGCCCGGGCGTTCGACCCCGCCGATGCCGGAAAGCTGGCCTTTGCAGTGGTGGAGCAGGGCGTTGACGAGGGTGCCGTCGGGATTGCCGGCCGCGGGGTGGACGACGATGCCGGATTCCTTGTCGAGGACGACGAGATGTTCGTCTTCAAACAGGATGCTCAGCGGAATGTCCTGCGGCAGGGCCAGGTCGGGCACGGCTTCCGGGATGGCGATGCTGAGGACGTCGCCGATCGCCACCGCGTCGCGGGGCTTGGCGGGCTCGCCGTTGCGGAGCACGAATTGCTCGCGGATCAGCTCCTGGAGGCGGGACCGGGAAAGGTCGGCGATTTTCGAAGCCAGGAAGGCGTCGAGGCGGGTGCCGGCATCGCTCTCCACGCGGATTTCCATTCGGGGGAAAGCGTCGCGGGCGGGCGGGGCGGCTGTCAATGTCGGGAAGATGTTTCGTTAAAATGAAGTTTCCAGCCACGGGCCGCGTAAGCTACCCTTAGCCATGCCGGAGGGGGAAATGGAAATCGCGTATTGTCATGCCTGTGGGAAATCCATGGACGTGACCGCGGTGGCACCTTTTTCCAACGTGGAATGCCCGAGCTGCGGCAAGCACACCCGGGTGAAGCGGGAATTCGGCCCCTACACGCTGCTGCGCCGTCACGCGATCGGCGGGATGAGCGTGGTCTTCATCGCCCAGGACAACACGCTGGGCCGCGAGGTCGTGGTGAAGATCCTCAACGAGGAATACGGCAGCGACGAGAAGCGGATCAGCGCCTTCGAGGAAGAAGCGCGGATCACGGCGTCCTTCAGCCATCCGCACGTGGTGCGGGTGTTCACGACCGGCCGCGCCTTCAACCGATTTTACATCGCCATGGAGCTGGTGCCCGGCGGGCATTTCGAGCACCACATCCGCGAACGGGGGATGATCCCCGAAAAGGAAGTGCTCCCGTTGGCCCACCAGGTGGCCGCTGGATTGAAGGCCGCCCACGCCGCCGGCCTGATCCACCGCGACATCAAGCCGGGAAATATCCTGCTGGATGCCGGTGGCAACGCGAAGATCGTCGATTTCGGCCTGGCCCTGGTCACCAAGGGCGGCAAGGCGCAGGCCACCGAAATCTGGGCGACGCCTTACTACGTCCCGCCGGAGACGATCGAAGGACTGCCGGAAGATTTCCGCTCCGATGTCTATGCTTTCGGCGCGACCCTTTACCACGCGCTGGCCGGCAAGCCGCCGTGCAACGAGGAGTCGATGGACACCAACCGGCTGCGCGATGCGAAGAAGAAGATCTCGCCGCTGGCAAAGGTCGCATCCTGGGTCAGTGCGGACACTTGCGCGGTGGTCGATCGGGCGATGGCCCATGATCCGCAGCAGCGCTATCGGTCCTATGACGACTTGCTCGGTGCCTTAGAGACGTCCCGGCAGCGACTCGCAAGTGGGCCGGTCACGCCGGGGACTTCAAATAAGGGGACGGGCAAAGTCGCCCGCCGCGCGCCCTCGAAAGGCGGCGAGAAGCTCGCGCTTGCGGGAGCGTCGCTGTTGGTGGTCGGGGCGCTTGCATTCGGGGGCTGGCTGGTCATGCAGCCCGATGTTCCCCCGGCCCCGAACGGAACGGCCGCGCCGGTCGTGTTGACACCGCCAACGGAAGGCGGGGAGCAGAACGCACGCGTGGGGCCGGCATATCAGGCGGCGGGCGAGGCACTGCGGGCCGGTGATTACCCGAAGGCACGTCAATTTTTCGCGGAGGTCCGGGACTTGCCGGGAGTCTTGCAGCCGACCGGATCCTGGGCTGCCTGCGAGGCGGTCGTTTGTTCCTATCTCGAAGGCCGGTCCGGAGATGCCAAAAAGGATGCCCGTGCCGCGTCGGACCACATCCAAAGTGCCGCCGGCTTGGAATCGAGGATGCGCACCGTGCTCGTCGAGGCGCTGTCGAGGATTTCCGGTTTCAAGGGAATCGAGCGGAGCCAGGACGCTGCCGCCGGCCCCGATTTGCTGGTGGCATTGATCCATGGACTCAAGAATTGGGAGCAAGGCCTGACGGAGGTGGCGCTGCCCCACTTCGAGGTCGTCCTGGCAGCCGATGCCAAGGGATCGACTGCCTGGATCGCACCCTATCAGGAGATCGTGCGGGGCTACCGGAGCGACGCCCAAAAGATTGCAGCCCTCGATCCGGGAACGCTGCCGGAGACCGCCGAGGCTTGTGGTGCTCTGGCCGCGGAACTTGACAAGCTGCATGGCGAGTTGAGGACCAAGGGCCGGGCACCGTTCAACGTGCGGTCGTTGCAGTTGGATTTGGAGCGTCAAGCGCGGGTTCTGAAGAATCTGCCCGCGGCGAGCCCGACGGTCCCCGATGACGGGGATGTCCTCGCCACGGTCCGGAAGAGCACAGCCGAGTGCCGTTTCTCGGAAGCCTCGGCCTTGATCAAGTCGCCGGCTTTCGTCGAAAAGTCCGGCGAGGAGAAAACGTCTGCGATCCTCCTGCTGACCGAGGCTGCCGCGGCCTTCCTGGGCGACCTTGAGGACAAGCTGGCGAAAGCGCCGGAGAATCTCATGCTTCAACTGCGCGACAAGTCGCCGGTGGGCACCATCACGGGCTCGCGCAACGGCGGGCTGAAGGCGCTCGATGCCAGTGGATCGCCGCGGGATATCCGCTGGGCCGAACTTTCGCCCGACAGCCTGATCGAGCTCCACCGCCAGTTGGTGAAAGAGGAGACGAGTGAAACCGAGCGGCTCCGGCGGCATGAACAGGCGATCGCCTTCGATTTGCTGGCCGGCGATCCCAGCCGGGCGAAAGAGGCAGCCACGGTCCTGGCCGCCCGCTATCCGGCCTTCAAACGCCGCTGGGACTTGGTCCAGCCGGCCTTGGAGTAAGGCCGGGAGTGTCGCTTTCAAAGCGACATGGCAATGGGCCGACTCCTTTCCAAGGAGTCGCCAGCGGGCGGCAGGATGCCGCCCGACCGCGTCATGTCGCCTTCAAGGCGACACTCCACTCAGGACCTGCGCTCCCGGGGGCTTGCCAGTCCGGCCGGAATTGCCCAACTTTTCCGAAACAATTCCCCATGGCCGCAGAATACACCGAAGCCGACATCAAATCTCTCGACTGGCGCGAACACATCCGCATGCGTCCCGGCATGTACATCGGGAAGCTCGGCGACGGGTCCTCGCCCGACGACGGCATCTACATCCTGCTCAAGGAGGTCATCGATAACTCGATCGACGAGCACATCATGGGCTACGGCAAGGAGATCAAGGTGGAAATCGACGAGGAAGGCCGCGTCGAGGTCCGCGACTTCGGCCGCGGGATCCCGCTCGGCAAGCTTTTCGACTGCGCAGCCCAGATCAACACGGGTGCGAAGTACGACAGCGAGGCCTTCAAGAAATCCGTGGGTCTGAACGGCGTCGGCATCAAGGCGGTGAACGCGCTCGCCAGCTTCTTCGAGATCCAGGCGTGGCGCGACGGGCAGACCAAGGCGATCGAGTTCTCAAAGGGCATGATCACCGAGGACATGAAGTATCCTCGAAAGGAAGAAGCTCCCTCCGGCACGCGGCTGGCCTTCGAGATCGACCGCTCGATCTTCCCGCCGAAGTCGAAATTCAAGGACGCGACCGTCGAGCGGATGTGCCGCTATTATTCGTACTTGAACCCCGGGCTTGTCATCAATTTCAACGGCAAGAAGTTCAAGTCGAAGGACGGCCTGCTCGACCTGCTGCGCGAGGAAATGGAGAGCGAGGCGCTCTACGATCCGATCCACCTCAAAGGCGAGGACATCGAGATCGCCTTCACCCACACCGCCGAGAGCGGGGAAGAATACTACACCTTCGTCAACGGCCAGAACACGACCCAGGGCGGCACCCACTTGCAGGCTTTTCGCGAGGGTCTGGTGAACGCGGTTCGAGGGTTTTACAAGAAGCAGTACGACCCCGCCGACATCCGCGCGGGGATCGAGGCGGCGATTTGCGTGCGGATCGTCGAGCCGGTCTTCGAATCGCAGACCAAGACCAAGCTCGGCTCCGCGACGATCGCGCCGGAGGGCGAGTCGCTCCGCACCTTCATCGGGAATTTCCTCAAGCAGCACCTCGACAACTACCTGCACAAGCACACCAAGGTCGCCGAGGCGATCCAGAAGCGGATCCAGGCCGCGGAGCGCGAGCGCAAGGACATGAAGGGCATCCAGAAGATGGCCCGCGAACGAGCCAAGCAGGCGAAGGTTCACAACAAGAAGCTGCGCGACTGCCGCGCCCACCTCGACTCGAAGCACAAGCAGCGGCTGGATAGCACGCTGTTCATCACCGAGGGCGACTCCGCATCCGGCTCGATCACAAAGAGCCGCGAGGTCGAAACGCAGGCCGTGTTCTCGCTGCGCGGCAAGCCGCTGAACACCTTCGGACTGGCGAAGAAGATCGTCTATGAGAACGAGGAGTTCGCCCTGCTCCAGGCGGCGCTGGGGATTGAAGACGGGATCGAGGAACTGCGCTACAACCGCGTCGTCGTCGCCACCGATGCCGACGTCGACGGCATGCACATCCGTCTGCTGATGATCACTTTTTTCCTGCAGTTCTTCCCTGACCTGTTGCGCCGCGGCCAC
>JAYTLR010000067.1:0-87473 GCA_043729195.1 Akkermansia sp.
CTGTGCTGCACGTCGATCTGTGGTGGCACCCGGCCGTTGAAGCGCAGGCCACCGACCGCGCCTACCGCATCGGCCAGACCCAGCCGGTCTTCGTCCACAAGCTCATCTGCCAGGGCACCGTCGAAGAACGCATCCACCAGCTCCAGGCCAAGAAAAGCCAGCTCGCAGACAGCCTCCTCTCCGATGCCGCCCGCGCCGCCGCGCCGGATGAAAGCACGCTGTCCGCGCTGCTCGCGCCGCTGGGGTGACCATCAAGTCACAACCCCCGATCATGCCTTCCCGGAGCTACACCATCGAACTCCTCGATCCCGCGAAGCATCGCAGGGACGAGTTCGACTGCGGCGTGCAGGCTTTGAACGACTACCTCAAGCGTCGGGCGAATCAGGAAATGAAGACTTTGGCGGCTGCCTGCTACGTGATCGTGCCGGACGAAGATCCGGGTCGGATTGCCGGCTACTACACCTTGTCGGCGACTTCCATTGAACTGACCCGGCTTCCCGACGATCTTCGCAAGAAGTTGCCGAGGTATGATCAGCTTGGGGCCACTCTGGTCGGCCGGCTTGCCCGCGACTCCGCGTTCGCGTCGAAGCGCATCGGTGAAAAGTTGCTGCTCAGCGCGATGCTTCGTTCCTTCCGTGAGTCCCGACAAATCGGGGCGGTAGCCGTGGTGGTCGATGCCAAGGACGAAGCCGCCGCGGGATTCTACCAACGCTTCGGCTTCCTGCCCTTGGAAGGTTCCCGGCTTTATCTCCCGATGAAAGAGGTTCCGAAATGGAATCCCATGGCAGCGGATGGCTGACCTCAAGCTTCCCGAACCGTTTGCCGGTAGTCTTCGAACGCATCCTTCACCGCCTTGGGAACCTTGCGTGCGGGAGCGAGCAAACCTTCGACGAAGCGCTTGGAATCCTCGGCATTCAGCCGAATGCGGTCATGCCGCTCCAAGGTCCTCTCCGCAGCATCCCGGGCGTGGGCAATCACGAACGAAGCGACGGACTGCCCCGACAAGGCGGCCGCTCTTTCAATCGTTCGCTTGTCGTCCAGGCTCACCCGGGCGACAAGCCGTTCGGCTTTCGAGGATCTGGAGGTCGTTTCGGCCATGGCGGGAATGTGTGCCGGATTGTGCCACATTTCAAGAAACTTCCCGACCGGTGGCTGTTGGATCGGAGAAACCTGCTCTCAACCCCACCCAGCCGTTTCTCGTTCACAAGCTCATCAGGGCACCGTCGAGGAACGCATTCACCAGCTCCAGGCCAAGAAAAGCCAGCTCGCCGACAGCCTCCTCTCCGACGACGCCCGCGCCGCCGCGCCGGATGAAAGCACGCTTTCCGCGCTGCTGGCGCCCTTAGGGTGAAGAGTCGTCTCACGCGGCCGTGCCGTCCGGCGTTCAGCGCGAGTTCACGGTCCGGACTCCGGGGTAGTCGAGCAGCGCTTGATCCGAAGTGAGGAGGGTGAGGTCGTGGTGCCGGGCGGTGGCCACGATAATCAGATCCATGGGATCCTTGTGGACGTTCCCCTGGCGGTTGACGAAGGGCTGGGGGAGCCGGGTGGCATCGACGGCAATCGGAGGAGAGACATCGAGGAGAATGATTTTCCCTTTGGGCAGCGCGATGCGCTCGAACCACTCCGCGCAAGGCATGGAGATGCTGATGTCGCCGCGCGCTTCTTTTCTCGCGAACTCAACCAGGCTGACGGAACAGAGATGAAGCGGGGTCTTGCTCGCGATGATCTTGCGGACGGACGGTCGCAGCTTCTCGGGAGCGAGGAGGGCATCGATCCAGGCACAGGTATCGAGGAGGTAGCCGGGCATGGGTCTCAACGGTTCATTTCCCAATCCTCCTCATCGAAGGCGGGGGCGTGCGGATCGTAGGATTCGTTGAGGGTCGCGGTGGCTTTGCCGGCGCCGAGGAGCGGCGCAACCGCTTCCTCAACGGGTTTTCCAACCACGGCGATGGTTTTGCCGTGGCGGGTGACCTGGAGGATCACGTTGCCTTTTTCCACTTCCCGCATCTCCTCGGTGCAGTGGGCCTTGAAGTCGCTGATGCTGATCTGGCGGACGTTCATGGAATGATGGATAAAGTGATCATAAAAATGGTCAATTTCAAAAAGCGCGCTCCGATCTCGAGCAACGCATCCACCCGCTCCAGGCCTGGAAAAACCAACTCGCCGACAGCCTCCTCTCCAACACCGCCCGCGACGCGGGCATACCGTTCCAAGGATCTACCGGAAAGTCTCCAGAGCGTCGTTGAGCCGATTAGACGACCCAATCGGCTCACAATTCAGCTAGTGAACCGGCCTAAAACGGCAGGTCGTCATCCTCGTCCCAATCTTCCGCGAGCGGGGCCGGCGGCCACGCATCCGCCCGTTCGCCGGTGATCACGTCCGGCGCGCAGACCATGAAGCGGGTGCGCGGAAGGCGTTGGATCCCCCAGTCGCGGAAATGGTTCATCAGGCGGTCTTGATCCTCCTCGCCGTCGTTCCAGGGCAAATCGCGAATCTCCTCGTCAAACTCATCGTAGCCCCCCGGCCGGCGTTGCAGCGGCCGGGCATCGAGCAGCACCGCGCCGATCCGGTGGTCCGCGCAGCAGCGGACGATCTCACGCAAAATCTCAAGCCCCATTCCCTTGCGGCGAAAGGCCGGACGTAGCGCGATGAAGTCGACAACAAGTAACCCCGGCGCGTCTTGGAGCATACGCGGCAGCGGTTCGCGAAACTTCTTTTGGCCCGGATTGATGATCTCCTCGTAAACCTCGCAAGTATCGCCGTCCATGTCCCACAACTCCAAGAAAGCCCGCGGCGAATCGAGCTTGCCGGCGGTGAGATACCAGAGGAACAACTGTCCCGCTTTCTCGCCGTCGACTTCGATCCGGCCCTGGATCGTCAGCGCGCAGTCCAGCGCGATCGCCGGGTCCGAATCCAGGTCTTCGTCAATGCGTTGGACTGTCCAGTGGATGTTCATGGCTTGGGGATGGTGGCTTTTCGAGTATTCGAGATGATTTTGTCCGTCCCCTTTCCCGGTGCAAGCCCGCGCTTCCGCACGCTGTCGTCAAACACCGAATCCCGCCGCCTGCACACTCGACTCCGCCCGGTCATCCGCGTAGGCATCCGCCATGTCCGATCCCCTCTCCCTCGCCATCCTCGGCTGCGGTTCCCGCGGCCGGACCTATGCGAACATCGCCGCCTCCTTCGGCGATCGCTACCGCCTGACCGCGGCGGCCGATCCGGTGACGGTCCGGCGCGAAACGGTGGCGGCCCTCGGTGAGGACGTGGCCGTTTTCGATTCGGCCGACGCCCTCTTCGCCGCCGGCAAGCTCGCCGACGTGCTGGTCATCGCCACCCAGGACGCCCAGCACTTCGGTCACGCGATGGCCGCGCTGGAGGCCGGCTACGACGTGCTGTTAGAAAAACCGGCCGCGGAGTCGCTCGAACGCTGCGAGGCCATCGACCGCCGCGCCCGCGAACTCGGCCGCCGCGTGGCGCTCGGCTTCGTGCTGCGCTACACGCCCTTCTACTCCACGGTGAAAAAGGTGATCGAAAGCGGTCGCCTCGGCCGGGTGATCTCGATCCGCACCCACGAAGGCGTGGAGCCCTATCATCAGGCGCACTCCTTCGTCCGCGGCCATTGGCGCAGCGCGAAAGGCTCGACGCCGATGATCGTGGCGAAGTGCTCCCACGATGCCGACCTGCTGTGCTGGCTGGGCGATGCCGTGGCGTCGTCGATTTCCTCCTACGGACATCGTACTTGGTTCCGCGCCGAGAACGCCCCGGCCGGTGCTCCGGAACGCTGCACCGACGGCTGCCCCGCCGCGAAGGACTGCCTCTACGACGCCCACCGCTACCTCGGCGACAAGCGCCGCTGGCTCCGCATGGTCCTCGATGGCTCGGAGGAGGCGGAAGATGAAACCATCCTCGATTTCCTGCGCACCTCGCCGTGGGGCCGCTGCGTTTACCGCAGTGACAACGACGTCGTCGATCATCAGGTGCTCGCTTGTGAACTGGAAAACGGCATCACCGCAACCCACACCATGACCGCCTTCGACTGCGGCCGGACGCTCGAGATCTACGGCACCAAGGCGGCGCTCAAGGGTGGCACTCCTTACGAGGAAGCCGGCGCATCCGAGCTCTGGATCCGCCATCACCTCGACGGCCGGATCGAGCCGGTGGAGATCGTCAAGCCGGCCGACGAAGGCTACGCGGGCCATGGCGGCGGTGACTACGGCATCGTCGATGCCTTCGACCGCCTGTTCCGCGGCCCCGACGCCCTGCCGCCCGGCCTTGACGGTCTGGCCGGCCACCGCCTCGCCTTCCTCGCGGAAGCATCTCGAGTCGCAAAGGGCGAGCCGATGCGTCCAAACCATATCTCGACATCATGAATCCGGGGGAGCGCTGACTTTAGTCGGCGAGTCTTAGAGCCCGCGATCAGGCTTGTCGGCTGAAGCCAGCGCTCCCTTGCGTATCCTTGCTTCATTGCGTGCCATTCGGGATTGAACCTCAACTCGCGCTACTCCCCCCCCAGTTCCGCAATCCAGTCCTCAAACCCCCGCCGCCGGAACTCTGCCGAGATCGCGGTGTTAACATCCGCGCTGTTACTGTAGTTTTTCGAAACCTGTCGCACGACCTCGCGCATCTCGGCCTGGGCCGCGGGTTTGAGTTGCTCTACCGCACCGAAAAAGCCCGACCATTCTTCGGCCCGCAGTGCCTTCTTTATCCCCGCAATCACCAGCTCCCGCCGCGCCGCGGGATCATCGGCACGGGCGAGCCAGTCCCATACCCCTCGCTCCTGATCGGCAGCATCGACGGCCTCCGCCACCACGGCCCATAACTGCGACTTGTCCTCAGCGGTGGCGGGATCGAAGGGCGGCAGGCGTTTCACGAGCCGATCAATGGTCGCGGCATCCTGCCGGTCGAAGAGCGGGCGATAGATGTAGCGGCGCGTGCCCGGCGGCAGCTCGCCTAACAGCGCAACCGCGGCCTCCGGGTCTTTTTTCGAGAGGACGTTCAAGGACCGCCCCATCGCGTGCTCGACCTTGTAGCCCGCCATCAGGCGCAGCTCGCGCCAGTGCTTGACCAGGGCCGGTGCCAGTTCCGCGCCATGATCCTGGATCGAATTACTCAAGTAGTTATGAGCGAAGCTTGGCGCATAAAGTCGGGCGAGGCCGCGGAGCGCGCCTTCGGGATCGACCCGGCACCAGTCGACGAAGAAGTTGATCGAGTTCCCGAATGGTTCGCCCGCGGTGCTACGGGTGCCCGCAATCATCTCCTCCCAAGCGGCCCGGAAGTCCGCACGACTGGCCCGCAGGATCGGATTGGGCGAGGTCGGATCCACCGGGGGCGGGGAAAGGAGTGCCGCCACCGCGGGACCCGGCACTGACCCGACCGCTTCCTTCTCGCCGCCGCCCGCCAGCCAGGCACCGAGCAAGGCCAGCCCGAGGTGGGAAAACAGCAACATGGCGATCCTGCGCTTTCTCATCGGGCACCCTCCTTGAGCGATTTCGAAAGCGACTCCGGCAGCCGTTCCAACCATGCCCGCGCCGCCACTGGATCGTAACTCAAATAGTCGGTCGCGAAGGTTTCGGGATCCGGAAGTCGATCACCTTGCTTCCAGAGTCCCTGATCCGCGAGCAACCCGAGGATCTCCGCACGGACCGGCAGCGAGGTCGCAGTGGCTCCGACCAAGTCCGCCGCGGCCCGCGCCGCCTCGCCGCTCAGGCCACGCTGCCGCGCGACTTCGAAGGTCGCGGCAGGATCGACCGCCATGGCATCGCGCCAGCTCGAACCACGGGTTCCCGGTCTCAGCACCTCGGGGAGCGAGGAATCGATGGCATCGAGCCTTGTGGCCAGCGCCACTTCGACCGACTGCCGGCCAAGCATGCTGAGCTGCAAGTCCTGCTCCCAGGGCTCCCGCCGCCAATCCTGCAAACCGCCTTGATAGCTCCGCGAGATCGCCTCGCCGGTGAGTCGCAACGCCTCCGCCTCGTCATGACCTTCCGCCCGATGCAGCGCGACCAAGGCCTCGGTCGCCGCCGCCGGTTCGCGCGCCAGCCGCGCCAGCTCCCTTCCGACCTCGCTGCGGTGGCGTTCCGCTTCCAAGCGATCGCGGAAATCTTGCTCGGCCGGAGTGCCGGCCACTGCGGCCAAGGCCATCTCCGCCCGGGTCTCCCAGTCGTTCATCCCCACGCCTTGCGGCTGCCATTCACCATCACTCCACCCCCAGTCCGCACCGGGGCCTTGGATCCATTTGTTCCCCAGAAGGGCGAAGCGCTTCGGCTCAGCGTCCAGTAGACTCCTCCACAGCGCCGCGTCTTCCACCCGGGCATGGCTTTCGGCCTGCCCGAGAAATCTCTTCGCCTCGTCGGCCCCGAGGCGGGAAAGAATGGCCGGGAGTTCCGAAGCGTTCTCCTGCCCGACCTGCTCCGCCATCGCTGACAAGGCCCGCTCCCGATTGTTCTGAAGCCAACCTTCCATTAGCCCGATCAACTCCAGGGGCGGCAAGGCCCCCGCGAAGGCATTGAAGGGATCACCCCAGCCGACGCGTGAGTTCATCCGCCCGAGCCACGCCGCGCAGGCCGCAGCATCCTCTTTCATCCAGCGACGAATCAAGGCCTTCGCGAGTTCGTGGTCATAGGCCTTGCCGCCGTTCACCGACTCGAGCTCCTGCTGCAGCGCGCCGGGGATGTCCGCGATCTCCGCCGCCCGTTGCGCGACCGGGATGAAAACGGGGGAGGGTCCGGTGACTGGAGCCTCCCGCGGCACCGGGTTCCGAAGCTGCTGGGCGTCCATCCAGAAATCAGAATTGCCGTAGGCCGCCAACAGCTCCGCGGTCTCGACCCGCCGCTCTTGCCGCGGCGATCGCCCGGTCTTTCCCGCCAGCGCGGGCGGCGGATCGCCATCCACCGCTGAATCCCGCACCGCCCACCACCCGGCCCCGAGCGCCAGCAGATGGGTGCCGATCAAAATGGCGGAGTGTCGTGTCTTCATCGAAGCCACTCCGACGCTTTCCCGCCCGGGTCGATTCGACAATCCTGAAATCAATGGAGCGGACGGCCCGATGTCCTTTCCCTTTCGAGTGGAAGGGAACAACAATTTTCGATGGCTTCGTGTGCCTATTCGTGTATACACGAACCATGAAAACGATCACTTTAGACGAGGCTGCCTACGAGCGGCTGAAAGCGTGGAAAAGAGGGCGCAACGAGTCATTTTCCAGCGTGATCAAGCGGATCATCCCGGAGCCGGGTAGCCTCGGTGCGTTTCTGACATTCTCCGAAGCCCATCAGACCCAGTCTCTCGTCGGTAACGAAATCATGCAGCAAGCCGTGGAAGAACGGTCTTCCGCCAAGGAGGATCCATGGACCTGATCGCGGACACCTCGCTCTTGATCGGGCTGTGGCGACGGCAAGGTTGGGCAGTGAATTTCGCATCCGCCAATCCCACAAAATCTCTCGGCATCCCGTGGGTGGTTCTGGGTGAATTCTGGCACGGCGTGACGCGGGCCGGCCACGACACCTCGTTGGTGCAGGGATTTTTGTCGGTCGGCATCCCGCTGCTGGACCCGGAGCCCGTCGTGCCCGTTTACGCCCGGATCTGCGCCGCCATTCAGGACTCTCCGGCCTATCGCGAGATCGGCCAGAACGATCTGTGGATCGCCGCAACAAGCATCGCATTCAACAAGCCCCTCATCACCCGCAATCTCCGGCACTTCGACCGGATTCCCGACCTGCGGGTCGCGGCCGTAGGCTGAAGTCCCGCCCAACGATGCTCCGCACCCTCCACCTCCGCGGCTACCGCTCGCTCCGGGATTTCCGGCTGACGCTCGGGCGGATCACCGTGGTCACCGGCGGGAACGGCGTCGGGAAGTCGAACCTCTACCGCGCGCTGGCCATGCTCCAGCGGATGGCCGACGGACGCTTTGCAGAAGCCGTCGCGCAAGAAGGCGGGATGCCGAGCCTGCTGTGGGCGGGCGAGCGGCGGAAGGAGGAGCTGAAGCGGATCACCTGGGAGTTGAGCCACGCGGACTTCGACTTTTCGATGGAATGCGGGCTGTCACCGGCCGACCGCAATCCCGCGGAGCCGTCGAAGTTCCAGACCGATCCCGACATCAAATCCGAATCCCTGCGCTACGGCGGCGCGAAGGGCCGGCTGATGGCGAAGCGCAAGGGACCGGTGATCGACCTGCGAACTCCCGAGGGAAAAATGGAAGCCTCGCCGCTGCCGGTCCACACACCGGAGTCGATGCTCAGCGAGATCCGCGACGGCCTCCGCTTCCCGACTCTAACAGCCGCGCGCGAGATCATGCTCGGCTGGCGCTTCTACCACCAGTTCCGCACCGATCCCGACTCGCCGCTACGCCGCCCGCGGATCGGCTCCTGGTCGCCGATCCTCGCCCACGACGGGTCAAACCTCGCCGCCGCCTTGCAAAGCATCGGGGAGTCCGGATGGTGGACCCAGCTCAACGAAGCGGTCGATGCCGCCTTCCCCGGCACCTCATGGCGGGCGGTTGACGAAAGCGGCGGCTTCCAACTTCAGATCGCCCGGCCCGGCGTCGACCGCTGGATGGACGCCAGCGAGCTGTCCGATGGCACGCTGCGTTTCTTCTGCCTCTGCGCCGCCCTGCTCACGCCGAAACCGCCACCGCTGCTGGTCTTCAACGAGCCGGAAACCAGCCTTCATCCCGACCTGTTAGAGCCGCTGGCCGACCTCGTGCTGAAGACGCCGCCCGAGACCCAGATCCTCGTCGTCACCCACGCGCAGCGGCTTGCGGAAAAGATCGCGGAGCACCCCGACGCGAAGATCACCCGCCTGGTGAGCTTCGAAGGCGAGACGCGGCGTGAAGGCGAGGACTCGGGCAAGCGGGTCTGGACCTTCGAAGGCTGATCCGGCGCGCCCTTCCGAAATCGCCCCCGGATTCTCATTGATCCGCCTTGCCCACCTCTCCAGTCTGCTCGGGTAACTTACCCCTCCAAACCTATGGGACTTCTGGACTTCATCAAAGGCGAGCTGCTTGAAATCATCGAGTGGCAGGACGATTCGCGCGACACCATCGCCTGGCGCTTCCCCGACGACGACAAGGCGATCAAGAACGGCGCCCAGCTCATCGCCCGCGAGAGCCAGACGGTGCAGTTCGTTTATCTCGGCCAGTTCGGCGACACCTTCGGCCCGGGCAAGCACACGCTGACCACCGACAACATCCCGGTCCTGACCCGCCTCAAGGGCTGGAAGTACGGCTTCCAGTCGCCTTTCAAAGCCGACGTTTATTTCGTCAACACCCGCCTCTTCACCGGCAACAAGTGGGGCACCGCCAATCCCATCATGCTGCGCGACGCCGACCTCGGCGTGGTCCGCGCCCGCGCCTACGGCACCTATGATTTCCGCGTGGTGAACGTGCCGACTTTCCTCAAGGAAGTCGCCGGCTCCGACCACGACTTCCGCGTCGACGAATTCGCCGACACCATGCGCTCGCGGATCGTCAGCATCTTCTCCGACGCGCTCGCCAATGCCAAGGTGCCGGTCTTCGACGTGGCGACCCGCTACACCGAGCTCGGCGACGCGCTGATGCCGCTGATCAACCCGGTGATCTCCGCCAAATACGGTATCGAGGTCGCCTCCTTCATTGTTGAAAACGTCAGCGTCCCGCCCGAAGTCGAGGAGGCGATCGACAAGCGTTCCGCGATGTCGGCGATCGGCAATCTGAACGATTACGTCAAGTACCAGATGGCCCAGGGCATGGCCGAAGGGGGCGGTGGCGGTGCCGCCGGGATGGCCAGCGAACTGGCGGTCGGCTTCGCCGTGGCGAAGGAACTCATGCAACAAGGTGGCCTCACCGGCGGCACCCCGCCGCCGCTCCCGGGCGCTCCCGCCGCCGCGGTCCAAGCGAATCCGGACATCCTCGACCCCGCCACCGTCGCCCGCATGCTCGGCGTGTCCGAGGCCGACGTGATGGCCGAGATCGAAGGCGGCACGCTTGCAGCGAAAAAGATCGGATCCAGCTATCGCGTCACCCGCGCCGCGCTCGACACCTTCCTCGCCCACTAACCTGCGCTGGGGCGCCCTGCTGTAGCTGGGGCGTCTCGCCCCCTGTCACCGTCATGGAGACGCCTGAACCCGTGGACGAAGTCGCCGGTCCGCCGCTCGAAGTCCCGCGCAAGCGCATGCCGCCCCCGCTCCCGGGCGACCGCGGCGTGGCGGCGGAAGTGCGCTCACTGGAAAGGCACGTCTGCCCGGAATGCGGCGGCAAGGGCGAGTGGGATCCCGGCAAGGCGGAACTGGTTTGCCCTTACTGCGGCAACCACTTCGCCCGCCTCGCCCCGCCGCCCATGCCCGATTCCATCGTCGAGCACGCGCTCGATGACACCCTCGCCCGCCTCGGCGAAGGCGGCCACACCGTCAACACCGCCGAGCGCCGCGTGCAGTGCAACAACTGCCACGCCGTCATCGTCCGCAGCGCCGAAACCGTCGCCCAGCACTGCGACTTCTGCGGCTCGCCGGAGCTGCTCGACTACCAGGACATCTCCAGCCCGATTTCGCCGGAGTCGCTGCTCCCCGCCATCGTCTCGAAGGAAAAAGCCTACCACGCCCTGAAGGCGTTCCTCGCCGCGAAATGGTTCGCGCCGAACGACCTCAAGCGCCGCAACCTGATCGACCGGATCAACCGCGTCTATCTCCCCTACTGGACCTTCGACGCCTCCGCTGAATGCCCATGGACCGCGGACAGCGGGACTTACTACTACGTCACCGTACAAAGTCGCGACTCCAACGGCCGGACCGTCTCGCGCCAGGAACGCCGCGTCCGCTGGCGGCCCGCCAGCGGCCATGTCTCGACTTGGTTCGACGACATCGTGGTCTCCGGCTCGCGCGGGCTCGACATCGATCTGCTCAAGCACCTCGAGCCATTCCCGACCAAGGAACTCGTCCCCTATGAGACCCGCTTTGTCTCCGGCTGGCAGGTCGAGCACTACCAGGTCCCGCTGCTCGATGCCGCGCGCAACGGCTTCGGCACCATGGAAGGCATCCTCCGCGAAATGTGCGGCCGCGAAGTCCCCGGCGACACCTACCGGAACCTCCAGATCCGCCCGGAGTTCTCTAACAGGACGTTCAAGCACATCCTCGTCCCCATCTGGCTGCTCGCCTACCAATACCGCGGCAAGACCTGGCAAGGTGCCGTCAACGCCGTCACCGGCACCGCCCACGCCCGCTTCCCACTCAGCGCGTGGAAGATCGCGTTCGTCACGCTGCTGGTGATCGTGGTCGTCGCGCTCATCGCCTTGGCTGCCAACTCAAGGTAGCGGAACCGGCTGCGCCGTTCCGTTAGGGGCGGCCCGACCCAAGTTCCGTGCCCTTCCCATCTTATACTGGCCCTCCCCCACCGGAACGGCGCAGCCGCTCCGCTACCCTCCGAAAAATTTCGCGTCCATTCGCGTCCATTCGCGGTTAAGAACCTCCCGCCGATGCGCATCGACATCCTCACCCTCTTCCCCGAGATCGCCCTCGCCCCGCTGAGCGAAAGCATCATCCAGCGCGCCCGCGCCGCCGGGCTGGTCGAGATCCACGCCCACAACATTCGCGACTGGTCGACCGACAAGCACAAGCGCACCGACGACACCCTCTGCGGCGGCGGCCAGGGCATGCTGATGATGCCCGGCCCGATCTTCGCGGCGATCGAGGAACTCCGCACGCCGGATTCAAAGGTCGTACTGATGACCCCGCAGGGAAAGGTCTTCAAGCAGGCCATTGCGAAGGGACTGTCGGAAGAAAAGCACCTGATCCTGCTCTGCGGCCACTACGAAGGCATCGATCACCGCGTCATCGAACAGCTCGTCGACCTCGAACTCTCGATCGGCGACTACGTCCTCACCAACGGCGCCATCGCCGCCGCGGTCGTCACCGATGCCATCGTCCGCCTGCTCCCCGGCGCGCTCGGCGACGAGCGTTCGCATCAGGAGGAGTCATTCTCCGATCCCAACCTGTTAGAGGCTCCCGCCTACACCCGCCCCATCGACTTCCGCGGTTGGAAAGTCCCCGACGTCCTGATCTCCGGCCACCACGCGAAGATCGAGACATGGAAGAAGGAGCAAGCGCTGGAACGCACGAGAAAGAACCGGCCCGACTTGCTGGGCGGCTGATTCTCGGGGCGAACTTGCCAGCAAAGGCCCGAGCGACTAACGTCCGACCATGACCGCGCTGAGGAAAACCGCATCCGTTTCCATCGAGGACTACCTCGCCGGTGAGCAGGATTCCGAAATCAAACACGAATACCTCGGAGGTGCGGTGCATGCGATGGCCGGAGGAACCGCCGATCATGCCGCCATTTCGGCCAACGCGATCGGCAGCCTCTTTTCACAGCTCCGTGGCAAGCCCTGCCGGACTTTCACCAGCGATCTGAAGGTCCGGATCGATCTGCCGGAACACACGCGCTTCTATTATCCGGACGTTCAGGTCGTCTGCGATTCATCGGCGGGAGACGTGCGCTATCAGGAGCGGCCGGTCGTGGTCATCGAAGTCCTCAGCGAGTCCACCCGGCGCACCGACCTCGGAGAAAAGAAAGATGCTTACCTGGCCATTCCATCGCTCAAGGTGCTCATCCTGGTCGAATCGGACCTGCCTTATGCGCTCGTTTACCGACGTCGTCCGGAGGGTGGCTTTACCACGGAGATTCATGATGGGGTGAAAGCGGTCATTCCCCTCCCCGAGATCGAGGCTTTGCTGCCCTTGGCGGATCTCTACGAACGGATCGTCTTCCCGTCTCCGGCTCAGCCCGCCTCCTGACGCCTCCGGTATTCCCGCGGCGAGCGACCGGTGACTTGCTTGAAGACCCGCGAAAAGTAGGCCTCGTCGCAGAAGCCCAGGGTGCGGGCGATCTCCGCGGACTTCAGGTCGGTCGAATCGAGCATCCGCGCGGCGAGGTTCACCACGTGCAGGCGGTGGTAGCGGTGCGGCGCGGTGCCGGCGTGCTCCTTGAATTTCCTACGAAAGGTCTCGTAGTTCATCCCCAGTTCGCGCGCGGCTTGTTCCGCTCCACCTTCGGGCCGTGACAGCAGGCGGCAGGCATCGGTAAACCAGGCCGCCCCGGCTTTCAGTGAAAGCACCGAATCGCCCGCGCCCTCGAGGGCGGCGGCGAGCAATTGCTGGAACGCGCACAAGCGAACCAGCGCCGGGGACGTCGAGTCCGACATCGCGCGCTTGAACTCCGCCAGCCATCCCTCCGGATCCGCCAGCCGGCCGGTCGGCCGCGCCGGATCGAGCAAGCCCTGGGCCCGCCAGGTCTCGAACACCGGCCCCTCGAACATCACGTAAACCTCGTCCCAGCCACCCGGCCGGACCGGACGGTAGTAGTGCCCCAAATCCGGGAAAACCAGGATCCAGTCCCCCGCCCCGAGGCTCCGCTCGCGGCCCGATTCGTCCTCGTAGTGCCCCTCCCCGCGGGTGATCACGACCAGCGCGAAACGGCGGAGGTAGCGGAAGCGCGACATCTTGCCGCCGGCGCCGACCACTTCCCCGATCTCCACGAGGCTGCCGAGCGGTGACTGCACCTGCTCCGACCAAATCTTCCAATGGCGATCTTTCACTTCTTCATTCTTTCGGGTGATCCAATCCCAAAATCCACAAGTTTAATCGCGATTGTTCAAGTTTCGCGCGATGGATTTCCCCATCGTCCTGCCGTAAGCTCCTCTCACCGATGCGCCGCCTCCTCCTTGCCCTCGCCCCGATCCCTCTCGCTGTCACCACGGCGCAAGAGCCGGTCGATTTCAACCGCGACATCCGGCCGCTGCTCAACAAAAACTGCACGATCTGCCACGGTGGGGTGAAGCAGGCCGGCGAGGTGTCCTTCCTCTACCGCGAGGAAGCCCTCGGCAAAGGGGAGTCGGGCAAGACGGTCATCGTGCCGGGCGACCCCGCCGCCTCGGAACTGATCCGCCGGATCAAGAGCGACGACCCCGACGAAAAGATGCCGCCGCCGGAGGACCATCCGCATCCGCTGGAGCCGGACCAGGTCGCGTTGCTCGAACGCTGGATCAGCGAGGGCGCGAAATGGGGCGAGCACTGGTCGTTCCAGAAACCGGTCGAGCCGCCGGTCCCGACGCTCAAGAACAGCGGCTGGCCGAAAGCGGATCTCGACCGCCACGTGCTCGCCAAGCTCGAAGCGCTGGACCTCGCCCCTTCCCCCGAAGCCTCGCCCGCCGAATGGCTGCGCCGCGTCTCCCTCGACCTCACCTGCCTCCCGCCCTCCCTCGAGGAGTGGCAATCATTCCAGCAATCGACAATCAACAATCCTCAATCGGCAATGGAGTCGGCGACCGACCGCCTCCTCGCCTCTCCCCAGTTCGGCGAGCGCTGGGCCTCGATGTGGCTCGATCTCGCCCGCTACTCGGACACCTTGGGCTTCGAGAAGGACCCGCACCGCGACATCTGGCCCTTCCGCGACTGGGTGATCCAGGCCTTCAACGCCGACATGCCCTTCGACACCTTCACCGTGAAGCAGCTCGCCGGTGACTTGTTAGAGAACCCGGAACCCGGCGACCTGATCGCCTCCTCCTTCCACCGCAACACCCAGAACAACACCGAAGGCGGCACCGACGACGAGGAATACCGGATGGCCGCCGTGATGGACCGGGTCAACACCACCTGGACCGCGTGGAACGCCACCACCTTCGGCTGCATCCAGTGTCATTCGCACCCCTACGATCCCTTCCCGCACGAGGATTACTACAAGTTCATGGCCTTCTTCAACAACTCGGAGGACGTGGACCTGAACAACGACTTCCCGCGCACCAAAGTCGCCAACGACCCCGCCGCCCAGGCCGAGGCGGTGCGGCTTGAGAAGGAGCTCCGCCGCCACCGCGAAGCGATCAACGAGGAAGGCAAGACGGTCGCCGCGGGCATTGCGAACTGGAAAACCTTCACCGCCACTGCCGCGAAATCCAGCGGCAAGGACGGCCAGCTCACCCCCCAGTCCGACGGCATCATCCACGCCTCGGGCACCAACCCGACCGGTGCCGTTTACACGCTCACCGGCCCCGCGATGCCCTTCGCCGCTCTCCAGTTCGACATCCTGATGAAGAGCGACGATCCGAAGACCTGGGCGGAACGCGGCGCAGTCATCTCCAAGCTGGAGGTCGATCTGGTGAAGCCCGACGGCACCCGCCAAAAGGTCACGTTCAAGGAAGTGGTCGCCGATTTCCTCGCCGGCCCCTTCGATCCCAACGATGCGATCCACGACGGGGCACCCGGCTTCGGCGACTACCCGATGGCCCGCGGCCCGCGCCGCGGCTGGTTCGTGCCGGAACAACCGGTCGCCGCCGCAGAGGGAGACCAACTCGAGATCCGCATCCGCCACGGCGCGGTGTCCAACGGGGAAAACCAGTCCTGCGTGCTGTCCCGCTTCAAGGTTTCGCTTTCCGACGACCCGCGGCTGTTCACCTTGATCCAATCGCCCGAACGCGCCGCCCGCTGGCAGGAACGCCAAGTACTAAACCAGCATTACAACGCCATCCCCGGCAAAGCCATCCCGGTGATGCAGGAGCGCCTGCCCGCCGCGACCCGCGACACCCGGGTCTTCATCCGCGGGAACCGGATGACCCGCGACGCGCTGGTCAAGCCTGCCATCCCCGCCCTGACCGGCGGCCCGCAGGGCGACGCGCCACTGAACCGGCTCGACATGGCCCGCTGGCTGGTCGGCGACAGCAACCCGCTCGCCGCCCGCGTGATGGCGAACCGGCTGTGGGCCGAATTGTTCGGCACCGGCATCGTCGAGACCCAGGAGGATTTCGGCAGTTCCGGGCTCGCCCCGGCAAACCAGCCGCTGCTCGATCACCTCGCGCTGCGCTTGCAAAAGCACCACCAGTGGCGGCTCAAGCCCTTCCTCCGTGAGCTGGTACTATCTTCATCGTACCGCCAGACTTCCAAGGTCGCGCCGGAACTCGTTCTCCGCGATCCGAAGAACCAGCTCGTTGCCCGCGGCCCGCGCCAGCGGCTGAGCGCCGAGATGGTGCGCGACCAGGCCCTGCTGGTCTCCGGCCTGCTCTCGCGCAAGCAATTCGGCCCGCCGGTCTATCCGCCACAGCCCGAAGGCATCTGGCGCTCGGTTTACAACGGCGAGAGCTGGAAGACCTCGCTGGGCGATGACCGCTACCGCCGCGGGGTTTACACCTATTCGAAGCGCACCAGCGGCTTCCCCGGCTTCCTGACCTTCGACATGCCGACCCGCGACGTCTGCTCGCCCCGCCGCATCTCGACCAATACGCCCTTGCAAGCGCTGGTCACCCTGAACGACCCCGCCCACATCGAGTTCGCCCAGGCTTTTGCGAAACGCATGAGCGGAGCGACGCTGGAAGAACGACTCGCCCACGGCTACCTGCTGCTCACCTTGCAGGACGCGCCCGCCCCGGTCATCGCCACGCTTTTCAAGCTCCACGCCGACGCGAAGGCCGACTATGAGAAGTCACCGGCGGAATCCGCCAAGCTCGCCCCGACCCCCGACGAAGCCGCGCTGGTGCTCGTCGCGAATACTCTCCTGAACTCCGACATTTCCCTCAACCGATGAGGACCAACCTCTTTGGAGTGCGCCGGCAGAGGGAGTCTTCGACCGGCGACGGCGCTTTGTTCGATTTTGCCAAACCTTCTCGCGAGGAAAGCAACTCTAGCTGCCGGAGATTCAGGACGCCGGGCTCGGGTGAGATCAATGGACGAGGCGATCCCGACCGGTGCGACGAAAGCGGTGTCGGCGCTCGAAGACTCGCTCTGCCCCCGCACTCCAAATTTCAGCAACTCTCCCGATGAACCTCTTCGAACAACTCCACATCGACCGCGCACGCCACCAGACGCGCCGGCATTTCCTACAAAACTGCTCGGTCGGTCTCGGCGGGCTGTGGCTCGCGTCACAGAGTCACGGTTCGGTCCTGCAGAAAGATCCGGCGAACCCGCTGATGCCCGACCTCTCGCACTTCGCGCCGAAAGCGAAGCGCGTGATCTACCTCCACATGGCCGGCTCGCCGAGCCAGCTTGAGCTTTTCGATCACAAGCCGGAGCTCACCAAGCTCGACGGCAAGGAGTGCCCGCAGGAATACCTCGAGGGCAAGCAGTTCGCCTTCATCCAAGGCGTGCCGAAGATGCTCGGCTCGCAGTTCCCCTTCCACCAGGCCGGCCAGAGCGGCCAGTGGATCTCCGACCGCCTGCCGCATTTCGAGAAGGTGATCGACGAAGTCTGCTTCATCAAATCGATGTGGACCGACCAGTTCAACCACGGCCCCGCGCAGCTCCTGCTCCACACCGGCAGCGCGCTGTTAGGCTCGCCGTCGGCCGGCGCGTGGGCGACCTACGGACTCGGCTCGGAGAATGCCAACCTGCCCGGCTTCATCGTGCTGACCTCCGGCGGCAAGAACCCCGACGCCGGCAAATCGGTGTGGGGCTCCGGCTACCTTCCCAGCGTCTATCAGGGCGTCCAGTGCCGCTCGCAGGGCGAGCCGGTGCTTTATCTCTCGAATCCCGACGGCGTCTCTCAAGCGCTGCGCCGCCGGACCCTCGACGCGCTGAACGACCTCAACCAGCGCGTCTCCGCCGAGGTCGGCGACCCGGAAACCGTCACCCGCATCGCGCAGTACGAGATGGCTTTCCGCATGCAGATCCACGCGTCGGATGCCTTCGACCTGAAGCAGGAGCCAGAAGCGATGCACCAGAAGTACGGCACCGCCCTCGGCAAAGAATCCTTCGCCAACAACTGCCTGCTTGCCCGCCGCCTCGCCGAGCGCGGTGTCCGCTTCATCCAGCTCTTCGACTGGGGCTGGGACTCGCACGGTACCGGTCCGCAGACCGACTTGCGCACCGGCTTCGTCGACAAGTGCAACGAGATCGACAAGCCGATCGCCGCCCTGCTCGGCGACCTCAAGCAGCGCGGGCTGCTTGATGAAACCTTGGTCATCTGGAGCGGCGAATTCGGCCGCACGCCGATGCGCGAGAACCGCGGCGGCGTCGAGATGAAGAACGTCGGCCGTGACCATAGCCCGAGCGCCTACACTTTGTGGATGGCCGGCGGCGGGGTAAAGCAAGGTTTCACCTACGGCGAGACCGACCCGATCGGCTACGAAGCCGCCGTCGACAAGGTCAGCGCCCATGACTTCCACGCGACCCTGATGTCGCTGCTCGGCTACGATCACAAGAAGCTGACCTATCCCTATCAAGGACTGGAGCAGCGCCTGTCGAACGTCACCAAGCCATCGCGGGTGGTGAAGGAAGTCATCGCGTGAGGTTGGACGGCACGGACCGACGTTTGCAGGCAGTTCGGAAAGGGCCGTCTAACCGATTACCTTCCCCCGGCGAGCGGGACGGTCCGAAGCTGATGCCCGCCGCCCAGTTTCGACATCGCGGCGTTGATGGCGGCGAAGACCGGCGGAGCGGACAAAAAGGGCCCGGCTCCCGGGCCGCCTGTCGTGTGGGTTTCGATCAGCACCAACTCGCCGCCGACCAACAGGAACGAGGGATTCCCGGAGTCGCCGGTCACCAGGTTCTTGGTGAGGTGCGAGGAAATCCGGGAGCTCGCGGGATGCCGGAAAGAGAGGCCATTTCCCGAGACTCCGCCGATTTCATGGACGAAGGCTTTGCGGTGTTGGTCGGTTACCACCGCCAGGCAGCCGGTCAGCGCGCCGTAGCCATCCGACGGCGACAAAACGCGGTAAGGCCGCACGGAGTCCGGCAGCGGGGCATCGAGCCTCCCGACCGAGATGTCGGCGATCCCGGCCAGCGACTCGACCGCCGCCAGAACCCGCCGCTGCGGCCGGCCGCGGCGGTCGTGGAAGACCAGCGTTGAACCGACCGGACGCGCGTAGTGCGCGGCCATCACCACGTGCTCCGGCGAGACCAGCGTCGCGGTCCGCGTGTCGTCCCACGCGACGCCGGTGAAATTCATCCGCCGCGTGAAATTCCCACCCCACGGCGACGGCCGGTCGGTGGCGTAGGTGGAAAAGACGTCATTGCCCGTGGCTCCCTCCAACAGCACCGCGAAGCGCTGGTCCGAGTCCCCCCGGATCGCCGCGACCGACAAGGCCGACGACGGGGCGGGCGGCATCGGAGGCACGTCCGAAGAACAGCCGGTGAGCAAGGCGAGCGAGGCCAACAAGGGAGACAAGGCGTGGGCTTTCATGGGTGCGCGGTTCAAGGATACCCGTTCGATATCAAAGGCAGGATGCCCGGCACAAGGTTTGCGCTCGCCCTCCCTGCGTCAAACTCATGCCGTCTCGACTTCGCCGCGTCTGCTCAGCGGTGGGCGCCCCCCGCGGTCAGATCGGGGTTGGCGTTTTCCGGCGTGGCGGCCATGGTCCGCACGTGCTGAAGCCCGTCGCCACCCGATCCCCGCTCGACGACCGCGAAGGCTTTCGCGCCGCCCTCCGCGCGTGGTTTGAGAAGAACGGCAAGGACTACCCGTGGCGCCGGACGAGCGATCCGTATGCGGTGCTGGTGTCGGAAGTCATGCTGCAACAGACGCAGATCGCCACGGTGTTAGGGCGGGGATTTTACACGCGCTTCCTGGAGCGCTTTCCCGACGTCGTGACGCTCGCGGCGGCGGAGGACGACGTGCTTTTGAAAGCGTGGGAAGGGCTCGGCTACTACCGGCGGGCGCGGATGCTTCGGGAGTCGGCGAAGGCGGTGATCGCCCGGCATGGCGGGGAGTTTCCTGGCGATCCCGATGCCCTGCTGGCATTGCCGGGGATCGGCCGCTACACGGCGGGGGCTATGCTATCGTTCGCCTTCGACACGGCCGCGCCTTTGGTCGATGGCAACGTGGCGCGGGTGTTGGCGCGGTTGTTCGACCGGGCGGATCCGGTGGACTCGGGACCGATGCTGAAGTGGCTGTGGGAAGTGGCGAAGGAGCTGCTCGATCGGGATCATCCGCGGATCTACAATTCCGCTTTGATGGAACTCGGCCAAACGCATTGCCGGCCGGGAGTGCCGGATTGCCTGTCGTGCCCGGTCGCCGCGTTTTGCCAGGCGAAAGAACCGTCGCTGCTGCCGACGAAGGCGAAACGGCAGGCGATCGAGGAAATCGATGAACACGCGATCTACGCCCTGCACGACGGCAAGATCCTGCTTTCCCGCCAAGGTCGTGGCCGGCGCGAGGGCATGTGGCGGCTGCCGGTGCGGGACAAGGCCGCGCTTTCCGGGCTGAAGCTGCTCCATCGGCGGAAATACGGCATTACCCGCTACCGGGTGACCCTCCACGTTCATGCGGGCTTTCCCGGTCATCCGGCGGCGATGGCGGCGGGCGGTGAGGAGTGGATCGACCTCGAAGCGGTGGATTCGCTGGTCATCCCGCCGGCCGACCGGGCGGCGCTGGCGGCGGTTCTGGGAAATGCGGAAGAAATCGCGTGAGCCAAGGAGGTGGATTTGCTCTACTCTCCCCGGATGCTTTCCCCCGCACGTTTGACCTTGGCCGCACTGCTGGCGGCCCTTTTGCCGTCGTGCACGCTCACTCCACCCGCCCAGCCGCCGGATCCCACGCCGCCGGGCCGTTCGGTGACGCGCCAAGCGGCCGACCGACTCACCGCGATTGTCATTTCCTCCAAGAACGAGCTGGATCCTTGGGTGGAGAGCCGCTTCACCGAAGGCGACGGGCCGGACGACGCGGACGGAGGGTCCGGGATTCCGATCTCCCCCGACGGCTATTTTCTCACGGCCGACCACGTGCTGGCCCGTGCCGCGGGGAAGAATGTCTTCATCATCCACGGCCAGCTCGGTCGTCTCCGGGCGACGCGCGCCCGGATCGTCTGGCGCTCCGCCTCGACCGATCTCGCCCTGCTTCATATCCCGCTGGCCACGCCGCGCCACTACAACTGGACGCCGGACGACCGTTGGCTGCCGGTCGGTACGCCCCTGGTCCATTCCGGCATCGCCACCGGCTTCCGCAGCGAGCCGGGCAAGCTAGTGACGGCCATCGCCCCGGGCAAAGGTGCCCGCTTCAAGCATGACATTCCGCTTGAGCCGGGTGACAGCGGTGGAGCGGTGATCGATGCCCGCGGGCAACTGGTCGGGGTGAACTCGGCGGTCGAGTTCCTGGTGCCGCTCGATACCGCGTTTTTCATTGAATCGGAGGCAAACAGGCCGAACGTGCGGGCGCTGCAACGGGTGATCGAGCGCGATCGCCGCCGCAACAAGCAGCTGATGCCCGCCGTATCGATGGCCCGATGAGATTTCTCCTGCTGCTGACCGTCCTCTTTTCCTCCTGTGCCCCGATGCGCCGCGGTTGGGAAGCGGGCTGGTCCGAGCGTGCGGCGAAGGACCGGATCATGCTGGTGCGCCAGGCGCCGGAGACCCTCGGCCACCGGCGCCTGGTCTATCAATCCGCCGCTCACCCGGACCTCGGGAACTTCCTCGAGGGAAAGGGCCTGCCGGATTTCATCGCAGAGACCTCCAGCGAGGATCGCCAGTACCTGATCCTCTACTACCTGGATTCCCGAAAAGCCTTCGCCTGCCGGACCCGCCGCAGTCACGGCACGGTCATCGATTTCGCCGGGCCCTACCCGATGACAGAGCGGGAAACCAAGCTGCTGCGGGAGCTTCAGGACAACAGCCGCCGGGACGGTTGATTTTTCCCCCAAGAGAATCTTGAGTCGTGCGTTCCCGCCGACGCTTATGAGACTCCTCCGACTGCTTCCCTTCGTGCCGCTGGCCCTTCACGGGCAAAACTTGCTGGATCCCCTCGTCACCACCGCGTCGCGGATCGAGGACTCCGAAACCGATGTCCCCTACACCGTGGAGCGGATCGACCGCGACTTTATCGAGCAGAACACCCGCCGGACGCTGCCCGATGTCTTCCAGTTCACGCCCGGGGTGCTGGTCCAGAAGACCGCCAACGGCCACGGCTCGCCCTTCGTCCGCGGCTTCACCGGCCGCCAGAACCTCCTCATGGTCGATGGTGTCCGCATCAATAACTCCTCATGGCGGGCAGGACCGGTGCAGTATTGGAATACCATCGATCCCTATTCCATCGACCGCATCGAACTGGTGAAGAGCCAGGGCTCGGTGTTGTTCGGGTCCGACGCTATCGGAGGCACGGTCAACGCCTTCACCCGTTCCTCCGGCTTCCAGGACGAAACCGATGGCGCTTTTTTCAGCCACGGCGCGGCCTACTATGAATATCGGAGCAATGGCGACGACTCGCACATCGGGCGGATCGAGAGCTCGTTCGGCATCGGTGGAAAGTACGGCGTGATGTTCGGTGTCACTGCGAAGGACTACGGTGACATCCGCGACTCCGGCGTCGGTCTGATGCGTGGCACCGGTTATCCGGAGCAGGATCTCGATTTCCGCTTCGACATGGCGCTCAACGCGCAGACCACGCTCACGCTGGTCCACCAGCAGGTCAATCAGGACAATATCTCGCGCTGGCATTCCACGGTCTTCAATCCTGGCTGGCAGCACTCCGGCCATATCGCCGCTCCCGGCACCTGGCTCGCCCGGACCTACGACCAGGAGCGCTCGCTGACCTATGCCCGGCTGGAGCAGGTCAATGACGACGGCTCTTTCATCAAGCGCTGGAACGCGACGGTCTCCTACCAGACCACCCGCGACTCCGAAGCCCAGTACCGCTCCGCGACCGACCGCCGCTATCAGATTGCCGAAGTCGATACCGTGGGCTTCGACCTGTCCTTCGAGTCCCCGCTCGGTGATGGCGATCTGATCTACGGCCTGGATTACTATCAGGACACGGTGGAGTCCGAAGGCTACCGCAAGCGCGGTGCTGCCGCCCTGCTCTACGATCCGACCTTCCGGCCGCTTGCCGACGACTCCACCTACAAACTGTTCGGCGCCTTCACCCAATATGTCTGGAAGCCCATCGACGCGTTCGAGCTCACCGCCGGTGCGCGCTACACCTACGCCGCGGCGGAGCTGGGCCGGTACTATGACACCACCGCGAAAGCCGACGTCTACGGTGCGGATCGTAGTTGGGACAATGTCGTTGGCTCGCTGCGGGGCGTTTACCGCTTGAATGAGTGCTGGAGCCTTTACGGCGGTGCCTCGCAGGCCTTCCGCGCGCCGAACCTCGACGACCTTTCCGGCAACCTGACCGCGCGCTCCGGCGTGGCGGCGACCGGATCGGCCGACGTGGATCCGGAGGAATCCCTCACTTATGAAATCGGCACCCGCCACACGACCGATAACACCTCGCTCAATCTAACGGCTTTCTACACCGACATCGACGACCTGATCGTCGCGGTGCCGACCACCGCGGGCGGCGCGACGACGGTGGCGACCAACGGGCGCGATGGTTACGTCTATGGCGTGGAACTGGAAGGTGCGTGGCGTTTTCATCCGCAGTGGACGCTGTCCGGTTTCGCCGCGTGGCAGGACGGACGGACCGAAACGAGTGCCTTCATCGGTGGACCGGTCGTCGACGAGCCCGGTTCGCGCCTGCTGCCGCTGACCGGATCGCTCGCCCTGAGGTGGACCGCGCCATCCGAAAAATACTGGGTGGAAGGCCGCGTGCTGTCCGCCGCGGAGGAGGACCGCCTGAGCGCATCCGACCGCGCCGACAACCAGCGCATCCCGTCGCTCGGCACGCCGGGTTACGTGGTTTACATGCTGCACGGCGGTTGGCAGGCGACGGATCATCTCGAGCTGACCGCCGGGCTGGAGAACATCTCCGATGAGGATTACCGCAATCATGGGTCCGGCCAGAACGAGGCGGGCTTCAACATGATCTTCGGCGCGAAGGTTCATTGGTGAGCGCGCTTTCCGGTATGGAGTGCTGCGGCAGGACGCAGCTTTGGCTTGGGGGCGGGACGCTTTGTTCTGCTGGCCACGAATCGCATTCCCGGCGGGCCCGCTGCTTGCAGGGTGGGTGAAGCGTCACACCAAGCGAAAGCGATGTCATGCCATCGCACTCCAAATCTTATCGCTGCTTGACCTGGATCGTTACGTCGCGGCGGCCACCGTTGCGCTTGTCGGTCACGGTCAGGACGTGGCTGCCGGGCTTGAGGCGGGCGAGCGCTTCGACGCCGCCCGGTGTGATTTCCAGCGTCTCGCTGGACCAGGTTGCCTGCCCCGGGAGGTTGGTCGCGAGGTGGAGCACGCCGCCATTCGGCAGTTCGGGATCGAGGAGATAAGTCGTGCCGTCCCGCGGGGCGAGGATGCGCAGCGGGAGCTCGGCGGGGCGGTCGATGGCGATGGCGAATTGCGAGCGGCGGCGGTTGTGTTCCGAGGCGAACCATTCCGAGTACGAGGAATCTAGTAGCACGCGGCCCTCGGCATCGCGGTCGGAAGGGGAAGAGGCGAGGGGAAGGCGATCGGCGGGGATGAGGCAGATGGTGGATCGTGGATCGTAGATGGTAGATGGCGAGGCGGCGGTGCCTTTCGCATTTTCATCTGCCATCTGCCATCTGCCATCTTTCTTCCCGGTCAGGGGATCAAGCGCGACTTCGATCAGGCCGGCGGGCTGCTCCGGCCACGTCGGCTTTTGATCGCGATGGAGGCGGAGCATCGTGCGGTGGAAGATCGGGCCCGCGCCGGCCACACCGGAGAGGCCCTTCATTGGGGAGTTGTCGAAATTGCCAGCCCAGACGCCGACAGTGAACTTGCCGGTGAAGCCGAGGCACCAATTGTCTCGGAAGTCGGACGAGGTGCCGGTTTTCGCGGCGCAGCGGAAGGGCAGCTCGAGCGGGCCGCGGCGGCCGAAGGACGGGGCGCGGGCGACGGGGTCGGCGAGGATTTCGGAAATGAGGAAAGCGGAACGAACATCGAACATCGAACGCTGAACATCGAATGTTGAATCAAGAGAGAGAGTCGGAGCGCGGTGGATACCTCCCTCCGCCAGGGTGGCGTAGGCATTCGTCAAATCCAGCAGCCGCACCGGGGCGTTGCCGAGGGTCAGGCCGAGGCCGTAGGGGGCGGGGTCGGCGCCGATGGTGTCGAGGCCGAGCTCTAACAGGAACTGGTGCAGCGGACGCGGGCCGCCGAGGTCGTTGAGAGCGCGCATCGCCGGAACGTTCAGCGAGCAGGCGAGGGCCTCGCGGACGGTGACGGGGCCGCGGAAAGTGCGGTCGTAGTTTTCGGGGGCATCGAGGCCTTCCTTGGTGCGGAAGCGGGTCGGGATGTCGGCGACGATGGAGCCCGGATGAAGGCCGCCTTTTTCGAATGCGAGCAGCCAAGTGAATGGTTTCAGTGCGGAGCCCGGAGAGCGCGGGACGAGCGCGCCGTTGATCTGGCCGCCGTTCGGGTCGCGCCAGTCGCCGGACGAGACGAGGGCGAGAATCTCGCGGGTGTTGTTGTCGAGGACGACGACCGCGGCGTGCTTGAGGTTGGAAGTGGAGAGCTTGTCGAGTTCCTCGCGGACGATGGTTTCGATGTCCTGCTGGAGAGAAGCATCAAGGGAACATCGAACATCGAACATCGAACGCTGAACGTCGAATGTAGAAGGCAACCACGGGGCGAGCGGCTTTTCCGGGAGCGGGCGGAGGTTGAGCGGCTCGGCGCGGGCGGCGGAAATACGAGAGGCATCGTAGGTCGTGGCGAGGCGGTCGAGCACGATGCCGCGGCGGGTGAGTGCGCGGGTCGGGTGCTTGAGGGGATCGAGCCGGCTGGGGGCTTGCGGGAGACCGGCGAGCAGGGCGCTTTCGCCGAGGGAGAGCTCGGCGAGCGGCTTCTGGAAGTAGAAGCGGGCGGCTTCGGCGGGTCCGCTGCGATGGTTGCCGTACGGCAGGCGGTTGAAGTAGGCGGTGAGGATCTGGTCCTTCGACCATTTCATCTCGAGGTGTCGGGCGAGCAGGGATTCGCGGAGCTTGGTGCGCAGGTTCCGCGGGGCGGCGGGTGAAGAGAGTTTGACGAGCTGCTGGGTGATGGTGGAGGCGCCGGAGACGCTGCGGCGATGGAGCACGGCATCCTTGGCGGCGCGGGCGGTGGCGAGCAGGTCGATGCCGCCGTGGGAGCGGAAGCGCTTGTCCTCCGCGGCGAGGGTGCAGGCGACGAGGTCGGCGGGGACTTGATCGAGCGCGACCGGTGTGCTGCGGGTGAAGTCGGGGAGGACGAGGTGGTGGAGCGGCTTGCCGTGGCGGTCGAGGAGGACGGGGGAGGCGGAGGGGTTGTCTGTTAGAGACGTGGGGAGCGGGAAGAAGAGCGGGAGGAGGAACCAGCAAAACAAGGCCGCAGCGAGCGCGGCCCCCGGGATGAGGACGCGCTTGCGGCGGAGAAATTGGCGAAGTTTCACGAAGGGAGCGCTGACTTTAGTCGGCGTGGTGGGGTGCGGCTTCAAGTGAGACCCGCCGACTAAAGTCAGCGCTCCGTGGCCGCCGGGGTGAGGTATCACTTTGCGGAGGACTCGCCGACTAAAGTCAGCGCTCCGTCAAAGCGATCAGAACTCCCTCGAGGCCGAGAGCGCGGTGTTGTCGGGGTCGTACATCGACTCGACCTTGGCGGGCGGAGCGACGGCTTTGCCTTCCATGGTGCAGCGGGCGAGGTAGCTGATCTCCTGGCGGCCGCTCCGCCAGACGCGGTCGAAGAAGAACATCGCTCGATCGGACCGGAGTTCGCGGTGCGAGATGCTCCAACTGTTGTCGCTCGAAGCGCGGACATTGCCTTGGGCGGCCTGACTGGCGAAGTCGCTGTTCACGGCTTCGAAGATCGCGGGCAGGCGGTCCTCTACGATAAGGTAGCGCGAGTCGTCGGCGGGCAGATCGACGCGCAACGTGATGCGCACCAAGTCGCCGAGCTTGGCGGCTTCCAGCGGCTCGGTGCTGCCGTCGGACTTCACACGTTCGTAGAAGCGGGTGACTTGCAGGCCGTTCTTCGCGACCGGTTTTTGCGGCACAAGGTCGGGCTTGGAGGCCAGCTTGACGCGGACGAAGACGTTTTGATCGGAGCTGGTGGCCAATGCGAGATTGGCACCGAGCGGGAAGTCGAAGGCCACGGCGGGCTTGCCGGCTTCGAGCGTGATCGTCTTCGGTCCATCGGCGCTGGTGAGCGTGACGGTGGCGGGCTGTGCTTCGTCCTGATTTTCAGCGTAGGTGGCCAGAGCGAGCAGCGACCAGGCGTTGACCCAGGTGGTGTTCCAGTGGCCGTACGGATTGCGATCCTGGATCAGTTTCTCGAGCGCGGCGGTGGCTTCCTTGCTTTCGGAATCGATGGCGGACCACGCGAGCAGGGTCATCGCGCTGTCGTTCTGCCACGCCATCCAACCGTCGTCCTTCAGGCGGAACTTCGTCTTGTCGCGCAGGATGGCGGCGGCGTCGATATTGCCTTCGGAGGCCGCGGCGAGGGCGAGCAGGCAGCGGGCGCGCGGGTTGAGATCGGCCATGCGGTCTTTCAGCGTGTTGATGTAGGCGGCTGTCTCGCGGTCGATGATGGCGAGGATCCATACGGCGCGGCAGACGTTCTCCAGATCATAGGCCGAGGTCGAAGTTCCGATCCCGCGCAGCGACGCTTCGAGGTGCGTAGCCAAGGAGGCGATGGCGGCTTCCGGGACGATGGCTCCCTTTTCCGCGGCGAGCACCAGCCCGAGTCCGGCGTAAGCGCTGGCCCACGGGACGGTCTCGGTGCTGCCCGGCCAGTAGCTGAAGCCGCCGTTAGGAAGTTGCATCGAGAGCAAGCGGTCGACGCCCTTTTGCAGCGCGGCCTTCACCTTGGCCTCGGGGTATTTCGCGAAGGACGGGACCACGTCGCGGAGCTGATCGACGGCGAGCCAGGGCATCATCGACGAGGTGGTCTGCTCGACACAGCCGTAGGGGTAGGTCAGCAGGTAGTCGACCGAACCGGCGGCTTCGGAGAGCAGCGAGCGGGAGAACTCCAACTCGAGATGGCCCCGGCCTTTCAGCAGTTCGGGATCGAGTCCGTCGAGCAGGTTGGCCTTGCCGTTGGTGATGTTGATGAGCTTCGCCTGGCGCAGCAGCGGGACCGGGTAGTGGACTTGGAAGCGAGACTCGACGCGGTCGCCGAGTTTCGTGGCGAGCACCGGCGTGAGTTCCGCGCCGTCGAGCGCGACCGGCTCGGCCTTCCATGAAATGACGGCCTCGCCGGTGTTCTTGAACGCGACCGGGAAGATGACCGGAGCGGATCCGCCAGCGGCGATGGTCAGTGTTTTCTCGGTCTCCGGACCGGCGATCGCCGCGACCGGATCGGAGGCGGGCGGGTTCGCGGTGAAGCTGATCTTCCAAGTGCCGGAGAACTCCGAGGCGTTCTGGACCAGCGCGCGGACATCGAGCGTGTCGCCTTCGCTGGCGAAGCGCGGGGCCTGCGGCTCGATCATCAGCGGCTTGTTCACCACCAGCGCGGCCTCGGCGTGGCCGAAGCGGCTTTCGCCGTGGTGCGCGACGGCGATCACCCGGTAGCGGGTCAGCGTGTCGGGCATCTTGAAGGTGGCGGTGAACTTGCCCGTGGCATCGGTTGTTAGAGCGGGCTGCCAGCCGGCGCAGGGGTTGAAATCGCGGCGCATCGCGGGTGGCAGGCCGCCCAGCTCGCCATCGCCGCCACCGATGAAGAAGCCTTTGTTGTAGAAGGTCTGCTCTTCGGGGGACTCGGGGATGAAATCGTCGAGCGTGGTGCCGCAATTCACCCGCAGCTCGCGGGGGTCGTAGAAATGGGCCATCGGGTTCGGCGTTTCGTAACCCATCACGGCGAGGGTGCCTTCATCCTCGGCGTAGAGGGTGACTTCGGCGTTGGCGGCGGGTTGGCCACCGGGAAGTACGATGGTTCCCGTAAGTGCGACCTTCTGGCCGGGCAGCACGCTTTCCGCGGGCACCTCGAGCTTCACCGCGAGCTTGTCGCGGACGTTTTCCACCATCAGCTCGCAGTAGCCGAGCCGGAGCTGCGGCTCCTTGAACTGCCGCGCGCTGTCCTGGGCGCCTTTGATGACCATCACCGAGACGAAGGCGTTCGGCGCGTCGTCGTCGGTCAGGGGGATCTCGATCACCGGCTGGTCGGCTTTCAGCTCGACCATGAAGGATCGCAGGACTTTCTCGCGCTCGACGGTGACCAGCGCGGTGCCTTCGATCGGCGAGAGCACCAGCACGCGGGCGGTGTCGCCGGGCTGGTGGATCTTTTTCTCGGGGACCAGCTTGATCCGCACGTTGTCCTCGTAGGCCCACGGATACTCGTCGCCGCCGTAGACGTGGATCGTCATCACGGTGGCGAAAGGCCGGCCTTCAGGGTCCTTGCCGCGGAGTTCGATCTCGTGGAGTCCGGCGCCGGCCGGGGCGAACAGGAACTCGGTACCTTGGCCGCCGGCAAGCGCGAGCGCGGTGGTGGACAAGTCCTCACGGCGCGACTCGTTGCGCACCGCGGAGCCGCCGTCGTCGCCATCAATGCGGACCTGCTCGTTGACCTCGCGGGTCAGCTTGGCTTCGAGTTTCAGCTCGCCTTCGAACGCGGTGCCATCCGGCTTCACCGCGACGATCCCCAGCGGCACGCGGTCGCCGGCGCGGACCAGGCGGTCGAGGCGGGAAATGCCGACGTAAACCGAGGCCGGATGTACGAGGGTCTCCGTACGTTCGTTGAGGGTTTGGCGATTGGAGTCGGTGACCTCGGTCGAGATCGAGACCTCGCGGGCCATCGGGAACTCGGCGTCGGGGAGCTTTGCCACGATGCGCGCGCTGCCGTCGTCGGTTAGCATGCTCTTGGTCGATTCGCTGTCGGAGCGGCGCGAGCCGTTGTCATCGTCCCAGCGGTAGCCGAAGTAGTGATACCAGTAATTGAAGTCCTGCGAGCGGTGGTCGCCGAACAGGTGGTCGCGGAATTTTTCCGGGTAGAAGTTGGTCTCGGCGACAGTGGTGAACGTTTCCACCGTGCCCTTCGCGACCGGCTGGCCTTGGTAGTAGGTGGCCTTGAGGTCGAGCGTGACTTCCTTCGCGCCGTCGGCGGGCGGGGTCACGGTGTGGGCGAGTTCGAAGGCATTGCGGCGGAACTCCTCGACCCGGATGCCGGTTTCAAAGACCGCATTCGCCTCGATCAAGGCGCGCTCCGACCAGTCTTCGAGGCCTTCCAGCTTCGCGAGTTCCCCGGGGTAGTCGAGGCGGATGCGGTGGTAGCCGGTCTTCTCCGCGGGCAGCTCGAAGCTGAGGTCGAAGCCGCCGCTCGGAGAGACTTCGATCGCCTTGGTGAGGATCTCGCGGTTGGTCGGATCGGTCACGACGACGCGCGATGGGGCGGCAGGCTGGGCACCGATCACGTTGCCGTCCTGGCGGCGGACGATGCCTTTCAAGTGCACCATTTCACCCGGGCGGTAGAGTGAGCGGTCGGTGAAGAGGAAGACGCGGCGCTTGTCCAGCGGGGTCGGTTCCCATGAGTAGCGGACCGGGAAGCGCCAGAGTCCGACGGTTGGCAAGGTGCTGTCGTAGGCCACGGTGTAGCGGTCGTCGCCAAGGGTGGCCTGGAGGTGGCGCGCGGCGGCCTCGCGGGGGAGGGTCGCCATGCCATCGGCGCCGGTTTTCGCGACCTGTGGCAGGGCTTTCGCGTCCTCGCCGAAGGTGGCGAGCTCGACGCCGGCGAGCGGCTTGCCGGTGAGCAGCGAGAAGGCGAACACGCGGGATTCGCCATCGATAATCTTCCACGCAAGGCCCAGGTCGGTGAGCTGGACCAACGCTTGGGCGACCGGCGACTTCGGGGTTTCGGAGTCCTCGTGTTGCGGTTCGTTCTCGTCCTCTTCTCCAGCCTTGGTCCCGGCTTTCGGGGTGCCGGCGATTTCCAGGAAGAAGGCGGCCGGGGCTTTGGCGGCGGGCACGGCGGCGGTCGCTTCTTTCGGGAAGCCGAGGCTGTAAGGCTGCGCTTCACCGGCGAGCACCTTGTCCCAATCGAGAATCAGCGGCTGGGTGGTATCGAGGGCGTTGGTGATCGGGATCTCGAACTCGGCGATCGTCTCGCCGGCCATCATTTCGTAGGGAATGAGGTGGGTCGGAGTGAGGTCCTTGCCGTCCGGGCCGACGCCGGTGTAGTGGCGATAGCCTTGCTGAGCGCGGATCAACTGCGGGCCGTCGAGCCGCTTCACGCGGATCTTCACCCGTTCGAGGTTCACGGTCTGAATCCGGTACTGCCGCTTGCCCGAGGCAAGCTGGCTTTCATCCTGGCTGGCAATCGCCAGTTCGGCGTGGAGCGGCTTGAAGATGAGGCTTTTCGTTTCCACTTTGCCAAGGGCGCGGCCGTCCTTTGAGGCGACGGCGGCATCGAGCGTAATGACCCACTGATCGCCGGTCGAGAAGTCGCCGAGCACGTGGAGTTCGTCGTTGCGGACTTCAATGCGGAAGTCCTTCGGTTCCGGCTCCACCTTGACCATCGCAGCGGGGAGATCGAGAGGCAGCTTCGCGTTGAAATCGGCAACGATCCGGCGCGGTTCGTCGGCGGAGACGCGGGCAACCAGGCTTTCGATTTTCAGCGCATCGATGTCCCCGATGTGGCGGGTCGAGTCGGCGGCGAACTTCGCTTTGCCGGTGGCGTCGGGCAGGCCGTTGAGCAGGGAGAGCCGCCAGTTCTTGCCAACCGGCAGCGGCTGCAGCGGGGAAACGATCAGGCCGTTCGGGACTTGCAGCTCCGGCTTGAGTTCCAGCTCGGGGGCGGGTTGGCCGCGGCGGGCGAAGCGTTCGCTCCACGAGGCACCGAGGTAGCCGGGTTGCTTGAGGCGGCCGAAGGTCGCGCGCTCGGTCTTGGCGGCGACGCGCTGGCCGCCATCGGCTTCATAGAAGAGGAAAGGCGCGGCTTGGTCCGGCGAAACATCGCCATTGAAGCGGAGGAAATAGACCGCAGTGCGCGGGCTCCAGTCGTCCTCATAGCGTTCGAGCAAAGTGGCGTAGTCGATCTGGAACGGCTCGCTGGCGACGGTGCGCACCGGACCGGTCGGGATGGCCGAGCCGTCGAGGTGGGCGTGCTTGCCGGTCAGCTTGAAAACATAGGTCGTGCCCAAGGCGGGCGGGGTGGAGGGCCGGAACTCGAGGACGTTCGCTTCTTTCCAGAACAGCGTCCCCTTCCACGCAGGTTGGATATCCAGCCACGGGTTTTTGACTTCCTTGCCGATCCGGTCCGCGCCGGCGACGGCGTGGTCGAGAACCAGTTCAATCGTGCTTTCAGGAGTCAGGGACTCCGTCGAGACGTGGAGGCGCGGTGCGGCGGAAGCACCGGAAATGCAGAGGCCCGCCAACAAGACGGCAATGGGGCGCATGGGAGTGGGGATGGGGTTGCGACACAGATACGAAATCCGTGCCGGCAGACATGTCATCCCGTGTAGGAAAATTTGCAACGCCGGTCTTCAAATCGACGACGATTGGGGCGGCGCGTCGAGATTCACTTCCCGCTCGCGGAGACTCGCGGTGTCCCGGTCTTACCCCCGATGCTGAAACCGCGCTTCACCGGGTAGTCCCCAGATTCTGCCTTCACCTCGCTGTGCCACCATATCCGGTCCAGCTCCATCAGTGGGAGGTAGAAGATGCTGAACGACGCCTGGACCGGTGCGATTTGGAAACCGTAGAGGCCGAGGTCGCAGCCGTCGAATGGATACCACGCGTAGCCAAACTTGGAGACAAGCTTCACGGTCCCCCCGGGCCCTGGTGCGAATCCCATCGGTCCGGAGTCGTAGAAACCGTCCCGCGACACCACCAGGTAGCTCACGGGATACAACGCGAGGATCAACCCAAGCAGCAGCAAGGCACGGCGTTTCGGCATGGTGGAGCTTGGGCGGATCCAAGTTTGAATACCAGCGCACGTTCTCCGGATCTCACTCGGAACATCCGTGATGAAGCCCGCCACCTCCCAACTCGCCGCGGACCGGTTGCGATGGCAATCCGGGGCCTTGCCGAATGAGGGGTCCGCCCCCGGAGCCAAAGCGGCGTCGTGCCCTGCCCCTTACCCACAAGTCGAGGCCGGAAAGTCAAGGAGTGGCGGACTCCGATCCGCCATGCCCTTGGTAAGCCACTGAAAGGCGGTTCCCTCAGATCATCTGCGGCTCATGAGCATGGCGGATCGGAGTCCGCCACTCCTTGGGCATCGACGCGAAAGCGCCGGAACGAAACTACGACTTGTGGGTAACGGGCAGGTCGTGCCGCCGCACTCCACAACATCCTCCTCACTCCTCCACCTTCTCCATCGACAAGGTCAGCTTCTGTTCGCCCTTTTGCCACAGCACCACCTTCTTGCCGGGGGCGATGCGGACGCTGGTGTTCAGGCGGAAGTCGCGGTACTCGACGTTGTTGCCGTTGCCGGTCGGGATCGGCACCCGCGCGCCTAGGCTGACTTGCACCTGCCACGGCTCGCCAGGAGTCAACATGGCTTGGAAGGTTCCGATGACTGACGCGACTCCCTTTTCTTCGAGCGGCAGGTCGGTCGTCACACTGGGACCGCCGGTGGTTACGGAGAAGTCGGTGGGGATGGTCCCGAACAAAGATCCTTCGAGGGTGAGCTTCACGTTGTGAGGAAATCCCGCCGCGGCCTCCTGAAGATACGGTTGGCCGGGTTGACTTGGTTGCGCAGGGATTGCCACCCGCTCCCGCGATGGCCGGTTCTGCGCGGCGGCGGGCAGGGCGAAAGCGAGGAGGGGGCAAAGGACGACGGACAGGTTCATGGATTTCATGGTGTGGAGGGTGGACGGCGGAAGGCGCGATCCATTCAGAGGAAAAACCGCCGCCGCGACTTTTCGTTTGACCGATGCGAACCCATCCTGTCATCGTCCCTTTGTTGCGAATGATTCTCAATAACCAAAAGCTTCCCACCCACCCGATCATGAACCGAACGAACCGAAGGATGGAACTCGCGGCCTGCGCCGCGCTGATGGCGGTCAGCACCGCCGCCCGAGCCCAGGATGCCGCCCGCGACGTGGACACCCTCGAAGCGATGACCGTGGTCGGCAGCGCCGAGGCGGTGTGGACCCTGCCCGGCTCCGCCGCTTACGTGGACGCCGAGGAATTCCGCGAGCGCGGTTACACCAACTTGACCCAGATCCTCGCCAAGGTCCCCGGCGTCTATGTCCGCGAGGAAGACGGCTTCGGCAACTTCCCCAACGTCTCGCTCCGCGGCGCCGACGGCACCCGCAGTGAAAAGGTGACCGTGATGGAAGACGGCATCCTCACCGCGCCTTCGCCCTATTCCGCCCCGGCCGCCTACTACTCGCCAAAGCCGGCGCGCATGTCGGGGATCGAGGTGCTGAAAGGCTCGTCGCAGGTCCGCTACGGCCCGCAGACCACCGGCGGCGTGATCAATTTCCTCTCCACCGAAATCCCGGAGGACTCGAAGTTCTACTCCCGCACGACTTACGGCAGCGAGAACACCTTCTTTAACCACACCTGGTACGGCGACACCGTGGTGACCGACGCGGGGACCTTCGGCTACTTGCTCGAACTCCACTCGCAGACCAGCGACGGCTACCGCGAGATCGACTTCGGCGGCGACAGCGGCTTCGAACTGATCGAGCCAATGCTGAAGTTCTTCTGGGAGCCGAACACCGCGCTCAAGCAGCGAATCGAGGTGAAGGCCGGCTACACCGACTTCGATGCCAACGAGACCTACACCGGCCTCACCGAGTTCGACGTCCGTGCGACACCAGACCGCCGCTACGCCGCGACCAAGTTCGACCAGTTCGAGTCCAGCCAGTGGCGTAGCTATTTGAAATGGATCGCCGAGCCTTCCGACGCGCTGCGCATTGAGTCCGCGGTCTATTTCAACGAGTTCAACCGCACCTGGGACAAGCTCGACCAGGTCAACGGCACCGCGCTCCATCAGGCGCTGCTCAACCCCGCGCTGGTCAACGTCCTCAACGGCAGCGCCGCCGGCACAATCCGCACCACCGCCAACCTCCGCGACCACCAGGCCTACGGCTGGCAAAACCAGGCCAACATCCGCTTCGGCACCGGCCCGCTCGAGCACGACCTCGCGATCGGCGCGCGTTTCCACTACGACCGGGTCGATGGCCAGCAGCAGCGCACGACCTACACGGGGGTCGGCAATGGCAATTTCACCCTGAATCCCGGCCAGCCGGGTGCGATCACCAACAGCGGGATCAACGAGACTTTCGCCACCGCGCTCTACGCCGAGGACGAGATCAAGGTCGGCCGCCTGACCCTACGCCCCGGTGTCCGCTACGAGTTCCTAGAGCTCGACTACACCAACGGAGCCAGCAGTCAGTTCGCGGGCAACGAGAACCTCTTCAGCGGCGGCATCGGCGCGAACTACGAGTTCGACGACTGCAACACGCTGTTCGGCGGCATCTACCGCGGCGTCGCCTCGCCCAGCCCTCAGTCGTATCTCACCGCCGGCACCGAGAACGAGGAAAGCCTCGGCTACGAACTCGGCTACCGCCACCGCAAGGATGCCTTCAACGCGGAACTCGTCGGGTTCTACACCGACTTCGACCAGCTCATCTCCACCGACGCCGGCTTCGGCTTCACCGCGCCCAGCCAGAACTCCGGCGAGGCGGATGTGTATGGCCTGGAGTCGCTGGTCGAATACGACGCCGGCCAAGCCGCCGGCTGGTCGCTCGGCCTGCCGATGTATGTCAGCGCCACCTGGACCAGCGCCGAATTCAAGAATACCAGCGCCTCGGTCGCCGGCGGCGGCGATGCCGTCTATGCTGGCGGCCGCGATGGCAACGAGATCCCTTACGTCCCGGAGTGGAAGCTTGCCGCAGGCATCGGCCTGAGCGGTGAGAAGTGGGCCGTGAACCTCGACCTGAGCTACAGCGGCAGCACCTGGGGCACCGGTTGGAACGGCACCCCGCGCGTCGACATCGTCGGCACCCCGGCGAACGAAGGCATCGCCACCATCCGAGACGGCAAGATCCAGGCGTTGCTGCAGTTCGACCTCTCCGGCCACTACCAGCTCACGGAAAACGTCCGGCTGCTCGGCGGCGTGCAGAACCTCTTCGACGAGCAGGTCATCGTCAGCCGCATTCCCGAAGGCCCGCGGGCGAATGCGCCACGCATGATCTTCGGCGGCGCGGAGATCACCTTCTAGTTTTCCAGGATAAGTTCGGTATTGCTCAGAGAATCCCCCTGTGGCTCGCGCCACAGGGGGATTCTTGTTTTTGAGTGAGCGCCCCCCCGGGACCGCCGGTCCTCAGACCGGCAGAACGGTCCCCAACGGCCCGCCTCACCTCCAAGTGCCGAACTCACCTTCCCGTGGCTCCACGCATTTCCCAAGCGACCGCTTGCGGGATTTCCGGGAGGTCGTTAATCTGCTCGGGCGACGGACATCGCTCTCAACCGGTGATCTGACGCACCATTTGAAGTCGTTCTTCCAAGCGCAAGATTCCAAGACTATTTTCTCAACTCATATGGCCACCTACCTCTTCACATGGAACCGCGAAAAATGGGATTGGGAGACTCTCGATGAGGACTCAGCTTTGTATCGGAGGAGAGGCTTTGTTGATGGTCGTTGGTCATGCGGAGTGACAAAGAAAATCCTCCCAGGTGACCGTGTGTTTCTAATCAAGTTGGGACCGCAAAAGCCAACCGGAATCATGGCATCAGGCTTCGCGGTGTCCACGCCGTTTCCGGAGGCCCATTACGCCGACGCATCAAAAACCGCAAATTACATCAACCTGCGATACGATATCTTGCTCAATCCATCCGAGGAGAAATTGCTAGGTCGAGACATTCTCGAAAAAGAGTTGCCTAATGTGCGATGGAGTCCACAAGGAAGCGGAATCACAATTGCTCCAGATGCTGCCGCCCGTCTTGAAGAAATGTGGAGCGATCAGATTTCCTCCATTGGATTGTCCCCGAGCAAGTCACCTGACGAGATCGTTGCTCCTGAACGCTATTGGGAAGGAGCCTTTCGGCGGATTGCAGTTAATGCCTACGAACGTGACCCGAGATCTCGAAGGGCTTGTTTGAAGCACCACGGAGTATTCTGCTGTGTTTGCGGATTTGATTTTTCCAAAACTTTCGGTGATCTCGGAAAAGGATTTATTCACGTTCATCATTTGAGACAGCTTTCTGAAATCGGCAATGAGTATGAAGTCGATCCGATCAACGACTTGGTTCCGGTCTGTCCGAATTGCCACGCCATGCTCCATAAACGAAACCCTCCTCTTACACCCTCAGATTTACGCACCTTGATTTCCAATAGCGAACAAGTCAGTATAGGCAACGGCGGATAGCGCCCCTCATGAGCAGAGCCCCGCGCAAGCAATCCTCTCCGTGTAACTCTTCAATCGTTCCCTCGCCCAACCCCCACCCCATGCGCGACACCGCCTTCTCCTTTGCCGCCGAGGTCGAGCGCCAGATTCACGCACTGTCTCCGGAGGGGTTTTACATGAGGCAGGGTCGAGGCAAACTCTTGCTGGAGGAGTGGTATCCGATCTCTCGACTTGCGCTTCATTTCAAGCAGCCCGGACTCGAAGTGCACGTTGAAGCGTTTGGAGACAGCGGTATCGCAGATGCTCATATCGAGGAGCGTGGTTTTCGAGATCGAACCTTTGATGTCCAAGTGACGTACGTGGGGGACTACGAAGGAGCACTTCGCCGAGAACTCCTGCATCGCCAGAACTTTGCGCCAGGCGCGGGACCAATCGCGCGGTGTAAGTCCTCTGGCGAAATCGTGGCAGAGATAGCGGCGGTCGACGCCGAGCACGAGCTCCAGCAAGTTGCCGAGGGTATCGCTGAACGTTTTCTCAAGAAGGCGAAAAAAGCTTACCCGGAGAACACCGTTCTCCTAATCGCTTTCGACGACATGACGCTCGGTGGTTTCAGCATGTGGCAAAAACTCCTCACGCTCATTCAGGAGCGAGTGACGCTCACCAATAGTAGGTTCAAGTCAGTCTACATCATCAACTGTGCCACAAACGAACTCATCAGAGCGGCCTAACAATCTCACTCTTGCCTCCGAGGTCGCCTGGGCTGGAACCTGGCGGGTGGATGCCGGCAGGGACACCATTCCCGTGCCAGCCATGCGGTGTCGCGTCTTACCCAAGGTTCACGACCGCAGCCTGCTTACTACTGAGCCCCCTCGTTCGCCAACACCACCGCATCCCCCGTCGTCACCCCGATCGCCTTGGCCGCATTGCCTCCATTGATCACCACCGCGACCCAGCCGTTCGGCGTCAGGTAAAGCGCGCCTTCGCCGGGCGCGACGTCGGAGCGGTAGCCGGCGACTTTCACGGCGAGCTTGCCCTGCCACTTTTCCGGCGTAGAGATCATGAACTTCGCGCCGCCGATCTCGCCGCGGGTGATTTCCCCGGCCGCAGTTCCGACGAGACCGATCACGAGACAGAGCCATGCTTTCATGCCGTGAGGGTAGGTACGGCGTCCAGCCCCGAGGAGAAAAAAGCGGACCACTCTTCGCCCGCCCCGAAGCGGCTCCTCCGTTGGGAAACCTACCGAGCTGTTCTTCTCACGAAAGAATCAAGGGACCAGGATGGATGGGATGGATAGGATAAAGTCAGGTCGACTGGTCGTGTGGGCTTGCGGCTGGTCCACCCTGGTCGAGCCACAACTTCGAATCCCATTGCCACCGTGCTGCGGGCGAGCCGCCCGCGCCCCTCTTGTTCCAGAATCTCATCCATCCTTGGTCCAATTTCGGCCTTCGGTCCCGGATTTCTCCCTGATGGAGGAAGCCAGGCCCCGAACCCGTGGCGTTTCGCGTGGACTTGGGGAGGAAAGATGGTCTGCTCCGGGGCGGTAGTCATTCCCTGACCGACCTCCGCCGGTCCCCCTGGATCTGGCCCATCTTTCATCCACCACCTTCATGATTGTCAGCATTTTCAACGACGTCATCGGCCCCGTGATGCGCGGCCCCTCCAGCTCCCACTGCGCCGCCGGCTTGCGGATCGGCCGGCTGGCACGCGACCTGATGGACGGCGAATTCACCGACGTGCTGGTCGAGTTCGACGTCAACGGCTCGCTGCCCAACACCCACGACACCCAGGGCTCCGACATGGGCCTGTTCGGCGGGCTGATGGGCTGGGACGCGGCCGACGAACGTTTGCCGGACTCGCCCCAAGCGCTGCGCGACACCGGCGTGCGGATCGCGATCGAGACGGTCGATGCCGGCGACCCGCATCCGAACACCTACCGACTGACCCTTCACAGTCCGGATGAAACCCACACCCTGCGCGCGATTTCCACCGGCGGCGGGATGATGGAAGTGATCGATCTCGACGGCTTCGCGGTCTCGATGTTCGGCGATTGTTTCGAGACGCTGCTGTGGGTGAAAGGAAACGGAGCCGCCGTGGTCGCGGCGCTGGAGAACCGGATCACCGCCGATGCGATCCTGCTTCACGAAGCCGATGGCCGGCAGTTGGTCGAGGTGAAGGCGGACCGCTTCGTCCCGGATGACATCCTCGCGGAGATTCCCGGCATCGTCGCCATCCGGCGCTTGCACCCGGTGCTGCCGGTGATGTCGCGCAAGGACACGAGCGTTCCCTTCGGCTCCTGCGCCGAGATGTTAGATTACGATGCCGGCCGCGGCACGCCGCTGTGGAAACTCGCCGTTCAATACGAATGCGCGCGCGGCGGGCTGAGCGAGGCCGAGGTGGTCGCGAAGATGGTGGAGATCGTCCGCATCGTCCGCCGCTCGATTGCCGAGGGCATCGCCGGCACCGAATACGACGACCGCGTGCTCGGCCATCAGTGCGGACGTTTCGACGAACTCATGAAAGCCGGCCGCCTGCTCGATGGCGGCGCCTTGAACCGGATCATCCTCTACGTGACCTCGCTGATGGAGGTGAAGAGCTCGATGGGCGTGATCGTCGCCGCGCCGACCGCCGGCGCCTGCGCGGCCTTGCCCGGCGCGGTGGTCGCGATGGCCGAGAGCATGGGCCTCGACGAAGAAGCGATGGCCAAGGCCATGCTTGCGAGCGGGCTGATCGGTGTGTTCATCGCCACCCGCTGGACCTTTGCCGCGGAGGTCGGCGGCTGCCAGGCCGAGGGCGGCTCCGCGGCCAGCATGGGGGCGGCGGCCTTGGTCACCTTGGCCGACGGTCCCCTGAATCAGGCGGTTGCGGCTGCCTCGATGGCGATGCAGAGCATGATCGGCCTGATCTGCGATCCGGTGGCGAACCGGGTGGAAGTCCCCTGCCTCGGCAAGAACGTGATGGCCGCGGCCAACGCCCTGTCCTGCGCGAACATGGCGCTGGCCGGGTACGATCCGATCATCCCGCTCGACGAGGTGATCGACACCGCCAAGCAGGTCGCCACCCAGATGCCGCGCGAAGTCCGCTGCACCAACCTCGGCGGGCTTTCGATCACCCCGACCGCGATCGCGCTGGAGGAAAAGCTGGCCGCCAAGCGCGCGGCGGCTTGCGGGGTCGGGTGTGGCTGCGGGTGAATTGATGTATCACGGGTGGGTTGATGGACCATTTATAAGAGCCCGACGCGCAGTGCCGGGCTTGTGCACATGAGGCGGGCGACCTGAGGGTAACGTCATCGGCCTCCACCGAAAATCCTTGGCGCTCTCGGCGTCTTGGCGGTTCACTATTCCACCTTTCGCGATGCCGCTCACCTCTCACACCGCTCCCCTCACTCCCGCACAGGCCGCCCGCCTACACGAGGTGCTGGAAGAGCGCGGCTACGAGTTCGAGGAGAAGCCGCACACCCTTTATGCCGCCAAAAAAGGCAAGCTGAACGTCGCGGTTTACGCCAAGGGCCCGAAAGTCCTGATCCAAGGCAAGGAAACCGAGGATTTCATCACGTTTCTCCTCGAACCCGAAATCCTCGGCGAGGCCAAGCTCGGCTACGAGGAAGAGCTCGACCCCGAAATGTTCGCCCCGCATTTCGGGATCGATGAGAGCGGCAAGGGCGACTACTTCGGCCCGCTGGTCATCGCCGGCGCCTACACCGACGCTGCGGTGGCCCGCGCGCTGAAGGCCGCCGGTGTGATGGATTCCAAGCGCATCTCCAGCGCCAAACGGATCCGCGAGCTGGCCGCGAAAATCCGCGAAGTTCCCGGCATCGCCATTTCCGTCGTCGCCATCGGCCCGGAACGCTACAACCAGATGTTCAGCTCCTTCGGCAATCTCAACCGCCTGCTTGCCTGGGGCCACGCCAAGGTCATCGAAAACCTCGCCGCCCAGCGGCCCGATTGCCCGCGGGCCCTAAGCGACCAGTTCGCGCGGCCTGAAGTCCTCGCCCGTGCCTTGAAACAACAGGGCGTCACCATCCAACTCGACCAGCGAACCAAGGGCGAATCCGACATCGCCGTCGCCGCCGCCTCGATCCTCGCCCGCGAGCGATTCATCGACTGGATCGACAAAACCTCCGCCGCAGGCGGCGTGACCCTTCCGCTTGGGGCCTCCGCCGCGGTGATCGATGCCGCGAAGGAGATCCTTTCCCGTCATGGCACCGACGCCCTTTCCAAGGTGGCCAAGCTCCATTTCAAAACCACCGCAGCCGTCACCGGGAATTCAAACACCGCTGGCACGGATTCCGCATGATTTTCGATTTTTCGCGGGACAAAGTCCGCCTCGTATGGTGTCCAATCCCCGCGTTCACCGCACACTCACCTCATCCGTAAAGCAATGGCCACCATCACGAAACGCGAGCTCGTCATCAAAATCTCCAACGAGACTGGCCTCACCCAGCAGCAGGTCTTCGACGTCATCCAGCGCACTCTCGACTCCATCACCGATTCCCTCGCCAACGGCGACACCGTGGTGATGCGCAATTTCGGTGCCTTCCAGGTCAAGGAAACCAAGGCCAAGATCGGCCGCAATCCCAAGGACCCGGACAAGGACGTCCCGATCCCCGCCCGCGCCGTCGTTAAGTTCAAGCCGGGCAAAGAGATGAAGGAGCAGGTCGCCCGCACCCTCCCGATGATCCGCGAACGCGATAAATGAACGTGGAGTGCGGCGGCACGACGCCGCTTTGGCTTTCGGCAAGGCCCGCCGCACCCGCCGCCCGCGGGTCTGCCCACCCCGCTCCGCCATGAAGGTCCTCGCCCTGGCCCCCGTCACCCTCCTCGCGTCCTGCGCCTATCCGGGCGGCGACCATCAGGGCTACATGGACAGCTCCTACACCGTCCGCGGGAACCGCTATCATCCGATGGACGTCGAACAGGCGATCCATCACGTCGAAAGCGGCACCGCGTCGTGGTACAACGAATCGAGTTTCTTCGGCCTCAAGCGCGGCCAAACCTCGCTCGGCGAAAAGGTGATGCCCTGGCATCTCATCGCCGCCCACAAGACCCTGCCGCTGCCCTGCATGGTCGAGATCACCAACCTCGAGAACGGCAAGTCGGTGAAGTGCCGCGTCAACGACCGCGGTCCCTTCATCGGCGACCGCATCATCGACCTCTCGCCCCGCGCCGCCGGCAAGATCGGCATGAAGGACCAGGGACTCGCGGAAGTGGAGGTAAAGGTGCTCTCAGTCGGCGACGGCGACTACAAACGCAGCGCGCGGAAGAAGTGGTTCTTCGGGCTGTTCTGAGCGGTGCGTCAGCGCCCCCCGTAGCTGGGGCATTTTGCCCCAGTCCGTTCCGGAGGCGTCTCGCCTCCGGTCTAACGATCTGCCCGGTCCGTTCATGGGGCGAGACACCCCATGAACGGACTGGAGCGAGACGCTCCAGCTACCGTTCAGGCCCGCTTCAGAAGTTAGCCATATCCGGTGTTCCCGGTTCAGTAAGCCACCCGCCCGGGGAGCGCGGCATACTCGCCTAACAGCTCCTTCGCCTCCTCCGGCACGAGCTGCAAAGCCGGCACCCGCCGCTCCGCAGCCGGCAGCGAGAATTGCCGGTAGAACTCGCGGTCGTCGAAGCCGATCGCCGCGGCATCGGTGATACTAAAGCCATAGTAGATCCGCGAAATCCGCGACCACAAGATCGCACCGAGGCACATCGGGCAGGGCTCGCCGGTAGTATGAATCTCGCAGCCCTCCAGGCTGAAGCTGCCGAGCAGATTGCACGCGTCGCGGATCGCCACCACCTCGCCGTGGGCGGTCGGATCGAGGGTTGAGATGACCCGGTTGTGCCCTTCGCCGATGATCTCGCCATCCTTCACCACCACCGCGCCGAAAGGACCGCCAGCCCCCGAGTTTATCCCCATCCGGGCAAGCTCGATGGCGCGGCGCATGAAGCGGGGATCGGCAGGCATGGGAGGCCTCTAGCAGATCGCGCTCCGGGAGTCGATGGCGCAACCGACGGCAGTCCAGAGCTGTCGTCTCTGTCCCAAGGGGACTGCGCACCACAGCCCGGGGTTGCCGACGCAGGAGGCTACCCCGGGTCGACGATCATGAATTTGCTACGCCAACGGCGTTGTGGAAGAGCGGTCCCTGGAGTGTCGCGGAAACACCCCGTCCGCAACCTCGTTGAGGTAGGGTTCCTGATCGATGACCCGGGGTAGCTCGTTCCTCGCAACCCCGGGCTTTGTTAGGGTTGTCCCGTTGGGACGAAGACCGTCCTCGCGCGGGCGAAACGTTCCCAATTCGCTGCCTCACCGCTTCCCCGCCGCCATCGCCTTGTCGATCCACGCATCCACTTCCTCGTCGCGGATTTCCACAAACTCGCTGCCCATCGTGAGCACCTGGCGAACCATCGCCCCGTTCTTCGAGTAGGAGGGAGAAATCAACAGCGGCAGCGAGCCATCCGAATCCATGGTCAACCACCGGCCGAGATAGATCGGCGGCTCGGGTGGCGAACTGCCTTCGCCTCTGACCAACAGGGACGATGACGATGAGAAAAACTCGAACCCCACGAGTTCGTCCAACGAGTCCGGCAAACGCCCCATTTCATCATCGTAAACGAAGATCGCCATGCCGATGCTCTCGAGTTGCTGCCTGAAAACTACTTCAGCGATGCTGCTCCTGCTGAACCACTTCACTTCCGCCAGTCGCTCGACCTGCAACAGCACCCCCGGCACCAGAAACGAGATCGCGAACAGCAGCGGCAGCACTAGCCCGGCACACAAGGTGGACCCCGCCGACCACGGTCGGTTCCGCTTTTCCGCCCAGCCGCGGAGGAAGAAATGCCCCACCACCAGCGCCAACCCGAAGGCCACAAGCCCGGGCCCCCAGGTTCCGGCATCGGCGGAAATCCGAGGCAGATTCTCCCGCAGAAACGAGGCGAAGCCGGTCAAAAGCCGCCAGAAGATTTCCAGAATCCCCAATCCACCGGCCATCGCGATCACAAAGGACAGCACCAGCAGCACCGCCACCGCGGCGAGGAAGCCGAGGAACAAGATCCCGAGGCGGCGCTCAGTCATGGTCCGTGGAACGAGGTTGAGTCAGGAGGGCGGGAAGCTGGTCGGCTTGGATCGCGGTGGTAGTGCCCGAAAGGTATCCGACGATCACCCGATCACTATCCGGCAGCAAGGGTGAAACAAGCACCGGCAACTCTTCACCTGCCGAGGGCAAGCCCGGCGGCTTGAGATAGACGAAGGGCTCCTGCAGGCCCTGCTCCCGGGATGGAATGGCTCGCAGGCCCGCCGGAAGCTCCAGATCCGCCAGCGATTCCGGATAGCGGCTGTTCTGTTCCTCGAAATCATGAATCCACATAATGATCTGCCGGGTATGGCTCATTGCGACGGTGACTTGGCTCCGGCCGTTCCCCCACCACTTCTCCCCGCCCAGCCACACCACCTGATGCACGATCCCGCTCATCGCGATCGCCGCCGCGGCGCCGAGCAGCAGCAAGAAGGTCGCCGACACGGTGTGCCAGCCTTGCCAGGAAAGCGTCGTTCCTTTCGCCACCAGCGCCCAGCGGATGAAGCGGTCGGTCAGCCATAGCGCGAGCCCCAGCGCGGCCAGGGGAAGCAGCAGCTCCTTCCATCGCGACAGCAGCGGCGGAAGGGTGACCCAGGCATGCAGGGCCCAGCCGAAGACCAGCCGCAGCGGGGCTTCGAGCACCGTGATAAGCCCGGTTATTGCGCCGAAGAAGGTCAGCACGAAGCCCCACACCGCCAGCCGGATGATCCAGCTCTTGCGCCGCGGCATCTTCACCGATTCGTCCTGGCTCACTTCTTCCATTGCTCGTCGAGCTGCCGTTTCAGCGTTCCTTCCGCCCGATCCTCGATAGTCCCGTCGGCCAGCAGCACGAAGCGCCGGCCACCCGCGGCGCTCGGTTCGTAAACCAGCACCTCGCGCCCGCCGCCGGGCTGCACCTCGGGCATCAGGCAGTAGAGTCCGCCGCCGGGAAAGCGCCATAGGTCGGGTTCGATGCCCTCGGCCAAAGCGCCGGGCGGGGCCTTGCCGTCGTGATTTTTCGCATAGGCCCACAGCGCATCCTGAAGCTCGCGCAAGGCGGAGCGGCGCTCTACTTTCGTCAGCACCGCCATTCCACCCTCGCGGGTCCGGTAGCCGATCCCCTGCTTCTCCCAGGCCCCCGGAGTGAGCAATTCCCGCGCTCCGGAAATCATCGTGAGCACCACGTAGAAAAGGAGCCCGGTCAGAAAAACCAGCCCAAGGGCGCGTCGGTAGTCGAGACGAGGCAGCGAAGTGAAGGACTTGGCGAGTTGATTCCAAAGGAGCTTCACCCCCCACGCGATGACGAAGTAGGCGACGAGGAAGAACGACAGCGCGTCGAAACGGGCCCGCGCCATGTCGGTCAGCGTGATCACCGTCATCCCGGCCTGCGCCTGTCCGAAAGCCAAGAGCCAGAAGGTAAGGATGAGCCCGGCGGGAAAGCGATTCATGGGGAAAATGCGACTTTGAAGGAAAGCATCATCAGCCGGCTAAAGGCAACCTCCAAGACCCGGACGAAAGAACCGCGATCCCGTTCGACCGATCCCCAACATCGATCATCCCGCCATTGCCCCCCGCCTCATCGTCCCCCATCCTCAGCTCCATGGAACTCGACCTGCTCGGCGCCCACGCCGACCGCGCCTACTCGATCCTCGCCGGCCTCGTCGTCCCGCGGCCGATCGCCTGGGTCACCACGCTCCACGAAAACGGCACCGTCAACGCCGCGCCCTTCTCCTTCTTCAACGTCTTCGGCGACGACCCGCCGCTCGTCATCTTCGCCCCCGGCGACCGGGACGACGGCACGCCGAAAGACAGCGCCCGCAATGCAAAGCGGACCGGCGAATTCGTCGTCAATCTCGTCGACCCCGGCCTCGCCGAAGTCATGGTCCGCACGTCCGCCGCCCACCCGCCCGGCGTCAGTGAAACCGGGCACGAAGGCCTCTCCACCCTGCCCTCGTCGGTCGTCGCCCCGCCCCGCCTCGCCGCCGCTCCCGCCGCGCTGGAGTGCAAGGTCCACTCGATCCAGGAAATCGGCGCCAACCGCCTGATCCTCGGCATCGTCCACCGCGTCCACGTCCGCGACGAACTCATCGACCCCGCCACCCTCCGCATCCGCCAGGAAAACTACCACCCCGTCGGCCGCATGGCCGTGCCCGATTGGTACTGCCGCACCGCCGACCTCTTCGAACTCCCACGGCCTCGGTGATGACCTCCCTCCTCCCCACCCACCGCCCCGCGCTTTACCTCGCGCCGATGCAGGACGTCACCGACCTGCCTTTCCTCAAGGTCATCCACCCACGCGGCGGGGCGGACGTGTATGTGACGGAGTATTTCCGCGTCCACCCCGAGTCCCGGCCGAACGCGTGGATCCTCCGCTCCATCGACGAAAATCCGACCGGCAAGCCGATCTTCGCCCAGATGATCGGCCAGGAAATCGACGCGCTGGTCCGCACCGCGAAGGAGCTGTTAGAACATCCGGTCGCAGGCATCGACCTCAACCTCGGCTGTCCCGCACCCGTCGTCTGTCGCAAGGAAGCAGGCGGCGGCCTGCTGCGGAACCTGCCGAAGGTCGACCGCATCCTCGGCGCGCTGCGCGACGCCATCCCCGGCCGCTTCACCGTCAAGACGCGCATCGGCTACCATCATCACGACGAGTTCCCGCAGTTGTTAGAAATCTTCCGCAAGCACGCGATCGACGCCCTCGCGATCCACGGCCGCACCGTCGAGGAGCGCTACAGCACTCCCGTCCACCCCGATTGCGTGAAGCTCGCGGTCGACACCCTGCCCTGTCCGGTCATCGCGAACGGCAACGTCGTCGATGTCCCCACCGGCCTCGCTTACCTCGAAAAGTCCGGTGCCGCCGGCCTGATGATCGGCCGCGGCGCGATCCGCAATCCTTGGCTCTTCGCCCAGCTTCGCGCCGCCCTGGAAGGCACCCCGCCGCCCGCACCGACCTGCCGTGACCTGTTAGAATATGTGCTGCTCCTTCACGACGAACTCGCCGCCTCCGCCACCCGCTTCGATGAGCTCGGCCATGTGCAGCGGATGAAGAAAACCATGGTCTTCGTCACCCAGGGTCACGACCCCGACTTCGAGTTCCGCATCCGCCGCGCGAAGACGCCGGACGACTTCCACTCCGCCTGCCGCGACCACCTCGACCGCGACGACCCGATGCCGCCCGCCCCACAGGAAGGCTCGCGCGTCTTCTGCGGCTTCGCGGAGCTGCTCGCCTGAGCGGAGCGGGCTGTCCCGCGTCCATCATTTCACTCATCGTCGGAAAGCACCGCGCGCCAGAAGCAGCAGGACGCCGAACATGCCGACCCACTGGACGGCGGTGTTTGGATGAGGCAGAGGAAGGGTTCGGTCAGGGGCCGCCGCTTCGGCGGTAGGACTGGCCGAAGGTGACCCCCCAGCGCTTCCGTCCACTCCGTCGGCAAGCGTGGGAAGTCCGGTCGCCATCACCAGCCCGGCACAGAAAATCGCGGCGAAACGCCGCCGGTAGTCGTCCGCCCCCCGGCCGGTTCCACCGCCGGACCTTTGATACAAGTTCCTCGAAAGCGGGTCATGAGCGCGTCCAACGGGAGGGGATCTAACGAGCATCGCTTTCAAGGATTTTGTAAGTTCGTCATCGACGAAGACCAGCGGCGGAACAGGACGGGGGACTATCGCATCTAACCCATGCCCGGTTTGCCGCCGTTTGTGACAAGATCCGCGCAATTTTTTTCACGAAATGATTCATCGCCGGTCACTCCGGCATTCGAAAAACCTTCCACCGTTTGCCAAACCTGTTTGGAAGCATCGGAAGGCGCCAAGATAGACCCGCCAGCAGATCACGCGGCCACAGCGAGCGCCCAACCGCCTTCATGCCTTCCAAGAGCATGATGCATCGGTTTGCAGCATCTCCCCGAGGCAAAGCCCTGCCAAAATTCAGACCGCGGCCTGTCAGCCTGACCCGATCTCGGCCGCTTGGTTCAAGGCTCCAGAATCAAATCGTCGCCCGCCTGCGGCTTCACGCCGGGGAACTGCCCCATCGCGTTGGCAATCCCGCCTTCGGGAGTCACCTCCGCCACCTTGAGCCGGCCGAGGATCCCTGAATTCCGACGCACGCAAATCGTCACTCCCGCCCGGAGCGTTGGGTCCTTTACCTCGATCGTCGCGAAGGCTCCGAGCTGCGGATCCTCCACCCACTCGGTGATCTTCGCCACCACCGGAGCAGCGGCGATTTTCTTCGCCCGGTCGTCCCCCCCGGCCAGCGCGGCAGGCGGCGGATTAGCCGGCGGCGGAGGGAGTGCGGCAGGCGGCGCACCGAAGGAAGGCTCCGGAATCACGGCCATCGGCGGCACGTCGGGCACCATCGGGACCGGGATCGGATCCGGCACCGCAGCGGCCCGGCCCGCGAGGTCACCCATCAGCAGCCGCTCGCGCTCCAGCTTCAGCCGCTCCCGCTCGACCCGGATTTGTTCGATCTCCCGCTGCACCTCCGCCAGTTCGCTCGGCGGTGTCTCCTTCTGGTCTTGCTGGAAGCCTTTCCAAGACATTGCCAGCGCGCCGAGCAGCAGCGCCACCGTGAGGCTCAGTAAAATCTTGATCGTGTCCATGGATGGAGCATCCGCAAGCGGCGACGCTTTGCAAGTCTTGCCAAAAGGCCCCCCTCCCCGCCCCTTCCGCAATCGGGCTCTGGCATCCCGCAAAAACTCGGTTAGCCTTCTCGCTGTGAAGCACCCGTGTCACCTGTTGTTGATTGCCCTGACCTTGCCCGCTCAGGGGTTGTTCGTCCGCGGCTACAATGCCACCGACCACGACCGCTTCACCAATTTCCCGGCGAACCCGGTGATGAACCCGGGATTCATCTACGACGCGTCAAAATTCACCGGAGTGGGTTACATCACCTCCGGCGGAGACGGCAGGCAATACACCCTGGTGACTCCACGACATGTCGTGTGCACCACGCACAATAAGCCGAACCCGGGGCAGCAGCTCCGCTTCGTGGATGCGAACGGCACGGTGATCACGCGGGCCTTCGTCACGGTTACCGTGATCTCGCACCCGTCCACCGGAACCTCGGACCTCACGCTTTGCACCTTGGATGCCCCTCTGCCATCTACCGTGGGCACCTTTCCCTACCTCAATCTTCCGAACGAGGCGGCCTACATCGGCGAAGAAATCACGGTGCACGGTTTCTTCGCAAAAGGTGGCCGCGGTTCCATCGCCGGGTTCGATGACGTCGAAGGTGGGGGCTTCTTCGACGAATCTCGCCTTTTCCGCTTCGACTACAACACGGTTTTCGGCGGAGCCAACGACTGCCATTTTGTGGAGGGCGATTCCGGCTCGCCGAGCTTCGCCATGGTCGGCGGTCGACCGGCACTGGTAGGTGTCCACACCACGATGGTTACCGTCGGCCCTATCATTTCCAACTACGACACCTTCGTCCCTCACTACATAGCGCAGATCAATGCGCAGCTACAGCCCGCCGGCTACCGGATGGCCCCGGCCAACTTCACCGCGACCACCCTGGGAATCCCATCCGCCTCCGCCAGCCCCGGCACGCTTCGTCGGTCCCATCCCGGCGAAATCGCGTTTTCGGTCGGCAACACGGGCGCGGAGCTTACCGGCAACCTCGCCGTGACGGTGACCTTCCCCGTCGGCCAGCAACCATCTTCCCTCAGCGCTCCCGGCTGGGTCGTGGAGTCCGGCGGCAGCGGCATCTGGAACCTCCGCGCCGCAACCCTCGCCGCCAGCACCAGCCTTGCCTTCACTGCGACTTGGACCGCCTTGCCCACACTGGCATCGATCAACCCGAGCATCAGCGCCGACTCCGACACCGCAACCGCCATCATCGCGAATCCCTCCTTCCCTCTCGCGCCGTCCTACGCCGAGTGGTCCACCGGCCTTGCGCAACCCGCACAGACCGCCGACCCGGATGGCGATTCCTTGGAGAACCTGCTCGAATACGCCCTCGGCGGCGATCCGCAAAGCGGCACGATGACCCTCCCCGGTGGCCACCCGCTGCTGCCGGTGATGACGCATCAAGCCGGGATCGTTTCCCTCTCCTATCCCGAGCGATCCGACGCCGTGCTACGGGGAATCTCGTACCTCGTGGAAACCTCCACTTCCCCATCGACCCTCGCCGGTGCCATCACGCTGCCAGCCGGTGCCTCGTCCACCACCGCTCCCTTCTCCCCCACCGTCCCCGGCTTCGTGAAGCGCACGCTGACCTGGCCCGCCGACGGCCCGCGGCGCTTCGCCCGGGTCAAAGTAGGGTTGGCGGAGTAACGCCGAACGGAGTGTCGCCTTGAAGGCGACATGGCGATGGACGGACTCCTTTTCAAGGAGCCGATGACGGGCGGCAGGATGCCGCCCGTCCGTTTCATGTCGCCTTCAAGGCGACACTCCTACGGTTGGATTTCCACCCGGTCGCCGAGTTCCGTCAACGAGAACAGCTTCTGCGCATTTCCAGCCGGAACGCGGATGCAGCCGTGGGATGCCGGATAGCCGGGAACCACACCCTGATGGAAGCCGAAATCGCTGCAACTCAGCCGCTGGAAACAGGGCATGCTCGCGTCGTAGAGCGTCGAGGTCCACGCACGATACTTGTTGGTGATGGCAAAGGACCCGGTGGGCGTCGCGTAGCCTTTCTTGCCGGTGGAAATCTTGGTCCGATACAGCTCGAAGCCCGAGGAGTCGTAGAGCACCGCCTGCTGGTCGGAGAGATCGACCACGATGCGCCGCTGCTCGACGTGCGGGTCCTGACCGAGGATCACGCGCATCATCTTCACGTCGGATCTCCGCGCGGCGATGTTGATCGGCCACATGCGGTTGCGGCGCGTCCAGACGCTGGTTTTTGCCCCCGCGGAAAGCAAGGCGCGGGCGGTTTCAGGGCAGCCGCAGTCGGCGGCCAGCATGATCGGCGTGATGTTCAGGTCGTTCCTCAACAGCCAGCGCAGGGTGCCGCCGCGGACAAGCTTCAGGAAGGCATTCGACACCGACGGGCCAAGCGGCGCGTTGGCATCCACACCGCGCTTCAGCAGCTCTCTAACAATCTCTGAGCGCCCGAGCACGATCGCCAGGTGAAGCGGCGACTGGCCCTCGGCGACCGGCTGGTCGGGCGGGGTTCCGCGGTCGAGCAAAAGTGCCGCCGCCCGGTGATCGCCGTGGCGGATCGCGAGGCCGAGCGGAGTGTCGAGGAAGGGCGCGGGCAGCGGTTGCGGTTGACCGCCGTGGGCGAGCAGCAGGCTGACATGGTGGCTCATCTTTCTACGGGAAGCCTCGTAGTAAAGCGTGTCGCCGTCCGCGCCATAACACAGGAAAAGGTGGAGCAAGTCGGCGCGGTCCGCATCGAGCGCGGCCTCCAGCGGGCGTTGGCCACCGGGACCGGGCGTCTCCGGCGAGACGCCGAGGCCTAGAAGCAGCCGGCAGACGTCGATATCTCGGGCGGCGATGGATTTCCACAGCGCAGCCGACCAGGAGCCGCCGGGCGGGCGGGCCCCGAGGCCGGCGAGCTGTTTTGCGAGCGGCAGGTCACGGTCGCCGATGGCCGCCTCCAAAGGAACGCGGCCGTCGCTCCCGGCGAGGTTGGGATCGGCCCCGGCGCGGACCAATGGCGCGATCATGTCCCGCCAGTTTTTCCGCAGCGCGGCAACCATCGCGGATTCGCCCGCGCCGTTCACCGCAGCGGCATCGGCCCCGAGCTTGAGCAGTTCGTCGGTGAGATCGCGGCGGCCGGCTTCGATCGCGACGTGGAGCAGCGGATTTCCGGCGGCGTCCTTCTGGTGCGGGTCCGCGCCGCCTTCCATCAGGCGCCGGAGGAAGACCAGTCGGCCGTTGCGGATCGCCCACGGCAGGACCATGTCGCCGTCCGGCGTCAGGCCCTCGGGCGGCGCGCCGGCATCGAGCAAGCGGTCGGCCATCGCGGTCTCGCCGCGGTAAACGGACAGCGAGACCGGTGTGACCCCGGCGGGATTCGCGGCGGCGAGATCAGCCCCGTTTTCAATCAGGCCCCAGGCGATGGCCAGATTCCCCCGGTCGATCGCAATGTGGAGCGGCGTGTTGCCCGCGGCGTCGCGCTGGCCGACATAAACCCGGGCCTGAAGCAGCAGCCGCGAAAGTCCGGCATCGCCGGCCTCCACCGCGGCGAGCAGCGACGGGCCGGATGCCTCCACGCCGCGCTTTTCGAGTTCCTTCATCGCAGCCCGCTGCGGATTCCGGCACGCGGCAAGCGACAGCGCGAGCAGCGCTGCCAATCCGGTGCGGATGGCGGGATGAACCATGACGGCGAGGCCTGTAGCAGAAGGACATGTCCGGGACAAGATCGATGAAGTAACTCTTGGGCAAAGCGCGCCGCACAAATGGCAGGCCGCGCCTTGCTCTCCCGGGGCGCGCATGGACAGGATGAGCCATGGAAGAGGAAAAACATGCCGGCTGGCCTTGGCTGCTCAGTTCCGCCGCGATTTGCGGGCTGGCCACGCTGGCCGGCATCTGGCTGGAGCGAACCAGCGCGGCTCCGGAGATCGCCACCGGACTCTATGCCACCGCCTACCTCGCGGGCGGCTGGGAGGCGGCGATCGAGACCTTCGGCAAGCTGCGCCGGATGCGGCTCGACATCCATTTCCTGATGCTCGCCGTGGCGGCCGGCGCGGCGATGATCGGCGCGTGGTGGGAAGGCGCGGCACTGCTGTTCCTGTTCTCGCTCAGCGGTGCATTGGAAGCGATGGCGATGGCCCGCACCGAGCGAGAGATCCGCAGCCTGTTCCGCGACGCACCGAAGCAGGCGCTGGTGGTCGATCAAAGCGGCGGCACCCGCGAAGTCGCCGTGGCGGATCTAACAACCGGCACGATCATCCGCATCCTGCCCGGCGAGCAGTTTCCCGCCGACGGCCGGATCACGAAAGGCGAGAGCGCTGCGGATGAATCGACCCTCACCGGCGAATCCGTCGCGGTGGAGAAAACTCCGGGCGACACGGTGTTCGGCGGCACGCTGAACACCTGGGGCGTGATCGAAGCCGAGGTGACCCGCCCGCCCGGCGACAGCGCCCAGGCCCGCATCATCAAGCTGATCCGCGAGGCGCAGGCCAGCAAAGCGCCGTCGCAACGCTTCACCGACCGCTTTGGTACGACGTACACCGTAGGTATCCTTGGCTTCGCCCTCGCGATGTTTCTCTACTGGCATTTCATCGCCGGCATCCCGGCCTTCCTCGGCACGGGCGAAAAGTCGGCCTTCTATCGGGCAATGACCCTGCTGGTCGTCTGCTCGCCCTGCGCGCTGGTGATTTCCATCCCGAGCGCCATCCTCGCCGGGATCGCTGCCGGAGCACGGCGGGGGATCCTGTTCCGTGGTGGCGTGGCACTGGAAAACCTGGCCACCGTCCAGCGGCTGGCGGTTGATAAAACCGGCACGCTGACCAAGGGCGAGCTGGAGCTGTTAGGCAGCGAGACCTCGCCGCCCGGCCGTGAGGACGAGTTGCTGGCGGTCGCCGCGGCGCTCTCCGAAAACTCCACTCATCCGCTTTCGCGGGCCATCGTGAAGGAGTTCCTCCACCGCGCCCTGCCAGAAGCGGGAGTCGTGGCGAATTTCGAATCGCTGTCCGGCCAGGGCCTGAAAGCCAATGTCGGCGGCACTCCGTCAAGCCAGGGCCGGCGGGCGATGTTTACGGACGACGTTTGGCTGACCGCCCTCCCCGATCCCGAACCCGGCCTCACCGAAGTTCTCGTCAAAGCCGGCGATCTCCGCGGCCGGCTGCTGCTGCGCGATGCCCCACGCACCGAAGCTGCCCCTTTGATCCGGCTGCTCGCGAAGGAAGGCATCCGCGTTACCATGCTCACTGGCGACCGCCCGGAGTCCGCCCAACTCGTCGCCAAGGAACTCGGCCTCGAAGACTTCCGCGCCGGACTTCACCCCGAAGACAAAGTCGCCGCGATCAAGGAGTGGCGCGCCAAGGGCGAAGTTGTCGCGATGGCTGGGGACGGCGTGAACGACGCGCCCAGCCTCGCCGCCGCCGACATCTCGATCGGCATGGGACTGCGTGGCAGCGACGCCGTGCTGGAACAGGCCGACGTCGTGCTGACCCAGGACAAGCTCGAACGCATCGTCGACGCCCTCCACCTCAGCCGCCGCTGCCGGGCGATCATCCGGCAGAACCTCGCCATCTCGCTTGGCGTCGTCGTGCTGCTGGGCATCGCCGCCCTCGGTTCGTGGATCCCGCTGCCCCTCGGCGTGCTGGGGCATGAAGGCTCGACGGTGATCGTGGTGCTGAACAGCTTGCGGCTGCTGTTGAGGTAAACCCGATCAATAATTCGACCGCATGAATGACTCCTCCGGCGGCGGCGGGGCCTCGGCGGCGTGGTCGACTTCCAGCACGGGGATGAAGCCTTCGCCCTCGTCGGGGTAGCGCATCGTGCCGGAAAGTTTCATCCAGGTGTTCTCCTCGACCGTGGGAACCTCGCCCTCCTTGAAGCGCACGATGATCGGGATCGCACGACTGTCCGCGGCGCAGCAGGTGATGAACAGGCGGTAGAGCCGCCGTTGCTTCGCGCCGCCCTCCGGGTCCGTGACGATGCGGCCTTCGGTTTCGACCTGCATGCCTTCCACCAGCTCCCGCATCTCGGGATCGCCGCTGCTGAAGAACAGCTCCATCAAGCCGAAGGTATGGTAGCCGGCGTCGTTCTTCGGATGCTGCTTCTCGATGATCTCCTTGGTCAGCTTCGGCATGACCGAGCCGAGGAACAGCGAGCTGCTGTCGGCCGGGCTGTCCAACAGGCCCTTCCGCGTCAGCGAGCCGAGCGAGAAGGCATCCTTGGTCCACGCGACACCAAGACCGAGCGGGACCAGCAGGATCAGGAACGCGGCCAGCGGATGAACGTCGAGGCTTTCGTGATCGTGGCTGTCGTCCGGCCCGTGGTCGTGGCCGCAGGAGGCTTCCTGGTTGGCGGTGAGCAGGTTGAAAAGGCCCACCACCAGCAGCCCGAGCCCGCCGCCCAGCGACAGCGGACGGAAGTCCGGCGCGAGGTACTTGGTGATCCGGCCGGTCGCGTAGAAATACACCAGCACTCCGCCCCAAGCGATCAGGGCGAGCGAGAAGAACACGCGCTGGAGTTTCGGATTCACGGGGTGGCAAAGGAGAAGATCACGGCCTGCCAGGCGATCGCCGCCGCGCCGATGGTGACGAACAACCCGAGCGCCAGCCAAAGGATGAAGCGCTTCTTGAGAACGGTCTGATAGAGGAAGAGCAGCTTGACGTCGAGCATCGGCCCGAAAGTCAGGAAGGCCAGCTTCGCGCCGTAAGTGAACTTATCCAGGGTCGCCGCGATGAAGGCGTCCGAAGTGCTGCAGAGACTCAGCACGAAGGCCAGCGCCATCAGTGCGGCCGGGGCGATGACGTCGTGCTTCGCCAGCCCGTCCAACCACTCGGCGCCGGGCGCGATGCCGGTGTTGAACAGCGCGGTGATCGCCACGCCGATGGTGAAATAAACGCCAACATCGACGAAGTCGCGCATCGCCGAGCGGAAGGCGGCGACCAGGCGGTTGTCGCCTTTCTCCTCGTGATGATGGTGGTGGCCGTGTTCATGGCCGTGATCGTGACCGCAGCAGGAATGATCGTGGTCGTGGTGATCGTGACCGTGGGAGTGCGCCACGGCCAGGCTCTCCTCCTTGGTCAGGCTGTCAACCAGCCGCTGGCGGAGAATTTTCACCATCGGGATCCGCGAGACGATCAGGCCGACCGCTACCGCGACCAGGAAACCGAGGCCGAGCCGCGAGACGGTCATCACCAGGCTGGCGGAATAGCTCAAGTCCGCGCCGAAGGGAATCTCGGGCCCTTTGAAAGCCTTCCAGGTGCTCAACGCGGTGATCGGGTTCACGATCGGCGCGGCCAGCATGTAGGTCAGCGCGCAGGACACCGGCAGGCCCTTCTTCACCAGCCGGCGGATCACCGGGACCACGGCGCATTCGCAGACCGGCAGGATGATCCCTAACAAGCCCGCCACCAGGATGGCCGGGATTTTCTTCTTCGGCAGCAGCCGGTCCATCGTCCCGGCCGGCAGGTAAATGTCGATGAACCCGCTGATCAGCGTGCCGAGCAAAATGAACGGCGCGCCTTCGAACAGAATGCTCAGGAAGGCGAACGCGAAGTCCTGCTGGGAGTCCGGCGGCACGGACGGAGAAAAGGCGCTGCCGTGCGGACTGTCAAACCCGCGTGGTAGTCCCTTTACTCTAACAAGCGCGACCGCAGCGCCTCGGACGGCATCGCGCAAGCGTCGCCTTTCCCGAACCAGCGATGGCGGCGCGCCGCGATGAAATCATAGGCCGCATCCCGGAACCGCCGCGGGATGAAGGTCCGCCCGATCCAGGCGAGCACCCGAAACTGCCCGCCCAAGGCCTGCCACAAGCGGAGCACCGCGTCCGACCGCGAATAAATCCGCCCGTCCGCCGCGACCAGCGCCGTCATCAGGTCGCCCGTCCCCGCCTGCTTTTCCATCTCGCGACCCCGTGGACTTTGCAGCCTGACGAAGCGCAGTTGGTCGGCGGGATCGTTCTCCGCCAGCCAGCGGATGCTCCGGCTGCACATCAGGCACTCGCCGTCGAAAGCCAGCACGATCTTTTCCTTCCCTGCCACGCCCCCACCTTAGCACCGCCCCCTCCGGTGAAAACCCCGCGTTTTCGGCGTGCCGCGGCCGCTTTCTTCGGGATCAATCCCCACATGGCTCCCAACCTCCACCACCTCGAGCTGTTCTACCACGTCGCCCGCAACGGCGGCATCACCGCCGCCGCCCGCGGCATGACCTACGGCATCCAGCAACCGGCGATCAGCGGCCAGATCAGCCTGCTGGAAGCCGAGCTCGGCGTCCGCCTGTTCCAGCGCCGCCCTTTCAAGCTCACCCCGGCCGGCCAGGAACTCTACGACTTCCTCGCGCCCTTCTTCGGCGCGCTGCCCGATATCGCCGCGAAGATTTCCGGCACCGCCTCCCGCCGCCTCCGCCTCGCCGCCCCGGCGACGATCATCCGGCAGCACTTGCCCGATGTCCTCGCGGCCGTCCGCAAGGCCCGCCCGGACTTCGAACTCAGCCTCGTCGACACCGACCAGCGCGGCGCCTTCGACCTGCTGGAGCGCGAGGAAGTCGACCTCGCCGTCTGCGAACTCGAGGCGCGCCCGCCCGCCGGCATCCGCACCGAAGTCTTGATCTCGATGCCGCTCATCCTGCTGCTCCCGGACTCCTATAAAATCGCCCGCTCCGGCATGCACGGCATGGCGGTCGATCTCCCGCTGATCCGCCCCGCCGCCGACACCGTGCTCTGCCGGCTATTCTCGAAGGCCCTCGCCAAGGCCCGTCTCGACTGGCCGGCGCGGATCGAAGTGAACTCGCTCGAACTGGTCCACGCTTACGTCGCCCAAGGCTTCGGCTGCGGCCTCAGCGTGAAGGCCCCGGGCCTCGCCCCGCCGAAAGGCACCCGCGTCTGGGAAATTCCCGACTGCCCCGAACTCGTTATCGCCGCCGCCTGGCGCGGCAAGCTCACGCCGCTCGCCGAAATGGTCCTCACCGGTCTCCGCCAACGCGCCAAAGCCGGCTGATTCCTCAAGCCCATGGACTGCGGGCAGCTCCACCCCTCGTAGCTTCAGCGAAGTGGGGCTGCTGCCGCTCTGTTGCCACAGCCTGCTGTGGATTCAGCACGGACTCGTCAGCAGGCTGACGGAGCGAGAGCGGCAGCAGGCTGCACGCAGTCCATGGCTCCGCTTACTTCCGCACGATCACCCGGGTCGCCCCGCGCTTCAGCCCGAATTCCTCCGCTCCCGCCGCCCCGGTCACGCAGCACGCCGTCGCCAGCGCGTCGCTCACCGTCGCGGTCGGCGCGATCACGCTGACCGCGAGCCGCTCCGTCAGCCCGAGTCCGGTCCGCGGATCGAGGATGTGCGAATACCGCTTCCCGCCGACTTCCACGAACTGGTGCAGGTCGCCCGAAGTCGAAACGGCGCAGTTCGAAAGCTCCACCACCTCCTCCGGCTTCCCCACATCGAAAGTCTTCAGCCCGACCTTCCAGCCCGTCTTCCCCGGCGGCGGATCGCCCAAACGCAGATCGCCGCCCGCCGCGATACAAGTCCGCTCAAAACCGTGCTTCATCATCACTTCGAACATCCGGTCCGCCGCGAAGCCCTTCGCGATGCCTCCCAGATCCAGCCTCATTCCCGGCTTCTTCAGCCGGACCGTCCGCGCCTTCCCGTCCACTTCCAGCTCCCGCCAGCCGCACGCCGCCATCGCATTGGCTTGCACTTCCGCCGCCGGCAGCTCACCCGTCCACCGGCTTTCCCGCCACAGCACCGTCAGCGTCCCCAGCGTCGGATCGAAGGCCCCATCGCAGCGCAGCGCCATCGTCTGCGAAACCTCTAACAGCTCCGACAGCAGCGGCGAAACCTCCACCGCTGCCCCGCCCGACGGCATCCGCATCAGTTCGCTATCCGGCAAATAGTCGGATGCCACCGCGTTGATCTTTTCCCCCTCCGCAAAGGCCTCGTCCGCCGCCGCCTTCGCCACCGCCTCCTCCGTCCCGTGGCAGATGATGGCAAAGCGCGTCCCCATCAGCGGCCGCTCGAAGGAAAAGCGCTGCTCCTCCGCCGGGGCACCACCCAGCAGCAACAGCCATCCGCACAACCAAGTCCCCGGAAATCTCACGCCCGGAAGTTGCCGTAACCCGGCCGCGGATTCCACCCGTCTTTTTTGCGAGCTTCTCCTTCGCCCGATGGCGGATGGCAGATGGCAGACTCCGAATAGGAGCCGACGGCGAGCGCGAGAGCTGAGGGTGCGAAAGCCGGCCGATTGCCTTCGATCTCGAGGCGATCAAAACCCCAGCAGCCGATAGTCGCGCGCCGGCCTCCAGGCTTGCTGACGAGCATCGCCCATGCCGTCGATTCCGGCAGGGATCAAAGCCACAGTAGCCGGAGGTCGAGCGCCAGCGACCCACCTCGTCGATGGGCATTATCGACGGGCACTACCCATGACTTCGATCCCGGCAGGGATCAAAGCCCCAGTAGCCGGGGGTCGAGCGACAGCGACCACCCCCGGTAACGGCCCGCTCGACTTCTTCCGATCCCGGAGGGATCGCAGCCATTCCCCCATCACTCTGGAGCTTCCCGCCCCACAACAACCGGACGGACGACTTGCCTGAGCCCCTGTCCGAGGTCGGCGGAACACTTGATCTGGAGGAGGCTTGATCCCGTGCCCCATTCCCGCTACAGCGCAAACAACGACGGGAAGCATCCCTCACAAACCAATGACTCCCCGATGGCATGCGATCGATAGCAGCGACGAAGCTCGCAAAGTCACCCTTGGCGCGTGCTGGGATGACTACCCCCTCCAAGGCCACATCTTTTGCCGGACACGACTGGCCTTGGAACAAGGCGATCCCATGGTCGGCGAGGGGCTCCGGATTCTGGTGCAGGCGTGGGGCAATCCGCTGCCTTATCTTGAAATGGCGTTTCTGAATTTTCACAGCCCTGTCCCGTTACCGCTGCGGGGCGATCACCTGCGAATCGAGCACAGGACTTCCGGGAGAGTGGCGGTCCAGTTTTCCCGGGATGCGGCCTTCTCCGAATGCACTTCCGGCTTTTATCGGTTTCTAGGTTTGGACGCCCGGAGCGCCGCATCGTTTTACCAGAACCCCACCGTTTTGGCACCCGCGGACTCGGAGTTGGCATTTGAGGGATACGCTGAATGTCCCACCCCGTGCGGAGGACTTTTGACGGTCGCGGGAGGAATCGAATTGCCCGCTCTTTGGGTTCGAGATGTAAACGGGGTTCATGCCCATGTGGACCTCGACCCGCCTTCGTCCCTGTGGGTGATCCGGACATTGCACCCGCTGGCACAACGGGCATCCTTCAATCATCTTCCCACCAACGTCTCCCACCCCTCATGAACCAAATCTCAGGCAGCATCGTCTTCCTCGCAGCGGCAGTCCTCTGGGCACCCGTCGTCTCGAACCCCCGCCTGTGGGACGATGCCCTCCCCTACGCCGCACCGGTGGCTTTGCTCGGGATCGTCATGATCATCAAGGGCCTCCGGAACGGGTCCTGACATCGCCTGCATCCGGATCCCCATGTCCTTCATCCTCGCCGCCCAGCGCGATCACGACCCGGCCGGCGCGTTCGAAAGATACGCCGAGTATCTCAACTCGAACCGCCATCGCTTCCCACCCTCCGCTCTGGCCCTGATCTACTCAGACTGGTACTTCGGCTTCGAAGATCACCGCGCGCCCCACGATTCGTGGCTGCAAGACATCCACATCTCGGAATCCCTGCCGGACGACGCGGACTCGCCTCCGGGCGTAATGATCCGGATCCGCCTCCTCGGCGCTTACCACGACGGTATGCTCGAGCTAACCTACCCGGACGTGGTTTCCTACTCTCTCCAAAGCCCCGACCTGACCCAGGGCCACTGCGACTGGCGCTACGATGAATTCCGGATCTCGGAATCCGGCCACCTGATTCACGAAATCGAGTGGTGCGGCGCGACGGCCACCGGCCGCTGGCTCATCGAAGCGAAGGACGTTCAACACTCCTGGCATCCTTTCGAGTGCTGAGTCGCTCCTCTCGACGGACCCCGGGGTCCCGCGCCGCGTTAAGGAGTGTGGACCTTCGGTCAACACGAGTGTCGACGGCCCGTCGACACTCCTTACTACCCTTTCACCAGCGCGAGCTCATCCGCCGCCAACACCCGCCACTCGCCTTCTTCCAGATCCTCCGGCATCGCCAGCGCGCCGATCGCCACTCGCTTCAGCGCGACGACATGGTTCCCCGCCGCGGCAAACATCCGGCGGATCTGGTGATAGCGGCCTTCCTCGATCGTCAGCCGCGCTTCCTTCTCGCCGAGCACTTCCAGCTTCGCCGGCAGCAGCGGTTTTTCCTCGCCGCGCAGCACCAGCTCGCCGCCGGCGAACAACTCGCCCTCGTGCCCTTCCAGCGGCCGGTCGAGCGTCACCTGATACGTCTTCGGCACATGATGCTTCGGGCTGATCAGCCGGTGCAGCAGTTGGCCGTCGTCGGTCATCAGAAGCATGCCCGTCGTGTCCTTGTCGAGCCGCCCCACCGGGCTCATCACCGGGTTCCGCAGGGCGAAGCGCGCCGGCAGCAGATCGTAAATCGTGTCGCCCGGATCGTCGGTGCTGCACGTGTAGCCGGCCGGCTTGTGGAAGATCAGCGTCAGCGGACCCGGCTGGTCCAGCGGCTCGCCCTTGAAGCAGATCTCGGCATGCGGCGGGAAGTCCCGCGACCCGAGCACCTTGCCCGCGGCATCGGTGACCGCCCCTTGGCGGAGAAAGCGCTCCACCTGGGTGCGCGAGCCGTAGCCGAGGTTGGCGAGGAGTTTGACGAGCTTCATGAAGGAAGTTCCAAGTAAGAAGTGCCAAGTGCCAGAGGGGGAAGTTCCAATTTAGAAGTTCCAAGTGCCAAGGGGGGAGATTCCAAGGATGAAGCTCCAAGTACCAAAGGAAAACCTTCCTCTGCGTTTACCTCCGCGACCTCGGCGTTTCCGCGATTCGTTCGGGGCGTGGCGCGGTTCGCTCCAATCGCTTCTCCGCGAACAGAAGCTTGTAAGTCGCGTCCTCCACCGGCTTGCGCCAGACGAGTCCGAGCTCGTCGAGTTCCGCCTCGTACGGAAGCTGCCGGTTCGCCACCAGGAAGATCCGGCCGCCCATCCGCAGCGAGGCCGCCGCGGATCTAACAAAAGCGCGGCCCAGCCCGATGTCGGTCGACTGCCCGCTGTGGAAAGGCGGGTTCATCACCACGTTCTCGAACTTGTCCGGCAGCCCCGTCGCGACATCGTGCCAGTGGAACTGGCAACGCGGATCCGTTAGATTCTTCCGCGCACAGTCCAGAGCGCGGGCATCGGCCTCGAACAGGTGCACCTCCTTCAAGTCCGGGTTCTTCTCCAGCGCCACCCGCGACAGGAAGCCCCAGCCCGCGCCGAGATCCGCCACCCGGCCGCGCAGGTTCTTCGGCAGGTGCTCCGCCAGCAGCGCCGAGCCGGGGTCGATGTGGTCCGCGCTGAAAATTCCGGCTTCCACCGTGAAACCATCAACCTCCCGCCGCTCGCCGAGCTGCCGCCACTCCGCCAGCAGCGCCGCGTCCCAGCCGCCGTCCTTCACCGCGTGGAAGACGCGGCACTTGTGCTTCTGCAGCGAAACGATCTTCCCCGCCGCCCGCTCCAGCTCCTTTTCGAACCGCTGCGCTCCGGCCAGGTTCGCCATCGCCACTGCCAGGGTGCCTCCGTTTTCTAACAAGTCGTACGCCTTCGCGAAAGCCGCCAGCGCCTCGTCGCGCGACTTCCCCGGCAGCAGCAGCACCACCGGCCAGGTTCCGGCCGGCGCATCGACCCGCCCATGGCCGGCCTTCTCCCACTCGACGGCCAGCGGCTTGAAAGGCTGCCACCCGGTGACTACCGGCCATTCCTTGAACCCCGGATGCACCTCCGCGCCGAGAAACAGGGCCCGCGGCGGGATCGCGATCTCCCCGCGTTCAAATGGCATCAACAAGGTCTCCAAAGCCGGGCTCACGCCGCGGACCATGCACCGCCACCGTCCCGGTTGCGAAGCATGAAAAGAGACCGGCGGGTTCCGGCCGATCTTCCACCGGGAACTTCAGGCGGGAGCGCCCCTTGCCGCGATCCCCGATGGCCATTGTTTTGTCCGGTGATGCGGTTAGGCTTGCCGGGCCGATGAACGCCCTCGCCACCGCAGCACCCGCCACCGGCGTCGTCTTCGAAGCCCGCAAGCTGCGGAAGGTTTACCACACCGGCGAGGTGACCGTCGTCGCTCTCCACGGCGTCGACCTGCAAATGCAGGCCAGCGAGCTGATCTGCCTGCTCGGTGCCTCGGGCTCCGGCAAGTCGACCCTGCTCAACATCCTCGGCGGCCTCGACGTCCCGACCTCCGGCGACCTCCGCTACAAAGGTTGGCCGCTCGACGGCTCCGACGAGAACACGCTGACCTCCTTCCGCCGCAATTGCGTCGGCTTCGTCTTCCAGTTCTACAACCTGATCCCCTCTCTAACAGCCCGCGAGAACGTCGCGCTGATCACCAGCATCTCGCGCGACCCGATGACCCCGGAAGAGGCTCTCGAAATGGTCGGCCTCGGCCAGCGGATGGATCATTTCCCGTCCCAGCTCTCCGGCGGCGAACAGCAGCGCGTCGCGATCGCCCGCGCAATCGCCAAGCGCCCCGAAGTCCTGCTCTGCGACGAACCCACCGGCGCCCTCGACGTCACCACCGGCATCACCGTGCTCGAGGCCATCGAGCGCATCAACCGCGAGCTCGGAACCCTCACCGTCGTCATCACCCACAACGCCGCCATGGCCGCCATGGCCGACCGCGTCCTCCACCTCTCCGACGGCAAGATCGTCCGCGAGGAACGCAACGACACGCGTCTTCCGGCCCGCGAACTGAAGTGGTGAACAAGAAGTGCCAAGTGATCCGTGAGCAGTGATCAAGGAAAGACCGAAGAGAGTGCCGAGTGAGCAGTCATCAGTGAAATGCAAATGAGCTGCCCGGCTTCCAACCACGGATCACGCCACTCACCACCCTCCCACTCCGCCTCACGCAACTTCTGCCACTGATCACTGCTCACTGATCACTCGGCACTTCAGTCCGCCACTTCCCACGCTCCACACCACCCACCTCGCTCCGCCTCACCCAACTCTTCCACTGATCACTGCTCACTGATCACTCGGCACTCTGTCATGATCGCCCCCTCGACCGCAAGCTGCTGCGCGACCTGGCCCGGATGAAGGGCCAGGTCGTGGCGGTCAGCCTGGTCATGGCCTGCGGCTTGGCGATGATGATCATGACGCGCAGCCTGATCCTCACGCTCGAATCAACGCGCGATGCCTATTACCAGAAATACGCGCTGGCCGATGTCTTCGGCTCGCTGAAACGCGCGCCGCTCGCGCTGGCCGACCGAGTCGCCGAACTGCCGGGCGTGTCGCGGGTCGAGGCCCGCGTCGCGGTGGATGTCACGCTCGACCTGCCCTGGCTGTCCGAGCCCGCGACCGGCCACATCATCTCGCTGCCCGAGGACGGTAGCGAGCCGAAGCTCAACCGCGTCTTCCTCCGCAGCGGCCGGATGCCGGAGCCCGATGCGCGGCGCGAGGTGGTGCTCGGCGAGGCCTTCGCGCTGGAGAACGGCCTCCGCCCCGGCGACTCGCTGGTCGCGGTGATCAACGGCCGCCGCGAAACCTTGCAGATCTGCGGGATCGGAATGTCGCCGGAGTTCGTGTTCGAGGCACCGGCTGGCCAAACCTTGCCCGACCACCGCCGCTTCAGCGTGATCTGGATGAACTACCGCGCCCTCGCCGTGGCCTACAACCTCGACGGCGCCTTCAACAACATCGTCCTCGACCTTGCGCCCGGCACCGCCGCCGATCCGGTCATCGCGCAGATGGACTTGCTGCTCGCGCCCTACGGGGCCGGCGGGGCTTATGTCCGGAAAGACCAGGCTTCTGCCCAGCGGCTCGATGACGAGCTGCGCGTCCTCCATTCACTCTCCGTCGCCTACCCGCTGGTTTTTCTCAGCGTCGCCGCCTTCATGGTGAATGCGGTGCTCGCCCGGATTGTGAGACTGCAACGCGAGCAGATCGCACAGATGAAAGCACTCGGCTACTCCTCGCGGCAGGTCGGCGTTCACTACCTCAAGTTCGTCTTCATCATCGGCCTGCTCGGCACCGTGATCGGCGGCATCGCGGGCCGGCTGATGGGCGGCGGGCTGGTGGATCTCTACACGATGTTCTTCCGCTTCCCCTCGCTCGATTTCCGCCTGGACGTCGGCGCGCTCGGCATCGCGCTGCTGATCAGCGCCGGCACCTCGGTGCTCGGCGTGCTGTCGGTCGTCTGGCAGGCCGTGAAGCTGCCGCCCGCCGAAGCGATGCGCCCGGAGCCACCCGCCGATTTCAAGCCCTCGTTGTTCGAACGGATCGGCCTCACCCGCTTCTTCAGCCCGACCTTCCGGATGGCCCTGCGCAACATCGAGCGCCGCCCGTGGCAAGCCGTCTTCACCGCCGCCGGCCTCGCGCTGGCCACCGGCCTGATGGTGCTGCCCGGCGCGATGAGCGATAGCATCGACTACCTGCTCACCTTCCAGTGGAACCGCCAGCAGCGCCAGGACGCCGCCGTCTTCCTCGTCGAGCCCGCCTCCGGCAAAGGCCTCCACGACCTCGCTCATCTGCCCGGCGTGATCCGCGCCGAGCCGATCCGCAGCGTGCCCGCCCGACTCCGCTACGGCCATTACCAACGAAAGCTCGCCGTCACAGGGATCGACCCGGCCTCCGATCTCAACCGCCTGTTAGATGAGAAGGGCGACACCATCACCCTGCCCGAGGAAGGCCTGATCATGTCGAAGAAGCTCGCCGAAGTCATCGGCGCGCGGATCGGCGACCTCGTCCAGGTCGAGGTCATGGAAGGCCGCCGCCCAATCCTCAGCATCCCGATCCGCGGCCTCGTCACCGACTTCGCCGGCGTGGCCGCTTACATGGACATCCGCGCCCTCCGCCGCTTGTTAAAAGAGGGCGACACCATCAACGGCGCCTACCTCGCGATCGATCACGCCCGCTGGGATGAGTTCATGCGCGAGGTCAAGGACACCCCGCGTGCCGCGGTGGTCATGGTGAAGCGCGACCAGCTCGAGTCTTTCCGCAAAACCACCGCCCAGAGCATCGGTCTGATCCGCAAGCTCTACTTCGTGCTCGCGGTCATCGTCGCCTTCGGTGTCGTTTACAACAGCGCCCGCATCGCCCTCTCCGAACGCAGCCGCGAGCTGGCCACCCTGCGCGTCGTCGGTTTCCGCCTCAGCGAAGTCCGCGGCGTCCTGCTCGGCGAGCTCGGCATTCTCGTCCTCTGCGCCCTGCCCGCCGGCCTGCTCTTCGGCAAGGGCCTCGCGCTGCTCATCATGGCCTCCTTCAGCACCGAGACCGTGCGCATGCCGATCGTCATCGAATCCTCGACCTATGCGGTCGCCATCGGCGTCGTCCTCACCGCCGCCGCCCTCTCCTTCGCCCTCGTCAGCCGGATGCTCGCGAAGCTCGACCTAGTCGGGGTGCTGAAGGCGCGGGATTGAGGGGGTAGCATCGGTGAAGTGACCATTTTCATTGCCGTTTCCCGTAAATATGGGAATCCTGCGTTCGTGAAGACTACCTTGGAGCTCCCGGACGCCATTTTCCGCCAAGCGAAAGCCCGGGCAGCCTTGCGCGGCATCCCGTTGCGTCAGTTCGTTTCCGAAGCACTTGAAGAAAAGCTCTCCGCCCTTTCCGCCTCGCCAGCGAGCGCCAACGAACCGCCCTGGATGCAGGGTTTCGGCGCTTTGGCGGACTTGAGGGAAGAGACCCGCCGGGTCGAAGCCGTCATCGCGGAAGCCTTTGAAACCCTCGATCCCGAGGACGAAGCGTGATTCTCGATACCAACGCCCTTTCCGCATGGGCCGATGGTCATCCCGCCTGTCGGCCCGCGTTTGCCGAGGCGCGGAGGGTGGTGATACCAGTCATCGTTCTCGGCGAGTATCAATTCGGCATCCGTCAGTCCCGCCACCGAACCCGCTATGAAGAGTGGCTCGCCCGCAACCTTCCGCTCGTCGAGGTCATGCCCGCCAGCCCCGCGACCGCCAGCCACTACGCCGACCTGCGCCTTCACCTGAAAACCACCGGCACGCCCATCCCCGCGAACGACCTCTGGATCTCCGCCATGGTCAAGGAACTCCGCCTCCCCTTGCTCAGCAACGATGCCCACTTCGACCTCGTCCCGGGGCTCGACCGGATTGCGTTCTGATCCATTTCCTAATCATGGCGATGGCGGAGTTCATCGACCGCCACCGGCCGCCGGAGCACCTGCGGCAGCGCGTGGATCTCGACTGGCGGCTCGAGGGGCAAAGCGTGGTTCCTCATGCGGCCTTGCTGAGTTCAAACGCCTTCGCCGCTTTCACCGCCTCCAGGCTGATCGCCAGCGAGTCGGCGATGTCCTCCACGGTCTCGCCGCCGCGGACGAGGGACAGGATCCCCGTCGTCTTCAGCGTGGGATAGACCTCGGAAAAAGCGTGAAGATCGGGAGCGTCCTGCTTGGGTGGGTCCTGATGAATGGAAAGAACGGGAGCGGGTCCAGCAGCGGAGAAACAGGGCGGACGCCGGATCCTTTCGCGGCGCTGGCCGGGCTCGGCGATCTCCCGGCGGGGCCGGACGTCCCCCGGCATTCGGAAACGGCGATCCCGGCACCGGCTTCCCGACGCGGGCAGAAGAACCTCAACCGCGGCCGGGTCGACATCGTCCGCCAGACCGCCCATCGCGGTGGCAAGGCCGTCACGGTGGCGAAAAACTTCACCGGCATCGGGTTGGCGGAAAAGCAGGAACTCGCGAAAGCGATGCAGAAGGCTTGTGGTGTCGGAGGCACGGTGAAGGACGGCTGCATCGAAATCCAGGGCGACAAGCGGGAGGAAATGAAGCGCATCTTGACCGCAGCCGGCTTCAAGCCAGTGATCGCCGGAGGATGAGTCCTGCCACGGAGGCCTCTTCCTCGTCGGAGTGCGGAAGGCGCGGGACTGACGGAGAGGGAGCGTCTCGCGCCCCCGATCAGCCCGCCCCCCAACGCTACCCATTTTCATGGCGTTTACCAAGCATCCCGATCTTCACTCAGCAAGATCGGTGGCATCAACTTGAGGCCACCGACGATGGCTTTATCCCGCATAGCTACTGGCAGAAGCCAGAGCCGTCACGGCCATGCAAACAAGCGGAGTCGATTGGGGCCGGGCAAATCGAATCCCATCGACATCCCCGCCCCTTCGCCTTGTCATCCGCTCGATGCCTGAAGCCTTTCCTCTCCCGTCCTGGGCCACCGAGATCGTCGCGCGCTACGAAAGCGGCGCGGCGGGGCAATTCATCCTCCACGGCAACGTCGCCGACCGCATGCTGCTACGCCTCGCCGACGGGCCGAAGCTCGGCCGGCTGAACGACTACTTGCTCGACGTCCTTCTGCCGCGCTTCCAGATCGTGCTATCCTACGATCCCGGCTTCGGCCTCCGCGTCGAACGCGGCCGCGAGCTGTTCGCCGAATGGCCCGCCTTGAAAGAAATCGGCGAACTCCCCGCGCTGCCGCTGCCCGCCATCCGCGCCGTCGCCCGCTTCCTCCAATACGCCCGCAACCTCCGCGCCGTCGGGGCCAAGCCGGTGAGCGTCGCGGTGGTCCTGCGCGATGCCCAGCTCTACGTCCCCGTCCTCCCGCAAACCCTCAACCACGAGTTGAGCGCGATCGCCTCGCTGATCCGCACCTGGGGCAGCGACACCACCCTCGCCGCGCAAGGCCAGGCCGTTTTCCTGATCGCCGACCGGATCCACCACCTCCACCCGCTGGTCGCCTCAAACCCGCGTGCCGCGGAGATCGAAATCCCGCTGCCCGATGGCGGCGAGCTCGCCGGCGCGCTGCAAGTCCTCGCCCCGGAATGCCCGAAGGCACTCGAAGGCGTGACCGATTTCCCGCGCATCGCGGCCCGCCTGGCAGGCACCTCGATCGCCGCGCTGGAAGCCTTCCTCCGCCGCCGCAACCACGCTGGCGAAACACTCGGCGACGCCAACCTCGGCGAGCTCCGCAAGGCGCTGGTCGAGCGCGATGCCGGCGAGCTGATCGACTTCGTCGAGCCCGACCGCACCCTCGACGACGTGATCGGGCTCGATGGCGTGAAGACCCGCCTGCGCCAGGACCTCGCGCTCTGGAAGCAGGACGAAACCGCCGCCTTGCCGATGGGCTACCTGTTCTGCGGCCCGGTCGGCACCGGCAAGACCTACCTCGCCGAATGCCTCGCCGGGGAAGCCGGGGTGCCGGTCGTCACGCTGCGGAATTTCCGCGACCGCTGGGTCGGCTCGACCGAGGCGAACCTCGAGAAAATCTTCGCCCTGCTCCACGCCCTCGGCCGCTGCATCGTGTTCATCGACGAAGCCGACCAGGCGCTCGGCCGCCGCGCCTCGGGCAGCGGCGACTCCGGCGTTTCCAGCCGCGTTTACTCGATGATCGCCGCGGAAATGTCGAACACCCGCAACCGCGGCAAGATCCTCTGGGTCCTCGCCTCCAGCCGCCCGGACTTGATCGAGGTCGATCTCAAGCGCCCCGGCCGGATCGACGTCAAAGTGCCCATTTTCCCCACCGCCACCCCGGCCGAGGGCATGGTCCTGCTCGCCGCCCTCTGCAAGCGCCGCGGCATCCCGCTCGACGATGCCGCCAAGGCCGAGCTCCTCCCGCTGGTCCCCTGCTGGCTCACCCCCGGTGCCGCGGAAGCCCTCGCCGTGAAAGCCTACCGCCTCACCAAAACCGGCACGCCCCTCGCCGCCGACGCCCTGCGCGCCAGCCTCCAAGGCTACCTGCCGCCGGTCGATCCCGCCATCATCCGCGCCCAGATGCAGCTCGCCGCCGAAGAAGCCACCGACGCGGAATTCGTGCCGCCGGAGGTGCGGAAATACCTCGAGCCGTGAACCTTTGGACCGCGCTGGCTGCCGCGGCCCTTATGCCGCGACCTGCTGTGGAGTCGTCCACCCACCGGGTCGCCCTTCACGACCCGCCACGATCCTTGACCGTTCCCCCCGCCGTTACCGGAGGTCGTCAAGGTGATCAAGGCCGGAACCGCGGCTCTTGCCGGCGGAGGTCGCGGGAAGGAAGCGGTAATAGACCTCGAGGATTAGCGTGTTCAGGGCTTGGAGGTAGACGTCGCGGGAATTTCCGACCGCCTCGGTGCCGCGGACGTGGACCAGTTTTTCGTTACGATCGATCTTCCCGTTTTCGAACTTGAACGAGCCATCCTCGTTCTGCTGGGGAAGGACGTCCTCAAGGATGGCCTTGTTCATGGCCTCCCACTCCTTGCCCTCGGCGTTGCGCATGACCTGGACCGCGTAGTACCAGGCGTAGAGGTCGCAGTTCGGACCGTCATACTTCATCGAATACAACGGAGCGAAGTCACTGACCTTCGCATTCGGTTTGTCACGCAGTTCCAAGCCCTCCATGATCAGCTTCACACCTTCCCGGACGGGCTTGCTTTTGCCCTTGTCCCATTGCTGGAGGCAGAGGCTCCCCACGGCTGTCATGCCGGGATTCGCGCCAGTTCCCGAGTAAGCAAACTTGCCGTCGCCCCGATAAGCCGTGTCGGCCAGCCAATCGGTGGCCTTGCGAATGGTGCGGTCGAAATTCTCCAGCTTCACGCCGGAAGCCTTGGCGGCTTTCAGCGCCTGCATCTGCCAGCCGACCACCGAGAGATCGTTGCGGCCCTTGTCCGCATACGCATAGTCCCAGCCACCTTCCTTGGTTTGCCCCGTGATGATGAGCGTGGCCGCCTTTTGGACCGCGGATTCCAGCTCGGGAATCGGAAATTGAAGGCCGCGCGAAAAGGTCAATGCTTCCGACAGCGCATAAGTGGCGATCGCGTGCTCGTAAACCCACGAGTTACCGCCGAATTGGGACGCCATCGTTCCATTGTGCTTGAGCGACTTATCGAGCAAGAAGGTAATCCCCTTGCTCACCGTCTCACCATACTCGTTGGACTGGGTACCTTCGCAGTGGCCCAGGTAGCACAGCAGCGTAAGCCCCGTCATCGCCACATTGTGGCTCTTGCCCCAGGATCCGTCCGGATTTTGCTTCGACTTGAACCAGGCCAGCGACTTTTTGACGGCAACCTCCACCTGATCGGTCCCACCTGCCTCCCGTAGCATCAGCGAGCGCTCGTTGTCGGTGCAGCGGCCTTTCATGATGGTCGGGATCAGCGCCCCGATCCCCAACTGACCTTCTCCCATGCCCTTGCCGGGACCCGTCCCCGACCCGGTGCCGGTTCCCTTGCCCGTGCCGCGTCCGCCGCCTTCGCCACCGCCGGAACCCATCTGCGCGGCGCCGACATCCATCGGCAAGCCCGGGTCCATCAGTTCGTTGGAGGAGTCCGGCAGGGTGAATGCCGCGGTGTTCGATGTGGAGGCGATCCGCTTGGAAACCGCGGTGCTGGTCATCATCCGCTGCTTCATCTGCTGCTGGACCTTGTGGGCGGTCTCGCCACCGGCACCCCCGCCACCACCTCCGCCGGGCAGGAAATCGACCTTCTCCTGCTTGGGTTCCACCCATTTCACAAAATAGAAAATCGCCAGCACGATGAATATGGCGTGGACGATCAGCGAGATCGTGAACGCCCCGAGACCCATCCGGGCGATCAGGGTCTTCAGCCGGCCCTTCTTGGGCTCTGCAGCAGGCTCGTAATAGGTTGGCTCTTCCATGGCAAACTCGGGGCTGGAATCGTTATTGGGGCGGGACCTCGAAGGTGACGTTCTGGATTCGGGCGATCGAAAGCGCGTTGAGAACATCGATCACCCGTTGGAAAGGCGCGAACTCATCGGCCATGATGGTGACGACGACCTTGCTTTCCGCGGCCTTGGAGGATTCCTCCAATTTGATCATCGTGAGTGAGAGATTCTGAAGCTTTGAATCCTCGGGGTCGCCCATCGGTTCGTCGTTGAGAAGGATCTCCCCGGTATCCAGCACGCGGACCTGCGTCTCCTCAATCACGTCCACCGGCTTGTCGGCGGAAATCGTTCCCGGTAGTTTCAGGTTGAGTTCGTGCTCTTTCTGGACGGCCCCGGCCATGACCATGAAGAAAAGCATGATCACGAAGACCACGTCGATCATCGGCGCGATCTGGAAGCCGAGGTGGATCTGTTCGGGCGCGCTGCGGCCTCTCTTCTTGGGTTTCATGACGGGCGCGGGATCAAGGAGAGTTGCGGTTGGTGCCAGACAGGGAAATGTCGTCGATGCCGGCCGTTGCGAGTTGCTCGATCACCTTCTGGATCTCGATCGCCGGGGCATCGGCGTCGCCGCGGATGATCAGCTTGAGCTTCGGGTTTGCTTCTTTCGCGGGGCGGACCAGTTCGGCGAGCTGTTCCAATGGATCGCAGACCTGGGCGCCGTAGCGCACCTGGGCGCGAGCGAGCGCGGCGTCCCAGTCGACGTTCACGATCGCCTCGTTCTTGATGTCGTGCTTGCGCGCCTTGGCTTCCGGGGCAAGCGGCAGCTTGATCGACTTGTCGACCTTCATGACCTGATCGGTCGTGATGCTCATGAAGAAAATGAGCAGCACGAGGAGCACGTCGATCATCGGAGCGACCTGGAATTCAGGTTCGCTTCCATCTCCGCCGCCAGCGCTTGCCATGGACTTGGTTTAGAAAGGGTTTGTGGCGTCCGCGAACTCAGGCTTCCGCCTCGACACCAACCCAGTTGGGGAGAGCCGCGTAGGTGGCTTCCTCGCCGATCTCCAGACCGTGGAAGTGGTCGTAGGGCATGTTCCGGAAGAGGCTGGTGACCTGGTCTTCCAAGTCGTGCACCTGGGCCGACAGGCGGTTGCGCAGGATGTAGAAGAACATGAAGGCGGGAATGGCGATGAAGAGACCGGAGGCGGTCGCGACCAACACTTCGCCGATGTGTCCGGCGAGCGCGCTCGTTTCCCCGGCACCCGAGGCACCGAGCTCGTCGAAGGCCTTCATCATCCCCATGACGGTACCGACCAGACCGATCATCGGGGTGCAGACGCCGATGACCGAGAGGTAGTTGATCCGGTTCTGGATGCGTGCGTTCTCACGGCCGACTTCGACCAGCAGCGCTTCTTCGGTCTGGTCCTTTCCCTTGCCGACGAATGACAGGCCGTATTTCACGCAGTTGTTGAAGGAACAGGGCGTGGCCTTCATCACCTGGTAGGCGTTGACGTAATCGCCGGCCATGAAGAGCTGCTGGGCCTTCTGCACTTCCTCGGCGGGCCACATCTTCTTGGAAGAAGTGCGGAGATACACGTCGATCACCAAGTAGATCGTGAAAATCGAACAAGCCGTGAGCGGCCACATGACCCACCCCCCGAGCTTGAAGTTATCCCACATGGTTTTCTTTGTAGCGGCGGGCTTTGCTTCCGCCGTTTCCGATGAAGCGGCCGGCTCCTGGGCGGAAACCTGGTGAATCGGACAGAATACCACGAAGGCACAGGCGAGGAGGGCGATCCGGAACGCTTGGGCAAGACGGCGGAGTAGGTTTGCGGAGTTCATGCTCTGGAATAAATCGGTTGGGTCACTTGGGGTCTTTTTCGGCCGGAACGGCCGGGGTGGTATCGCGTTTCGGGTCGATTTTGGCGGCTTCCGCCTTGATGGTGCTTTCGTAGGGAGAGGCAAGGTGGTCGTTGAGGTAATCGTCGAGCAGCTTTAGGCCGTCCTGAGGCCGCTCGATCTGCTGGAGACCGCGAGCGGCGAGGATCGTACCGCGGACGGCGAGATCCCGCTCGGCCGGATGGAAAACCGCCACCCGGAGCCACGTCTTGACCGCAGCCTCCATCTTGCCTTGTCCGGCGTAGGTGTTGCCGACCTCCAACCAAGCCCGGGCGGCGATCCAGGGATCCGCGGTCCGCTTCGCCACGGCCTCCAAGGAGGCGATCTTCGTCTCGGGGCTCCCTATCGGTTTCGCGATTATATCCTGGAAGCCGGTCAGGGAAGCCGCGCTCTCCTCGGGAAGCCCGGCCAACTCTTCAGCCCCGGCGGCAGCGAACGCCGCTGCCGCTTCGCCTTTTGCGGCCAGTGCGTCCATCCGGAGCATGAGGGCACGGTGCCACCATGCCCCGGGAACCTGCCGGTAGGGCAGCAGCTCTTCTTCGGTCGTGGTCAGCAGGGAAATCGCCGCGATCAGCTTGCCGGAGGCGATCAGGGTCCGGGCCTCGGCGAGAGCAGCCGGCTCGCGCAGGTTCGCGCGGACGATGTCCTTGGCCGTGAAGGTGATGTTCTGGGCATTCGCGCCAGTCACCACGACGGCGGAAAATCCGGTCGCGGTCGGCTTGACGGATTCCGCTGCGATGCGGCGGCCGTTGCGAAGCTCGAAATCTTCCTGCGATTGCGCGTGAACGGAGGACAGGGAAAGACCGAGAAAGCAGCCTGTGAGTGGAAGCAGGGATTTCATTCCTTGAGTTGGGCTCGCGCCACTTTCACCTCGGGGGTGTCGGCATACTTCGGGTTGCGGACGAGTTCACGATAGGTCCTCTGCGCTGCGTCGCTCTGGCCGTCGGCCTTCAGCATCTCGGCGCTGCGGAGGTAAGCTTTGGCGGCATATTGTGGATAGGCCCCATGAGACAGGTAGACACGCTGGAAGTAGGCGTTGGCGGCCCCTTTGTCCCCGGTTTCGGCAGCGATCTCGCCGAGCTCGAAGAGCGATCCGGCTTTTTCGAGGCCGCGCCATTCCTTGCTGGAAACGATCTCCTCGAACAGTTTCTTGGACTCTTCCAGCTTCTTCAGCCCTTTCAGGGCGAGCGCCTTGCCGAAGGTCGCCTCCTTGAGCATCGATCCGCCGACGCTGCGGGTCAGCGCGTAGTCGAACTGCTCCAGCGCGGCGGGAAACTCTTTCTTGGCTAGGGCGATGCGACCCAGGCCGACCGGCGCGGCATCGGAGAAAGGCGACTGCGGAAAGGCGTCGCGGAGCCGCGTGAAGAGAGGGACCGCCTTGTCCAGCTGCCCGTCGTCCAGCAGGAACTGGCCGATCATCGAGAGAAGAATGGGACCAAGGTCGTCTGGATTGGCGGTGTTGGCGATCGCGTTGAGATTCCGCTCGTTGCGAGCGGCGTCCCGCATCATCCGGCCCAGCTCGGCTTTGGCAAACAGCACGCGGGCAAGATAGACCGGCGTCCGGTTGTCTTCGGCAACCTCCAGTTCCTTGACCAGCTCGCCCTCAATCTTGTCGAGGTCAGGCTGGGGCGCGTCCTTTTTCACCACTCGCGGCGGCACGTGGAGCCCTGCCAGCTGGCTTATGAGCATTTCCACATACTCGGAGCGGCTGTTCTGGATGTCACCGAGCACCTGGCCGGCAAGCATCTGGCGGGCTTCATCCTTCTTGTTGGCACGGACTAGCAGCTTCGACAACTCCGACACCGCCCGCAGCGCCATCGGGTGCTTCGGATTCTGCTTCAGGAATTCCTTCCACAAGGACTCGAGCTCGTTCCAACGACGCAGCCCGCGAAGCAGGTTGGTCGCCTGTTCCAGCGAATATTGGATGACGTTGTCGTCGCCATTGGCGGATTTCACCGCGCTGGCATAGGCACCCGCGGCCGCCTCGTTGTCGCCCTTCGCCGATAAGGCGTCCCCGAGCAAGGTATGGATCTGGCCGCCGAAGCCCTCCGCCGCCGGATCCTCGAGCAGGCTGTTCATGGCCTTGATCAGGCCATCGTAATCCTTCAACGCGAGCTGGATGATGCCCCGGCGGTAGCGGATGTCGGGGATGAACTGGCCCTTCGGAAAATCCCGCTGGTAGGCATCGAACGACTCGGTGGTCGCCTCGTAGTCGTTCCGCAGGAAATTACAAAGCGCCCGGCGGTAGGTGTATTCCTCGAACTCCGGCGACGAGGCGAATTCCTTGCGCAAGCTGTCGTAGTCGGCCGCGGCCGCATCGTAAGCCCCCGCCTGGAATCGCGCGTTGGCCAGCAGTCCGAGCAGCTTCTGCCTCGCGGGGACTTCAGGGTTCTTCTCAAGGAACGGCCCCAGGAACGCAATCGCTTCCTCGTTGAGTCCCTGCTGGATGAGCAGTGTCGTGTTCAGTTCCGCCACCTGGGCAAACTGCTTTTCCTTGGGAAACCGTTCCAGGTAAGCCGCGCACAACTTGCGTGCAGCCTCGGACCGCTCGAGCCGCCACTGGGAAACAATCGCACCGAACAAGGCGGTCGGCGCGTCCGTGGACTTCGGATTCTCATCCGCGACCGCCTCGAACGCCACCGAAGCAGGCCAGAAGCGCTCCATATTGAAGTAGCAGCGGCCGATCCGGTATTGGATCGTGGCATCGTAGTCCTCCTGGGTCCGAATCTCCCCGAGCACCTTGTCGGTGTTCTCGATCATCGCCGCGAGCGTCGCCGCCTTTTCCTCGGTTCCCCGCGGCAGCACCTGCTTCGCCTTGGCGGCCGCGGCGATCCGTTTGTCAAAGTCTTCCTTGAGGTGCCGCATTTGCTCGAGCCGGGCGAGCTGGATCGCGATCACCTGGGTGCGGGGACGGACCGATGAGTAGGCCTCGAGCGCGTCGGCATAGGACTGCGAATCCAGATGCAGGTCGCCAATCCGGACGAAGCGATTGTTCGCCGTCACGATGATGTCCGGATAGCCGGCGGATGCCTCAAGCTTCTCCAGCATTTCGACCGCCTCGTCGAGCCTGTCGTCGGAAATGTAAACATCGACCAGTTCCAACGAAGCCCGCAGGACACTCGGCCCGGACGCCTTGTTCTTCATGGCGTTCTTCAAGGTCTGCGCGGCCTTCTCGGTATCGCCCTTCTTGATGTAAGCGTCGGCCGCCAGGAAGCGGGCTTCCTCTGCAAATTCGGGCTTCTCCGATGCTTTGGCCAGATGGGCTAGCGCCTCGTCAGCCTTCCCGTCCAATTGCAGCAGCGCCCGCCCGAGGATCAAATGGACCTCGTGCGTGTTCGCGGTGTCCGGGTGTTTCTTCAGGTAAAGCGCGAAGGTGTCCGCCGAATCCTGGTGGCGGAGCTGAAAGTAGTAGGCGAAGCCCAGCGTGTAGAGGACGTTCTCGCCCGGCCCGTCCGGTTTCGCCGAAACAATCGCGGAAAGTTTCTCGATCGCCGTGTTGTAGTCCTTGGAGCGGTAGGCCGCCAGCCCTTCACTGAGGGCGCGATTCAAATCGACTTGGGCGGAAAGGCTCAGCGAAAGCGATGAAATTAAGGCAAGGACCAGAGGCGCGGACTTCCTGGATCCTAGGGTTCGTTGAAGCGCTGCCACGGCCATGGGATTGGCACTTCGCAAATCCTCCGTCAACGCAAATTCCCGTCCACCGTGTCCACCGTGTCCTCCGTGTCCACCGTGTCCACCGTGGATAGTGGTAGCAGGCAGCGCGAGGTCCATATTCCGCCTTCCTTTCTCCCCTCCGACCTCCCTCATTCTGGCACGCAATCCGCTCCCACTGGTTCCTAACAGGGGATTTTTGGGTTGCCGACCCCTCTTCAGATCCGTAGAAGGCGGAGTCTCAAATTACGTGATTACGTTGAATATAAAGCTTTCCATACTGACCGCATGACTTTCCGACTCTCTTCCGCCGCCGCCTTGATCGCCCTTCTCTTCTCCAGTTGCGCCTCGGATTCCGACCTCACGGTCCTTTCCAAATCCCGCGCCGCCTCATCGTCCGGCGCGACTGCTCGCTCCGGCGGCATCGTCCACGGCTGCGCCGTTTATACCACCGCCCAGCCTTCGCCGTCCCTGGCCCCGCAGGCCGCCGGCAAGCCGAAGGACAAGCACGGCATGGCCTTCTACAAGCCCTCCGAGCGCACCCGCCTGGTCCGCACCACCGCCTACACCTGCTCGGAAGACGACCACATCGAATACGGTTCGATGAATGCCGCGGGCACCCCGCTCCGCTACACCGACCGCGTCCGCAGCGCCGCCGCCGATTGGGCGGTCTATCCGGTCGGCACCGTTTTCCGCATCAAGGGCATGAAGCAGCTCTTCGTGGTCGATGACTACGGCTCGGCCCTCACCGGTACTAACACCGTCGACATCTATACTCCCTGCAAGGCCCACATGGGTGCCTGGGGCCGCCGCAATGTCGAACTCACCGTCGTCCAGTGGGGCTCCTATTCCCGCAGCGCCGAGATCCTTTCCAAGCGGACCCACTACCCGCACTGCGCGCAAATGTATGCGGCCATCAACCGCCTGACATCCGGCCAGTCGGCTTCCACCGCCGCCCGCTAAGGGAAAGGCCCATGACCCGCGCCCAACGGGCCGCCCATGTCGACCGGCGGTTGGAGGAACTCTATCCGGACACCCCGATCCCGCTCGACCATCGGGATCCCTTCACGCTGCTGGTCGCGGTGCTGCTTTCGGCCCAATGCACCGACGCCCGGGTGAACACCGTCACCCCGGCCCTCTTCACGCTGGCTTCCAGCCCGGAAGACATGGCACAGGTGCCGGTCGAAGCAATTCGCGCCATCATCCGGCCCTGCGGTCTCTCCCCGCGAAAGTCGCAGGCCATCCGCGATCTCTCGCAGATCCTCGTCGACCAGCACGGCGGCCAGGTCCCTGCCGATTTCGCCGCGCTCGAAGCCCTGCCCGGCGTCGGCCACAAGACCGCATCCGTCGTCATGGCACAGGCCTTCGGCGTGCCGGCCTTCCCCGTCGATACCCACATCCACCGCATTGCCAAACGCTGGAAACTCACCGCAGGCCGCAATGTCGAGCAGACCGAGCGCGACTTGAAAAAGCTCTTCCCCCGCGACCGCTGGAACGCCCTCCACCTGCGGATCATCTTCTACGGCCGGAGCCACTGCACGGCACGTGGCTGCGACGGCCGTTCATGCCTCCTCTGCCGTGAAATCTTTCCTCCAAGGAAAACGGCAGGCGGACCGTCTTGAGGCTGTATTTACAACACCTGCGTCTTCCACGTTTTCCAAAATCTTTCCTTGCGGGCCTTCGAAGGATTTCCAGAATCCGCCGCTACCCGCTTGGCAATCCCACTAAAATTCCATGATCCACAACCTGACTTCCCGCAGCCGCCGCTTCACGGCCGGACTCGCCACCACTCTTCTAGTGACCGCTCCCTTGCTCATGGCGCAGGACGGCGTCCCGGCAGCCCCGGAGAAAACAATGCTTACAAAGTGGGTCATCGAAGGCGGATGGACGATGATTTTCATCGGTGCCGCCATGGTCGCTTTCATCGCCCTCTGCGTTTTCAATTTCATCAACCTGACCAAACCGAAATTCTGCCCGGATGACCTCAAGGCCGCCCTCATGGACCACATGGTCAACTGCCGCGTCCGCTCCGCCATCGAGCTGGCCGCCTCCCACCCCTCCTTCCTCGGCCGCATGATGGCCTACGCCCTGCCGAACATCGACGCAACCCGCCCCGAGGACCTCGGCCGCGACCAGATCGAGGATGCGATGGCCGACTTCACAACCAACGAATCCCGCAAGATGATGGTCCCGCTCAACTACATTTCGTTGTGCGCCCAGGTCTCCCCGATGCTGGGACTGCTCGGCACGGTTATCGGCATGGTCGATGCCTTCGGCATTCTCGCCATCACCGGGTCCGCCGACCCGAGCCAGCTCGCCGGTTCGATCTCCGTCGCCCTTCTCACCACCCTGTGGGGGCTGATCAACGCCATTCCCTGCTTGGTGGCCTACTACTATTTCAAGGGGCGTCTCAATGGGCTTATCGCGGATTGCCACCATGCGGCCGAGGATATGATCAATGCTGCGCTCCAGACGGTGAACGCCGAAGCATATCTTGCCAAGATCCCGGAAGGCATCGCCGTTTGATTCCCATGAGGAGGGACGGGTTGCTGACCGCCGCCCCGCTGCTTCGGAATCCAAACCATTTATTCACTCATGTCTTCCAAGCTCAGACAGTCCGCCACAAACGAGGAGGACGATTGCAAACTCGACATGTCGCCGATGATCGACATGGTTTTCTTACTCCTGATGTTCTTCCTCGTCAACGCGACCGTGGTGGTCGTAAAGCAGGATGCCAAGGTTACTCCGCCGGTTGCAGACAAATCGCGAAAAGCCGAGGACGGGAACGGTCGTATCGTCGTCAATGTCTATAAGGATGGTTCTTTCGGAACCGAACTGAAGCAGCCTTTGGCCGATGAAGATGCGATCACGGAACTGGTGAAGGTTCAGAAGGAAAAGATGGACCTGCTCGGCTACAAGCCCAAGTTGCACCTCCGAGGGGACAAAGATGCGGTCTTCAAATACAGCCGTAAAGTCATCCGTGCCGCTGCCAAGGGCGGCGTCGACCAGGTGGTCTTTGCGGTTTACGTCACGGGAAAATAGTCCACTTCGCTTCCTTACTGCATTATGGCCCGCCACAAGAAAGCTGCTGCATTTGATGACGACTTGCCAGCACTCGACATCTCCTCGCTCATCGACTGCACCTTCCTGCTCCTGATCTACTTCCTCGTCACCACGACGATCCAGAAGCGGGAACAGGATCTCGACATGACCTTGCCTGCCGCCGCTCCCAGTGAGTCGGTGCCGGACATCGATCCGAAATTCATCAAGGTCGACGCCAATGGAGCCGTCTCCGTAGGTGCCGGTGCCTCGCAGATCCCGATGGATTCAGACCCCGACTCCCGCGACCTGCCGCTGCTGACCGCCGACCTCCAGAGCTACGCCAGTGCCGCGAAGTCGGCCGGCTCCAACTCCAAGCCGCTGGTTCAGCTCTACGTCGATGGTGGTGCCAGCCAGCAGCGCGTGATCGACGTGCTGAACGTCCTCGCGGGCGTCGGCATCAGCAACGTGACCTTCACCGACCTGGTGGATCCCTGATTCCCCCCCGTTTCACCGCGCCCGCCGGCACGGTAACCTAAGAGATTCCTGCGCCGGCCCGTTCCTCCCTTGCGGGATGAGCGAGCCGGCGCTTCTCTTTTCCCTACCTTTCGAAAAACCAAAGCCACTCCTGTTCCCATGAATCTTTCACGCCTCACCCTCATCCCGGTCCTCGGCATGGCTCTTGCCACCGGCATCCTGACCGCGCCCCCCGCCAGGGCCCAGCTCCAAGAGGACGCCCAGACCCTGAACTCCCGCGCGCTCACCTCGATGGAAGCCGGTAAATGGGAAGAAGCCCTCAAGCTCCTCACCCGCTGCAATGAGCTCTACGGTAAGAACGCCATCACGTTGTTCGGACCGCAGTTCGGAGTGACCCTGTATCGCAAGGGCATCTGCGAACTGAAGCTCAAGCGCTGGGACGACGCGGCAAAATCCTTCGAAGAATGCTACCGCAAGTACGTCAACAAGGGCGAACAGGTTGACGGCGGTGGCAACCTCTACAACAAGCGCGCCCTTCTCCAGTGGGGCAACGCCGCCCAGGGAGCCGAGAACTGGGAAGAGGCGATCCGGATGTTCAAGAAGTTCCTCGAGGAGCGCGACAAGACCCGCGACAAGTTCGACCCGGGCTCCTATTACATCAACCTCTCCATCTGCCACTTCAAGCTCAACAAGATCCCTGAAGGCATCGAACACCTCGAAACTTCCATCAAAAACAAGCTGCGCTTCGGCACGCCCGACGCCGGCATCGTCGCCGCCTTCCAGGCGATGGTCGCCGCGGTGGTCGAGAAGCGCGACGAGAAATCCCTCCTCACCTTCATCGACAAAAACCGCTCCGAAATCATCATCGAGCCCTTCGAGATGGAAATCTACTCCCGTCTCTATCTGAAACTCGCCGGCGATGCCATTGGTGCTGACATGGAAGCCAGCGCGATCGCACTCTATCAACTGGTGCCTTCCACCGACGTGATGGTCGAGGATCTGAAGTCCCGCCTCGCCCGCCTCGGCAGCCGCGCGGGGATGAAGGAACTCACCCGCACGCTGGTGAAAAAGAACCTCGAGGCTTCCCGTGACAACCTCGAGAAGGTGCGTCGCGAAGGGGACCCGAACGAGATCATCCAGCTCGGTGCCACCGCCTTCATCCACGAGAATCACGGCAACACCCGCGGTGCCTTTGCCGCCTACGAGCAGCTCGAGTTGTTCTTCCCCAAATCGAAAAAGCGCGAGGACAATCTCTACAACCTCGTCCGGACCAGCTCCGTCATCGGCGAAGTGATGTCCACCGAGAGTTACGGCTCGCGCTTCCTCAAGGCCTATCCCGATTCCAAGCACGTTCCGGCCGTCCGCCGCATGATGCTCACCTCGCTCTTCTACGAGGGCGAATACGAGACCTGCATCACCGTCGCCGTCGAGATGCTGCCGAAGCTTTCGGAAGGATCCAAGGAGCACGACATTTGCCTGCACGTCCTCGGCGGCAGCTACTACTACACCGGCCAGTATGACAAGGCCCAGCCGCTGCTCGACCAACACGTCGAGAAGTATCCCAAGAGCCAGTTCGAGCAAGCCGCGCTCTATTTCCAGGCCTCCAACCTGTCACGCCTGCAGTTCTGGACCAAGGCCGCCAAGCTGCTCGACACCTTCTTCGAGAAGCACCCCGATCCTGCGAAAAACATTTACTACTCGTTCGGCCTCTTCGACCGCGCGAACTGCCACTACGCGGAAAACGAAAACGCTCCCGCCCTCGAGAAGCTGAACCGCTTGGAGGAGGAGTTTCCCAACGTCGAAATCCTCGACATGGCCTTCAACCTCAAGGGCAATGTCCTCCAGAGTGACAAAAACCGCGAGGAAGCCGAGAACTACTACAAGAAGGCCCTCGAGCTGGCCGAACGCCGCGAAAACCGCATCGTCGCCGGCGAGTCGCTGTTCTACCTCGTCGCCTTGCTTGGTGAGAAGACCGTCGGCAAGGAGCCGAACCCACGGGTCAAGGATGCCGTGCCCTATGCTGACAAGTTCTGGAAGGAACACGGCACCGACTCCCCCTACAAGACGCAGGTCGCCGTCTCCCAGGTCCACGCCCTCAACGCCGTCGACCGGGGCGAGGAAGCCCTCAACCGCCTGCGCGATGTGATCGCCGAAATGGCCATCAATCCCGACTCCCGCGGTCTTGAGGAAGCGATCAATTCCTACACCGACGTCTATCTTGAAAAGCACAGCGTCGAGGAACTGAAGGAGCACTACTACAACTTCCCCAAGATCGGCGGCCAGAACAAGGCGGCCCTTGCGCTGCTTCGCATCGCCATCATCGGCGTCGCCGAGGGCGAGCTCAAGAAAGCCGGCGAAGACAAGACCAAGAAGGACAAGGCCGAGGCCCTGATCAGCGTGCTGTTCAAGGAGCTGAAGAACGACTTCGACGTCAAGGTGCTCTCGAACTACATCCTGGTCCGCACCGGCGACTTCCTCCGCGAGAAAACCTCGGCACCCCGCCAGGCGCTTCCTTACTACGACGAGGCGCTCTCCCGCCAGGACCTGTCCTTCCGCTTCGCCGCCCTTTTCGGCCGCGCCTCGGTGCTGGCCGAAGGCAGCAAGGAAGAGAAGTCCAAGGCGATCGAGGACCTCAAGCGCGTCCTCGCCGACTCCCAGGACAAGGGCGAGAAGGAACGCGCCTCGTTCGGCATCGTCCAGGCCAACATGTCGTCCGGCGACTACGAAGCCGCGGAAGCCTCGGCCAAGCAGTATCTCTCCAAAGAAGGTGGCCAGAGCTACACCCGCTTCGCCCCGGAAGTCGGCTTCGCCCTCGCCAAGTCCTACCATGAGCGTGGCCAGATCAATGACGCCCTCGCCAACTACGTCCGCGTCTGGAACACCTACAAGGGCTTGGTGCGCATCTCCGCCCCCGCCATGCAGGCATGGATGGAGCTGTCCTGGCAGCGGAATTCCCCGGGCGGCGGTGCCGATAACAACAAGGCCGACCGCCAGGGTGCCTACGAGTCCGGCTGGACTTACATCGACCAAACCCGGCGATTCGTCGACAAGATGTCTGACGAGGAAAAGAAGATGTGGCAGCAGATCGAAGCGCTGGTCACCGAGTACGAAGCCTCGTCCGACGTGAAGTCGATGGCCAAGCTCAAGGAAGAAGCCGCCAAGAAGAAGTGACACCCCGACCCTGAACCCCACGACCTTTCCCGAAATGAAATCCCTTCTTCCCTACCTCGCCCTTCCCGTCTTCGGGATCTCCGCCGCCCATGCTCAAGGCCAGCAAGCGGAGGCCTTCCTCATCTACGAGGAAGGCGACGTCGAGCGCGTCTGGATCACCGCTGCGACCACGGCCGCCATCCGCTACAAGGAGACCGAACAGGCAGTCGATACCAAGGACGGCAAGATCGACGAGATCCAGTCGATCTACATCCTCGAACCGCCGGCACTCACTGAAGCCATCGAGCTCTACCAGGCCCGCAAATACACCGAGGCCAAAGACAAGCTCGCCGCGATCAAGACCGCCTACGAGGGCATCCAGGAACTTCCTGACAACCCGTCGACCAATGCGGCCTACCTGGAATTGGAATGTTTGCGCAAGTCGGGCGATCTCGACGGGTTGGCCAAGGCGCTCGAAACCTTCGACAAGGCCGGCCTGACCCGCGAGTTCCAACTCCGCCAGGTGGAGCTATACGCGATGTGGGATGCCGTCCGGACCAAGGACTGGGCCCGCTTGGAAAACATCTGCAAGGAACGTCTCAAAGAGCGCATGCCCGGCTTCCAGCGTGCCCAGATCGGCTATTGCCTGGGCCTTGCGCTGGATTCCCAAGACAAGCTGATCCCCGCGATCAACGCCTACAACATCGCGATGACCGCCGACACCGGTGCCTCGGAGGACCTCACCCGCACCGCGACCCTCAACTCGCTGCGGCTTTACAAGAAGGATCCCGACGTTCAGACCGCGATCAAGCTGTGGGGAACCCCGGACGAAATCCCCGGCTCCACCGGCCATCAGCGCCTGCTGGAAGCCGCGGCCCTGACTGAACTCTATCAGCTCTCTCTCGGCGGCGGGACGCCTCTGCCAGACGAGTTCAAGGATCTGCTCAAATACGTCAAGAAGACCGAGGCTGCCGAGCCGGCCGAGAAGGAGGAGCCGGAAAAGAAAGAACCGGAAAAGAAAGAGCCGGAGAAAAAGGAGCCGGAAAAGAAGGGCAAGTAACTCAGTCGAGGAACTTGCCGGGATTCAGGATGCCCTGCGGGTCAAGCGCCTCCCTGAGGGCTTGATGGACGTCGAAAGACACCGGGCCGAGCGCCTTGCGGATCCAAGGCTTCTTGGCCAAGCCGACGCCGTGCTCGCCGGTGATCGCGCCATCGTGATCCAGCACCCACGCAAAGAGTTGGTCGAGCGCGTGCTCCGCCTTCTCCCGGGTCGCGGGATCGTCGAAATTCGCCACCATCAGATTGGTGTGGATGTTGCCGTCCCCGGCATGGCCGAAGCACGCGATAGGAATCCCGGTGTCTTCCTCCAGCCGACGGGCAAAATCGACCAGCGCCACGAGTTTTGAGCGGGGAACCACGATGTCCTCGTTGAGTTTCGTGAGCCCGGTGTCCCGCAGCGAGTAGGAGAACTCCCGGCGCAGCCGCCAGATCTCGTCGCAGGCCGCCTCGTCGGCCGCGCGGTCGATCCGGGTGGCCCCGAGTTCCTGCAGCAGGGCCTCGATCTCGCCGATTTCGCTCTCCACCGCGGCGCGCCGGCCGTCGATCTCGACGATGAGGTGTGCCTGGCCGTCCGGCAGCATCTCCGGGCCCAGCCGCTTGCGGGCGGCGGCCAGAGTGAAACCGTCGGTAATCTCCAACGCGGACGGCAAATGCCCGCGGTTGAGAATTTCCTGCACCGCACCGGCCGCGACCGGGAACTCGGAAAACACGGCCGCGAGCATCGCCCGCGCCGGGGGCTTGGGAATCAGCCGCAGGGTGGCCTCCGTCACCACGCCCAGCATCCCTTCCGAGCCGGTGAACAGGCCGCAGAGATCGAAGCCCGTCTTGTTCTTGTGGACGCGGCCCCCGCAGCGCATCACCCGCCCATCCGCCAGCACCACTTCCAGACCCAGGACATAGCTGCGGGTCACCCCGTATTTCAGGCACCGGGGACCGCCGGCATTGGTCGCGATGTTGCCACCGATCGAGCACTCCTTGAGTGAAGCCGGGTCGGGCGGATAGTCCCAACCGTTGACCCGGGCGGCTTTCTGCAAATCGCCGGTGATCACTCCCGGCTGCACCACTGCGACCCCGTCCGCGGGATTCAGTTCCACGATGCGGTTCATCCGGGCCACCGACAGCACGATCCCGCCTTCCACCGGCACGCAGCCACCGACATAGCCGACCCCGGCCCCGCGGGTGGTCACGGGGATGCTGAATTTCGACGCAAAACGCAGGGTCTTGGAGACGTCCTGGACGGACTCGGCGAACACCACGATGTCCGGCACCTGCCGGGCATACCACTTGTCTGTTGCGTGGTCCTCGAGGTCCGATGCCCGGATCGAGACCTTCCCCGGACCGAGCAAAGTGGCAAGTTCCGCTACAATTTTCTCCACCGACGCCTGGGTTGCATGGGATTCCATCTCCATGTCTGCGGCTTCCTTTGCCACGGAAAACGGGCAATCCAAGTCTTGGAAGACGAACTCGTCATCCACCGGCTCGATCTCAAGCCGATCCACGCGCGCGGTGGTGGCCCGGGTGATCCAAGAAGAGCGTTTTGGAGGTAGGAACACGGCCAAATTATTCTTTCTTCCCGCCCGAGGGTCAATCAATCGCCGTAGTGGGTCCACATCCGCAAAACCAGAATCTTCTTCTCCTCCATGAACACCTCATAGCCGATCCGATGCTGGAAATTGATGCGACGGGAGAAACACCCGGCCAACTCTCCGCACAGCGACTCATATCGTGGTTACCCAAACACCTCTTTCCGCAACTGTCGCAGGTTGTAAAGCCGTTGATCCGCGGACTCCCTGGCCAAGCCCCGCAGCGGCCGCGCGCCGTCCTTGCGTTTCGGACCAAAGCGGTCGCGGCAGCCTTGGAAAATTCCTTCGACGAAGTTCTTTCCGCCGAGCACTGCCCCGTCGCTGAAATAGCGGACCTTGCAGCGCAGATAATCCGCTTGCGACAGCTTGCCGCCCTGCGCCAGCACCTCCAACGCTTTTTCCCGCGGGATCCGGTCGCGGAAGACCTTGGCCATCCCCTGCTTGGCCGCTTGCTCCGCCTGCCGCGCCTCGCTTTCGGGGATTCCGAAGAGGTGGCAACGCCAGCAGCGCAGGGCTTCCTTGGGCTTCATCGTCTCCGCGTCCGGCTTCAGTCCGCCGTGAGGATTGAGGGCGGCCAGCCAAGCCACCGCGGCGCGTGCTTCTTTGTCACCGGCGACCGCTTCCGCGTAGCCGCACCAGCGGTAGTCCTTCGGATCGTCGCAAATCTTGGCTCGGACGGGATTGAGGTCGATGTAAGCGGCCATCGCCCGCAGCGCCTGGCCGACGCCTTCCACCAGCACCGAGCGGTAGCGGTCTTCCCACAGAGTCCCACGGCGGGCGCGCTGGCCGTTGAACCACTGGGAAAAGCGCTGCTTAAGCACCTTCATATAGGTGCTAACGTTCCACATCCGGCCGAACCAGCGTTCGCGCAGGGCTTCGGCGGCTTCGAGGTTCCCCTGCCCCCGATGATGGGAAAGCTCCCATTCCAGCCCGTTGGCGAGCTTGTCGCCGAGGCAATCCCGGACCTTGGCCACCAGCGCGGCATCGCCCGGGAGATCTCCGTCTGCCGGCCGTTGCGGGACTTCCACCAAGATGTGGAAGTGGTTCGACATGATGCAGTAGGAGATCACGCGCAGGCCGTAGAGCCGTTCGTAGGTGCGCATGTATTCCACCAACTTGTCTCGCTCGGCGTCCCCCAGCACGAAATCACGGTTCACCACGCGTGAGACGCAGTGGTAGTAGGCCACCGGATGGGAAGCAGGGGCTTTCAAGCGGGGCCGGCGCATGGGAGGAGGATGAAATGAGAGCGTAAGAGTGCAATTTTCTTTTCATGGGGACAGGCATTTTTGCACCCGGCGAACGGTGTCCAAAGTTGAGCGGGATTTTCGGGCTCCAGCGGCTGACTGACGGGACTGAC
>JAYTLR010000068.1:0-8196 GCA_043729195.1 Akkermansia sp.
AGGGTGGCGTATTGCGTGAGCACCTTGAGAGCGGCGGCGTAGGCGGCGAGCTGGTAGTCGGCGTCGTTGAAGTTCGGCTCGCCATCCTCGTCGAGCGCCTGCATGGAAGCGATCTGGCGGCGGACCTCGTCCTCGACCAGCGGATAGACCTCGTCGAGGAAGCCGGGATCGGGGGAGACGCGCTTGCGCAGGACGAGGCAGACGGTGCCGGTGACGTAGTTGCCCTTCTTGATGCCGACGGCCTCGGTCTCGGTGCTGATGGTCCACGCGGCGGTGGCCTTCAATCCGGCGGCCCAGAGGATCATGCCGAGATCGGCCCAGACGCCTGGGTCCTGATGGGTGAACTGCACCATCTGCAATCCGTTGTCCGGCATGTGGCGGGCGAGGTTCTTGTAAATCTCGACCATCGAACGGCGGAAATCCTCGCCGTCGCCGCGCACGGCGAGTTCGGCGCGGGCATCGGGCGTCCACTCGGGGAATGCGCGAACAAGCTGCTTGTCATACCAAGCGAGAAAGAAGTCGCCGAGTTCGTGGTAGTTCACCGCGTCGGCGTAAGGCGGGTCGGTGATCCAGAAGTCGCAGGTCTCGCGCACATCGCGTGCGTCACGCGACTCAACGAGATTCGGCTGAGGTATCCGGATGTTCTTCAACTTGGAGAAAAGAGCCCACGTGTCAGCCAGCGCGTTCAACGGTCTGCACGAGAAATTGAACAACGTATTGAGCGCCTGATTGCTGAAGACGTCTTCGCCTTTGTCGATGGCAATACCGCGAACATGCCAGCGGCAAAGTCGTGAGTTCCAGTTCGCCAATCGGCCTACGCCAAGGAGCACCGCACCAGAGACACTCCGGTCCTCCGCTCGGCGATGTGCGCAACTCGAAAGCAAGCCATTCACGAGCAGTTGCCTCGGCGTGAAGAGGTGATGCCAGTGAGTCCAACCACGCTCGCGGATGGGCTGCTCGGTGTTGTAGCCGCTGATGATCGGCTTCGAGGGAATGAAGCCCAGGCGTTGCCAATCGGCGAAGCGTTCGCGAATGAGAGCTAGGACGCGGGCATCGCGCCGGAGGTCGGCTTCATCGGGTGCAGCGTAGCGGCGGATTTCCCGCACGGTGCCGTCGGGGTCGATGATGGTTTTCACCCAGCGGATGCAGTAAAGACGCTCTTGGAAGACATCGCCAACGCGGGGCACTATGTCGTCGCTCGTCCAGCGGCGCAGGCCGTCCGGCCCGCGCAGGGATTCAACAGACCACGAGCGGTCGCGGTTGAAGGGATCGATCACTCGGCTATCGACCACGGTAGCGTTCTTCGGCGTGATGTTTCGTTTCGAGTCGCCTTTCCACTCCGCAAGTTCTTCGTTCGACACCGAGATAAACGTCGGACTTAATTGCTCGGAGCCGAGCACCCTCTCCCATTGAATCGCCGATCTCAGTGATTCTCCGACAAGCCACGACGGCGCGAGAGGAATGAAGTGTTCGCAGCCTTCGGGCTTTACCTCGACGCAATAGAGGAAGGCCTCAGCCCGTTCACCCCGTTCATTATGCTCGATGCCCCAGTCGGTAACCTGCCGGTCGGCTTCGGCAAGGGCCTCGGCCTGCACGCGCATCACTTCCTCCTGCAAGGATGCACCACCGCCAACTAGATTCAGGCTCGCCCAAGTGAGAAGGCCCGCCACGGGATTAAGATCGGAGCCAAAGGCCTCGCAGCCTATGCGGGCCGCCTCGAAGGGGATGGAGCCGCCCCCGCAAAAGGCATCGCCCACGCGCGGGGTGTGACCGAAGGCGCGTCGGCCAAGTTGCTCCACGAGTTCCGGCAGACTGGTGGCGGAGGTGCCAAGGTGGGCGTTGATGTCGGCCCAAGCCTTGGGAGTCGGTCCTTCGATATTTTCGGGGCGGTCGCAACGTGTGATCCGCTCGGTGTAGGTGAGGCGATGGAAGCAGCGGACCTGCAACTCTCCGACGAACGCCTGTAAGTCTTGCCCACAGCGGTCAGCCTCGCCCACCGCGGCATCGATAGCAGCGCGTGCGCGTTCCTTCGCCTCGCGGTCACCTTTCGCAACGGTCTTGGAGGCGAGCCGGAGCCGCTTCACCTCCTCGCGCGCCGCTTCCCAGTCGCCATCCAGTTCGTTCCACTCGGCCTTTTCCGTCCGGGTAGCCAGCACGCCGAGTTCGGAGACGCTGAAGCGCTTTTCGGCCCGCCACCGTGCGAGCGCGCCCGTGTCGTCCATGGTGAGGATTTTGAGGAAGATTTCGCGGTCGCGTTTCGCGCTGCCGGAAGCTGGCATCAACATGCCGAGGATGGAGGCACGAACGAGGATGAGCGGCTTGCGTCCCCACCATCTGCCCAGCCCTGTCAGCGTCTGCGAGTTTGTCGCTTTACGCTCCTTGTAGGATTCCGCGGAGAGACGGGCGATGGGGAACTGGGTCTCGATGAAGGTGGGCACGGGCAGAAAGGATGAAGGAGCAGGCGATTGAGAACTTCATCGGCCAGTGAATCCATTTTGGAAAAGGTGACCCATTTCTGCCAACTGGCCGGCGGAGCCTTTCCAGACATCCTGCACGAGCGATCCTGCCTTTCCACGGCGAGTGCCGCCGACCGCCCAGCCCGAGTCCTGGAAAGTATCCCGGGAAGACTCCCCATCCGCGTCGAGTCGGGAGCGAAACTCTTCCGGGCTCATGTCCCGGTGCTTCGGCCGGAAGCGGAGAAGACAGCTCGCGTAATGGTATTTTTGGCTTTCTCCCTTGGGTGTTGGGCCCGCGGGCGGTAATGGCCATACAAAATACCCGGGGGCGACGCGATGCGATCTCGGGAGGGACTCGATCGTTTCTCGCGTCGCCTGCACCACGATGACGACGTGTTCGGGAAGCCCCAGTTTCAAGTCCGGGAATTCCAGATTGTGCGCCGCGAATTTTTGGCGGAGCTGCGCTTCCCACCTTTCGTCATCCCGCCGAATCCAAAGCTCAAACCAAGCGAGTGCATCCGCAGTGGGAGGCTGCTCCGGATCGGTCCACAGCGCTTCGAAAGCAGCCACGGAAATGGAGGAGATGTTTGCCAACAAGGCTTCGTTCCGGGGGGCCGTGATATTGCCACTCCTGTCTTTGCGGTTTTTGGTGGCGTAGTCTTCGACTTTTTTAACCAGCACCTTGAGTTGACCATAAGGAACGAAGACCGCAGCCTTGGTTACTTTCCCCTGAGGCGTATCTTCCCGGCGAAGATGGAGAAGAACGATGGAAGGCGTGCTGCCCCGTCCGGCGTTCTCAAGGCTGGTGAATGCCAGAGGATAATCCGGCTCTGACACCACATTGAGGATGAGCCCAAATTCTGAGGAGATCTGGTTTAGCTGCCGGTCGGCGGCGACCTTTCCGAATTCTGAATCGATTATGCTGAATTGGGATCGAAGGATTGTCGCGTGGCCGGCCCGATCCCGGGCAAAGGGTGCCTTCGTGTTTCCTCTGCCTTGACCACTGAAATTCAAACGCTCAGCGGGAGCGTTGAATCGAAGATGGGGCAAGGGATCGTCAGGCATGGGGTATGGGTAGGATGCAAAGGCGTGACCGCCGGGCTTAGTGGTTCAGATAGACACGCCGTTCCGTCAGGGCGGCAACCAAGGCCTCGTTCGTGATCTTCTGCAGATCATGGATGAGCACCTCCTTGATGGCTTCTTCACAGGCCCGGGTGATTTCCGCATAACTGAGGTCTTTGGCAGCTTGCCCGATTCGACTCCACGAGAGGCGTTCTTTTGCGACGTTTCTAAGAAGCCGGTTGATGACTTCGCGAACCTGCGCGGAGGCCGGCAATCCGAACTCAACCAAGTCGTCAAAACGGCGGAATAGAGCCTTGTCGAGGCGCTCGCCGTAGTTGGTCGCGGCAATGACAATGCTGTTGCCGCGCAGACGCTCGATGAAAACCAGGAAGGCGTTGAGGACACGGCGCATTTCACCGACATCGTTCGGCGTTTCGCGGGTGAAGCCGATGCTGTCGAATTCGTCGAACAGATAGACGGCACGTGTGGTCTCGGCGGCGTCGAAAACCAGACGGAGTTTGGTGAGCGACTCCCCGAGGTAGCGGCTGAGCAAGGAATCGAGCCGGACGACAAAAAGCGGCAGTCCGAGTTCGGCAGCCAAGGCGGAAGCCGTGGCTGTTTTGCCGCAACCAGGGGGGCCAGTGAAGAGGAGTTTCTGACGTGGGCGAAGGTTGTTCTCTTTAATCCTGCTCAGGTTCCTTTGCTCATGCACGATTCGTTGAATGCGTTCCTCCAAGCTCTTTGCGAGAACGAGGTCGGATACCTTCAAATGGGTTGGAACGGCCTCTAGAATGTTAGCTGCTTCTCCGGTAGGGGCCGCAAAACTGACTACATTCCCTTTTGGCGCAGCCCCATCGAGTTGGCGTCGTGAGGACTTGACGAGATCCCTCAGTTCCTCTGCCAGCTTCTGATGCCCTTTACGGGCTTCTGCGGCGGCGACCTGCAAGGCGACCGCGTAGAAACGCTCGTCGTCGCCAGTCGTGTGGCTCTGGAGAAGTGATTTAATCTGGTTTGCGGTAGGCATAAATTTTTAGAGGCTGAGAGTCATTTGAGAATGACCGAGCAACTCGCGGCGGGCTTTGGGTGACATTCCCTCCCCTTTGATAAAAGGGTTGTCTGCGAGAGCGGCACGGAGGGCTTTGCGCCAACCGATGCCTTTCTGCATGGCCTGGCCAGTGGTGGCCACGGTCATGGTGTAGAGCCACCAACGTTCCTCAGGGGCGAGGGCTTCCCAGTTGCGCAAGGCGTTGGGGATATCGTCCGGTGGGGCTTCTTCCACGGCCCAACAGAGGATGCAGAGTTCCTTGCCGAGGGACGGATGCACCGGCATCGGCTTGGCGGGATTCTTCTGAAACTTGGCGGTCGGCAGGCCGTTGGCGCGAAGGCGGCGATTGGCCTCTTCCCAGAACGCTGGGGCGAGGGCCAGCCAGCGCATGCGGTCGATAACAACCCGCAGCGACGGGTCGCCGGGTGACGGAGCATCCACCGCGCGGGCACCGAGATGGTCGAGATCATTTCCCCGGTGCTCGGTGATGCAGATCATGTCGCCGCCTCCGCTGCCCTTCGGGATGTCGATGAGAAAGCCGTGGCGGGCTTCCTCCGGCAGAAAGCCGAGGCCTACGACCTTGCGGGCTGAAGGTGATGTGGTGCGGCGCATGGCTTACGGGGTGGCCTTGGGGAAGGCGAAGGGCTGAATGACTTTGGCGGCGGCGAAGGGCTGGTTGGTCTCTCTGAGCCAGTCGAGCAGAGCCTGCCCGGTGGGAAATCCTAGCGAACCTACGGTCATACGCAGGCTGCCACCAGTGACGATTTCCTGGAGCTGCTGGGCCACGGATTTTATAGCGGCGGCATGGTAGCCACCATCCAACGCACCGGAGTAATCGACGCTCTGCTGCCGGTCGCCACTCTCGGCGGTAAGACCGATGTCGAAGGCAATGACGCCCGCGAATTTTTCCAATCGCGGCAGGAAGTCCCAGACCGCCCCGGAGTCATCGTGCTTCGTCTGTTGATTCCATCGGGCGGGAGTCGTGAGATCGAGACTGGGATCGGCCTTGCCTTTCTGCGGAATCGGTATCGTGACGGGCGCGGAGTTCAGGTTGTAGGCGGAGGCCACGGCCATGGCGCACACGATGCGGCAATTCGCCGGGACGCGGAATGGCCCGTCGTAGGTCGCAAAGCCTGCGGAGGTCGGCGAGGAGCCGTCAGTGGTGTAACGAATGGTGATGCCGTTGGCTTTCGGCAGCGCCAGCAGCTCGATCTCGTAATGATCGCCCCGGTTGTGGAGTTGGTATTTTAGCCGGAGCTTCGCGGTCCATTCCTTCACGGCGCTGACGCGACCGAGATCGGCGGGATCAAAGGCGAGGAAGCGGTAGCGCAAGCCGGTGGCTTCAAAGCGGGACGGCGTCGGCACTGGACTGGAAGCGGAAGTGGGATCGGAGTCGCCGGTCTCATAGACGACGGACGGCGCATGCAGCGGCTCGATTTTCAGGTAGGTGCGGCCATCACCGTCCTCTTCAACGGACTGTTTCGTGATGGACACCTCGGGCACCGGCGGAGGGAACGGGCCGCGGCGGATGTGATTGCCTTCTTCACGCCAGAGGCCGCGACGCAGGCACTCGGCTTTGAGATCATCGAGGGCCGACAATTTGTGGAGCGGCCAGTTGGTGTTGACGGCAGCGGCCCGCTTGAAGTCGGACCAGAGGACGACCTTCGTTTCCGGCGAGCCGAAGAGACGGGCCTCTGCGCGCGTGCGGAAGCTGTCGTCGTCGATCTTCGTCGTGAATTTCTGCGCACCTTCTAGCGTGTGGCGAATGGTGGCCTCGCCGCTTTGGTTGCCAGCGAAGGCCAGGTCAATTCCCGTGGAGCGCAGGGCAGAATTGATGGAAGGATAGACAATTTGGTCGAAGGCTTCTTTGAGCGCGGCGGTGAATTGCAGCCCCACGCGGTCGCGAAGCGCATCGAGCGCCCGCCACTGCGGATCGTCGGAGGCGGTGTTCTCGGAGCGAAGTTCGTCGTCGATGCTTTGCAGGGCGCGAGTCTGGCGGGCGGAATCGAGCACCTTTTGGAACGTATCCCGCGAACCCGTGAGGAAGAGGACGCGATTTTTGTATTGCTGCTGGCCCCACCACGCCTGCCAGTCGGCGGAGACCGGCAACTGGTTTGCTTGTCCTCCCGGACGAACGATGACGAGCGTGGTCTTCTCCTGCCCGACCTGAACTTCATCGGGCGGCGGAAGGACTTTGACAACCTGGTAGCAGTCGCGGAGCGAGGCGGAGAAGTAGATTTCCAAATGCTCGCGGAGCATGCGGTCCACGGTTTCGGTGTGGAGAGAGAGGGCGGTCGCGCGCAGCTTCGCGGCGAGGTTTTGATGGTTCTTGAAGAAAAGGCGGCCGTCGGCGGAATTGTGGAGATACCACGCACGGGTCGCCAGCTTGTCGAGGACGTTGGCCTTGAAGGTGGAAAGGTCGCGACCGGGGCGCTGGAGGCAATCGACGAGCTAATATTCGCGCAGTCCGTGAATGGCGCCGGGCGTCGTCGAAAGCGAAGCCACGAGGATGAGGCGGGCGGCATCCGAGGCGTCGGAATTTCCGTTAGACGCATCGATCTGCTCTACCTCTGCGTCCCCGCTATGAGCGACGTCGTGGGCGATGGCCTCGCTGAGCGATGGATTGATGGTGCGGACCTCGGAGGCGATTTCGTCGAGATTCAAATCGAGGTCGTAGGGGTGGATCAAATCCATACTCGCGGCCTTCTCGGATTTCCAAAGATTCGACACCACCATTTGCATTAGGCGGATGACGCCGCGCGTTTGCTGGAAGCCCTCGTTCTCTTTGAACTTGCCGACCAGTTCCCGGAGATCGGGATGGAACGGATAGGCATCAATGACGCGAGTATAGAGGGATTCCGGTGAGGAGCTGGTCAGGTTCATCCTCGCAGCGTCGCCAAGTGCCTCGCGGTAAGCTGCCGCCACCTTTTTTACTTCAGCCTCCGGCGCAGTGTGCTCGAAAAGGCGTTTGCGCAGAATGTGGTAAAGCTCGTCGCCGTTTGGATTGACCGGCGTGATCGGGACGGCGATGCGCCTGGATTCCGACGTGATGCCCTGCACGGCGCGGTCGAATGCAGCGGCGAGTGCGGCTTGTCCGCCGCTGTAGTTCGTTCCTGCAAGATCGGAGAGGACAAGGCACACGTTGTCAATCTCCGCGACCGCGATGAACAGGTTCGCAAGAGCGGTCGTCGTCACGACCCCGAGATCCCCGTTGCCGACGGGAACGGCTACGGCGTTCGCAAGGTATGGCGGAAGTTCGTCAAGAAACAGGACGAGCGGACCGGCACCGAGCAACTGCTTCCATGCCTCCGGTCCAGGCGCGCTGAGCAGTGGCGAAACATACTTGGCAAATTGATCCGCCTTACCGAGCTGCTCGGCAATCGAGCCCCAGATTCCACCAGGCGCATCGGTGCTTCTTCCATTGAAGCCAACCACACGGCAGGGGCCGAGCTTTGGAGCGGGGTCCTGACCGGAGAGGACTTTCTTTCGCAACCCGGGGTCCTGCGCCAGCAGTCCGAGCGCAATCATGCTGTGCGTTTTACCGCCGCCCATAGCCTGCGAGAGCAGGAAGACAGACGATCCAGCGCCTGATCCACCCAAGTGCCGAAACGCCCGATCCACCAGCATGAGCAT
>JAYTLR010000069.1:0-17234 GCA_043729195.1 Akkermansia sp.
GACCGCTCGGAGAGACGGTCCCTGCCGATTCATCCGCGTCTCATGCACCGGACCGCCCGGAGGAGCGGTCCCTGCTGATTCATTATGATCTCATTCGCATGACGGTTCGGAGGTCGGTCCTTGCGCTTTGGGCCAGCCGATTTGAGCGGGGAGCCAGACGTGCGGCCATTGATGGTAGTTTTCAACATGTCCGGAACGGACGGGGTTTTCACGGATGTAATGCCATGTCGATTGATGGTCCTGCTCGGAGCGGATGCGATGATCAAAGTAATCGCGCTGCCAGGAGATGCCGACCTGGGTGGCGACGTAGCGTTTCCAATCGGCAATGACACGGTTCATGCCAAGCTTGGCATCCCACGGAAAAGATATCAGAGCGTGGAGGTGGTCCGGCATGAGGAGAACAATTTCGGGAAACCATTTCCTGCGATCTCTCAGAAAGGTGATGGAGTCGAAAATCCGGTTCGGGATGTCGTCGGCAGTGAGGTGGTCCGGGCCGCGTGGTTTGCAGTTGATGGTGATGAAGAAGGTCGAGTCCGTTGCGACCCAGTCCGGCGGGATGTGGGAATCACCTCGCGGACGGCGGGATGGAAGGTCTTCCGGGGACATCGGAGGGATTTAACAAGACCAGGGAAGATGGCAAGGGATTGGCGCATTTGAATTGACGCTCGTCTGCCGGCCGGGATCGAAGTGGCAAGGACCGTCTCTCCGAGCTGTCCTGTGCATGGAACGGGGTTGAATTGAGAATGAGCCGACCTTGGGAGCTCGGCATCCGCTGGATCATCCGCATCTCATGCGCTGGACCGCTCGGAGAGACGGTCCCTGCCGATTCATTTGTTTCTCATGCGCCGGACCGCCCGGAGGAGCGGTCCGTGCAATGGCCTGTCGCGGGCTGGAGATCGAGATCAAAGGACCCGCACCGTATAGATCTGCGCCCGTGGGATCCCGTGGGTGGCCAGGACCTCGAGCCGGAGGCGGATCACGCCGCTGAGATCCGCGGGGTGGCGACGGTTGCGGAGGTGGTTGGCGCGGATGTCGGCGATGACTGTCGCGGAGCCGTCGGCGTGCTCCGCGGTGAGGCGGTAGTCGCGGACGATGGAGGGGACGGCATTCATCGGGTAGCCCTGCCAGCTTTGCGAGAAGTGGAAGTGGAGCGAGGAGTCGAACAAGACCTGCACCTCGGTGACGGCTTGCGGTTCGTCCCACTCGAGGTCGATCCACTCTGGCTCCGCGAAGTTGGTGGCGGCGGAGACCCAGAGGTTCGGCAACCGGGTCGGGCGAGGGCTGCCGTTGACGAGGTTCTGTGGTGAGTAGAGTTCCTGCTCTGGAATCGTCCGGCTGCAGTAGGCGAAGTTGAGGAAGCCGCTCTGCGCGGTGAACTGGCGGGCGTGGTCGTTCCAATCGGGAGCCAGGACTTTCGCGCCATCGGCATCCACTGCGCGTTCCATGCCGATGCTCAGCGCCCGGGAGGTCCACTTGGTGTGGGGATTCGGACGGATCGGATCTTCCGGGCGCGGGTAGTACCACTTCTTGCCGGGCGGTGTTTCCGTCATGTGCACGGCGAGATCCGGGTTCTTGCCGAAGATCAGGAAATGCCAGCCGGGGCGGGGAATGCCGACGTGAAGGGGAAGCTCGACCCATTGATCGCTTCCTTTCGAAATGCGGATGCTGCCCTCCGCGAGTTGATCTTCCGGGAAGGTGGATCCGTTGGCGGGACCCTGGTGGAAGCGGTAGTGGAGTTCGGTCTCGCGATCGGCATCGACCCGCAGCGAAAGGGTCTCGAGTCGCTCGCTGGCCACGGGGATCTGGAGCACGCGGTCATCGGACAAGCGGTCGATACCCCAGCTCTCGGCGTCGGTGTTTTCTGAAAACACGCTGGACGCGGTGACCCGAGCTTGTGGCGCGATGTCACGGGCGACCTGCATTTCCAGCGCGTGGATGTGGTGGTCGGCGAGGAGCAGGTCGCTTTGCAGCGAGCGGACCGCGGGGCCTTCTGTTAGAGCGCGCGGGTCGAATTGCGATTTCACCGCGTGGCTGGCCGCCATGCCGACTGCCTCGCCGAGCTGGGCGCAGGTGAGCATCACGCGGGTGCTGGAAAGCGCGTAGTGGGTGGCGCTGATGTTGCGACCGGCGAAGAACAGATTGGAGATCCGCTTCGAATAGAGCGAGCGCAGCGGGACGTTGTGCGGGCCGCGGAGGTACTGGTGCGTACTGGGGTTGATCTTGTCGTGGAAGCCGCCCGGCGGGTGATGGTCGAAGCCCCAGCCGCCGAAGGCAACGGCATCCTCGAAGTGAGCCTGCTCGTCGATTTCATTCATCGTCAGGACGTGGTCGCCTTCGAAGCGGCGGGACTCGCGTTTGCCCGGGACGGCACCCATCCAATCGAGTTCGTAGTTCGTCAGACGCTCCGCGAGTGGCGAGCGGTTCTTGAGATAATCCCACACGCCGAGGGTGATGCGCTGGACCTCGTCCTTGATCTTCCGCGTCTCGTGGACGGTATCGAGCGCGCCGCCCCACTCGAGCCACCAGAAGCCGCCGGTGTCGGGGAAGAAGTGCTCGCACACCGGACGGTAGGGGCCGAAGTCATCCGGGCCGAGTTCCAGGTCGACCCACGGCGGCCGGGTGAAGGGGACAGGCCGTCCCGCGTCGCGGGCGTGCATGTGGAGGCTCATGCCCATCGTGTCCGGCGCCGGCTCGTCCGGGCACATCGGCTCGTTGAATTCTGAGCGTGCCTCGACGCCCATGCGGAAAGGAGCGCCGGCCAGCGAGCCGACCACGCCGTCGCCTGAACAATCGGCGAGGTAAGGAGCGACGAACTCATGCCAGGTTTCCTCCATCGAGCAGTAGGCGGTGACGCTGGTGACCCGGTCGCCCGCGTCGTTCATCGCCACCTTGCACACCGCGCAGTTGAGGAAGAGTTCAAGGTTCGGCTCGTTGCGCGCCAGCGATTCCAGTTCGAGGTTCCAGCCTTCCGGCGAACAGGTCGGGTTGCGCAGGAGATTGTTGAGGAACAACTCTTCGATCAGGCCGGTCTCGCGGGAGAAGACGAAATTGCACTGGGTGGCGCCGACCGGGGGCACGCGGATTTCGGTGCTGGCATTGCCGCCGAGCACCGGGCGGTCCTGCACCAGGGCGGTGCGGATGCCCTGGCGGGCGGCGGTCACGGCGGCACAGAGGCCGGACAGGCCGCCGCCGATGACGACGAAATCGTAAGGGTGGGTGATGGTTTTCAAGGGGACGGGTGGTTCGATGGACCGGGATTCAGCGCGGTTGTTCCTTCCGCACGGTCGAGGTGAGGATGATGGCGGCGAGCGGGTGCAGCACGGCGAGGACCATGAAGATCTGTGCCGAGCCGAAGGTACCCATCAGGTTGCCGACGAACTTGTTGAACACCATGCCGCCCACCGCTCCGAAGGCACCCGCGATGCCCCACACGCTGCCGACGTTGGCGGCGGGAAAGGCGTCGGCGACGACGACGCCGAGGTTGAAGAGCCAGGTCAGGCAGACGGCGGCGACGATGCTGAAGATCGCGAGGGTGGCGACCGGTTGCGGGAAATGCGGCGTGAGCGCGCAGACCGGCGCGAGCAAGGCCGCGCCGATGAGGATCATCTTGCGGGCCCGCAAGGGCGCGTGGCCATGGCGCACCAGCCGGTCGGATGCCGCCGAGCTGCCGATGCCCCCGAGGTCCGCGGCGAGAAACGGGATCCACCCGTACATGCCGACTTGTGCCAGTGTGAGCCCCGAGCTTTCGCGAAGATAGCCGGGCAGCCAGAACAGGCAGAAGTACCATACGGGATCGCTGACGAAGCGGCTCAACAGAATGCCCCACAGGCTGCGGGTGCGCCACAACTGCGGCCAGGTGAAAGCGGCCGGACTTTCCCCCGAAGCCGTGTCCGCCGCCGCCACGAATCCCGCCGGGGGATCGCGATAAACCAGCCGCCAGACGAGCACCAGCAGAAGGCCGAGGACCCCGGGCACCATGAATGCCGCATGCCAGCCGAACTTCAAGGCGAGCCACGCGATCAAGGGTGTGGCAACGATGGCGCCGATCGTTCCGCCGGACGAGCAGATGCTGTTCGCCGTCGCCCGCAGTTTCGCCGGAAACCAGATGGTCACCACGCGCAGTTGGGAGGGAAACGTGGTCGGCTCCGCGATGCCGAGCGCGCCGCGGAAGAACGCGAGCTGCCCGAAGGTCTTGGAAAATCCGGCACCGAGGCAGGCGGCAGACCAGCCGATCATCCCTAAAAGCATCACGCGCCCCGCCCCGAAGCGATCCACCAGCCATCCCGCCGGCGCGTAGGCACTGGCATAGCAAAAAAGGAAGACATTCACCAAGGTCGCGTAGCCGCTGTCATCGAGCCCGAACTCTTTCTTCAAATCCGGCTTGAGGATGGAAACGATCTGCCGGTCCACATAGTTCAGCACGATCGCGATGAACACGACAGCGAGGATCAGCCAACGCCGGCGTTCGGGCCCCAGCCAGGGTGTCGATTCATTGCTCACCGGCAAAAAGTTGAGATCGAAAGTGGATCCGGAAGAATCCCGGTAAAGACGAATTGAGGAACTTGGCCGACCGCTTGTAGTGGCTCTTGGGCTTGCGGCGGTCCGTTACGAAGTTGTCCATGGATACGGTGTCGGCCTCGGCTTGGCAATGCGCCCAAGCGCAAAAAAATGAATCGTTTGCGCCAATGAGGAGGTTCTGAAGGCCGGTCGCGTGAATTGTATCGCGCCGTATCCCTCAACCTCCCGGTACCGCCTCCGTCCACTTCCAGCTTCCGTCGGCATAGAGCTCGAGCACGGCGTCGTAGCCCTGGGCCGAAGTCTTGCCGTTGCCGAGGACGATGCAGCCGATGCCATGGCGCGCCATGACTCGGCGGACATTGCGGAAGTCGTCGTTGTTGAGCGAGGAATCGAGGTGGTCGAGGAAGGCGAAGCGCGGCTTGGCGAGCAGGGCGCGGGCGACGGCGAGGGTCTGTTCGTCGCTGAGACTTAGTTCGGCCACCCAGTGGTGCTGCGCATCGAAGTCGCGGTGGCGGGCGGCGGCGAGGTCGAGGCCGAGCTCGTTTAAGACCGACAGCATGGCGGCATCGGTGACCGGAGCCTTGGCCCCGGACGGGGTCAGCAGTTCGCGGAGGCTGCTCGGCGGGAGATAGGGCTGCTCTAACAGGAACGCGAGCTGGTCGGGCGGGGAGCGCTGGATGCTGCCGCTGCCGGATTCGTGGAGGCCGGCGGTGGCGTGGAAGAGCGCGAGCTTGGCGGCATGGTTGGGGCCGATGACGAGCGCCGACTTGCCGGCATCAGCAGCAGGATGCCGAGGAGGAGTTTCGCCTTGATGCCGACCCGCGAACGGAGGAACAGGCCCACCACGCGGCCAAGGCGGGGTAGGGTTTCGCGTTTGAGGGAGACCTTTTTTTCGGTCATGGGAGGGACTCAGGGCTTCGGGCAGTTACTGGCGGAACTTTTACCCTGCAATCACTCGCCGACTAAAGTCAGCGCTCCGTCAGCGCTCCGTCAGCGGCTCCGTCAGCGCTCCGTTAGAGCCCTTCCTTGGCTGACGAGATTGAACCAGGCGACCAGCCGCCGCCGAGGGCGCGGTAAAGGGTGACCACGGCCAGGTATTGGTTCAGGCGGACGCGGGCGAGATTGAGCTCGGTAGGGAAGAGTTCGAGCTGGGAATCAAGGATTTCAAAATAGCTGGCGCGGCCGGCGGCATAGCGCTCGCTGGAGATGCCGACCGCCTCGGTGAGGGCGCTGACAGCGCGTTCCTGTTCGACGCGGGCGGCGGCGAACTTCTGGCGCGCGACGAGAGAGTTTGAGACCTCGCCGAGCGCGACCAGCACCGCTTTCTCATGGCGGATGCGCGCCTCGTCCCATGCGGCGCGGGCTTGCGCTTCCCGGGCCTGGAGCCGCCCGGCTTGGAAGATCGGGCCCGTGATATCGGCCCCGACCGACCAGGCGTTGCCCTTACCGTCTGTTAGGTCGGACAGGTCGGGACTGATCCGGCCCGCGACGGCGGTGAGGCCGATCTTCGGATAGTATTCCGCGATGGCGACGCCGATCTCGGCGTTGGCGGCGCGGAGGAGTTGTTCGGACTGCCGGATGTCGGGGCGGCGGCGGACCATGGCAGAGGGCAGGCCGGCGGGAATCACCCGGTCGAGATCGGAGCCGTCGCTGAGAGTGCCGCGAGGCTCGATCGGCCCCGGGTTACGGCCGGTGAGGATGGAGATCTGGTTCTCCTTCTGCGAAATCAAGCGCTCGATCTCTGGGATGGTGGCGGCGGCCTGGGCGGCGGCGGCCTGGGCGCGGGAGGTTTCGAGCTTGGAAGCGATGCCGCCTTCGAGACGGGATTGGAAGAGATCGAAGCTCTTGCCAAAAGAATCGCGGCTGCGGATGGAAATCTCCTTTTCGAGGTCGAGTTCGAGCAGCTCGAAATAGGCTTGGGAGATGTCCCCGACCAGCGAGACGATCACCCCGCGGCGGGCCTCGTCGGTGGCGAGGTAGCGGGCGAGTTCGGCCTCGTTGAGACGGCGGATGCGGCCCCAGAGATCGATTTCCCAGACCGCGTTGAGGAGGCCGGATCCGCTGTCGCCGGACTTGCCGAAAGCGGTGCCGCCCTGGTTGCGGCCGGTCGTGACGCCGCCGGAGTAGCCGACGGATGGCAGCGCAAGCGAGCGGGTCTGATTGGCGGCCTGGCGCGCTTGTTCGACGCGGCTGACGGCGATCCGGAGGTCCTGATTGTTGGCGAGGCCTTCCCGGATCAGCGATTGGAGCTTCGGATCGCGATAGATTTTCCACCACGGCAAGTCGGCGATCGACTCGGAACTGGCATTGTCGTCGCCGCGGAAGCTGCCGGGCAGGTCGGCTCCCGGGCTTTCGAAATTGGGGCCGACGGTGCAGCCGGCAAAGAGCGCGACGGCGGCGACGCTGAGGAAGCGGGTGTTTAACATGAGCCTGAGGTGGTGCGGGACCTTAGGGATGGTTCCGGCAATTGCCAACCCTTTGAACGCAACTCGCAAAGGGCCAGGTTTGTTGGAAACACCCTCCTACGGTTCTGCCGGTTATTCCCTCAGCATGTCCTCGCGGATCCGCTGGAGTTCGGCCTTCTGCTCGTCGCTGACTTTGGGGAATTTCAGATTGAGCCGTTCCAGCGTGAGACAGATGGTCTCCGAAATCGCCAGTCGGGCGAACCACTTGTTGTCGGACGGGATGACAAACCACGGGGCGTGCTTCGTGCTGGTGTGGTTCAGCATGTCCTCAAAGGCCTGCTGGTAGTCGTCCCAGCGGGCGCGCGCCGCGTAGTCGGAGATCGAGAATTTCCAGTTCTTGTCGGGCTCGTCGATTCGGTCCATGAAGCGCTTCTTCTGTTCCTCCTTGGACAAGTTGAGGAAGAACTTGATGACCACGATGCCGTTGGCCGTGAGATACTTTTCGAAGCGGTTGATCTCCTTGTAGCGGCGCTCCCAGAAGGCCTTGCCACCTGGTTTGCCGGGCAGCTTCTGCTTGGCGAGATACTCCGGATGGACTTTTACGGCGAGGACTTCCTCGTAGTAGGACCGATTGAAGATCCCGATCATGCCGCGCTGGGGAAGCGCCTTGCTGGCGCGCCACAGGTAGTCGTGGTCGAGTTCTTCGGAGGAGGGGGTCTTGAAGCTGGTGACGTGGCAACCTTGCGGGTTGACCCCGGACATCACGTGGCGGATCGCCCCGTCCTTGCCGGCGGCATCGATCGCCTGGAAGATGACCAGCACCCCGTAGATGTCCTGGGCGTAGAGTTTTTCCTGGAGTTCGGAAAGGCGTGCGACGTTGGCGGCGACGTGCTCAAGCGCGCCTTCCTTATCGTCGAAGCCGCCGGTGAAATCGGGATTGAAGTCCTTCTTGAGCGAAACCTTGGCATCCGGAACAACCATCATGTCTCCAAGGCGGAACTCGACTTTCCCATGATCGCCGACTGTGATCTTGATTTTACGGTCCGGATCTAAATTGATTTTCACAAGATGTTAGGGGCTGTCGGTTAGAGAAGGACTTCGCGGGCGCCGGATTCTTCCATGCTCGTGAAGATTTCATCCGACCGCTCCGGGATGGCAAGATCAAAGGCCGACAGGAAAGTTCCGGGAAGGAGCGCGGACGAAGCCCGCGGGAAGTGGCTCGTTGAAAACGATCCGTCCGCGAAAAAAGCGGGTGATATCAGCCGGGGTTTTCGAGTAACTGGAACAGATGTGCTTTCCACGGCCCCAGCCCGAAGTAGAGGCCGCCGTCCCGCATCTCGTCGCCGCTGCGGTCGTAGGCTTCGCCGGAAAGCACGTCGATGAGGCCCCATTGTTTTCCCCGCAGGTCATCCCACGGGAGCTCAACCCGCGCCTGGGCGGGGTCGGGATGGAAATTGATAACCACGAGGTAGCGTTCGTCGCCCATCCGCCAGCACCAGGTGAGGAATTGGTGGCAACTGGAATTCCCGGGCCAGCCATGGCGTTCGCAGCGCTGCCACGCGCCGTTCCGGAAAACATCGCGGCGGGTCTCTAATAGAAGCTGCCGGTGGAAGCCGGCGAGTCCGGTGTCCACCTCTTCCGCCGGCCTGCGGGCGAGGAAGACCGGCAGTCTTACTTTCCGTCCTTCAAACTGCCCTTCATGCAGTAGTTTCGCCCCCGGAAGCGTGAGGAGGGCGACGGTCGCGGCGCGGCCCTTGCCGTCGGGAAAGGTCGCCGCGGCCCGGGGTTCGTCGTGGTTTTCAATGAAGCGGATCATGCCCTGCTGATAGGCCGGTCCGGCTCCGAGGTGCTGGTGCAGGCCTTCGCTGTCGCCATGTTCCATGCGGTCGTAGAACTTCTTGTCGTAGCAGTGGTCGAAGCCTTGCTGTTGGAGTTCCCACTCGAGGTCCCAGTAGGCCTCGGCGATGAAGCGGAACTCCGGCCAGCGTGCCTTGATCGCAGGGATGACAGCCCGCCAGTAGTCGTCCGCCGGCATCGCACTGGCACGGCTGCCCCAGCTGCGCTCGAAGACGGCGTTCAGCATCAGCATCGCCATGTCGCAGCGGACGCCGTCGCACTGGCTTGCGATTTCATCGAGGGTCGAGATCGCCGCTTGCCGCAGTCCCGGCTGGAAGGCGTTCAGTTGGAGCACATCCGGCCACGCGGGGTAGTAGGGATCGCGGCCGCGGGCGAACACGCTGCCGCCGATGTCCACAAAGGATGCGGGATCGTTCCGCAGGTCATCGTCGTTTCCTTGGATGAAGAACTCAGGGTGATCCGTCGTCCACGGATGGTCGGGTGCCACGTGGTTCGGGACGAAGTCGAGGATCAGGCCGAGCCCGCGTTCGCGAAGCATTTCACGGGCCGCGGCAAGTCCCGGCGGGCCGCCGAGATGATCGTCCACGACGTAGCGGCGCACGCAGTAGGGCGAGCCGACATTGTCTTCCGCGGTGAAGTCGGGCAGTGCCCGCTGGAAATCCCCGAGCAGCGCCGGGTTGCGCATCGAAATTTCGATTCCCGCCGGGCTGCGCTCCCAGACGCCCATGAACCACACCGCGTCGAAGCCCCCGGCGGCGATCCGGTCCCACTCTTCCGGAGGCACGGTGGCGAGGGTGACCGGCCGTCCGAGTTGGCAGCCGAGTTCACCTAACCAAACCCAGGTGTTGATCTCGTAGAGGACAGGATGTTGAGGCCAGGAAATCATGCTTTGATGAGGGAACTCAATGAATCATCTCCGGGTTCGCGATGGGATCAAAGCTCGGGCAAGGGGACAGCGGAAAGCCCGGCCGCTTGCATCACCTCGATCCGGTAATTCGAGTTCGGATATTTCCCGACCGCCGATTCGCCGGAAAGCATCACGCAATCGGTGCCGTCGAGGATCGCATTGGCGACATCGGTCGTCTCGGCGCGGGTCGGCAACCGGCTGCTGATCATCGACTCTAACATCTGCGTCGCGGTGATCACCGGCTTTCCCGCGAGATTCGCCTTCGCGATGAGATGCTTCTGGATGACGGCGATCTGTTCGATCGGTACCTCCACGCCGAGATCGCCGCGCGTCGCCGATGATGTCGTCGGTGGTCAGCGTGAAGCGATCTCCCGGCGAGAGCTGGATCGGCCCGGGCTCGATTTTTCCGATTCGCATCTTTGGCCCCGGCAGATCGGCCATGATGGCGACGCGGCGGCCGGTCGCTGTGGCGGCGGCGCGGATTCGGGAAATGCTTGCGGCATGGCTGGCGAAGTCGCCGTGGGAGAAGTTCAGCCGTGCCACATTCAGTCCGGCGCGGATCAGCCGTTCCAACATTTCCGGCGAGTCCGAAGCGGGCCCGATGGTGGCGATGATCTTGGTTTTGTGGCGGGGGAGGATCATGAAGATGGCCAAAGGAATGCACCGCGCCGTGGGCCAGGGCGATCTTGTTTTTGGAGAGGGTGCGTCTCGCGCCCCTGTCGATTCGTGGCGGTCGGGGGTGCGAGACGCACCCTTTCCGTCCGTGACGGAGTGCTTTGCCTATCGGTTATCCGACTTGTGGGCGCGGCCCACGCGCTTTTTCCCCGTCGGAGTGCCAGCGGCGGAGGCAGAGGACTTCGCCGATGCCTTGCTCTTTCAGCCCGCGGAAATGCTGGCGGGTGGGCTGTGAAGAGCGCCAGACCTGGGCATCGACGAGGTGCAGGTTCGCCGGGCCGGCGCAGGAGCCGAGCAGGGCGGCGCAGATGAGGCCAATCGGGACTTTCCCTGACATGCCGCCGAGTCTAACGAGGAGGGACGCATGGACAAGCAAGTGATGGCGACCGACGCGAGTGGTGCGGAATGCTCCGACCAAGTGGTGGTCGAGGAGCCGCTGCAAATCGTCGTGGACGGGCATCCGGTGGCGGTGACGATGCGCACGCCGGGCCACGATGCCGAGCTGGCGCTGGGCTTTCTGCTGACGGAGGGCGTGATCCGCTCGGCGTTAGACGTGCGGAAAGTCGACACGGAATCGCGCGAGAACCACGCGCTGGTTTTCCTGGCGGACGGGGTGGAGATCGATCTCGCGCGGCTGACGCGCCATGTCTTCAGCGGGTCGTCGTGCGGGATGTGCGGGAAGGCGACGATCGATGCGGTGACTTCCTGCCGGCCGCCTTTGCCGGAGGGGCCCGCGTTTTCCAAGGCGGTGCTGCTGGCGGCGCCGGAGCAGTTGTTGGCGGCGCAGGTCGTCTTCTCGCGAACCGGCGGCTTGCACGGGGTGGGGATGTTCGCGGCGGATGGTACGATGCTTGTCGTACGTGAAGACATCGGCCGCCACAATGCGGTGGACAAGGTGCTCGGTTACGCATTGCGGGCCGGCATGGATTTGTCGGGCTGCTTCCTGCTGGTGTCGGGGCGGGTGTCCTTCGAGATCATGCAGAAGGCGCTGGCCGGCGGCATCCCGTTGGTGGCGGCGATTTCCGCGCCGTCGTCGCTGGCCGTGGAGTTCGCGGAGAAGTCGAACCAAACGCTGGTGGCTTTTCTGCGGCCGCCGCGGTTCCGGGTCTATGCGGGCTATGTGGCGGAGTAGCTGGGGTGGATTCAGTTGGAAGTTCTCTCTGGCCTTGCGGGCATTCTTTTGGATGCTGGTGGCATGTGTTGCTTCAGCGGTCCTGTCACCTTCGTCCGCGGCACGCGGATCTTTGCGCGGATTACCGAACCCGGACGGCAGCCGATGCCTATCGATCACGCGCTCTACTGCCAGGTCGTCCGCACCGGGCTTTTCGCGATGACCCGCTGGGATCAGAGCGACGGCCTGGCCAAGGCCTTCACCAAGCCGGAGAAGGCCGCGCAACTGATCGCTCCCGACGCCCACGTCCACCACCGCAGCTTGGTCGGCAAAATGAAGAACGAGGACATCCTCCTCGGCACGGCGTAGTCGTTCGCTTTTCCGCCCGCCCTTGCCGATGCCATCGACCACGTCCCCTCCACTCGCTGCTCCGGCCCCGGACAAACCGTGGCGGCTGGTTCCGCGCGACCCGCTTTTTCACTTCTATTCCCGCGGCACGGCGGTCAACCACTTCCTCCGCCGACGCATCCGGCCGCTGGGGATCGGGGTGATGATCGCGATCATCATCGCCACCGGGATCGCCGCGGGGAATACCGGGCGGGCGGTTTACCTGACCTTTTCGACGGCCTGCTCGCTGACCCTGGTCGGGCTGCTGGCGCTGCCTTTCCGGCGGGCGAGGCTGACGGCGGTGCGCGATTTGCCGGCCCATGCGACCGCCGGGCAGCCGCTGACGTATCAGGTCCATCTCAAGAACCACCGTCGCCGTTCGCCGCGGCGTTTCGAGCTGCTCGAAACCGCGCCCGATCCGCGGCCGGGCCGGGCGCAGTTCCGGGCCGCGCGAGAGCCGGGGGAAGAGCATCGCAATTTCTTCGACCGCCGCTTGGCCTGGTATCGCTGGAACTGGCTCTGCGAATCGCGGCTGCTGTTTGAAGGCGGGCGCAGTGCCCCGGTCGAACGGCTGCGCGCCGCGGCCGGCGGCACGGTCGCGGTCACGCTGGTGCCCCGCCGCCGCGGCTTGATTCGCTTCAACGATCTGCGCGTGGTGCTGCCGGATCCGATCGGTCTGTTCCAGCGCTGTGTGAAAATCCCCGCGCCGCCCGCCACCCTGGCCGTGCTGCCGCGGCGCTACCCGCTGCCGCGATTCGAGCTGCCGGGCAGCGCGCGCTTCCAACCCGGCGGCGAGGCGACCTCCCGCCACTCCGGGGCGGCCGGCGAGTTCACCGGGCTGCGCGATTATCAGCCGGGCGATCCGCTGCGGCTGATCCATTGGGCCACCTGGGCACGTGTCGGCAAGCCGGTGGTCAAGGAGCTGGAGGACACTTTTTTCCCGCGCCACGGGCTGATCCTCGACACCTTCCCGCGGCCCGGCGACGAGGACTTGTTCGAGGACGCGGTGTCGGTCGCCGCGTCGTTCGTGGTGGCGGTCGATGCCCGCGAATCGCTGATCGACCTGATGTTCATCGCCGGCCACGAGCGGGTGGTCACTGCGGGCCAAGGCATCGCGCGGGCCGAGACCTTGCTGGAAGTCCTGGCCGGCGTGGAAAGCGCGGAAGAGGAGGACTTCGACCTGCTTGCGCGGTTGGTGCTGCGCCATGCCGAGGACCTCGCGGGCTGCCTCTGCGTGTTTGCCGGTTGGTCGGAAAGCCGTGCCCGCTTGCTGGCCCGGCTCAACCGCGCGGGCATCGAGACCTCCGCGCTGGTCGTCTGCCGGGAAAAGCCTGGGGCTGTCCCGCGCTGCCATTTCGTCCGCTCTTCGGAGCTGGCGAAGGATCTGATGACGCTGCCGCGGGAGTTGTGATGGGCCGCGCAGGGTCCTTTATCGGGTGTCATGTCGAACCCGTTCGTTTTCCATGTCCCGGAGATAAACTGGAATCAGGCTTGCTTGCCGCGGATGCTGCCATCTAGGTTCATGCCGATGAAATGGCGTTCTTCCCCTCTAGCCTCGTTCATTCCTGCGGTCCTTTGGGCTGCCGCCTTTCCTATTTCCGCGCAGGAGTTGTCCTATGAGGAGATCGCCACATTGAACGTGAATCTGGAACCGTCCGCCTATCACTTTACCCGCGGCGACGAGTTCCTCTACGGAGCTTCCAATGACAGGATCACCGGCAACGGTGGCATGATCTACCGGCTCGCTCCCGGGCAGCCGGTGGAGATTCTCCACGAGTTCCCGGCCTTGCCGTCTGCACCGCTGGCGAATGACGGCGGTGCCGGAAGTGCCGCGATTCATGCCATGGGCCCGGACGGGGCCTTCTATGGCCTTACCAGTAACGGTGGCCCTGTCGGTCTGGGGGTTTTGTTCCGCTACGCCATCGATGGAACGTTCAGCATCATCGATTCCCCCAAGCCGGGCGGGATGCCGCTTCCGAGGGACTTTGTCGTGACCGCCTCGGGCGACATCTACGGCGTGGCGATGGAGGACGGCGGGGTGAATTTTGGCGGCACCCTGTTCCGGCGCTCGGCGGATGGCAGCATCACCGTTCTGCATTCGTTCACCAAGCCGCCTTCCGCTCCTCCTCCTCCGTTCCCCGGCGTTCGCCCGCGCCCTCCGTTCCCCGCTCCGGAACCCGGTCCGCCCGTCGATCCCTTCAATCCCATCCGGATCCGAGAAGGGCCGGACGGGAAACTTTACGGCATTACCTTCGGGGGCGGCGGCGGCTATGGAACCTTCTTCAGCTTCCATCCCGCGACCGGCGAGTTCAAGGTGCTGTCGAACTTCAGTGAATTCGGGGATTATGCCCGTGAGATGATTCCGGCCGAAGGGGGCTTTCGCGTGCTGCGGCAGGTCCATCTTCTCCACGTCACTTACGATGGAACGGTGACGGTGGAGGTGGACGGGCTGAGCCCCCCATTCTCCGGGAACTTTGGCCCGGACTTCCGGAGCCCCATCGTGGAAACTCCGGACGGGATCTTCGTGGAATCCGCCTACGGCGGAGCCAACAGCGCGGGATATGTCGCACGCTTTCGCCCCGGCGAGGGAGCGTCGGTGGTTTACAACTATCCCACGCTGGTCACCAACCAGCGGCGGACCCTCGCTGCGGGATCCGATGGAAAGATCTACGGGGTGATCGGATATCCGCCGGATTACGTCCCTCCCGCCGCCGAGGAATCCCTTGCCCCGGAGTCCATCACCACGCGGTCTTCCGCGCCGGCACTGAAAGCGGCGAAGAAGCCTTTGGTGCCGAATCCCAGGTCTTTCCGGTTCCGCAAGCCGGGCGATTCCGTCAACTTCCCGCCCTTCGCGCGACCTGACTCCGCGTGGCTTCCCGCAAAGGCCTCGACGACTGGAACCCGCGAGGTGACGGTGGATATCCTTGCCAACGACAAGGATCCGGATCTCCACCCGCTGGCCGTCACTTCGGTGACGCCTGGGGGCAGCGCCGCCGCCACGCTGGTCCAGACGAGTAAAGGCCAGCGGCTGAAGGTCGTCGCGACCGGGACCCTTCCCGCCAGCCAGCGGCTCACCTACCAACTCTCCGATGGCAACGGCGGCACTTCCACCGGCAGCGTGGCGATCTTTTCCCCCCTCAAAGCCAACTTCACAGGCCCCGTCGTGGCCGCCCTCGCGGGTGCCCCGGCAGGTAGCATCTCGGTGAAGATCTCCGGTCGCAACGCGGTGACCGCCACGTTCATCCTAGGAGGGAAAAAGTACAGCGGTCGCGGAACTTTGGATGTGGACGACACCACGGACATCCAGCTCAAGCTCCGCGGGGAAAGTCCCATCGCCCTCCGCGCCGATGTCATCCGCAGCGGACCGAAACCCCAACTCGAAGTGTTCCTGCCGGCGGGCGGGACGGTCTATTCGGCCATCTTGGACGCCCCCGTCAGCGCCCGTTGAGAATCGCATTCCGCTGGCAGGATTGATTTCTTCCCGCCATGCATCGCGAGTTCCGCTCCCTGCCGCTGCTCGGGTTGATCCTGGTCCTTCCCGTGTCTGCCCTTGGCGCGGTGCAGCACAGTCCGCGGCATCGCCCAGCGAGCGGAAGATCCGCGCTCTAGTAGAATGGGCCGGAGAAAACGATCGTAGGCTTCCGCTTTCACCCCCGATGACCCGTTCCGTCCCGCCCCTGTCAGAAGTGATCTGCGTCCGCTGCGGCCACGTGAACGCCGGGAATGTTTCGCGCTGCGGGGAGTGCGCGGCACCGCTGGATGACGTCGGGTCGACCGCGCAGTGGGAAAGGGAATCGGGGAAGGGAGCGGCTTACCCGGCACCGGTCGCGCCGCGAACCAAGCCGATCGTCTTCTGGGGTGTCTGGCTCTATTTCGGACCGACCGCTGTGGGGGCGGGGATCTTGGCTTACACCTCGCTCGGGTATCCTCTGGACGGGAGCCCGGAAGGGAAAGACGTCGCCGGCACCATCGCGATCTTGGTCATGTGCGGCCTTTATGGGGCGACCAGTTGCTGGGCGCTGTGGTCCGTCACGGCGGGCTATCTCAAAAGGCGTTAGTGCCGGCTTTTCAGCGCAGCCTCACAACGGTTCGGTCACCAGCAGTCGCACAAAGCGCCGCGGCGAGCCGTCGGGGGCGATGGTGACGTTGCCGCTGGTGCCGGTGGGGATGGGATTTGCGACCGGGGAGACGGCGGCGGCGGGGGACCAGGTGGCGAGATGGGGCGAGCTTTGGATGAGGATTGGCGCGGCGGTGCCGCCGGCGGGAAGCGGGACCAGGAAGCCGCGGGGCACGGCGGGATTGGGTCGCGGCAGGAAGGGAAGGGGATTGGAATTGGCGTTCAGGCCGAGCGCCCACAGCAGGCCGTTGGACACGCCATCGCCATCGGGGTCGCCGTTGAAGGGGACGTTCGGGATGTTCTGGGCGACCGTCCACGCGAGATATTCGGTGCGCGGGACTTGCAGGGTGCCGGCGGCCTTCACCGTGCCGTTAGCGGTGATGGCGACGCTTGTGGTGCCGACGAGGAAGGTGTCGGCGATGGAAACCGGAAAGGTCGCGGTGACGCTGTAGTTCCGGTAAATGCCGCTGTCCCCCGTGGCGGTGAGCACGACCGTGCCGTTTCCGGTTCCAGTGCCGCTGGCAGGATTCTGAGGAGTGAAGGATTCGTTGATGGCGTTGTTTCCAATCAAGCCGCTCGTTGTCCCGGTGATCGTGCCTTGATCGATGTCGAAGCGATGCTGGTTCGCAGCGAAGATGCCGGTCGAAGGTGTCACGACTCCGGGCGGTGCGATGGTGTTGATCGCGGCGGAGAGGTTGGTGACGTTGATGTTATAAGCGGCGAGATTTAAAAATGCCGTCCGCGCGAAATTCATGTTGGTCCCGTTGGCGCGGCCATTGACCAAGGTCAGCTCAGTGGTTTGCCCGTTGGCCGGATTGACATTGAAGAACGCCTGAACCGTCCCGGTGAGAGTCGTGACATCGGTGTCACTGAGGCCGGACCCCGGGTCGACCTTTACAGTGATTTTGTTGAAAGTCGGATCGTTGACCAAAGTCAGCGTGGTATTCGCCGGGATGGCGGCGAGCGGGGAAATCAAGCCGAGGGAGAGAGCGAGCAGGGCTTTCATGGGGGGAGTTAACTGGACACGCTACACCGCCCGTTTCGCGGTGGAAGGGAGAAATCTCCGGCATCAATTCCCTGCCATCCACGCTTCGAGGATCCCCACCGCGGCGGCTTGGTCGATGACCGCCTTCTGCTGCTTCGCCTTGCGCCCGGCTTCGCGCAGTTTCTCGGCGGCGTCCATGGTGGTGTAGGCCTCGTCGACATACACCAGCGGAATGCCGGGCACACGGGCGGCGAGCTTTTCCCCGAAGACCC
>JAYTLR010000070.1:0-14879 GCA_043729195.1 Akkermansia sp.
CTTGCCGGCCCGCTCACCCTGTCAACACATAATTCCGACTTTTCCCTGATTTAATTCACTGTCTGTCAGTGTATTGCGGCTTAACCTGACGCGAATGGCGTGAATCCATAACGCCGGACGTCGCCGTCGAAGACGCAGGTGCCGGAAAGGGGGGTGTCGAACTCCATCCGCATGAAATCGCCGTCGTCGAAATCGACCGATGCCTTGCCGAGAGCGGTGATCCGGAATCATCCACGACCCGACTCTCGAGGTCGAAATCCCCACTGTATATGCCTTTACCAAGGCAATCTCGAATCATCGATTTTACCGTCGACTCCGGCTACAAAATCAAACCTTATGCTTGGCCTTTCAAGAGGGCGGCATTTGAAAGTCGTGTAGCCCGACAGCAACCCACCTCTCTCGATCTTTACCGAATCCAAAACAACCTTGTCTCCTGCCTCCATGACTAGAACTCGCTTTTGTCGGGAGGTGTCCAACCATTCCCAAGTAACACCCTCAAAACCAACGCCTCCATTTTCCTCGGTGTTGATATAGAGTCGTCGGGAGAGGATCACAACGCGGCGAGCGGGTTCGCTCTCAGATTCTTCGGTAGTGAGCGCGCAACCTGATGCCGACAACCAACCAATGAAGAATAGAACCAGAAGAACCCATTTCGATCTCATGTTCGATGTTTTGTGCGGGGTGGATTAAAGATCAAGGATTAGGACTTCGTCGAAACTCACGTGCGAGTAAATCATCAACTATAGATCTCCCCATTACAAATGGGGCAGGCTGGCATCTGCTATTCGCCGTCTGGGCGGGTGATCGTGAAGCCGTAGCGCCGGACGTCGCCGTCGAAGACGCAGGTGCCGGAAAGCGGGCTGTCGAACTCCATCCGCATGAAGTCGCCGTCGTCGAAATCGACACGTGCCTTCCCGGGAGTGGTGATCCGGTAGCGGTAGCCCCCGTCGCGCCCGCCGCTATCGCCGCTGCCGTGGTGGACGTAGTCGAAGAGGAATTTGCCGTCCTGCTTGAAGGTGTAGGTGTTGCGGCTGTGCAGGTCGCTGTAGTGCAATTGGCTGCCGGCAAGAACCTTGGGAGCCATGCCGTTGTCAGCGGAGGAAGCGGGTGCTCCGGGGGAGGTCGTTGCAGCGGGCTCGGTCGGAGCGGTGCAGGCGACCCCGGCTGCGGTGAGGACAAGGGCAAGAAGGCGGGTGGAGATCATGAGGAGATGTCGTTCGCTAGTTTTCTCGATCACGGATTCAAGAGGACGTAGACCACGCAACCGGCCAGCAGGAGGGGGATGGCGATGAGAATTCCCAGTGCGATCCGGGCGAGGGTGCTCCTCACGCCGAAGCGCCGCTGGCACTTTCCGCACAGGTATTCCATGGGTGAGGATGTTTGGTGCAGGATCGCCAGAGGTAATCCAATTATCATGAGGCAGCCCGCGGGATAGACGGCGTATTTCTTGCCCCGGCAGGTGACCGGAGCGTCCGGTCCACAGGACGGGCAGGGCGGCGTGAGGGCATTCATGCGAAAGGCTGGCGTCAGGCAACAGGAGTCGGCCGGGTCAGGCGCTGGGACACCGCGACGACGGCGAAGGTGATGATGAGCATGATCGAGGAGAGGGCGTTGATGACCGGGAGGTCCTTGCTCTTCTTGATCATCGAATAGACGAGAGTCGGCAGGGTGTCCGAGCCGGGGCCTTTGACGAAGTAGGTGATGACGTAGTCGTCGATCGAGAGCGTGAAGGCCAGCAGGCCGCCGGCGAGGATGCCGGGGGCGAGGAGGGGCAGGGTCACCTTGAGGAATGCCTGGGTTTTCGTGGCGCCGAGATCGCGGGCGGCTTCGACGACGTTGAAATCAAAATCCTGGAGCCGGGCTTGGACGACGAGGGCGACATAACTGAGGCAAAATGTGATGTGGGCCACGCCGATGGTGAAAAGGCTGAGGCTCATGCCGAGCGAGATGAAGAGCAGCAGCAGGCTCATGCCCATCAGGATGTCCGGCAGGACCAGCGGCACGGTGACGAAGAGGCGGTGGACGTCCTGGAGGCGGGACTTGTAGCGGTGGAGGGCGAAGGCGGCGGCAGTGCCGAGGACCATCGAGACGAGGCTGGCGGCGGTGGCGACTTTCACCGAGTTGCCGAGGGCGGCGATGATGTCCGGACGATCGCCGAGTCGCTCGTACCAGCGCGTGCTGAAACCGCTCCACTTCGAGGCGTAGCGGGAGTTGTTGAAGGAGTTCAGCACGAGGAAGCCGATCGGCAGGTAGAAGAACACCAGCACGAGGATCAGGGTGATGAAGGGGAGGCGGCTGGGTTTCACGGGGGAGATGGTAGATAGTGGATAGTGGATAGTGGATAGCAGATGGAAGATGGTGGAGAGGCTAGGCCTCCTTGGTGCGGCGGCGGAGGAACATGGGGGCGAGGACGAGGAGGGCGAGGGCGCCGGAGAGGGCGGCGGCTTCGGGGAGGTTGCGGTCGGTGAAGTTCCGCTGGGCGATCTTGTTTCCGATCATCTGGGTGCCGGTGCCGCCGACCATGTCAGGGACGACGTAGGAACCGAGCATCGGGATGAAGACGACCAGCACGGCGGTGATCACGCCCTGGCGGATGCCGGGAATGAAGACCGAGTAAAAGGCGCGCAGCGGCTTGGCCCCGAGGTCGCGGGCGGCATCGAGCAGGCCGAAGTCGAACTTCTCCGCGGCGGCGAACAACGGGAGGATGGCGAAGGGGAGATAGGTGTAAACGCTGACGAGGGTGACCGCGACGAGATTGCCTAACAGGCGGTCATTCTCCCCGAGCAGGCCGAGGAAGCGCAGCGCCTCCGCGACGTAGCCCTGGGCGTGGAGGATCTGCTGCCAGGCGAAGACCCGGATCACGAAATTGGTCCAGAAGGGCACGATCACCAGCAGCAGCACGCGCGAACGCCAGACGGGAGTGAGACGGGCCATCGCGTAGGCGACAGGCAGCGAGGCGGCGATGCAGAGGACTGTGGTCATCGCCGCGACGAAGATGGTGCGGGCGAAGAGCGCGGGGTAGCTGGGATCGGCGAGGGCTCGGATCGCGTTCAGGCTCCAGCCGTCGCCGATCCCGCCGGCCGGCAGGGCGGGGCGGAACGCAATGGCAAAGATGATCGCCACCGGCACGAGCACGAACATCACGAGCCATAAGAAGCTCGGGGCGGTGGCGAGGAGTTCGGGCTTTTGGGGGCGATTCATTTGGCTGTAATCTCTTCGTCCACTGACCGTTTGATGGTTGAAAGATTGATGATTGATGATTTGCCTTTCACTCCCCCGGCAAGGTTAGCATCCCCTCATCCTCCTCCCGATACTGCTCCAGCAGGAAGCCGTCGTTCGCGTCCCACATGAGCCAGACGGTGTCGCCCCATTTCGGCGGGGCGTGGTCGAGCAGGAAGGTGCGGTGCTGCATCTCGGCGCAGAGTTTCCATTCGCCGCAGCGGACCCAGTAGCGGGTGTGGGAGCCGTAGTAGATGACGTGCTCGACCTTGCCTTCGACAGCGTTGTCGAGCGGGCCGATCTCGGGCCTTTCGCGGGAGACGACGAGCTTCTCCGGGCGGATCGAGAGGTGGATGCGTTCGCCGGGGGCGACGGGCTTGTCGTTGTCGATGACGATGCTGCCGAAGCCGTTCACCTCGCAGCGGGAGAAGTGGGTGTCGAGGGTTTCGGTGATCTTGCCGTCGAGGAAATTGGTGTCGCCGATGAAGGCGGCGACGAAGGAACTGCGGGGTGCCTCGTAGATCTGGGCGGGCGGGCCGACTTGCTCGATGACGCCCTTGTTCATCACGGCGATGCGGTCGGAGATCGACATCGCCTCGCCCTGGTCGTGGGTGACGTAGATGAAGGTGATCCCGACCTCGTCGTGGATCGCATCGAGCTCGACGATGAGCCGCTGGCGGAGTTTGAGGTCGAGGGCGGCGAGGGGTTCGTCGAGCAGCAGGACCTTGGGCTTGTTGACGAGGGCGCGGGCGATGGCGACGCGCTGTTTCATGCCGCCGGAAAGCTGGGATGGTTTCTTGTCGGCGTGGGCCTTGAGGTCGATGAGATCGAGCATCTCGTCGACGCCGCGGGCGATCGCGTCGGGCGCCCACTTCGCGATCTTCGGGCCGAAGGCGATGTTCTCTCGAACGGAGAGATGGGGGAACAGCGCGTAGCTCTGGAAAATCGTGTTAACCGGCCGTTGGTCGGGCGGGAGCGGGGTGATGTCCTTGCCGTCGAGCAGCACACGGCCGATGTCCGGCTGGTCGAAGCCAGCGGCCATGCGGAGCAGCGTGGTCTTGCCGCAACCGGAGGGCCCGAGGAGGGAGAAGGTCTCGCCTTTCTCGATGTCCAGGGTGACGTCGTTGACGGCGGTGAAGGACCCGAAGCGGCGGGTCACGTTCTCGAAGCGAAGGTAGGGGGCCATTTCCTTCCCGCATGAGAGGGGTGGCGGAGAGGAAAGGCAAATCATCAATCAGCAATCCCTCAATCATCAAACGGCGTGGAAGCCGAAGGTGGCCGGATTCGGATCTGGAAGGCATGCTGGAGAGCCGGAGGAATGGGACCGCCCCCGATTTTGCTCAGCCTCAAGATCTCTCAGGTTCTCGCTGGGCGTGGTAGGCCCGGCAGGCCTCGCCGAAGGCGTAAACGGCCATCTCCAACAGGCTAGCAGCGAGAGTTTCGAAAGTTGCTGCCGCAGATTCGCAGCAAGATTGGTGATTGGAAGATTGGTGATTGGTGATTTCATCCCCGCATGATCGACATGCTCGTGCGCCTCTACGACCTGCCGGAGAGCGGGGAACTTTACTCCAAAGTGGCAGGGCAGGGCATCACGCTGCGGCGGGCGCGGGCCTTCGAGAAGCACACGGTGGCGGAGTTCGCACGGACCCATTTTTCGGCGAAATGGGTGAGCGAGGTCGAGGTGGCGATCACCCGCCAGCCGGTCGCCTGCTTCATCGCGACGAAGGACAAGGCGATCCTCGGCTTCGCCTGCTACGACACCACCATGCGCGGCTTCTTCGGCCCGACCGGCGTGGCGGAAGCGGCGCGCGGGACGGGGATCGGAAAGGCGCTGCTGATGAAGTCGCTGGAGGCGCTGCGGGAGCTGGGGCATGCCTATGCCTTCATCGGCGGGGTCGGGCCGCGGGAGTTTTACGCAAAGGCCTGCGGGGCGGTGGAGATTCCGGGGAGTGATCCGGGGATTTATGGGGATATTCTGCCGTAGGGCGGTCGAACGATCGTTATGAAGAAATCCCGCATGCTACTGCTGTTTGGCGGGCTCTTTTTGATGCTCGTCGGGTATGGGGCGTGGTGCGGGAGGACTTTTTATCTGCGGGCGCCAGTGCCGGATTTGGCGCATGTTCCGGAACACGCGCTTTTTTTCGTGGTTGCAACAATTGAAGATTCAGGGCTTCGGACACCTGAAAAACTCACGATCAGTCGCCTTGTGGAATTGTTGCAGCAGCCGTACCAAACCACGCCGCCTCAGATAAGTGTGAGCGTTATCAGCCAGCGGGTGATTATTGTAGGGCGCAAGGGGAGAGATCTACTGGGCCTCGCGAGAGCCGGGGTAGATGGAAAAGATGGAGAGTGGAAGAAAGCCGCCATAATGTGGTAGCTTGGGGGATCGCCATTTTGGCAGGAGCATTGGAAATGCCACAGCCGATGGACTCCGCACTTGGCAGCCCCGTAATCCGGGCTACGGGTTGGCGCGTGGGAGCTGGCACCATTCAAGATCCGTCGTATGTCCGCGAGGCTTTCGCCCGCATCGCCGACCGCTATGTGACGACGAACCACGTACTCAGCCTGGGCACCGACATCCTGTGGCGGAAGAAAGTCGCGCGGATCGTGAGGGGCTGGAAGCCGGCGCGGGTGCTCGACGTGGCGACCGGAACGGGGGATCTGGCTTTGGAAATGCAGGATGCTTGTCCGGAGGCGGAGGTCATCGGCAGCGATTTCTGCGCCGAAATGCTGGCCCATGCGAGCAGGCGCGGGCTGGCGAAGACGCTGGTCGCGGATGCGCTGGCCTTGCCCTTCGGCGACGCGGAGTTCGACGTCGTCACCGTGGCTTTCGGCCTGCGGAACATGGCCGACTACGCCAAGGCGATCCGCGAGATGCGGCGGGTGCTGAAGCCGGGCGGGCACTTGTTAGTCCTGGATTTCTCACTACCGACCGGCGTGTTGAAGGTGCCTTACCGCTGGTACCTCCACAACGTCCTGCCGAAAGCGGCCGGGCTGCTGACCGGGCAGAAGGATGCCTACGAATACCTCGGCGGCTCGATCGAGGAGTTCCCGATGGGCCGGGCGATGTGCGATTTGTTAGAAGGGCAGGGGTTCAGGGAGGCGGAAGCGGAGTCGCTGAGCTTCGGGGTGGCGGCGATTTACATGGCCGAAGCGGCCTGACGTGTACTGGACCGCGGACTTTAGTCCGCTCGAAATCCCCGACCGTCCAAGCGGACTAAAGTCCGCGGTCCAGTACACTGCGAGGCGCTGCGGACCTATCTTGTGGGTTGCGGCCCCCAGCAGCCGTGCCTAGCCTCCGCGCATGGCCATCGAGCAATTTGCCAACCGATTTGTCTGCGACCTGATCGCCTACGAGCCCGGGAAACCGATCGAGGAAACCGCCCGCGAGCTGGGTTTGAGGGCGGAGGATATCGTCAAGGTCGCGTCGAACGAGAACCCGCTGGGCCCGTCGCCGCTGGCGAAGGAGGCGATGCGAAAGGCGCTGGAGGATTCGCACATCTATCCGGACGGTGGCGGCTGGAAGCTGCGCAGCGCGATCGCGAACCGCTTCAATATGGAGCTTTCCAACGTGGTGCTGGGCAACGGGTCGAACGAGATCATCGAGCTGCTGTGCCACTCCTTCCTCAACCCGAAGGCCGAGCTGATCGCCGCGAAGCACGCCTTCGTGGTTTACAAGCTGATGGCGACGCTGTTCGGCGCGAAGTATGTCGAGGTGCCGGACCCGGGCTTCGTGCATGACTTGGAAGGGATGGCGGATGCGATCACGCCGGATACGCGCTTGCTGTTCATCGCGAATCCCAACAACCCGACCGGCACGATGGTCGGTCAGGAGGCGCTCGACCGCTTCATGGCGCGGGTGCCGGAGCATGTGGTGGTGTGCTTCGACGAGGCCTACCACGAGTTCCTCGACGACGCGCCGGACGTGCTCAAATATGTCCGCGAAGGCCGCAACGTGGCGGTATTGCGCACCTGCTCGAAGATCCACGGCCTGGCCGCGCTGCGGATCGGCTATGGGCTGTGCTCGAAGGGCGTCACGGAGATTCTGCAGAAGGCCCGTCAGCCATTCAACACCAACGCCATCGCCCAAGCCGGCGCGCTGGCGGCGCTGGACGACGCCGAGCACATGGCGAAGACCAAGGCGATCAACAAGGAAGGACTCGCGTTCTACGAGACGGCCTTCCGCGAGCGCGGGCTGGAGTTCGTGCCCAGCGTGGCGAATTTCATCTTGGTGAAGGTCGGCGAGGGCGACCGGGTGTTCCGCGACATGCTTAAACAGGGCGTGATCATCCGCGCGATGAGCAGCTACAAGCTGCCGGAGTGGGTGCGGATCTCGATCGGGACGCCGGCCCAAAACGTCCGCTGCCTGGAAGTGTTGGACTCAGTCATGCCCGGCGTGACTGCCTGAAGATAAACTTTAGGACCATTTGACAGTTGGGAACTCTCTTATTATGAATCGGCCCTTCAAAGGGGAAGATGATGGCGGTTGTTGACGTATTTCAGAACCAGCGGGAATTCCGGTGCGACCATTGCAGCGGGAAGATCCTCGTGCCGAAGGATCTGCCGCCGATGACCGGGCCGTGCCCGCATTGCAGCGGCACCATCACGTCGCCCGGGCCTGAATCGGAAGCCGCGCCTTCTCATCGAGTCTCCGCCAAAATCGAAGTGCCGACGGTGATCGTCCACGAACCGGCGCCTTCTGAATCCCGCAAGGGTTCCGGGCCGCCGCCTTTGCCGCCGATGAGGCCCAATGGATTGCCGGTGGTGCGGTCCGCGGAACCCGAGGCATCTCCTTTCCGTGATCGATCCGCAGTGGCGGTCGCGGAACCGCTGCCACCTTTGGTGGAGGATTTGACAGCCGGGAGATTGGCGGAAGCGGAGCGGGCTTTGGCGGCTGAAAGGGCGCGATCCGAGGCGATGGAGGCCGCGGTAGCCGCCGAGAAGGCGCTAGCCGAAGAACGCGCCTCATTGATCGCTGCCGAGAAATCGCGGATCGAAGCGGAGGCGGTCGCGGCCGAGAAAGCCTTGGCCGAAGAGCGGGCACTTGGGCACCAGCGGGCACTGGCGACCGCCGCTGAAAAGGCCTTGGCCGAAGATCGAGCCATCGCCGCCGAGCAAGCGATCGCCCGGCAGAGGGCGGCGGCGGAAGAGCAATCCCGAGCCATCGAGCGGGCCCTCACCGAGGAGCGTGCGAGAGCTGCCGCGCAAAGCTTGGTACGCGAGCAGTCCCTGGCGTCCGAGCGGGCGGCGGCGGAGGAGAAGGCGCGGGTCATGGCACAGGCGCTGGCCGAGGAGCGCGCACTCGCCCAGCAGCGGGCCGCTGCCCAGGAGCAGGCATTGGCCCGGGCGGCCGAGCGTGCGCTGGCGGAAGAGCAGGCCCGCGCCGCTGAGCGGGCCTTGGCCGAGCAGAAGGCGTTGGAAACGGAGCAGGCGCTGGTGCGCGAGCAGGCTTTAGCTGCCGAAAAGGCGCTGGCGGAGCAGAAGGCGCGGGAGATGGAGCAGGCATTGGCCCGCGAGCAGGCTTTAGCCGCCGAAAAGGCGCTGGCGGAGCAAAAGGCGCGGGAGATGGAGCAGGCATTGGCCCGCGAGAAAGCCTTGGCCGAAGAACGGGCTGCCGCCGCTGAAAAGGCGCTTGCGCTTGCGGCCGAAAAGGCACTGGAAGCCGAGCGGGCCTTGGCCGCCGAAAGGACGCTCGCGGCCGAGAAAGCATTTGCCGAGGAAAAGGCGCTCGCGGCAGAGCGGGCACTGGCTCAGGAAAAGGCATACGCGGAGGAGAAGGCCCTCGCAGCAGAACGGGCCCAGGCTCAGGAAAAAGCTTTTGCCCAAGAGAAAGCGATCGCCGAGGAGAAGGCCCGTGCCGCTGAGGAAGCCTTGGCGATGGCCTCGGGCAAGGCCAAGGCCGCGGAGCGGGCCCTCGCCCAAGAGCGGGCACTGGCCCGTGAAAAATCCCTCGCTGCCGAGCGAGCTTTGGCGGAAGAGCGGGCCATGGCGCTCGCCGCGGAAAAGGCGCTCGCCGTGGAGAAGGCGCAAGCCCTTCAGCGGGCCACAGATAAGGAAAAGGAAATCGCCCGGAACAAGGCCTATTATCAACCCGACGTCGCACCCGGGTACGAGCCGACTTTCCAGGCCTCTCCCACCGCCGATCTGCCGCCGCGACCTCCCGTGGCACGGGTGGATCTGCCGATCCAGCCGCCGGCCCGGCCTGTCGGGAAGCGCATGGAGCCGAAACCCCAGCCGGAGGCCGTGACGGTTCCGTTCGATGCTCCGGCGCCGCTCCCGGCACCCGTGGGGATCGCGCCGCCCGACGTGGATCCGCTGGTCAAGCCCGGCCGCGTCAAAAAGAACAAGCCGAAGCCCCACCCGTGGACCATCAAGCCGCCGAAACCGGCAAGCCGCAAGGCGGTGGTGATTCCGATGCTGGTCCTGCTCTTCCTCATTCTCACCGCGGGGAGCACCTGGATCTTTTTCCTCAACAAACAGGGCAGGGGCAGCGTGGCGGCGCGGCCGACCATGAACGCCGAAGCCCAAGCCCTTCAGCGCGAAAAGTATTACCTCCTGACTGGTTGGCAGGATGATGCCCGCCAGGTCCTTGCCGATTTCCTTGCCGCGGAGACCGCCGCCGGCAAGTCCGCGTTCTCGATCAACGGGAGCGAATTGCTCACCCGCATGGACGAATTTTACGGAGCGGGAAAGATCGACGACACCGACACTCCGATTTCCGGTTTCTCCGCGGAACAACTGCCGCCCGACGATTTAAAGCGCGGTATTTTCACCATGCGCTACGATCAACCGCCGCAGTTCGAGATGCGCGACTTCTTCCGTCCGATCGCGCCGTTAGAAGTGCAATATGGTCTTCAGGAGCCGGACCTACTGCTTTCGTCGATGGCCAAGGTCGGCAATTTCACGTCGGAACCGGTCAAGGTGCAGGTCTTCTTCAAGCGGACCCCGGACGGCTTGCGAGTCGACTGGGAAACCTTTATCCAAACCAAGTATCGCACCTTTCGTGCCTTCACCGAACTTCCCAATCCCGGGCGCAAGGCGATCTTCCGGCTCTTCGTGGTCGAGGATGTCCCGGAGCAAGGCAAGACCGTCCGTGGCATGAAGACCTACCGGATGGCCGATCCCGCCCACAAGACCGATTCGGTCCGGATCGAAGTCCCCATCGACTCGGAGCTCGGCCGAGCGCTCTCGATCCTCAATTGGCGCGGCGCCAAGAGCGCCCGGGCAAAGACCAAGACCGCCACTTTGGAACTCGAGTGGACGCGCGATCCGAGCCCGCGGCTGTCGATCAGCCGATTCATTTGCTGGGAGTTCCTCGGTATCGGCGGTCAGGCCGTCACGCCCACCTCGGGAAAGTGATGAGCGACGGCGGAAACCTGGACACCATCGTGGCACTGGCCAGTGGCGGCGGCACCGCGGCCGTGGCGCTGATCCGGGTTTCCGGCAGCCGTGCCGAGGAGATCGCCGGCCTCGCCTGCGGCGCTCCGTTGGGCCCGGTGGTGGAACGCCGGGCCAGCCGCGCCAAGATTCGCGATTCAGGCGGGCGGACCCTTGACGATGTCCTGCTCACCATCTTCCGCGGCAGCCGTAGCTTCACCGGCGAACCGGTGGTCGAGATCGCCTGCCACGGCGGCCGGTTGGTCACCCGGCGGGTGATCGAGCGACTATTAGAATGCGGTGCCCGGCCGGCCGGACCGGGCGAATTCACCCAGCGTGCGTTCTTCAACGGCAAGCTCGACCTTACCCAGGCCGAGGCGGTGATGGACCTGATCTCCGCGCAAAGCGACCTCGCCTTGCGCGCCGCCCACGAGCAACTGGAGGGCGGCATCGGTCGCCAGACCGGTGCGCTGCGCGAAGACCTGATCGGCCTGGTGGCCCACCTGGAAGCGTGGATCGATTTTCCGGAAGACGACATCGATCCCGACACAGGCGATCTATTCAGCGCCCGCATCGACGGGGTGCGTCAAGGCATCGCCCGCCTGCTCGCCACCGCGGAGCAGGGGAGAATCCTCCGAGAAGGCGTGCGCACCGTGATCTGCGGCAGACCGAATGCCGGCAAGTCGAGTCTTCTCAACCTGCTGCTCGGCAACGAACGCGCGATCGTCAGCGACGAGGCCGGCACCACCCGCGACACGATTGAAGAAGTAGTCGTGCTCGACGGGGTGCCGCTGCGCCTGATCGACACCGCCGGCTTGCGCGGCGGGGGCGGGGGGATCGAACGCGAAGGCATTCGCCGCACCCTTCAAGAGGCGGGCCGGGCCGACCTGCTGCTGGTGGTGCGGGATGCGGCGCTGCCGATGGTCGAAAGCGGCGTGACGCTGCCGGAAAGCGCGGGGCGGGTGGTCACCGTGTTGAACAAGTGCGATCTCGGCGAGCATGCGGAGTGGTCGGAGCAGTCTGGTGTCCGGCTTTCGTGCAGTTCCGGTGAAGGGCTCGACCGGCTCCGCCGCGCGATCCGCGAGGCGCTCGACCTCGGCGAGGCGGACTGGGGCGAGCATGCCGTGGCGATCAACACGCGCCACCGCGATTGCCTCCGCCGCGCCGACGAATCGTTGGATAGCGTCGCGGGCCTGTTAGAAAAGGGCTCTGCTCCGGAACTCGCCGCGCTCGAGCTCCGCGGGGCGCTTGATGCTCTCGGGGAGATCTCCGGCAGGATCGACACCGAGGAAATCCTGGGCGCGATTTTCAGTCGCTTTTGCATCGGAAAGTAGGCCCTGATCTAGAAGAAAGCGCGGCGAGATCGGCGTTTCACGAGTCCCGGAGCAGCCGGGCGGGGGAGTTTCTGCCACGTTGGGGGGAAGAACTGCTTGCCGGGCCTAAGGATCAGGGTTGATTTCCCGTTGAAAGACAGGAGTCTCTGAACCGATGAAACTGCGAGCCGCAAAACCGACCTTGTGGGCATGGATGGCAGTCGCCGGCCTGTCCGCCGCACCGTTGGCGGCTCCGCCGGGAGGCACGGCGACCGATGCCGCAGAAGCGGTGTCGCGCTTGTCGGATGATTCCTTCGTGGTCCGCCAGGCTGCGACCCAGGAGCTTTGGAAACTGGGCGAGCATGCCTTGCCTGAACTCGAGCGCGCGGCGGAGGGTCCCGACCCGGAAGCCGCGCTGCGGGCGCGGGAACTTTTGCGCAAGATCGAGCTGGGGATCCTTCCCGACAGTTCGCCGAAGATCGTCGATCTCGTGATGCGCTACGACCGCGGTGGCGTGGACGAACGGCGCAAAGTGATCGGCGAGCTCCGGACCCTTCGCGCCTGGCGGCAGATCCTCAAATTGTATGCCCTCGAAAAGGATGATGCCGTTTTGCTAACCCTCGAGTCGCAGGTGCGGGGCGTAGCGATCGAGGCCGCGCGCGACTGTCTGGGCGGTGAAACCCCGGACCTCGCGGGTGCCTTTTCCTATCTCCGGATGGCCCGCCCGGATGCCGCGGAATTCATGGCCATGGCGACCCTCCACCGGACCACCGGCACGCTGGACCAGGAGCTGGAAAAGTCGAAATCGCTCGAAGGCAAGGACGCCCATCTCTGGCGCCATGCCCTGCATGCAGCGGCCGGACAGTTGAAAGAGGCGGCAGCCGAGGCCGACCAGGCGGGGCTCGAACTCTCGGGGGCCCGCCTTCGGTTGCTGGATGGCGATCCTTTGCCCTGGATCAAGTCGGCACCGGCCATGCCCCAAACCATTTCCGCCATGGCTCTGCCCATCTACCGGGAATTCGCGGCGCGCCGCTGGGAAGGGAAGCCGATCAAGCCCGAGATGACCCGCCAGTTCCGGCGGCTTGCGTCGGCGGGCGACGAGGACGAGCAACCAAAGTCACTCCGTCTGCTATTTTTGACGGGCGACCACGAGGAAGCCGAGAAGCTGATGACATCCTTGGATCGTTCGGCCGCGTTCTACTACCTCGAGTCTGCCGAAAGAATCGAGGAAGCCCTCAAGGTTTTCGGTTTGGATCCGGAAAAGCCTGACTACACCGGCTGGGCGATGAAGCGTTTCCGGGTCCTCATCGACGATCCCGATGACGAGCTGAACGAGCTCTCCGAACTTGCGGTTCTCGGCTATTTTCTTGAGCGTCGCGGGCTGAAAAAGGAGTTGGAAGACGCCTTCCTCGCGCCGCTTGCGGAACTCGCCAAGACGGATCAGGAGATTTTCATCCGCACCGCCTCGCGCTTGTTTTCGGGCCCATACGGAACCACCTCGCTCGCGACCGTCTGGCCGGTGATCCGCGCCGCCGCGGCCTACGCCGGTGAGGACGAGGTGCGCTGGATGCAGATGGTCGAGAACCTGTTCGACGGCTACAGGCGCCCCGACCGGCTTTGGACCTGGATTGCGGCCGTGGAACCGGAGTTGGACGACTTCGGGCGGCTTGAACTGCTCTGCCGTCTCTATGGCCGCATCTCCGATCCGGCGGATCAGCGGGCCAAGTTCTTCGACCACGCCTGGACGTCCATTGAGAAAGCGGAAGGACCTGAGCGTCTGGAGCAACTCGGGATGTTCATCGAGCTGAGCGACATGCGCGGGATGAAGGATTCCGGCAATTTCCTGCGGGGGGTCGAGGCACTGGCCAAGGTCGACCCGGACAGCGCGGCCGAGCACTTCGCGGGTTACCATTTTGCAGGTGTCAGCCGCTGGTCGGAAGCCGCCGCGGAATGGATGCGGCTGACGAAGCGCAGTCCCGGCTACCCCTCGTTCCGAGCCTATGCCGCTTCGTGCTACCGGCGCGCCGGCGATGAGGCCGCGGCCGCCGAGCAGGAACGGATCGCCGAGCTCATGTCGATGGGGCAGGTCGATAGCCAGGTCGAATGCGGTGCCGCCTACGCCCTCGCGGGAGATTTCGAGCGGGCCCACCGCTGGTGGCGCCGTGCCGCGATCGAATGCACCGGTAACTCGCTGGCCTTCCTCAAGGCGATTTATTATCTCAACCAGCAGGCATTTGCCGCTGGCGATTGGGATACCGCCGCGGTCCTCGCCGAGGCACTGGCACTTCAGGAAGCCATGTCGGGAAACGATGATTACGGGGTGCCTGTCGTCTTCGGGGCATCTGCCAGCCTGCGGATACGGATTGACGCGGATATGGCACGCGCCTTTTCCAGTCTCGACGAGGACCGGGCAGCGGCGACGGCCGACATCCGTCGATCCGCCTCCATGCCTTTTGCCGATCTCTCGCTGGCGGACTACTTTTTCGTCCCGATGCGGACGGAGGGGCTGGTCAAGGAGCACGACGAGGTGTTCGCCCCGCTCTGGCAAAATCTGATCAAACGCATCGCCCGCTTTCCGGACAGCGACAACACCCGAAACTCCGCCGCTTGGCTGGCCTCACGGGCCAATCGCCATCTCGATGAGGCGGAGAAGTATCTTGAAAAGGCGATCGAGAACAACCCGCGGCAAGCGGCCTACCTCGATACCATGGCCGAAGTCCACTTCGCCCGAGGGAATCGCGAGCGTGCTGTCGAGTTCTCCGCCCGTGGCTTGAAAGAGGAGCCGGAAGATCTCCAACTGGTCCGTCAGCACGAGCGATTCAAGGGTGGGGCCTTCCCGCCGAAATAATGCCCGGTTCCGTCGCGATTCGGCTTTTGAATCGTGGACTGAACTCGGTTTCCGGAAGAGCCGCGCCGGGTAGCCTTGAGCTCGCTCGTCGGGGTAAGTGCCAAGTGCGAACGCCTTGCCGG
>JAYTLR010000071.1:0-18614 GCA_043729195.1 Akkermansia sp.
GCTACCTGAACCGGAACCGTCTGGACGTCTTCAAGCAGTTCCGCCCGGTCTGGTGGCTGCCGAAGCGGAATCTATCGAGAAACAAGTATGTGCGGGAAATCGCCCGTCGGGGCGTGGAGAAGCTCACCAAAGAGCGCTCGTTCCCCAGCGCCGTTCCGGGCGGCCACATCGCCTTCACCGAGTGGTTCGGCAAGGGACTGGCACCGGAGGAATACGCGCGGACCCTCGCCGACACCAAGATCGCGCTCTGCCCGCCGGGCTTCGAGAGTCACGAAACCATCCGCCATTGGGAGGCCATGCGACTGGGCTGCGTTGTGATTTCCGCCCCCCTGCCCCCGAACCGCTTCTACAAGGACAGCCCGATCCTCCAACTTGAAGATTGGTCGGAGTTGAAGCCGACACTGGCACGCCTGTTAGGGAATCCCGCTGAACTCCACCTTCGCCACCAAGCAACCGTGGACTGGTGGAACCGGGTTTGTTCCGAATCCGCCGTAGCGGACTACATGGCCGGCATCTTGGAAAAGCCTTAGATCCCCTTCCTTGGGACCACCTTTTTCGCCGGATGAATGAAAGTCTCGGTAGCCGATGCTCAAGCTGATCCCGATAGGTCCCCATCTCCCCGGAGGGGTGAAAGCTCCGGTCGCCGGGGGTTGAGGCAAAGCCGATACCCCCGGATTGGCCCGCTCGGGGAGTTTCCGTTCCCGGAGGGAACGCAGCCACGCTCCCTCCTTTGAACGCATCCTGTTTCCAATCACCGGCTGCGATCCCTTCAGGATCGGATTCCCTTTCCAGGCCGAAATCCGGGGAGGTCGCTTCGCTCGCTCCCCGGCTACCGGAGCTGCGATCCCTCCGGGATCAAAAGGCGTCCTGCCAGGGGTGCAGAAATCCCTCTTACCTGCCAGTGCTGTGATCCAATCGGGATCGGTAGCCTTTCTGAAAAACTCTGCGCCTCTCCGCTGACGCATGCTTTTCAACTCTTGGGAATTCCTCGTCCTTCTCGCGGTCACCTTCGCGCTTTACTATGCGCCTTGGTCACGCGGCCGGCATGGCAAGGCATGGCAGGTGATGATCGCGCTGGTCGCCAGCGTGGTCTTCTACGGCTGGGAAGATCCGAAACTGATCGGCCTGCTCGCCATCTCATGCGTCGGCAACAGCCTGGCAACCGGCCGGATCATCCTGCACAAGGTGGCGGGGGACGAGGCCAAGGTGAAGCACTGGACGCGGCTGGCCGTGATGATGAACCTCGCCTTGCTCGGCGTGTTCAAGTATCTCCCTTTCCTCGCCGGGATGATGCCCTTCCTCCCCGCCGAATGGGTGGTCGCGCTCAAGGCCATCCCTTTGCCGATCGGCATTTCCTTCTACACCTTCCACGGCATCAGCATGATCGTGGACGTCTCCCGCGGCGAGGTAACCCGGGAGGGAGACGCGTTGGTTTCGGGTGGATCGAAGAGCGGTCGCTTCGCCAAGGGCGTGCGCGACATCGGGTTCTACCTGTTGTTCTTCCCGCAACTCGTCGCCGGGCCCATCGTCAAGGCGAAGGAATTCTGGCCGCAGATCGCCGCCAAGAAGTTCGGCGACATTCCGTGGAAGCAAGTGACCCGCGCGCTCATCGCCGGCTACTTCCTCAAGGTCTTCGTCGCGGACAACCTCTCCGAGCACACCGCCTATCTCGCAACCGGCAGGGGGGTCATGGCCCAGGGTTCGCCCTTCAATCTGGTGCCGCTTTTGTATGGGTATACCTTTCAGATCTTCGCGGACTTCGCGGGCTATTCGTTGATCGCGATCGGGCTCGCGGCGATGTTCGGCTATCGGTTCCCGATCAATTTCAACTTCCCCTATCTTTCGACCAGCATCACCGAGTTCTGGCGCCGCTGGCACATGTCGCTTTCCGCGTGGCTGCGTGACTACCTCTACATCCCGCTGGGCGGCAACCGCAAGGGACCGGCCCGGACCTACGTGAATCTTTTCCTCGTGATGTTCCTCGGCGGCCTCTGGCACGGCGCGGAATGGAAGTTCGCGTTGTGGGGTAGCTTGCACGGGCTCCTTCTCGCCCTTGAACGTTTATGGGGCAGGAGGAGACAGGGGACAGAAGACAGGGGGCAGGGAGCAGGGGACAGGGGACAGGGGACAGGGAGCAGGGGACAGGAGGCCGGAGACGGGAATCGGGGAAAAGAGCTAGGCAACCAAGCCGGTCTGGCGGGCTCAGGTGATCGAATGCAAGGCGCCCATTCTCCGCTGTCTCCTGTCTCCTGTCCCCTGTCTCCTCTCTCCCTCCTGCGTGCTGCATTCGCATGGTTCCTCACCTTCCACGCCGTGACGCTCCTCTGGCTGACCTTCTTAATGCCGGACTTGGCCAGCATCCAGGCCTACTTCCAAGGCGTCTTCAGCGGGCGCACCAGCTTCACCGGACCGCCCGCCTTTTCACTGGTGTTCTACGGCACGGCGGTCGTCCTTTACCATGCGTGGGGCTGGCTTCGGGAGCACCGCGAAGGCTTCGCCAACAAGGTGCTGGGCTCCCCCATAGAAGCCGTGGTCCAAGGCATCATGCTGTTTCTAATCATCACGAATCCCGGCGCGCCGCGGGGCTTCATCTACTTCCAGTTCTGAACGGCGTTTGCGATCTTTTGCGAGTGTCCTACCATCACGCATGATCCGTCTCTTTTCCATCCTCACGCTGGCCTTCGGCGGGCTCCTCCACGGCCAGTCGCTGTCGATCTCACCGGGCGAGCAGGTCGTGCCCGTCACCGGCAAACTGATGCGGCTGGAATTCGAAACGGTCGGAGCAAAACACTACCGCATCGAGTCGTCCCCCGATCTTTCGACCTGGAAAAACGAAGGCTACGCCTTCCGCGGCATCGACGGGAGGATGTCGGCCCTCGTGTCCAACCACGACCTGCCCAAGCTCTTTTACCGCGTGCGCGACGATGCCGCGGCGGGCGAGGTCGCGCCCCTGTCTCCTTACGGGCAGGTGGCTGCAATCCCGGTCGCGGTGGCGGGTCCGGAAGGTCCCGCGGGACCGGCGGGTCCGCAGGGTGTGCCGGGCCAGAACCTTGCGGCTGCGAACGTGCGGGTGATGGAGTCGCCGCCGCAACTACCGCGTACTCTGCAGCGCATTATCGCGAGCCGGCAGGCAGGGGCGGCACCGCCATTTCGCTTGAGCTACCTGATGCTGGGAGATTCTTACGCCCTCGACCTGAGCTACGAGCTATCGGCGACGGTTGCCCCTCTCCGTGAACAGGGACTTGGCACCACGGCAACTTTGGGAGGCGGGGCCGCTGCCCAACACTCGCGGTTCGACCTTGCTCCCACCGGTCTGGTGTGGCGGCTATCTGGACAAGGGCAGACCTCTCAGTTTGGATTGGCGAATTCGTCCTTCGAGTGCTACCGCGTGAAGGTATTCTTCTCGACCTTCGCAGGGGGCGGGTCGTTCGCGCTTGAGACCAGCACTTCGGGTGGTCCGTGGACCGAGGTTCCGGGTGCTACGGCTGCCACGCCGATCTCGACCGACAATGGCGGCGACGTTGGCGCGGGAGTCTTTACCTACAGCTTCCAGAACACGGAACCCCGGCGGGTCCGCGCCCGGTGGGTGTCCGGAACCGTCCGGGTGATCGGCTTTTCCCTCTCCGACATCCGCGGCGAGTCCGGTGTCTCGCGCGGCGGCACGGCCTTCCACAACCTTTCGCTCGGCGGTATCAGCGTCGCCGAGGGGCGGAAGACGCCGCAGGCGGTGTGGAATACTTTGCTGAGGGACTTGCGGCCGGATTTCTGCACTTACAAATCCGACGACGGTTACCACGGCGAGGCCTTCGGTGAGTATTACCAAAAAATCCAAACCGCGTATCCCATGGATTGGATCATGGTCTCGCGCCACCCAAGCAATGCAACGCCCTACGACGCGAGTGGGCCGCCGGCAAACTCCGGAAACGAGCTGCTACCTACCGACATCCAACTCAGGGATTTCGCCTTGGCCCAGGGCCAACTCTTCATCAACGGGCGTACAATGTTCCCCACCCACGCGAAGATGGTTGAGCTTGGCTTGACGAACGACGGAGATCCACACCTGACGACGGTGGGCGACGAATATCAGCAGCAGATCCTGATGAACCTGCTGGCCGGAAGTTTGAAGCCCGCTGCTCAGTATCCTGGCAACGGCTCGGACATTGAGTCCGCTGCGCGCTATCGCGCTACCCCATTGGGGATCGTTGTGAAAAGTGGACCGCAGATGGCGCTGGAGCTGCTTGGCAGTTCGAACGCGGGTGTTAACTTCCGTCCCTTTTTCGGGATTTCCAAGATCGATGACCTGGGAACCACCGGCTTCCACCAGGGTCAGTTCAACCGCTGCTTCGCGGTGATGAATCCCGACGGCAAGTGGTTGTTCAACAATTCCAACTCCGGCTGGCAACAAGGCTTGCCGACCTCGTGGACCCGCTCGTCCAGCGGAATGATGGAGCTCTTCGCGGGCGACCGCACCGCTGAGAGTCCGCTTGCCCTGTCCGGCACCGCCGCGCATTCCGGCGACCTGCTTTCCGTTCACAAGGACGCCACGGCTGCCGCGCCGGGGATCCGCACGGCAGGAATCAAGGCTGACGGTTCCGCCGACTTCGGCCGGATCAAGGCAAGCCTTCCGACTTATGCGAACGACGCCGCCGCGGATGCGGATGCCGGGCTGCTGAAGGGGCAGTTCTACAAGCTGAACAATAGCCGCGCCGTCTATCAGAAGCCGTGATCCCCGGCGCTGCTTTTCCGACCACTTTTCCATGAAGCACGCTGTCATCGTGATTCTTACCGTTGCGGCGTGTTTCGGCATCCAGGCGCTTGCGCTGCGGGCTGTCGGAGGGCGCACCACGAAAAGCGAGTCCAACTACTTCTCGTCACTCGGGCGCATCCAGGCGGGGACCACGGGCAAGCCCGAGATCATGCTTCTCGGGTCTTCCATTACCGGGCGCTTACCGGATCGAGCGAACGGCTTCGAAGACGTTGCAAACATGGGCTGCGACGGCGGTAGCGCGGTGGATGCATTGCGGGCCATGGATCGTGGCTTGCTCCCCGCTGCGCCGGTGCTGGTGGTCGAGGTCAATACCCTGCACCGGGCGCTCGATCCGATTCCGTCGGAAGTCGGGCAGGCGATGGACAGCCCGTGGTTCCAGACGGGGATGCGCGTTCCCGGTGTCAGTGCCTATGCGCGCCCCGCCGGTTTCTTTTACAGTGCCCTGCTCGCCCGGAAAATCGGCGGCTTCGGCGATCCGGTGACCGGACCCGACCTCGGTGTCTCCAGCCGTCCTGGCAGGCCGGAGCTGGTGGTCGATGAGGACGAGATCCGTGGGGAACGCGCCTTGGCCGATGAGATCGTGCGGTACATCCGGAACCTCGGTTCTCGCGGGAGCCGTGTGGTGCTGGTGTGGCTACCACCCGGCCGCGGAGCAGACTCGCCGACTCCCTCATGGATTGCCAAGATCGTCCGCGACAGTGGCGTGGAATGGTGGGATCTCGGCACCGATGCCGATCCAGCGTTGGTCGAATTAACCGACGGTGTTCACATGTCCGCCGCTAGCGCTGCGCGGACAGTGATTTCCCTCCAGAAGGGACTACAACGCTAGTGCCGGTCGAATCGATTTTCCTCTCGTCATGCTTGCCTACATCCTCTCGCAGCCCCGCAGCGGCAGCACCGTGCTCACCGCCATCCTCGACAAGCGCAAAGGCGTCGTGTGCATGCCGGAGTCGTCGTTCCCGCAAGCACTCGGTGTCGTCAGCCGCAAGGAGCGCGAGGACAAGCGCTGGATGGCGGCGCTCTATCTCGGCAGCACTTTTCCGCCCACGCCGCTGTCCTTTGAAGATGCCCTCGCCTGTATGGAGGGTAGCGACGAGGAAATCCTCCACGCGCTGGGCCGCTCGCTCGCCGGGAAGCTGGGCCGCGATCCCGACGACGTCCGCACGGTGGTGTGGAAGACCACGCGGACCATCGGCATGCACCGGGGACCGCTGGCGACGAGCGGCCGCTTCGTGGTGCTGCGGCGCCATCCTCACAATGTCTTCGAGTCGCAGTCGCGCTTCGAGTTCGGGGTGCGGAACCGACAGCCGTTCCGCTATGCGGTCTTTCTCCAGAGCTACGAACACGCGCTGGCCCGCTTGCCGGAAGAGCGGACCTTTGCCATCGAATATGACGACACCGAGAAGCGCCTGCCCGCGCTGCTGGAGTTCCTCAAGATTGAAGATCAGGGCGCTTGGAAAACGGGGGGGTCGAGCCTCGATCTGGTTGCCGAGAGTTGTTCGTGGCTCACGCAGATCACCGAGGAGTTCCGCAATACGGACCCGGAGAAACGCGCGCGGCTCGCCCCCGAAATGGTGAAGACCGTGGATCGCGCGATGGCGCTGACCCGTCCGCTACGCCCGTTCATGGGACCGCTCCGGGCCCACTTCGACAAGCGGTCGATGGCCCACATCTGGGACTTCGCCCGCCAGCGTCTGGAAGAGAATTCCTGATCACGATCATGGCGAAAAACGATTCGTTTTCGAAGCTCGGTCTCGGCACCGGCATGTTGGCCTCCCTGCGCGGCGGGCTGTCCCTGCCGGAAGCGGAGCGTCTGTTAGATGCCGCCGCCGAGCACGGGATCAACCTGATCGACACCGCCGACTCCTATGCCTCGGGCGAGTGCGAGCGGCTGCTCGGTCGCCTGCTGCGCGGCCGGCGGGAGAAATTCTCGCTGATGACGAAAGCGGGCTACGTCAGCGCCGACTTGCCGGCTCCCTTTCACCGGCTGAACCCGTTTCTAAAGAAGCTCAAGCACAGGATCGGACCGCGGCAGGACTTCCGGCCGGAGCACATCGCCCGCTGCCTGCGGGGTTCATTGCGGCGTCTGGGGACGGACCGCGTGGAGGTTTTCGTGTTGCATGATCCGCCCGCGGACGCGCTGTCGGACGGCACGCTCTTCGGCGAGCTTTCCAAGCTGAAAGCCGCCGGCCTGGTGCTTCGTCTGGGCATTTCCAGCGGCGATGACGATGCCCTACGCCTCGCCCTCGCCTGGCCGGACTGTGAAGTGATCCAGACCCCGCTCATCGAGGACGGCGGACTCGCGGCTCCGCTGCGGGATGCCGGGACCGACCGTCCGCGGATCGTGCTGAACCACGTGTCCCTCGGCGGTCGCTTGCCCGGTCCGTGTGACGGGCCCTCTTCTTCCATCAGCGAATGGCAGGGGAAAGTGGCGCAACGTGCCCGTGAACTCGGAGTCGGCCCTCACGCCGCGCTTCTGCGCGTGGCCTTGGAAACGACCGGGGCTTCTTCCGTTCTGACGGGAACCCGCAATGTGGCCCATCTGATCGAGAACTGCCGCGCGGTGCTTTCCTGAGAGACCCATGATCGAAGACGCACGCTCCATCCCATCAGGCACCTGCCTGACGGCCGACCTGTGCATCGTTGGTGGCGGTGCCGCGGCCATTTCGCTGGCGCTCGAATACATGAAGTCCGGCCGCGAGGTGATCCTGGTGCCCGGCGGCGGCTCGAACCAAACGGCGTCGGCGATCGATCTTTACCGTGGCAAAGTGAGTCCGCCGGGGAGCCATGAGCCGCTCGAGGAGAACCGGCTGCGGATGTGGGGTGGAACCACCACGGTGTGGGGCGGGCGCATCGTGCCGTTCGACCCCGTTGACTTCGAGGCGCGCCCATGGGTGCCCGGCAGCGGCTGGCCGATCACCCTCGAAAGCCTCCAAGAGCCGATCGCCCGTGCCTGCGAGCTGTCGGAGGCGGGCGTCGCCGACTTCGATGCGCGCTCGGTTTTTCCGAAAACCCAGCCGGAGATCCTCAAGTCGTTCGATAATGCGGATCTGGTGACCTGGCCGATGGAACGCTGGAGCATTCCCACCGATTTCAGCAAACGTTACCGCCCTGATCTCGAGGCCGCCCCGAACGTGCGGGTGCTCCTTCACGCTCACGCGGTGCACCTCCAGATGCATCCCGACGGCAAGGCATTGCAGCATGTCGACGCCGCCTGCACTCCCGGCCAGGTATTCAGGATTGAAGCGAAGCGCACCGTGATCGCGTGCGGCGCGCTCGAGAATGCCCGCTTGCTGCTTGCGGCGAGGGATGTTCTGCCCGCGGGAATTGGAAACGACCGCGACCGGGTCGGCCGCTATTACCAATCCCATCGCTTCGGCGTTTGCGGCCATGCCCAGTTGAAAGACCCTTCCAAGGACTTTGTTTACGAGTTCGAGAAAGACGGCGAGGGAGTTTATTGCCGGCGACGGTTCTGGCTGACCCGCGAGGCGCAGGAGAAGCATCGGGTAGGGAACGTGGTCGGCTTCTTCTTCCGCAATGTTTCCGGCGCGTCTGAACACCGGAACGCCATGGTGTCCAGCGTCCTGCTGGTGAAAACGCTGCTCGGCGGTGCCAAGAAGGGGCCGCGGCGGCTGTTCCAGATCCTCAAGGACCAGCGTCGTGAACTGGCCACCCATCTCGGGATCGTGCTCAAGGACGGGCCGAGCATCTTCGGCCAACTCGCCGCCGTGGCCTACACCCGGTGCTTTCAAAAGCGCCGACTGCCGATGGTGCTGCCACCGAAAAAATCGAACCGCTTTCCGCTCTTCTTCCAAACCGAACATGCGCCGATGGCGGACAGCCGCGTCGTCCTCGACCCTTCGTCCATCGACGACTTCGGCATGCCGCGGCTGGAGGCGCGCATCCAGTTTTCGGAGATCGACTTCCGAACCATCGCCACCTTTGTGACCCTCTTCAAGGAGCGGCTCGAGAGCTCCGGACTTGGGACCTTCCATTTGACGGAGGATGAGAAGAGCTTCCTCGCCGATCCGGGACGGCAGGAGTTCAACAGCAACTCGCATAACATCGGCACCACCCGGATGTCGGAGCGCCCGGAGGACGGAGTGGTCGATGTGAACTGCCGGGTGCATGGCGTGGAAAATCTCTACGTCGCCGGATCATCGGTCTTCCCCACCAGCAGTCACGCGAACCCCACCCTGATGATCGTGGCCCTTTCGTTGCGCCTGGCGGATCACCTGAAGACCAAGTCCTGACGAGGACCGCGGCAAGGCGAACAACGCCTGATGCGCCTAAACTTTTTCGCACCGCCCTTCGGCGGTAAAGCGGGCGTGGCGAGCTTGCCATGCCCTACCTGATTCCATGAAAATCCTCGCGGTCGGTTATGCCTGCAATCCCTACGGCGGCTCGGAGCCCGGCGTGGGCTGGGCGGCCGTGTGCCGGATCGCCCGCCTTCACGAGGTTTGCGTCCTGACCGACATCCACAATCGCGAAGGCTGGGAACGCGGGGCACGCGAAGGACGGATCCCGGCGAACGTGAAAGTCCGCTTTCTGCGGGACCGCAGCGCGTGCAGTGCCAACCGCTTGATCGCCCACATGCAGAGCTGGCTGAACTATGCATCGTTCAATCGTCAGGTCCTAACAGCGGCGAAGGCGTGGCATGAGGAGGAAGGCTTCGACCTTTGCCACCAGGTCACCATCGCGGGCTGGCGGATGCCTTCGCCGCTATGGCGTTTGCCGATCCCCTTCGTGTGGGGGCCGATCGGCGGGGCGGGTTACATTCCGCCGGCATTCCGCGCGATGCTCAGTCCTGCATCGCGATTCTTCGAGTTTCTCCGGGACGTGAACACGGCTGTTTCGATCCGCTCGGGCGCCTTCCGCGACTGCATCCGGAACACGGCGGTGGTTTTCGCGGCGAACGAGGAAACGGAAGAGTTGCTGAAGCCGCACCGGGGCGACCGGCGGCTGGTCCGCCTGCCGATCGCATCGATCTCCCGCGAGAAAGCGGAGGCCTTCAGACGGCCGACGGGGCCGCCTGCCACGGGCCCGCTGCGGCTCTTCGCGGGTGGCAACATGGAGGGCCGCAAGGGGCTGAGCCTCGCGCTCAAGGCCCTCGCTCAAGTGTCCGCCGCGGGAATCGACTTCCGCTACACGGTGGCCGGCGGCGGCCCCGAGATTCCCGCCTTGATGAAGCTGGCGGACGAGCTGGGCTTGGGCGAGCGGGTCGAGTTTCATCCCGGATTTAGCGGCGATGCCTACGTGGCGGCGCTGCACGCGACCGACGTTTACTTCCTGCCGAGCTTTCGCGAAAGCACGCCGGTGACCTTGCTGGAATCCTATCTTGCCGGCTGCTATCCGGTCGTGGCGGATACCAGCGCGCAGGGCGAGATCGTCCGGCTGGCGGGCGGCACCGCGGTGGCGGTGACGGACATGGACGGCTTGATCACGGGCTTGGCCGCGGCAATCATCGAGTGTGCCCGGACCCGGGCTGAGCTGCCGGCCAAGGTGAAAGCAAGCCGGCAACGCTTGATTGCCCACTTCGATTCGGAACGCTACGACCAAGCCATCGCCGATGCCTACCACTATGCCATCCATTCCCGGGGGGAACCCGCTTGAGAGACTTCAGCGGGACGGGGCCGTGCGGGCTAGCGAGCCCGAGCGCGGGATGTCGTTCCTGATCCACGTCCTGAGCTGGCTGGACCGGCTCTCGCCCGTCACGGTCTGCGCGGTCAGTGCCCTGATGATCGTCGGCATCGGCATCGTCAGCTATCTTTCGGGGCCGCAACTCAGTTGTTCCCTGTTCTATTTGATTCCAGTTTTGCTGGTCAGCCGGGTGGTGGGTTTCCGCGCGGGCATCTTTGCTGCCATGTTTTCAGCCTTGGTCTGGCTCGCTGCGGATTTGAACGCCGGTCTGGTCTATGGCCATTCTGTGACCCCCTATCTGAACGCCATGATGCGGCTTGGTAGCTTCCTGGTGGCGGTGTGCCTGGTGGCAGCGATGGGGTCTTTGAACTCCCATCTGGAGCAGCGGGTGCAAGAGCGGACCGGGGCGCTGGAGGCGCAGATCGTGGAGAACCGCGAGTTGGAACGAAACATCCTGGAAATCAGCGACCGCGAGCAGGCGCGGATCGGTCAGGATCTTCATGACGGGCTATGCCAGCAACTGGTCAGTGCCGCTTTCAGCACCAACATGCTCCGCGAAAAGCTCGACCAGGATGTCGAAGCGGGAACCCGCGACGCGGCCCGCATTGCGGACATGATCGACGATGCGATCAACCAGGCCCGCGACCTGGCGCGGGGACTTTATCCCGTGCGGCTCGAGACGGAAGGTCTTGAAATGGCCTTGCGGGAACTCGCCTCCACCCTGGACCGCCGCTTTAGCAGCATCTGCACCGTGGAGTGCCCGGATCCGGTCCCTGCGTGCCGGGCTGCAGTGGGCATCCACCTTTACCGGATTGCCCAGGAAGCGCTGGTCAACGCCGCGAAGCACGCGCGGGCGGAGCGGATCATCGTCTCATTGGCCACGCGCGACGACCGGGTGAGGCTGTCGGTCGAGGACAATGGGGTCGGCATTTCTCGTGGACTCCCGAATCCTGGCGGCATGGGTCTGCGGATCATGGAATACCGGGCCCGCATGATCGGGGCTGATTTCACAATTGGCAGCGCCGGGCCTCGCGGCACTGTGGTGTCCTGTGAGATGGACAGTGGACACTTCGCGGCGTGAAGACAGGGGACAGGGGACAGGGGACAGGGGACAGGGGACAGGGGACAGGGGACAGGGAACAGGGAACAGGGAACAGGAAAACCAAAGATATGGCAGTTCGATCCGTCAAAGAAATGGAGGTGTATCGTAAGGCTTATGCGGTCGCGATGCAGGCCTTTGAGCTTTCGAAGCGCTTTCCGCCGGAGGAGCGCTGGGCGCTGACGGGACAGATCCGGCGGTCTTCGCGTTCAGTCTGCAACAATCTCCGGGAGGCTTGGGCGAAGCGACGCTACGAAGCCCACTTCGTTTCCAAACTAACCGACTGCGATGGCGAAGCAAACGAGACGGACTCGTCCATCGATTTCGCGTTGGACTGCAAATACATCACCCTTGAAGAACACAGCGAATTGGTCTCCCTCAATTCCGAAGTTTGTCGCATGCTCGGCTCCATGATCATCAATCCCGCTCCCTTCCTCCTGAAGCCCTGAGCTGCCGTCTCCCGTCTCCTGTCTCCCTTTTTACAATGAACCCTAGCGTCCCCATCACGAAACGGATCGTCCTCGTCGATGATCATCCGATGATCCGTGAGCGGCTGGTCGAACTGATCGAGCGGGAATCGGACCTCGAGGTATGCGGCGAGGCGGAGGACCGGCACGAGGCGATCGAGCTCATCGCCGCGACGCGGCCCGGGCTGGCGATTGTCGATCTCACCCTGAAATCGTCACTCGGGATCGAACTGATCAAGGATCTGCAAGTGCTGCATCCCGAGGTAAAGATCCTGGTGGTATCGATGCAGGACGAAATGACCTACGCCGAACGCTGCATCCATGCGGGCGCCAGCGGCTACATCACCAAGCAGCACGCCAGTCGGCATGTCATGCAGGCCATCCGGTGCGTGCTCGGCGGGGGATTGTATCTGAGCGAGGCGGTCACCGGTCATTTGGTCAGCCGCTCGGTCGGCCGGCAGGCACCGGGTGATTCCGGCCTCGCCGTGTCGTTGTTGGCCGACCGGGAACTTCAGGTCTTCGAACTGATCGGCAAGGGTTCCAGCACGCGGCATATTGCCGAATTGCTCATCCTCGACGTGAAAACCATCGAAACCTACCGAGCGCGCATCAAGGAAAAGCTTGGCCTGAAAGACGGTGCGGAACTCTTGCAACGAGCGATCGCGTGGGTGCATCGAGGCGCGGGGTAAGCTTTCGCTGGGATATCCCTGAGATGTTTTAAATGTCAATAAGTCACGTAGTGTTATCCACTACACCAGATTCAGGCAGCCGCCTGCTGGACAAGCGCCACGGAAGAGACGAGGGTCCTCTACCAAGCGCATGAAACCTAACTTTCAGCCAAAAAGTTTCTCTTTCTTTTTCACGATCGCGATTTTGTTTCCCTCGATCGCGACCGCGGCTCCGGGTGATCTCGACAATGATGGCCTGCGCGACGAGGTCGAAACCAACACCGGCACCTACGTTTCTCCCGCCAATACCGGCACCAATCCAGCGATTGCCGACACCGACGGTGACAGCCTCCCGGACGGGATGGAAGTGAACCTCGGGACCGTGCCGACCAACTCCGCGAGCAAGGTCAAGAGGCCGAACATCATCTTCATCATCGCCGACGATCTCGCGTATGGCGACATTGGATGCTTCTGGCAAAACCAGCGAACGGGTATCTGGAAATTCTCGACTCCGGGGCTCGATGCCATGGCGGCAGAGGGCGCGAAAATGACCCATTACTATTCCGGTGCCCCGATTTGCGCACCCTCGCGGGCCAGTTTTCTACTCGGACAACACCAGGGGAACGCCCTCATCCGCGATGCTGAGTTCGACAAGCCGCTGCCGGACAATCACAACGTCGCCGGCATGCTCAAGCGGGCGGGCTACCGTACCGTCCATGTCGGCAAGGCAGGACTCGCCGGAACGGGTATCAACCCGCTTCAGCCGTCCACGGCAGCTCCCGCCCATCCCCTGAAACGGGGATTTGATCGGTTCTTCGGCTATCTCCGCCACAACGACGGGTGGGAACACTATCCGCGGAATGGAACCGCCACGAACCTCGCGGTCATCCACAACGATTATCAACCTGTCACCGACGCCTATCAGGATCTCTTCACCGGCGACGCTTGGACAGCGTTTGCAAAGAAAACCATCATCGAGGAAACCCAGCAAAATCCGGACCGGCCGTTTTTCCTCTACCTTGCTTATGATACCCCGCATTTCGACGGTTGTACCGCTCCGACCAAGGCCTACCCGGCGAACAAGGGCTTGAACGGAGGGGTTCAATGGCTGGGGGCTCCGGCTTACGCCAGCACCGCGGTGAACGATCCGGCCCGGGTCAACAATCTTGCGAATGCCGATGCGTCCTGCAATGCAACCTGGAACACGGGGGCCAAGCAGTATGTCTCGATGATCAAGCGGCTCGATGACTCCGTGGCGGACATTTTACAGACGCTGAAAGACCTGGCAATTGACGATGACACCCTGGTCGTTGTCACCTCCGACAACGGATCTTCCGACAAGTTTTGCGGTGCTCCGGTTTTTCAGAGTTCCGCGGGATTTGAGGGAGGCAAGTTCGACATCTGGGAGGGCGGTATCCGGGTTCCGGCAATTGCCTGGTGGCCTACCAAGATCGTCGGCACCAATCAGCTCTCCAACATCCGCGAGATTACCCAGCCCACTGCAAGCTATGACTGGATGGCGACATTCGCCGAACTTGCCAAAACCCATGCGCCGGCGGTTTCGGATGGGATCTCCTTGGTGCCGGTCCTTACGGGCCAAGGGCAGCAGAAGCAGCACGATTATCTTTTCTTTGATACCCTTTACGGAGGGTTCACTTCGCGCTACCCCGACTTTCCGAACCACGGGGGGGAACTCCGCTATCAGATGCAGTCGATCCGCATCGGCGACATGGTGGGGGTCCGGAACAATATCCAAACCCCCACCCAGCCCTTCCGGATTTACAATATCATCACCGACACCAAGCAAGCAACCGATCTTGCCGCGGCCAACCCGCAACTGCAGGCAGAGATGCAGCGCATCGCGGTCGGAGGACGCCGCAAGGGCAACGGTCCTTGGACACGGGTCTACGACAATGCCCGGATTCCTCCGTTTGTGCCGGACCGGGTGATGAGAACTGGAATCGGCTGGTCGGCTTACCAGGGTTACTGGCAGCATCTGCCCGACTTCCGCGGGCTGACCCCGGTGGCCAGCGGTGGGACCGCCCAACCGTCTGCCGCCTTGTTAAGCCGGACCGATGACGCCGGCCTGGCCTTCACGGGTTTCATTTCGATCGCCACGGCTGGCAACTACACGTTCCAACTCGAGTCCGATGCGGCGACCTGTCTCTGGATCCACGAAGGCCTCGCCATCGACAACGACGCGATCTTTTCCTCTGTTCGAGCCTCAGCGCCGGCCAATCTAGCGGTGGGCCTTCACCCGATCCGAATTCATTATCGGCACGCGACCGGAGCCGAGAACCTGGTCCTGAAATACTCCGGGCCGGGCATCGCGCTCCAGCCCGTGCCGGCATCGGCGTTCTTTGTCGAGGGCTCCCCTCCCGTGCTGGTTGCCGACGCGTTCACGGCGAAGCGAAACACGCCCTACCTGGCCAATCTCCTCGCTAACGATACGAGTGAAGCTCCTCTCACCCTTCTCGCAGGCGGGGCGAACCCGCTCGGAACCACCTCGGTCGTCTCGAACCAACTGCGCTTTGAGCCCCTAACAAATCTCCTTGGGGTTGCCGACTTCAACTACACCGCAACCGACGGGGTCGGGCAGGCCAGCGGCCAGGCCCGCGCGACGGTGTTGTTCGATAACGAAATTTGGTTTCCTTTCGAGGAAGCGTCCGGAACCGTTGTCAACCAGGCCGGAGTCGCTCCGCCCTTCTCCGGAACCCTTGCCGGAGCCGTTAACCCTGCAAATTCGTGGCTGCCTGGCAGGTTTGGCCTCGGGCTGAAATTCGACGGGACCGACGACCAGGTGAATCTTCCGGGGCTCGCGTTGCCGACCGGCCAGACGCCGCGGACGTTTGCCTTCTGGCTGAAAACTTCGTCACGTTCATTGCCGGAACTTCAAACCTTGTTCAGTTACGGCTCGAATTCCACCGGCGCGCGCTACGTGCTGCGCCTGGACAATACGGCGAACGTGGCGTCCGACCAAGCGCTCAAACTGGAGGTCCACAGCGGTCATATCACGGGAACCCGCCCGCTGAACGACGGGGTGTGGCATCATGTGGCGGTCGTGAACGACGATTTCAATTCAAGCGGACAGGTGAACGTGAGCGAGACGAAGATCTACGTCGATGGTGTCCTCGACCCGGCTTCTTCGTTTTCCGGCCGGGTGCTCGCAACGGGATCCAACAATGTGCCCTGCATCGGAGGTTCGAACCACCAGGTGGACTACAATTTCACCGGGAACATCGATGACCTGCGCATTTTCTCGCGCGGGCTTTCCGACGCCGAGGTGCTGGCACTTAGCGCGGCTTCTCCCCGCTACCTGAATGTGCAAAACTGGACTCAGGACTACGATGGAGACGGCATGTCTGATGAAGACGAATGGATTGCGGGGACGGATCCGATGAATTCCAGCTCGCTCCTTAGAATTCTTGAGACCGTGGTGAATGGCGGAAATGTCAGTCTTTCGTGGGTAGGCACGACCGGTCGTGATTATGTGGTCGAGGAAAGTTTTGATCTTGTCGAGTGGCACCCGGTTTACGGCCCGGTGAGGATAGAACCTCCTGTAACTCCCGGCGAACCGATTGTTCCGCCGTTTCTCTCGGTGAACGTCCCCAAAGCGGGACCGGGCCGGCAGTTCTTCCGTTTGAGGGTGACCTTGACGCCGCCGTGAGAGCGAGTTGAGGGTCGGTTTTGTGGCCCTCAGCAGGGTCGGCTCCGATTCCCGAAGCTAGGGCGTGGGATGACTTCAGGGAGAATCCGGCGGGAAGGGCCAAGGGACACGGCGGACCGCGAGGGCGCGCTCCGCAACACGCGAGCCTGCCCTCCGTAGCTTTATGAGCGAAGGAGGGGGCGCGTATGCTCCCCGAGAACCCGCCGCGCCGCGGCTTGCCTATCCGAACGATGACCTTCTCCATCATCACGCCCAGCTTCAATCAGGGCGGGTTTATCGCCGATTGCATCGAGAGCGTGCTCGCTCAGAAGGGGGGCGCGGTGGAACACATTGTCACCGACGCGGGGTCGACCGACGAGACGCTGGCGGTGCTGGCCCGCTATCCGCATTTGAAATGGGCGAGCGAACCGGACGCCGGCATGAGCGACGGGATCAACAAAGGTTTCCGGCAGGCTACCGGCGATTGGTTGATGTGGCTCAACTGCGATGACTACCTGCTGCCCGGTGCGCTGGAGAAGGTCGCAGACTACATCCTCAGCCATCCAGAGGCGGATATCGTCCACGGCGACTGCATCTACGTGAAAGAGGACAAGACCCCGATGAGGCGGAAATACGACACAGCGGTGGACGAACGGGATCTGCTGTTTGTCGGCTGCGTGATTCCGTCCACGTCTGCCTTCTACCGCCGCGAGATCATCACCGACGGACATTTGCTCGATGTCGACTACCGCAACTGCATGGATTGGGAATACTACCTGCGACTGATGCGGCTGGGCTACCGCTTCGGCTATATTCCTGAAGCGCTGGCCGGTTTCCGCTGGCATGAGGAGAGCACGACGCAGAAGCACTGGCAGCGGATGATCGACGAAGGCCTGCGGGCCCAGCGGGATCACCTGGCGGCCCGCGGGTATCCTTCTTGGCTTGGGAACGCGAGTTTGTTGAAAGTAATGCGGAAGTTGTATCAAGTTCGCCGTGTGACGAAGCGTTTCTGCGTACATCGCCGCCTGCACTGACGACCTGCCGCCCCATGAGAATCCTTCAGATCTTCAACCGCTACCTCCACATTGGGGGAGAGGAGCTTGCGGTCGCGCAGATACGCGAGCAGCTTGAGGCGGAGCACGAGGTTCGCGAGATCATCTTCGACAGCCGTGACTGGGTCGGCCGGCAGAATCTCATCGAGCGGGCGCGGCAGGCATTCCTGATGGCGTGGAACCGCGAGGCGATCGGAGAGGTCGAGCGGCAAATCGACGAATTCGATCCGGATCTCATCGTACTGCACAATCTGATGCCGGTCGGATCGAGCGGCCTTTATCTGAGCCTGGTGCGCTGCGGAGTTCCGCTGGTTCATTTCATCCACAATTTCCGGCCTTTCTCGGTGAACGGCTATTGCTGGGGTGCGGGACGCCTTCAACCGGCTGGCCTGGAGAAGAATTACTGGCCAGAAATTCGTGCCGGGGCTTGGCAAGAGTCCCGGCTCCGGACCGCCTGGTATGCCCTCCAGTTGTGGGCGCTTCACAAGGCGGGAGCCTTTCAACAGATCCACGGCTGGGTCGCGATCTCGAAGTTCATGGGGAAAACCTTCGTGGACTGCGGTATCCAGCCAGAGCGGGTAAAAGTGATCTCGCACGGCTGGGAGCCGTTCTGCAAGAACGAGGATTTCGCCGCGGGCCGCCATTTTCCGAAGGTGCCGTGTTTCCTGTTTCTGGGGCGGATCGCTGAGGAGAAGGGACTGCGGGTGCTGCTCGACGCGTGGGAAATTCATGAATCGGAGGGTCGCCCGGGCGAGCTCCTGATCGCGGGCGACGGGCCGATGTCCGACGAGGTCCGCGCCCGCTGCGAAACGCTCAAGCGGGCGCGCTACCTCTCGTTCGTCTCGGGAACCGCGAAGCTGGACCTGCTCCGCCGCTGCACGGCGCTGGTGGCCCCGTCGATCTGGTGGGAGCCACTCGGGCTGGTGATTTTCGAGGCCTACGATTTCGGCAAGCCGGTGCTGGCGGCGCGGTCCGGGGGGATCGTCGATCATGTCGAGGACGGAGCGAGCGGATGGCTGCACGAACCGGGCGATCACCGGATGCTGGCCAAGCACTTCCACGAGGCGGCGTCGGATGCCGGCCGCTGCGAGCGCTATGGAATCCGGGGCCGCGAGATCGTCCTCCAGCGTAGCCGGGCGCAGTGGTTGGAGGAATTCAACGAGTTTGCGACGACCTTGCTGCGCCGTGGGTCGCCGCCGAGGGAAGATCCGGCTCCAATCGAAGAAAGCGGCCGGGTGACAGAGCTGTCATCGAACGTCCCCCCCCCCCCCCCC
>JAYTLR010000072.1:0-1504 GCA_043729195.1 Akkermansia sp.
CAGGTGCGCGTCGAAGCCGAGCACCTTGCGCCGCAGCTCCTGATCAAAACCGGTCATCACCGAGATGACGAGGATGAGCACCATGATCCCGAGCGTGACGCCGACGATGGAGATGATGGTGATCGCGGAGACGAAGGTCCGCTTCGGCTGGAGGTAGCGCAGGGCGAGGAAGAGGCTGAAGGGAGTTTTCAGTGGGCAGTCGGGAGGTGAAAGTGAAGCGGCGATTTGTCGTCACTCACCACACAACACACAACTCTCAACTTACCGTTTGACGCCCCGAGGCAAACGGGTTTGAGTGCGCGCCATGAAGAAAGTTCTCTCCCTCCTTGTCGCTTTCGTTTTCCTGCAAACCCAGACGTGGGCGCTGAGCGGCGGCCCATTCCAGACTCAGACCGGTGCCAGCACCATCGGCACCTACGCCGGTGTGATGATCCCGAATGCGATCGTGGCGGCTGGCGTGCCCGGAGTGGTCCCGCGCTCGTCCTCCATCGGGCTCTTCTCTTTTGCGCAACCTCAGGTCGGTCTGGCCACGGGCGCTGTCCTCATCTTCATCAATGGCACCGGCTTCACGGGCACGATCACAGGCCTGATCGATCCCGAGGACGGCACGCTCACGGCCATCATCGATTCGGCGAGCGTTTACACCATCCCGATCATTGTTCCGACCACCGTTCTCGTCGGGGGAATTCCCACGACGACCTTCACAACGATTGATACCAACGCCTTCGCCCAGGGAAATATGGAGGCTGAGATCAGCTCGAACCAATCCTTCGGTGCCGCGGGCCAAAACTCTTCGGTTACGGCGATCATCGGATTGAACACGGCCCGTGTGAGCGGCTCCGCGACGGTGGATGTCTTCTTCGAGATCAATCCGGACGGCTCGCCCGATGTGATTAACACGGAGACCTTCACCATCGAAGGCTTCAAGCAGTCCGACACGGTTTCAGCGACGACCGACATCGGCTTCGGCGGCGGCGGCGGCTAGTCTTCTCTCTGCCGAAGCGCGGCGCTTCTCCTCCTTCACCTTGGCTAGAGCATCAAAAGGGATGCGTGGTGCGTGCGGCATTCGTGGGTTCACGCTCATGGAGTTGCTCACGGTGGTCGTGATTTCCGCGATCCTCATGTCGATGATTATCCCGATCTACTCCGGGCTGCGCGGCAAGGCGGAACGCGGGTCTTGTGCGCAGAATCTCTACGGCCTCTATGCGGCGGGCAGCGCTTACGTCCGCGATCAGGGGCACTGGCCGCAGATCCCCACGACAGACGTCAGCAAGCCGTCCTATTCGGCGGCGTGGATTCGGGCATTCGAGCCTTACCACCTCGGCGAGGACAACTGGGCGTGCCCGACCATCAAGCGCATGTTCGGCTCGGGGGCTGGAAGCTCCAAGCCGCTCGAGGAACGGGCGCGCATCGACTACTTCGCGACCCCCTTCGACGACAACCCGGTGAGCCCGACGAAGTATCCCACGCAGCCGTGGTTCGTGGAGCGCGGCGATCCGCATGG
>JAYTLR010000073.1:0-13324 GCA_043729195.1 Akkermansia sp.
ATCCGCAGCAGATGAAGGAATGGACGCCGAACAGCCGCTATGGCGGCCACGCCTTCGGCTTCAAGGGCGACGCCGCTACGAAGCTTTCGCAGTTCGACGAATTCCTCGCCAAGCGCGACACCATCCTGCCTTGGATCGCCGAGTACTCGCCCTACGCGCTTGCGAGCAAGGACGACCCGCCGGTGGCCCTCTTCTATGCGAAGCCGCCCGCCATGGGGAAGGAAGAGGCCGACCCCACCCACTCGGCGAATTTCGGCATGGGCCTTCAACAACGCTGCAAGGAACTGGGCATCGGATGCGAGTTCGTTCATCCAGGCACGCCGGATGCGAAGCACAAAACCCCCACCGACTATCTGATCCGGATGCTGACGGGGAAATGAGGTTTCTAAAAAGACGTCCTGTCTCTCTGAAAAGAAGTTTGTCCTGGTTTCGAAGGGACAGGCAACTTTGCCCCCACCGCCTGACCACTTTCACGATCCAGCCTACCGCCGGATGGACCTCGTCCTCCAGCAAGGCGACACCGGGGCCTTGAAGCAGCACCTGCTCGACTTGAAGAAACGCTACCCGGAGTGCACCGTGGTCCGCATGTGGACCTTCGATCCGATGACGAAGGACGACGGCACGCCCCGGACGAACCTCGATGATCTGCCGAAGCTGGAGGCCACGGCCCCGGCGGCTCTTCGGGTCCGCCGCCTTCAAGACCGGGCCAGCTTCCTGGCGCTTGGCAAGAAGGACTACGAGGGAGCGCTACGCGAATACACTTCCGCGCTGGCTCTATGCCCGAAGGATTTTCCCGATGTCTTGGGGAATATGGCGGACTGTCACCGCCAACTTGCCAACTGGGATGAGTGCGTGGCCTTGCTCCGCCAAGTCCATGCCTTGGACCCGGAGAGCATCTCCCTCGCGGGTTTACTCGAGAAAGTGCTGATCGATCAGGGCAAGCTCAAGGAGGCGCAGGAATTCTCGGACAAGATTTTCGAACTGGAGCGGCTGTATCAGGCGAAGTGATGGAATACTACTAGGGGACGGACCGTTTCCCGCGCTCTGACCGTTTCCCGCGCTCTTCACCCGAAGACGCCGGTCCTGAGCTGCCGGAAGTTGAATAGCCGGTCCTCCTTCGTCTCCCCGGCAAGTCCACGCATCGGCGAGGCCACCGCTTCACGGGCTTCCTTGCCGCCCGCCACCGCTTCGGCATACCCGCACCAGCGGTAGTCCTTCGGATCGTCGCAGATCTTGGCGCGGACCGGGTTGAGATCGATATAAGCCGCCATCGCCCGCAGCGCCTGGCCTTTCCTTTCGACGAGCACCGAGCGGAAGCGGTCTTCCCACAGGGTAGCGACCGGGAGGAAAGCAGGGACCTTGAGGCGGCGCAGGCGCATGGGAGGAGGGTGAGATGGTGGGGGTTCCCTTTGAACTTGAACCCGACCGGTTCCCATGCCCATCGTGTATCATGAAAACCCTGCTTTGGTTCGCATGCGGTCTTCCCTTGTCGGCCGGCACCTTGAAGTTCGATGAGATGGCGAACGAGATCCAGGTTAGTGCGGACGCCAAGACCGTCGCCGCGGATTTTAGCTTCAAGAACGAGGGTCCGGATGAGGTGATTGTCGAGAGGTTCAAGGCCGAATGCACCTGCATCACCCCCTCGATCAAAGACGGCAAGCTGGTTTACAAGCCCGGTGAAAGCGGCGTGATCAGCACGGTTTATGACACTGCCAGAATTCCTGCCACGATGAGCAAGTCGATTTCCGTCTGGCTGAAGGGAGATCCGGACGACAAGCCGTCGGTCATCCTCACGACCCGGGTGATCGTTCCAGTGCTGGTGGAAGTGGAACCGCAGTCATTGATTTGGGAAGTCGGCAGCAATCCAGAGCCGAAGACCGTGACCCTGACCATGAAGCATTCCGGTCCGATCAAAGTGACGTCGATCACCCGGGCGGACCCTCGCTTCAAGCATGAGCTTAAGACGATCGAAGAGGGGAAGAAATACCAGATCACGGTGACTCCCGGCACGACTCGCAAAGTCGGAGCCGGTGTGATCGTGGTTGAGACCGATTGCAAGGACCTGCGCTACCGCTCGCAACGGATTTTCACGGTGGTACGCCAACCCCTCCAAAAGCCGCTGAATGCGGCGGGCGAACCTTGATCCCGCGGCCACGGATCGCGGTCGGGCGGAGCAAGGCGCTTTGAAGCGGGGTAAGCGCCGGCCGAATGCAAAAGGGCGGCCATCCTCAAGGGAGATGGCCGCCCGGGTCGATCCTCGCATGACACGCGCCGCCAGCATGGCGGCGCGTGGCGGGTTCCAGTTCAGTTGTTCTGGGTGGCGTCGTAGATCTGCCCGCTGTTCACCGCAGGACATGTCTTGTTGCTCTGATCGCGCGGCACCTTCACGCGTACCCTGCCAACGCTGCTGGCCAGACCGTCACTCGCGCTGAACGTGATTTCATAGACGCGGCCATCTCCTTTGCCGGAGCGTTCGGCACGCAGATATGCGGTGTTGGTACCGACGCCACTGGCATCGGCCACATGCGTCGTCGCGCCACCCGAACCCACAATGGTCGCGGTCGGTTCGTCGCAGGTGATCCCGGTCACGACGACCGTGATCGGATCCCCTTCCGCATCGGTGATGCAGCCGATGGTGATCGGCACAAACTGGTGATTGGGAGACCACAGGCAATCCGTGCTCGGGCACGCGAGCCTGACGTCCGGCGCTGTGTTGTCCGGCAGCAGCCAGTTTTTGATTGCGGTGTTCGATGTCTTTGTAGCTCCGGAGCCATCGACGAAGGTCGCCACGATGGTGTCGGTTCCCAAGCTGCCGTCGCTGGTGTAGGTGAACGTGGCTTCGCCGTTGGCATCAGTCACATCGGTATCTGTCGCCCCGGCATTGGGACCGGTGGTGACCAGGAAGGTCACCGTCGTGCCGACCACCGGGGTGCCCGGCAATGGCAAGTTGACGACCGTTGCCGTCACCGTGTGGTCCGTGCCCGCCGGATTGTCGGCGGTGCCCGGAGTCAGCGTGATGGCGCTGATCAGAACCAGGCCATCTCCTCTCGCGAGGATGTAGGGTACGCCGCTGGTCCCATCGGGAAAGGACTGTGAACCGGGGAATGGCGGGCCGCCGGGGGGATTTTCGGCGATCGCCAGCGGCAAGAAGCTCGCCGGAAAGCCGTCGAAGGCTTCATGAACCGAGCAGGACCAGTTCGAGAGCGAAGCATCGGTGATTCCCGTAAGTGCCGGGTGAGTCGCGACGATGTGCGCGTCGTTGTAGCAGCCGACCCCGGTGACCGTGAACGCTCCGAATTGATCCAGCAGCGGAACCGGGGTCGACGCGGCTACACCGTGATAATAGCAGCTCAGCGAAACGAAGAGGCCGGTTTTAGTGGGAATGTCGGCCGCGAATTCGATGCCGTTGACCGTCACATCTCGCCCGCCCTGACCGTCATGGAAAACTTCGTCAGTACCGATGACGAGGATGTTGCCATCGACCTCCGGCGACCAGACGGCGCGATTGGCTTCGGCCGCCGCAACCGCGGCGACGCCGGAGCATGTCGCGTCGCCGAGGATCAGCGCGCGATAGCTGCCAAAGTCGGCGGCAGATTTCGCGCTCCAGGTGGCGGCGTCAACCACCTCCACCGTGTATCCAGAAGCCAACGCTTCGAGTGCTTCGATGCTTCCCACACCGCCGGAGACGGTGGGGCCGAGAATGAGGACCGAATTGGCGTCAGGTGCGGGAGCTGCATCCAGCGGAGGAATTCCGCCGAAAAGTGCGATGGCGGCCGCGGCGAAAACCGGTGCGCAATGCGTCATTGGTTTTCGGTTATGTGACATTTTGGTTGTTTTCATACACATCTCCTTACTAGTATTGTCGGTTCAGTTCAGTGGTTTGTTCCGAGCGAACGCCTTCTGGTATTTGCGCCTTGGGGGGGGGGGCATGATCTTGGATTTGGCAACCGCCGGAATCCTTCTCCTCAAGTCAAACGCCACGATGGCCGGCACTCACCGGAAGGGGAATCGAACATGGAGGGGAGGGGGGGTAAAGCAAATATCAAGACCCGCGATTCAGGCAAGAAGTTTTGGCATGAATGCCATAATCAGGACGTTTTCTTTATCCACAGATAGAAATCATTCGCTTATGTTTGCTCATATTTAAATATTAATTTTTGATTAAGGCATGACAGGAATAGCATGAGGAATGGGCGATCCCGTTAATCTTTAGTGTTTACCAGCCGGCAAATGCTCGGTTGGAAATCAGGAATAAAGCCCCGGCATTTGTTGCGAATGGCTGTCGCGGTATCCCAAACCGCAACAGGTGGCTCTAGAGCGTGCTCCTCGACCGGCTTTCCCAAGCCCCGGTGGTGGCACTTCTCATCTCGCGGCAGGTCGGCAAAACGACCTTGGCCCGGGAGCTGGTCCTGGACAAACCGAGGCATTACCTCGACCTCGAGCGCCACTCGGACCTGGCCAAGCTCGCCGATCCGGAGCTTTACCTTGGCTTTACCTTGGCCGCCTGGCGGGTCGGCTGGTCATCCTCGACGAGGTGCAACGCCCTTCCCGGCCTGTTCCCGGTCCTCCGCAGCCTGGTGGACGAGCGGCACCGGCCGGGCGTGACTCGCCGCGTTTGATCGGTGTGGAAAACTACGTTGTTTTTCCGGCCCAGACTTGCCGTAGCCTGGCGATGGAATCGCCCCAGGGAGTCTGTCTGTAAATCCAGACGCGCACCCACCGAATGAAGCGCTGGGTCCGCTGGGTGGCCCTCTGAACCGCGGTATTGATGAAGTTTCCAAGCGCCCGGATGATCCCGACCGGCCCCTTGGTTCTGCCTTCCTGCTTCTCGGATTCGGTCTCGTCATGCAGTCCCTCGCTGTGACCGATGTGCTTTTCGAAGAGCAGCAGGAGATTGTGGGCAAGGCACTCGAAGATCGCGTGACTCTGCTTGGCAGCCAGCGAACTGGCCCACGATTTCCATCGGTGCGTCCATTCCCACCAACACCGCAACGAAATTCCTGCGCCTTTCAGCGACGCTGCGGTGAGCCGACTTGTGCGTGGCACAAGTCGAGGTATGGACGGGGTCACAGACTTTTACGCGAAGACACCGTGTAACCATAGTTGAAAACTATATTAGCTCGACAGTTCGGCCGCAAGTATCAGCGTTAACGTAGCTCAAGGAATGGCTGAACCAACCTCCTGCCCAGAAATCCCACCTTACTAAATCCCCATCCCATGAACTACTGCGTCGCACTCTCTTTCCACAAGCTCCGCCGGGGTTTGTTCCCGGCGGTTTTGCTTTCGTCCCTAATGTTGCTTTCCGCACAAGCGGCACCGGTTGGCGAACTCCGGCAACTGTCTTCGCCGGACCAAACGCCAGAGGGGCTTTCTAAATCGGACTGGTCCAGCATCCGCAGCGCCTATGACGCCGGGCGGCATGCGTTCCAACCAGTTGACGGCGGCTGGCAGGCACACAATCCCGGCCAGCAGTGGACCACTAGCTTCGACCGCCGCGGGTTTGTGGCCGAGCCAGAGGGCGGCGGCTGGCTATGGGGCCTGGAACTGAAGAGCTATGGCTTCGATGCGGAGCAAATCGCCATCGGCGGCACGCCGGAGGTGAAGGCGGAGGGCCAGCGGTTTTCCTATCAATGGGATGGCTCCATGCAGGAATGGTTTGTGAATGACAAGCGGGGCTTGGAACACGGATTCACCATCGGCAAACGGCCGGCTCGGATTTTTTCTCCTAACTCTCAATCTTCAACTCTCGACCTCCTCCTCTCCACCCGCGGCACCTTGCGGCCCATCATTATCGCAGATGCCCAAGGCGTGCATTTCCAGGATGCATCCGGCGCCACCGTGTTGAATTACACCGGCCTCAAAGTCTGGGATGCCGATGGCAACATCCTGCGCTCGCGCTTCGAAGCCGCTGGTGAAACGGACCTCCGCCTGCGGGTGGAGGAAAGTGACGCGCGCTACCCGCTGACCATCGATCCCATCGCCCAGCAGGCCTTTCTCAAGGCCAGCAACACCGGAGCGGATGACCAGTTTGGCTATTCCGTGGCGGTGTCCGGCGATACAGTGGTAGTTGGGGCGCTCTATGAGGACAGCGGCTCGACAGGCGTGAACAGCACACCTGACGAAAGCGCCCCCAATGCGGGCGCGGCTTTTGTGTTCGTGCGGACTGGGCCGACGTGGACCCAGCAGGCCTATCTCAAGGCCAGCAATCCCGGGATGAGTGACTGGTTCGGCTTTTCCGTGGCGGTGTCGGGCGACACCGTGGTCGTCGGGGCAATCGAAGAGGACAGTAGCGTGAACGGCGTGAACGGCACTCCTAACGAAATTTTCCAAGCATCAGGTGCAGCCTATGTGTTTGTGCGCAGTACTGGTGCGTGGAGCCAACAGGCCTTTCTTAAAGCCAGCAACACCGGGCAGAATGCCGAATTTGGCTTTTCCGTAGCAGTGTCAGGCGACACCGTGGCCATCGGGGCTAGAAACGAACGCAGCACTACGACTGGAGTGAACAGTACGCCCGATGATTTCTTCACTAATCCCGGCGCAGCTTACGTGTTTGTGCGAAGCGGGACAACATGGAGCCAAGAGGCCTATCTTAAAGCAAGCAACACCGGTGCGCAGGATCAATTTGGCTCTTCGGTAGCAGTGTCGGGAAACTCCGTGGTCGTCGGCGCACCCTACGAGGACAGTGGCACGACGGGCGTGAACAGCATATCCGACGAGAGTCTGTCCGATGCCGGAGCAGGCTATGTGTTCGTGCGAAGCGGGGCCACCTGGAGCCAGCAGGCCTATCTAAAGGCCGGCAACCCCGGGGCGAATGATCAGTTCGGCTATTCCTTGGCGGTATCGGGCGATGCCGTGGTCGTTGGAGCGTGGAATGAGGACAGCAACACGACAGGCGTTAATAGCACGCCCAATGAGACCGCGGCCGATTCGGGCGCGGCTTATGCATTCGTTCGGAGTGGGACGACTTGGACCCAGCAGGCCTATCTCAAAGCCGGTAACACCGGGGCGGGTGACGGCTTCGGCATATCCGTGGCGGTGTCGAGCGACACCGTGGCCGTCGGGGCTTATGGGGAGCGCAGCGGCACGACGGGCGTGAACAGCACACCCAACGAAAGCGCATCGTATTCCGGCGCGGCCTACGCGTTCACGCGCAGCGGGACGGTCTGGAGTCAGCAGGCGTATCTTAAATCCAGTAACACCGGAGTGGGTGACAACTTCGGCAAATCAGTGGCGCTATCGGGCGATACTATGGTCGTCGGAGCTATTGGCGAGGGCAGCGGCACGACGGGTGTGAACAGTACACCCAACGAGCTTGCCCCCGGATCTGGTGCGGCCTATATCTTCACCGGCTTGGGACCTGCCGCCACGTTTGCACCGATTGTGCAATCTCCCACCAGCACCGGCATCACGCTGACTGGTGTCACGCTTGGCGGCAATGTCACAGACTCCGGCAGCCAAAATGTCACCGAACGCGGCATTGTCTATTCTCAGACGCCAACGAATGCAAATCCGGTGATCGGTGGCACCGGAGTGACGAAAGTCATCGTCAATGGGACGACGGGAGTTTTTACCACGGACGTCACCGGTCTTGCGAGTGGGACGAATTATAGCTTCAAAGCCTACGCCATCAGCGGCGTCGGCATCGGCTACAGCGCGCTTGGTAGCTTCACCACGCTGGTGACCGATATCAGCGTCGAATACCCGGTTGAAACGTCACTTACCTCAGGCGTTTCAAGCATTAGCTTCGGCGAGCAACCTGTTGGATTGGGAATGTCAGGAAAATTTGTTGTTATCTTCAACACCGGCACCACCCCGCTGACCATCGGCACCGTGAGTGTGACCGGCAGTAATGCGGGGGACTTTAGCGTGACCCAACCGGTTGCCCTCAGCCTTCCCACCAACGGTTCAGGCACGTCCTTCTATATATCATTCGTTGCTACCGTCTCAGGCGCACGCGGCACGACGCTTCGCATTACGAGCGATGATCCGGACGAAAGCCCCTTCGATATCACATTAACCGGCACCGGGATTTCCTACACCGCAGATACCGATGGCGACGGGATGAACGACGCTGCGGAGCTTTTGCTGTCTACACTAGGTTTCAACCGGCAGATGAACCAGTCCGCGCTGGTCAATACTTACTACACGAACGCAAACGCCGCGAATCTCTATAGCAAGACCCAATACGACGCAAACTTCACCGCAGGCCGCAACACCGGGCAGATTGACGTCTTGGATCAGCCGAACTCATACGGTCTTTACACGACCTCGCAGGTGCAGGCCCTCAATGTCGGCGTGCCGCTCCTGGTGAAGAATCCGAGCACTGGCAAGTTCAAGCTCACCATGGGCGTGCAGAAATCCAACAATCTTTCCACACCCTTCGCCGCGTTCCCGATGAATACAGTTGGCACCAACACCACCATCAACGCGGCGGGCAAGCTTGAGTTCGAGTTCACGTCGCCGGACAACGCAGCCTTCTTCCGCATCGAGTCCAAATAAGTCATTCACATCCGTGGGTTCCGAATCCCTATTGATTCATGGATCACACGGATTGCACCGATCGGTGTGGAAAACTCAGGCGGGAAATTCCCGTTACCGGGTAGCGCATTTTCAAAGGGACAGGCAACTGTGCGACCTTGTAAACTTTGCGACTTTGTTATCACCGGGGTCTTTTATCCGGATCACCAGCAGCAGCCGGAACTCGGTCTGTTCGAGCTATAGGGTGTCACCGAGTTACCTGTCTCTCTGTCTCATGTCCCTTTATCTCACACCTAGGCTTGGCCAGGCATAAATTTAGAATTCAAGGACTGGTACCCGAGGTCCTGATGACCCCGAGGTCTCACCCCCGTGGACTCTGCCAATCGCCGTGCTTGAGGGACTCGCCGGCCAGCGATTCGCGGAGTCGACGCATCCCGGCTTGAAACCGGCGGCGGGCAGTGGCAAAAACGTGCGACGGAAAGTTTGGGAGGACGGGTTGTTGCTTCACAACTACAACCACCGTACTTCGGCCGGCTTTCCGCCACCCCTTGCGCCCGAAAAGTGGCTTAATCCCGTGCCATTCGGGACAGGCACCTTTGCCCCACGGCCTGACCACATTTTCTAAGGGACAGGCAACTTTGCCCATGGAAACAGGGGGACAGGTAAGTCGACCGCCAGAATGTTATCGTGCGAGAACGTAGTTTTCCACACCGATCCTCACTGGACCTTTTTGCTCACTGCGGCCCGCTTGAAGAATCCTGAAGCACCTAGCAGTTAGCGTCCCTTCATCGCAGCCGCAAAACGGCGATCTCCAGCAACCGGACCTTTCTCCCCGATCCGGTTGACCACGACCTCCACTCCCGGCAATCCGCGGGCAGTGGATTCGGCGGCATCCCTTGCTTCCTCAGATGGAACGCTGCCGGTGAGGGTCAGGACATCCCCTTCAAAGGAGGCCTGGATCTCGGAGCCACGCAACCGCTTGTCCTTGTCGAACGCCTGGCGAAGCACCTCCCCGGTCGGTGACGATGATGCCGCCTTGCCGGTCATCCCATCGAGCGAAAGGCCGCGGACGATCATCACGTCGTCGGCCCACACCTCGGTGACCCCGGTCACATGGGCTCGATGCACCAGCAAATCCTTCTCTCCGTTGCTGCCCACCTCGCCCGCAAGACGGACGACTCCGTCCTTCACCTGGACATCGATGGACAGGCCTTCATTGAGCGGATCATCGGCAATCTGATAGGCGATCTGCGAACGGATCGCCGTGTCGGTGCGCACCGTGTCAAAGCTCACCTCGAGGCGATTCTCGATCTTCGTCAGGCCCGGGATTTCAGTGGCGATTTCGCGGGCAAGTTCCTGCTCGTCCCAACTGCCCACTTCGCCGGAGAGCACGGCCTTGCGATCGTTCACAACGACCTTTACCCGCCTCGCATCGAGGGCGGGATGCTTCGCCAGCTTCTGCCGAATGCTTTCAGCAACAGCCGCGCTGTTTGTGCGCGGCGAGCGGACTTTCAGTAGGTTGACCACTGCGCGGATTCCTTCGGCGGACTTGGCGCGTTCGGCCGCGCGCTCCGACTGGGACAAGGAGACCACGTTTCCGGTGAGAATCGCGATGCCCTCGTCCACCGTGACCTTGACGTCATCGGCTTCGAGGACTTCGTCAGAATGGAGAGCCATCGCGATCAGCTCCGAGAGACTCTTGTCGTCCTGCGGGAAGGCTTCCGGCGTGGCAAAGGCAGTGGCATTGCGGATTGGAGGGGCGGATCTGATGACCGCCGATGCCACTTCCCTTCGCAATTCGCAGGCCGAAGACCCCGAGCTTTACCTTTCAACCGGTTAGAACGAACCCAGTCTACCAATCGCACTCCGAATCGCGCAGCGTGCATGAAGCACGATGCAAAGTTCGCCTCAGGAAACGTTCTTCGCGATGTGACGTGCCACCAGCGCCCCACCGAACGGCTAGCGACAGCGCGCCGAAGGTCGCTGGAACGATGCGCAGCAGGGTGCGCTGGGTCGGCCACAGGTACTTCAGCGCGGTGTCGTGGATCCGGCCCAGCGCCCAGATAACGCTCGCGGAATTTCACCGTCGTCGCGTCGTGATCGGTCAAGCCGCCGCCGATGACGAAGCAGCCGGGATCCATCGCCATCGCGAAAGACAGAGGGACAAGCAAATCGACGCAGCGATCACGAAAGATAAAGGGACAGCCAAATCGATGGGCACCTTGACAGTAGGCCGTGTCGAACGACTGTCCGATAATCGATTTTCCGGAGCCTCCTGAACGAAAGAAACTATGAGAAGTATCATCCATGTTTTGAAATTTTCGCTGCTCGCCGGATGCTTTGCATTGCTCACGGTCACCCACACCGCCACCGCGGCCTACAATGAGAGCGGCGGAGTGGTGGTCATGGAGGTCGAAGCCGCACCCCTGCCTGCTCAAGGATGGAAGCAGGCGACAAGCGTTGTGGGCAGAAGCGACAACGCTTCCATCTTTGGGTCATTCTATGGCAGTAATCTCAACAGTACCAGCACTCCTGGCAAAGGACTGATCTCCTACAAGGTGGTGATCACAACCCCCGGTGATTATCAATTGCAATGGCGTTCATTAATATCCGTGTATAATAGCACTGACGGCACATTTAATTCTTCCACAGAGACAACCGAGCACAATGACTCATTTGCCCGCATGCTGAATCCAAGTGGAATCAGCATCACAGCGCAAGCAGTGCCTGGTGGCGCAAACGGTGGTGTCCCGGTCAAAACTGGACCAGCCAGCGAAAATTGGTACAAAACCTATCGGAATGGTTCAGGCTGGATTTGGGATGCTAAAAATCAGGACAACTATCCCCTCCCTCTCTTTTGGACGCTCGCCCCTGGCACTTACACCTTCCAAATCAGCGCTCGCTCATCAGGTCATGCGATTGATCGCATCCTGCTTTGGAACCGCAATGGAAGCACTTCATACGGAAACAAGATCACAGGTGCAGGGAACACTTCGGCCTCCAACGCCTTGCCTCTCTCTGTCAATACCGGCGGCACCGACACCACGGCTCCAACGATCTCCTCTTTCAGCCCCGCAGACAACGCAACTGGCGTGGCTTTCGGCGCGAACCTCGTGACGACATTCAGCGAAAACATCTCCAGCGGCACGGGTAACATCACGGTCAAGAACCTGACCGACTCGACGCAAACGGCCATCGCCGTCACCGACACCACCCAGGTCTCAATCTCGGGCAGCCTCCTGACAATCAACCCGACGGCAAACCTCGTGGGCGGCAAGAACTACGCCATCCAGATCGCCGCGACCGCCATCGACGACACCGCGGGCAACAGCTTCGGCGGGATTACCAATGATACCACCTGGAACTTCGCCACTGAGCCTGCCTACGACGCTTGGGCCGGTGGGGCGCTCTTCGATGCCGACGCCAATGGTGACGGCGTGAAGAACGGGCTCGCTTGGATCCTCGGTGCAGCCAATCCCACTGCCAGCGTGCTCGACAAGCAGCCGACGGTTTCCACTGTCGGCGGCAACATGGTTTTCAACTTTCAGCGCATCCAATCTTCCATCAACGCCACCACCGCGCTTTCGATTGAAGTAGGCACTACCCTCACCTCGTGGCCATCCATTTACACCGTGGGTGCCAACACCGCCGGATCAACCATCGGCGTGGCGGTCGCCAAGGACACGCCAACGGCAGGCACGGACAGGGTGACGCTGACTGTGCTTCAAGCTCCGGACGCTGCGAAATTCGCCCGTCTAAAGGCCGTGCAGACGCCATGACCGCCCGCGGAAGCAGCGCGGCAGGAAAATCATCCCGCCAGTGAGGACTGCTGTATTGCCATCGAGCCGCGCTCGCTTGAACCGCAGTACTTCTGCCGCCTCAGCTTCGGGGTCTCCGCGTTTATGGGTGCTGGCGACGTTGTGATAGGAACGCCCACAAGAAGAAAAGCATGAATACAAAATCATTGAGCCCGTAGATGCTGTAATAGACACCGGCAAGCAGATCCTGCTCATAGAGCGATGACAGGCTGTTTCCGGAGAGCCACCTGACCCAAACGACCCCATAGACGAGCTTTTCGATCGCAAAGGCAGCCAGCAGCCATGAGATGTTGCCACGAATCGCGGAAGCTCCCCCGTAGGCAAGTCCCCAAACCACAATCATGATCAGGCCGAAGTTCGACATCACGACCGGATCGGCTTCGTTGATCGCCTCGTTGGTAAATCCTTTTGAAAACAGGATGACGCCCCCGATGTTCATCGCGGAGGCGGCAATCAATCCATTTCGAAGAAGATTACGGGTCACTCACGATTGCTAGGTCATGGAGCGAGGAATGGCGAGGGCTTTGGAGGCTGAGACCTGTCTAAGGAATCCCTCGAGCGGATGAGCCGGGTTTTCAAAGGGAAAGGCCGAATATTTGCCCGCGGGAACGGACCCCAATTACGCGTTTACTCGAGTTCCAGCTTCTCAAGTCACCGCCCGTCGCCGGAGTTCCCGCAAGGCGTGTAGCCCGCCGGCGTCCTCGCGGACCGGTCGCGCGCCGGTCTTGCGCTTCGGGCCGAAGTGCTCGCGGCAACGGGTGAAGATGCCCTCGACGAAGCCCTTGCTGCCGATCGCCACGCCATCGCTGAACCAGCGGACCTGGCAACGCAGCAACTCCGCGCGGCTCAGTTTCCCGCCGGCCTTCAGCACCGCTTCCACCCGCTCTTTCGAGAAGCCTTTCTTCTTCAAAGGGAGCGCTGACTTTAGTCCAATGCCTTTAAGGATTCGGTGGTCTGCGTCCCAACGGGACGAATCATAAGAGCCCGGCACGAAGTGCCGGGTGGTCTCGGCGGGTGTCCGGCGTCCT
>JAYTLR010000074.1:0-20979 GCA_043729195.1 Akkermansia sp.
CGATTTCGAGCCCTACCCCGACCACGTCATGCGGGACAAACGGCGTCGTCAATCCCCCGTGGAATCAGGGATCCGGGCCTTAACCTGACGCGAATGCCAAGGCAGCCAAGTGACCGTAAACCCCGCGAGTCTCACGTTTACCACAGCAAACTGGAATATTCCGCAAGCAGTCACGATAACGGCAGTCAATGATCATGTGCCGGAAGGGGGCCATGCGGGGACGATTCTCCACACAGCAGCCAGCACAGACGCCGTTTACAATGGTGCACCCATTTCAAGTCTCAGCGTAACGATCAACGATCTGCCTGCGGACGATTGGAGGTTCGGCAAATTTACCCCAGCAGAACTTGCCAATCCTGCGATAAGCGGCGATGCCGCTGACCCCAACAACAACGGCATCCCAAATCTCCTGGAATATGCTCTCAATGGTGACCCAAAAGGCAGCATCACTGGCACAAGCATTTTGCCGAGCGCCTCGCGAAATGCAGTCGGCAATTGTCTGCAAGTGAACTTCTCGCGCTACTTGGACCGCAACGACATCACTTTGATTGTGCAGGCATCAGACACCATTGGCGGAACATGGACCGATCTGGCAGTTAGTATTAACGGCTCGCCATTTGCAGTAGCCACAGGTGGGGTTGTCATCTCGGAAGTCGGCACCGGAAACGCCCGCACTGTCACAGTCTCCGACATCTATCAATTCACTGACTCTGCACACCCTCGGCGCTTCATGCGGCTGAAAGTGACGAGGCCCTGATGAATATCGAGGGCATGGCGGCTTGACTCTCTGGGCCCCAGCGGAACATGGTTGGTGGGGTAGGCGGGTGCGGTGCCATCGGCGTGGAACCTGCCGAGATTTATCTTTTCGGCCTTTGGCTTCTTCCTGAATGTGTCTGAATGGAGTCAGTTCTATCGCTTCAACTTCAACGGGATCGGGCTCGCTGTTTCTGTGGAGTGAGTCAGAGCTAAAGGAGCAAGCGGAATGGCCGAGGCTCCCTCAAGCTCTCTCGGCGCGGTGAGCGAAAGTCGCAGGCGATCCTGCCGCGGTTCTTGAGTTCAGAAAGAACTGGCGTTGCGTGCTTCGGAAGCATGGCGTGGCTGAGACAGAAGCGGTAGAGGTCCGCCTCACAGGTAAGCGTCTGATCCAAGATGGATTTCTGCAGCTCAGCCTCGAAGATTTGGATCTTCTTTGGCTTCTCGAACATGTCCATGGCGAGGAAGGGCGCGAGATCGCTGAAGTCCTCGCGGTTGAGATCGTAGTCGGCCTCGCCGTTCAGCTTGTCCTTTTGCCAGGCCACACTGAGAAATTGCTCCATTCCGCGCGGATGAGCGCTGCCAAAGATCAGGCTGTAGATGTTCTTCCCCTTCTTGAACGAGAACGGGGCGAGGTAGTATTCCTGCCCCGCCGGTATCCGGGATCGATACCATTCGATGACCGGCTTGTGGGCGAGGTAGTGGTCTTCTGCCCGCTCCAGCTCGATGTAGCGCTTTACGGCCGGATGGTCAGCGAAGCGGTGAAGGTGCTGGGTGGAGACGAAGAAGAGAATGTCGGTGACGGGGCAGCGGGTCAGAGTCGCGAAAACTTCGGCGTCGATCTGCTTGAAGCCGTATTGATCGAGCAGGACGAGGCAGGCGACGTCTCCGCTCTGGAGGATGGGTTTGTATCTTTCGAAAACGGCTGCGAAGTCGCCGGTTTGAGGATCGAAGCGCAGGCCCGGTGGGATCAGTGAGTGATCTTTGAAGTAGGAAGCCAGCGAGTCAATCTTGTCGGCATCTGCATCCGAAGCCGTAAGAGTGACTTGAAGATTCTTGCTCTGAATCTCCGGCCAGCGGTTCCGGATTTCGGCAAGGAGGCGTGTGGCGCTTCCCGGGGTGCCTTCACAATCGCGACCCCGGCCTGCGAAGAAGTCGAAGACGTGGATGCGCTTCCAGATCGGTTCGGAGGGCGACGTGAACACCGGCAACCAGGCCCGGGCGTAGAGTTCGAAGAGCTGGAGCTTGGTCAGCGTGCCTTCGTTGAAGGGTTTGTCTTCGATTTCCTCCGCCGGCATGGGACTGTGGGTTACGTGGCTTGGAGGAGTTCGACGGCTTTCAGCAGTGCTTCGCGTTTCTCGTCCGGAGTCCGCTGCCGAACGCGACGGGCTTTGGGGAACTCATCCCAGGTCCTGCCATTGAGTTCGCGGCCCGCCTTGCTCTTCTGGACTCCGCCCCATTGCTTGAAGAAGAAGGGCACGCGGGCGGCGCGGCATTGTTGCTGGATCGAAACCACCCAGTCTTCTTTCAAGGGCCGGGCACCGGGGCCGCTTTCGCCACCGACGATCACCCAGTCAATGCCGCTGAGGTCGAAGGTTCCGAGATCTTCCAAAAGGGGCTCGATGGAGAGGAATTTCATGGCGGCTCCGGTGCGGCGGAGGGCATCGATGCGCGGCAGACCGTGGCGGCGGTTCTCGACGGTCACGCCCCACCAGATGTGCTTGGCGGCTGCGGCATCCATGAGTCGGCCGGTGAGAAGCTTTTCTAAGCGCTTCGGGCGCTTGGTGAGAATCTGGTAGGTGTGCCAGTCGGCGAGACGCATCACGGCGGCGATATTCGCGATGTAGGGTTCCGGAATGTCCTCGTGAAACAGATCGCTCATCGAATTGACGAAGATCCGGCGAGGTGTGGACCACTTGAGTGGATCGGCGAGCTTCTCGGGCACGAGGCGCAGGTCGAAGCCGAATTCGAAGGGGTGCCCCTTCACTCCCCGCCAGCGTTCGGCGAAAGTTTCCGCGTAGCAGTGGGCGCAACCGGCGCTGACTTTGGTGCAGCCGCGAACAGGATTCCACGTCGCGTCGGTCCACTCGATCTTGGAGTTATCGGCCATGATGGAGTTTTAGTTCGGGGGCGATGGTTTGGGAAGGTGGAATTTCAGGGGCTTTGTGACACCTCACCTCATCCTCCGCGCGATCACCCCGTAGCGCGGGCTGAAGATCCAGGCGGCGAGGAAGCAGAGGCCGAGGAGCATGACGATGACCGGGCCAGGGGCGAGGCCGAGGGTGACGGAGAGCAGGACCCCGGCCACGGCGCCGACGGCACCGAGGGCGCCGCCGCCCCAGAAGAGGGCATTGGTGCGGTCGGTGAGCAGGGAAACGGTGGCGGCGGGGGCGACCAGCATGCCGACGGAGAGGACGCAGCCGACGGCTTGCAGTGAGGCGACGAGCGAGAGGACGAGGAGGGTGAAGAGCAAGTACTGCATCAATCGTACCGGCACGCCTTGGGCGGCGGCGACGTTGGGCTCGAAGAGGGTCACTAGCAGCGGGCGCATGAGGAGATTGGCGACGAGGAGGGTGAAAGACCCGATGCCGAAGGCGACCCAGAGGTCGGCGTTGGCGACCGCCATGATGTCGCCGAAGAGCCAGTGCTCGAGTTCCTGGCGGGTATCTAGGCGCGGCAGCAGGGCGACCCCGGCGGCGAAGGCGGTGGTGTAGATGACGGCGAGGGCGGTGCCCTGTGCAATGCGGTTGCCGCGGGCGACCGCGACCGAGCCGAGACCGACCATCAGCGCGGCGAACAGCGCGCCGAGGAAGGCGCTGGCCTGCGTCAGGACGCCGGTCATCAGGATGCCGAGCGCGATGCCCGGCAGCATGGTGTGCGAGAGCGCGCTGACCGATAAGGCGTTCCTCCGGAGCACGACGAAGCCGCTGAAAAAGCCGTTGGCAAAGCCGATCAACAAGGCGGCGGCGAGGGCGCGCTGGTAGAAGGGGTTGGAGAGGAGATCCACGGGAGTCGGTGGGTCGGTGGGTCGGTGGGTCGGTGGGTCGGTGAGTCGGTGAGTCGGTGAGTCGGTGAGTCGGTGAGTCGGTGCTAGAGGGAAGCGGTGGGGGCGACGGTGGAGGCTCGGTCGTCTTGGTCGCTGACTTGGCCGAAGGCGCGGTCGAGGTTGGCTTCGGAGAGGGCTTCGGCGGCGGGGCCGAAGGCGATGGGGCGGGTTTGGAGGAGGAGGGCCTCGTCGAAGAGGCGGGGGACCGTGGCGAGGTCGTGGTGGGAGGCGATGACCAGTCGGCCTTCGTGGGCAAGTTTCTCTAACAATGACCCGAGCTGGCGCGACGCATTGCGGTCGAGACCGGTGAAGGGTTCGTCGAGCAAGAGAACATGAGCCTCCTGGGCGAGGGCGCGGGCGAGGAAGCTGCGCTGCTGCTGGCCGCCGGAGAGCTCGCGGATCTGGCGGTGCTGGAGTTCTAACAGATCGAGCGAGGCCAGGGCCTTGTCGACCGCCGCGGCATCCTTTTCGCTGAAGCGGCCCCACAGGCCGGTTTGCGGGTAGCGTCCCATTTCAACGAGGCCGCGGACGGTGATGGGGAAGGACCAGTCGACTTCCTCGCGCTGGGGAAGGTAGGCGAACTCGCTGGACCAGCGTTTCACCGCGGTGCCGCGCCAGCGGATGCTGCCGGCGCTGCGCGGGACGAGTCCGGCGATGGCTTTCAGCAGGGTGCTTTTGCCCGCACCGTTCGGGCCGACCAGCGCGACGCGGTTGCCGCAGGAAGTGGCGAAGGAGACGGCGTCGAGGGCGAGGGTGTTGCGGTAGGTGACGCGCAGCGAGTCGATCACCAGCTCGTGGTGTTGCGTGTGGTGGGCACAGCAGTCGTGGTGTTCCTCGCTCATGGTTCCCAGAGGTCGTCGATGTCGCCGGGCGCGCTGAAGACGTGCTCGAGGGTTTCCTCGCCGGGGCGGTCGATGCGGAGCTTGGCGAAGCGGTGGCCCGGGGTGGTGTCGGCCCATTCGACCTTGAGGAAGATGACCGGCTGCTCGTCCGGGATTTCCAAGGTTCCGGTGAGTGGTCCGGTGGGGCTCTCCTGGACGACGGCGGGGCCGCCGGCTTCGAGGGAGACGGATTTCGCGGCGGCGGACAGGAGGATCTCGAAGGTCGCCTGGGAGGCTGGAGGAGCGGGTGTTGCCGTTTGATCCTCAACCACGGGCTTTGGCGTCGACGAACCGGTCAGGCGCGCCAAGCCGAAGCCGGCCAGCAGCAGGACGACCAGCACGACCAGGGTTCTCAATAGCGGGGATCCTCGCATCGACGGGGAAACCCTTGGCGCAGGAGCGTCGCAGTTGCAAGCGGTTTGCGGTTCAGGTGCGGGGCGGTGGGTGGGACGCGTGGCGGTCCTCCGAGGATGTTGAGAGTTGGATGGCAGATTTTATGGAGTGCTGCGGCACGACGCAGCTTTCACTTGGGGTGCGGGCGCTTTGATCTGCTGGCCGCGGATTGCCCCGGCGGCCGATCCGCGGCCGACGAGTTGGGGCGGAGTCCACCCGAAGCCAAAGCGGCGTCGTGCCGTCGCACTCCACAAGGATGCAACTGCGCCCACAGCCTTCCAAGTGATTACTTTCTCAGCCGAATTGGGAGGAAGCGGCCCGAGAACACACTCCAGGTGTGACTTCGAGCTTGAAGCACAAAAGGCATCGGGCTTCAGCCCGTTAGCCAGATCGCGATCCGGTAGGCTCGCCGACTAAAGTCAGCGCTCCCTGCATGGCCCGGCGTTCACGCGATGCCGCTTCGGGTCATGCTTTGCAGGCGGCGAGAAGGGCTGCGACCTTGTTGAAATCCTTCACGCCGGGGCTGGACTCGGCTCCGGAGGCGATGTCGAGGGCGGCGGGGCGGACGGCTTCGATGGCTGCGGCGGCATTCTCGGCAGTGATGCCGCCGGCGAGGATGAGCGGCAGGTCGGGGTGCTGCTCGACGAAAGTGCGGGCCAAAGACCAGTCGATGGTCTGACCGGTGCCGCCGTAGATGCCGGGGGCATGGGCATCGAGCAGGATGCCGGAGGCGTGGAAGTCGCGGGCGGATTCGAGGTCGTCCACGCTGCGGATGCCGAGAGCCTTGAGGAAGGGAATGCCGGCTTCGGCGAAGGGGCGGGCGTCGGTCGGGGTCTCGTCGCCGTGGAGCTGGATGACATCGATCAAGCCGTCGTCAAAGAGCTGGCGGGGCAGGTCCGGACCGGCGTTGACGAAGACACCGACGCGGAGGATGCGGCCTGCGAGATCGCGGAGGAAGCTGGCAAGTTCCGGGGCGAGGTAGCGCTTCGATTTCGGCCAGAAATTCGCGCCGAGGGCATCGACGCCCATCTCCGCGAGGCGTTCGGCGTCGGCCGCGAGGGTGACGCCGCAAATCTTCAGTGAGGGACGGTTCGGGGCGAGGAAGGAGGCGGGTGACACGGGGCGAAACTCAAGCAGCGGAAGCGCGGCTGCCAAGCGGAATGACGGGAGGTCTCAATCGGTCGGCACGATGCGGGTGCGGAAGAAGCGGGTGCCGGCGGCGGCGGGCGGTGTGATCCGGGCGCTGCGCGGGCTGCCTTCGACGGTCGCGACCTGATAGCCGGCGTCGATTTCCTGCGGCAGGTCGCGGGGGCGGAGGATGACGGCGGTTTCCCACTGGTCGAGGTCGGTGGAAGTCTCGACATGCCACTCGATGCCACCGCGGTCCGCGGGCCAGGGAACGCTGAGGGATTGACCGTTCCAGGTCGGAAGAGGGCGGCTGGCGGTGGAGAGCGGATCGCCGCTGAAGGCGAACTCGAGCAGGTCGTCGATGCCGTCCTGATCCGCATCCGAGGGGCTGGTGCCGGGGAGGCCTAGGCCTTGGGACCAGGTGGCGAAGGATGCGAGCGGATCCCCGATGCGGCCGAGGACCCGAGTGGAGTAGTTGGTATAAGTAACATAGGTGCCGTTGAACCAGAGCAGCAGTTCATCGCGGCCGTGGGCCGGGGGGACGATGGGGCGCAGGTTGTCGGCGGTGGAGTTCTGGGTGACCGGGGTCCAGGTGAAGGTCAGGCCGCCGTCCGCGGTGAAGCCGCGCCAGATTTCGTAGCGATCCGACGGGCGGAGCGGGACGTTGTCGATGTCGCCGAGGGCGAAAGGATTCGCGGCATTCGAGGAGAAATAAACGATGCGCGGGTCATCGGGATCCAGGCACATGCCGCCGCCGTAGTCGTCTTCGTTGGCATAGAGCGGCCGGCCGCCGTGGGCGATGAAGCGGCGCTGCCAGGCGGTGCCGGTCCAGCGGGCGTAGTAGTAATAGATTCGATCGTGATTCCAGCCCGTGCCGGTGACGTTGTCCTTCTGGACTTGGAAGACGCAGACGGGGGTGTTGCCGGTGCCGTAGTGGACATCCCAGGTCCAGCCGCGGCCGGTGGGGATCCAGTTGTCCGGGCCATCGCCGGGGCCCCAGGCGCTGGCGGAGTAGGGGTAGATCACGCTGCCCCGCTGGCCGCCGTCGTGGTCGAGCGGGATGCTTGCGAGGGTGTCGACCAGCGTGCCGTCGGTTTTGTAGAGGCCGCCATTGTTGTAGTAGAGATGATAGACGGAGTTGTTGACGTCGCGCGGGTGACCGTCGGTGTAGATGAAGTCGATGCGGTCGACATTGTTTGAGCAGTAGCGGGGGTAAGGCCGGGTGCTGCCACTGCCGGTGCCGAGGAGCTGGCGGGAAGTGCCCCAGGTCTCGCCGTTGTCGGTGGAGAGGGTGAGGGTGGGGTTGAAGTTGATGCAGCGGTGGAAGTTGTAGAGGGTGTTGCTTTCGCCGGAGAGCCGGTAGGTGTTGGCGTAGGTGTTGTTCGCCGGGACGGTGCGGGGGATTTCCGGCCCCCAGTCGGCGGGGGTGGCCGGGGAGGGGACCAGTGAGGTGCGATGGTAATAAACTGCGGCGCTGCCGTGCTTTGAATACACGGCAAGCAGGCGGCCGTCCGGCAGGGGGGTGAGGGACGGGTTGTTGTGATCGTCCTGCTGCTGGGAGGCGGCGGTGCTGAGGGTGACGTGGGCGGTGCTGCCGGTGGCGAGGTCGCGGCGGGTCAGGCCGTAGGTGCCGTTGGCTCGGACGTAGCCGGAGAAAAGGGCACCCTGATGGACGATGGCACGCTCGTCGTTGAACCAAGTCCAGGCACCGTCGGGCGCGATCTCCACGGCATTTCCGGGCAGGGACGGAATGGAGGCGGCGTTGAGCGGATTCGATCCTTCCGTGATCTCCGTGTTGTCGGAATAGGTATCTCCATCGGTATCGGGGAGATAAGGGTCGGTGCCGGCGGTGGCTTCCGCTCCGTTGGAAAGGCCGTCGCGGTCATCGTCGGCGGCGGGGGCGAGGGGGACGACGGGCTTGTGACCGATGCCGTCGTACCAGACGCGGTTGCCTTCACCCGATCCGGCCACGTCGTCGATGAAAACGGTGAGCTGGCCGCTGGCGGAGGACGTGAACTTTCCGAGCGGCGCCTGGCGCAGGACGCGATTGCCTTCGGTGAGCAAGAGGGATGTCGTGAAGTCGGTGCCGATGGCAGCCGGGGCAAGCGTGGCGGTCCCCAAGGCATTGCCGAGGGGGCTGAAGTGGGTCAGGGGCTGGGCGGGAAGAAAGTCGTCCGAGAGATCGACCGGGGTGTCGTTGCTGGCGACGTCGCTCGTTTTCCCGGAGGCCTTCAAGCGCCAGTCGCGGCCATCGTGCCAGAAGTAGGCGTAGAGGACGTAGTCGCTGTTCGGGGTGAGGCCGCTGAGGGTGGTGGCGAGGAGCGGAGCGTCCTCCGGGCCGTCGGCGTTCGATTCGAAGACGTTGGCGTTGTTGCCGAGGGTGCGGGTTTCCCAATTCTGGTCGATGACGGTGTTGCCCTGGGCGGCGGGGACGAGCGGTTGACCGTCGTGCCGTACGGTATTGGACAGGGTGGCGTCGGTGTAGGTGATGGCACCGAGGACTGGCGGTGGCGAAACGAGACGGTAAGAGACCCCGTCGTAGAAGGCACGGCGGCTGGCTCCGACGGTCGACGGCAGGTCGTCGATGTAGACTTGGATTTTTCCTTCGGTGTCGGCGACCGCGTTGCCGAGTGGTGCGGCGAACATCGTGCGGTCGGCTTCGGTGAAGAGGGAAGGAGCGGCCGTGTAGGTGAGCGAACTGGCAAGGACCGCGGAGGTGGCCCCTAGGCCGGCGCTTTCGGCGGGATTGGCGAAGAGGGTGTTGGCACCCGGGTTCGCGGAGAGGCCTGCCCGGAGGTTCCAAGCGGCACCGGTGCCCGAACCGTCCCAGAAATGGGCGTGGATCTGATAGGTCGCACCGGGTGTTAGACCGGTGATGGTGGTGCGCAGCTCGGGAGCGTTTTCGGCGACCTCGCCAGCGGATTCGTAGATGTTTCCGCTGGCGGCAAAAACGGTGCGTTGTTCCCAGTTTTGATCCGCTCCGGTCGTGCCGTTTAGCGGCGGAGTGAAGGTGCCGCCGTTGGCCAGCGTGGTGTTGCCACCGGTGCCGGAAGTGGCATCGACATAGACGGTGGTGCCCGATGCCGCGGAATACGTCGCGACCAGGACGGCCGCAAAGAATGGCAATGGGGAAGCACGCATGATCGAGTGGTGGCGGGGCAAGGCTAGAACCCGAAGTAGCGGCTCGCGTTGCCGCTGCAAACGTCGCCGACCAGCTTCGACAGCGCGTCAAAGTCGTCCGGCAGTTCGCCGCGGTCGGCTTCGCTGCCGATCAGGTTGCAGAGGATGCGGCGGAAATACTCGTGGCGCGGGAAGGAGAGGAACGAGCGCGAGTCGGTCAGCATCCCGACGAAGCGCGACAGCAGGCCGGTCGATGAAAGGGCGTCGAGTTGGAGCTCCATGCCGTTTTTCTGGTCGAGGAACCACCAGCCGGAGCCGAACTGGATCTTGCCGGGGACGCTGCCGTCCTGGAAGGCACCGGTCATCGCGGCGAAGAGGTAATTGTCGCGCGGATTGATGTTGTAGAGGATGACCTGCGGCAGGCAGCCGCGCTCGGCGAGGCTGCTGAGATAGGCGACAAGCGCCGCGCCCTGGCGTTCGTCGCCGATGGTGTCGAAGCCGCTGTCCGGGCCTAACAGGGCCGACATCCGTGGGTTGACGTTGCGGAAGGGGCCGAGGTGGAGCTGCTTGGTCCAGCCTCTCGCCGCGTCCTGCTGGCCGAAGAAGATCATCAGGAAGAAGCAGAACTTTTCCTTCTCCTCCGGCGTGACCGGGATGCCGCGGCGGGCTTTGTCGAAGATGATCGAGGCATCGGCGTCATCGCACGGGATCGCGGGGCAGCGGTCGAGCCCGTGGTCGGAAAGCCGGCAGCCGGCGTCGTGGAAATCATCATGCCTCTTTTGGAGGGCCTGAAGCAGGTCGGAGACATGGTGGATGCTGGAGTCGGTGACATCTTCCAGCTTCTCGATCCAGGAGTTGAAGGCCTTTGGTTGATCGACCGAGAAGGCCTTGTCCGGGCGGAAGGTCGGGAAGACGCGGGTGGCCAGGCCGGTGTCGCCGATCGCGTGATGATGGAGCAGCGGATCAGCCGGATCGTCGGTGGTGCCGACCATCGAGACGCGGAACTTGTCGAGGATCCCGTGGACGCAGAAGTCCGGTTCCGCGAGGCGGGCGTTTGCCAGTTCCCAGATCTCGTCCGCAGTGTCGGGGCCGAGCAGGAGGTCGATGTCGAAGTAGCGGCGGAGCTCGAGGTGGGTCCAGTGATGGATCGGGTTGCGGAGGGTGTAAGGCACGGTCTCGGCCCAGACCTGGAACTTCTCGCGCGGGGTGGCGGAGCCGGTGATGAACTCCTCGTCCACGCCGTTCGCACGGAGCAGGCGCCACTTGTAATGATCGCCGCCGAGCCACAGGTCGGCGAGGTTTTCCCAGCGGTGATTGATCGCGATCTCCTTTGGCGAGAGATGGCAGTGGTAGTCGTAGATCGGCTGGTCCTTCGCCACTTCATGGAAAAGGCGGCGGGCGGTCGGCGAGTGGAGCAGGAAGGATTCTTCGTCGAGATAAGCCATGGCGATGCGGGAGCTTGGCAGGATGCGGGAACGGGGCAAGGCGATCCTTGCTGGGTTGTCAGACAGCTTCATCCGCGCGATGGGCGAGCAAGCGGCTGATACCCGCCAGCAGCAATCCGCCGACGAGAAAAGCCAGCGACATCTCGCCCGCGTTCACGAACACGCGCGGCCAACCGAGCTGCCCCGCATCGAGGAACGGGTAGGGGAAATCTCCGGTCGTCGCGCCGCGTCCGAGTGCCCACGGCAAATAGAGTGCCGGGTAGATTTGCCACGCCATCGTGCTGCTCCAAGGCAGCCGCACTTTTGGCACCAGCGCCAGCCAGAAACCTGCCTGAAGCAGCGGCGTCACGCGGTGGAGCAGGTTGTCCGCCCACCATTGGCTGCCCTGCGGATTCCACAGCCCCGCGAGCAGGATGACATAGACCAGGCCCACGATGCCCATGTGCAGCAGCAGCCCTCCTTGGACGGCGGGCTGTGCCAGCCAAATTCCGGCCCGCGACCGAGGTGCGGCCACGAGGATCGCGTGGGCCAGGGTGAGCAGCGCGTTCGTCAGGATCGTGAAATAGCTGGTGAGCTTCGACAAGGTGTCATCGAGACCTTGGCCGCGAGCTTCGAAGATCCCGTGAGTCACTTGGAATTGCAGCGCCAGGCCGAGCCCGCCCGCAAGCACGATCAGCACGGACATGACACGTCGTTGGAGTTCGGAACGCACGCGCTTGTTGTTAGGACCGGCCGCGGTGCCGGGCAAGCGTTCAAGGCCGCTCGAAGATCATGAAATGCTGCCAGGGGAGAGGGCGGAGGTTGGAGACAAAACGAAAGCCTGCGGTCTCCAACTCCAGCCGGGCCTGGGCTTCGGTCATTTTGTGGAGCGGCTTGATCGGGACCTTCGGGTCCTCGCCGCGGAACTCTAACAGGAAGATCCGGCCGCCGGGTCTCAGGGCGTGGTGGAGGGAGGCGAGCATCTCGCGGGGATGGGAGAACTCGTGGTAGGAATCGACCATCAGGGCGGCATCGAGCGAAGCGGCGGGCAGCTTCACGTCCTCGATGGTGCCAAGGTGGGGCTCGACGTTGGTGATGCCGAGTTCGGCGGACTTCTTGCGGAGGAAATCGAGCATCTCCGGCTGGATATCGACGGCCACGATCTTGCCCTGCGGCACCTTTTCGGAAAGCCGGAAGCTGTAGTAACCGGAGCCCGCACCGATGTCGGCGAGCACGGCGTTCGGGGCGAGGTCGATGGCGGCGATCGCCTTGCTCGGAGCTTCTTCCATTTCGCGCTCGGTCCGCTCCAGCCAGTTGATGGCCGGGTGGCCCATCACTTTCGCGATTTCGCGGCCGTGGAAGAACTTGCCGATGCCATCGGGCGTGGCGGGGCCGTCGGTGTATTCGACGACGGCCGGCGGGGGAGGCGGTGTAGTGGTGGCCGAGGGCGGGGTCGGAGATGCGGCGGGTCCGGCAGGGGGAACGGGGGAGCGGAACCAGCCCCAGGCCACGACGAGGGCGATGGCGAGGACGGCGAGAAGCGGGGCAAGGCGGGACATGGATCGGGTTCTACGCGAAGAATGGGAGATTTCAGTCCGATTCTTCGAAAACGTATCGCGCCTCGACCGGAGGCAAGTCGAACCGGACTGAAGATTGTCGGCGGAGGAGGTGGGAAATTGGCCGACCATCTCCACTGCGCTCCGGTTGGCGCTCCCGGGTGGGGCGATTCCAAGGGCTCAAGCCGTTTCCAAGATCTGCTGAATCTCGGCCGCAATGCCGTCGGCCAGTTCGCGGGCCGAGTAGACGAGGTTGTCGCGGCCGATGTCGTCGCCGTGCAGCAGCAGGCAGATCGCCCGGGTCATCGGGTGGTGTTCGAGCCGGGCCCCGATTTCCTTGCGGGTGGCGAAGGCGAAGAGTCCGGCGTAGAACAGCGGCTTGGGGTCGCGCAGGAGGTCCTTTCGATAGCGGGTGAGGAAAAGTGCCAGCCAGCAGCTCTTTTCCAGCCGGGTGGGGTCGGTGAGCCGCAGGTGCTCAAGCCACGCCGTGGCGGTCTCCTTGAGCTGGCCCCGGACGATCCAGCTCTGGTTGACGCGCCGGACTTTCCCTAGGTCGGCTTCTCCCTCGTCGGAGAGAGGGGCAGGGTCGGGGAGCTTGGGCATCGTTGGGTTTGAGAGAGTGGAAACGGCAGCCATCCTAACATCCACGCGAGATCCTTCAACCGGTCTTGCGTCCTGCGCCGGGTCTTCCTAGCGTCCGCCTCCCGCATGTCCGTCAAGATCCGCTTCACTTCCGCCGCCGCCACCCGTCTCGTCCTCGCCAAAGTCGGCCATCCCCAGCGCGACGAGCCGCTGCAGACTTCCAAGCAGGTGTTCCAGGTCCCCGAGGACGACCGCCCCGCGCTCACGGCGATTTTTCTGAAGGCCTTCAAAAGTCTCTCCGGCTACCGCTTCAACCATCACTCGTCGCTCGACCAGCACGAGATGAACTCCTGCGCCAAGGCGATCTTCACTTCGCCCGAAGGCCTGTTGGAGAAGGGCTGCGACATCGCGAAGCGGCTCTACACGAAGTCGAACCACCCGAACATCAAGTCGGGCGACCTGTGCATCTCGTTCATCGAGGACGTCGAGGTCAACGGCGAGTTGACCCAAGGCATCTGCATCTTGAAATCGGAGAGCGTGGTGCCTTTCCTCAGCATCTCGACCAAGGACGGCGACCTCCAGCTCCACACCGAGCAGGGGATCAATCCGGAGAAGATCGACAAGGGCTGCCTCATCATCAACCACCACCCGCACAAGGGCTTTTACGTGCTGACCTTCGACCGCTCGGGCTCCGACTCGCGGTTCTGGGTGCGCGATTTCCTGGGCGTGGTGCCGGTGACCGACAGCCCGTTTTTGACCAACAAGTTCACCGACATGGCGGTCGCCTTCGCCAAGCAGGAGGAGAAGGTGAAGAAGGATGCCAGCCCGCAGGACGACACGCCGCCGTGGGAGACCTGCAACGCCGCCAACGAGGCGCTGGCTTACTTCGAGGAGAAGGAGCAGTTCAGCCTGCAAGAGTACGAGGAGCAAGTACTACGAACACCGGAGGCGGTGGCGAAGTTTGCGGAACACCGCAGCAAGGTCGAGGAAGAGCAGGGGCAGCGCTTCGACGATTCGTTCGAGATTTCCAAAAAGGACGTCAGCAAGGCGAAGAAGCGGATCGGCGCGGTGGTGAAGCTCGATACCGGCGTCGAGATCCACGTGAAGCCGTCCTTCACCAGCCAGCCGGAGCCGGTGCTGGAGCGAGGCTACGACGAGGCGAAGGGGATGAAGTTCATCAAGGTGTTCTTCAACGAGGACATCTCGAATCCCTGAGGGTGGGAATCCAGTTGAGAGTGGATGGTTGATAGTTGATAGTCCAGAATGAGAGGCTTGCGCCGCCGTTCTCGTGAGCTCTGAGCCCGGGGTGAAATCGCGGCCCTGTCTCCTCTGGATTGGCTCTCAACTCTCAACTCTCAACTCTCAACTCTCAACTCTCCCAAGCCGCGGCAGCCTACTCGCCCGCGTCGGGATAGGAGCCGAGCAGCTTGACCATCGAGCAGTGCTTCTCGAGCTCCTCGATGGCATTCTTGAGCTCCGGATCATCGCAGTGGCCGGAGAGATCGACATAGAAGACGTATTCCCAGTCCTTCCGTTTGGAGGGGCGGGATTCGATCTTCGACATGTTGATCTGGAACTGGTCGAAGGCCTGGAGCGCGCGGACCAGCGAGCCGGGGCGGTCGTGGATTGCGAACAGAATGGAAGTGCGGTCCTTGCCGGTCGGCGGGCAGGTTTTCTCGCCGATGACGAGGAATCGCGTGGTGTTCGTCGCACGGTCCTGGATCGAGGATTCCAGCATCGTGAGGCCGTTCATCTCGGCGGCGAGGGCGCCTCCGAGCGCGGCGGCACCTTGGGCGGCGTTGTCGCGGGCGAGTTGGGCGGCGCGGGTGGTCGAAGAGACTTCCACCAGGTCAGCTTCCGGGAAATTCCGCAGGATCCAGGTGCGGCACTGGCCGAAGACCTGGGGGTGCGAATAGAGCGTCTTGATCTGCTCGCGCGGGATCGAGGCCATCAGGCCGTTCTCGATGCGGAGCAGGATTTGCGCGCAGATTTGCAGTGGGGAATCGACGAAAAGATCGAGGGTGTGGGAGACCGCGCCTTCGGTAGAGTTTTCGATCGGCACCACACCGTAGTCGGCCCGGCGGCGGCTTACCTGGTCGAAGACTTCGGCGAAATTGGGCTGCGACGAATAAGCAACCGAATGGCCGAATTTCTTGATCGCGGCCTGGTGAGTCCAAGTACCTTCCGGGCCGAGGTAGGCGATCTTGAGATCGTCCTCGAGGGCCAGCGCAGCGGACATGATCTCGCGGTAGATGGCGCGGATCGATTTCTCGGGCAACCGGCCCTTGTTGCGCTCGATCAACCGGCGGAGCAGGGCTTCCTCGCGTTCCGGGGCGTAGATCTGAAGGCCGTCGCGCTTTTTGACTTCGCCCACCTGATGGACGAGGTCAGCGCGGTCGGAAAGGAGATCGAGAAGTTGGCCATCGATCTCGTCGATGTGCTTGCGGATGTCGTCGAGATTCACGCGGGTTCTTCTTCGGGAGTGGAAACTTTCGGGCCCGTGGCGCTGAGCGCGAGCTGTTCTTCGGCGGAAGCGGCGGACGGGCTTTCGGAAGGAGCTTCGGGCAGCTTCACGCGGCGCAGCTCGTTCGCATTTGGCAGGTCGTCAATGCTGCGGATGCCGAAGTGCTCGTAGAAGAGCTCGGTCGTCTCGTAGAGCAGCGGTCGGCCGGGGAGTTCCGCGCGGCCGCCGATGCGGACCAGTTCGCGGTCGAGCAGCTTTTGCAACATGCCGTCGCAGGCCACGCCGCGGACGGCCTCGATGGCGCCTTTGGTGATCGGCTGGCGGTAGGCGATGATGGCCAGTGTTTCCATCGCCGGGCCGCTCAGGCGCTCCGGCTTGCGGCCGGGGAAGAGGTGGCGGACGAACTCCCCGTAGCTCGTCCGGGTAAAGAGCTTCCAGCCCTTGGCGCGCTCCACCAGCAGGAAGGCGCGGCCGGTGGTCTCGTAGTCGTGGTTGAGTTTCGCGATCGCCACGATCACTTGGTCCGATGCCACGGCGGCGAGACCGGAGAGCCATTCGGGCAGATCGACCGGGCTTTCGCCTTCCTCGATTTTTCGGGCGCGCGAATCCTCGGCCTCGGCGACGCGGGCGCGGATCAGCCGCGCGAGTTCTTCGGCGGGCAAGGGGTCGTCCGAGCTGGTCAGCAGGGCTTCGATGATCGAGGGCAGTTCCATGGCGGGCGGCGGAGCTTAGGAAAGCGGCGGGGCATTTCAAGCGTGCCGACTCGTTGGTGTCATCGGGTAGGGCTTCCGTCGATCGGGCGTTGCCTTTTTCGGAGACTCGGGACGCCGTCGCTGAAGCTTGATTTCGGCAAAGGCCGCAGGTTTCAACAAATTTCAACTTGCAGGGGTTTCCGCCACGCGCTAATCGACCGCGCCCGAATTCTTACATCCCGTGAGTAATCCGGAGTTGCCAACGATTTCCCGACCCAGACCCCACCATGGCCGACAAGAAGCAACCCGCGAAAAAGGCGGCTCCCGCCAAGCCTGCGACGAAAGCCGCAGCAAAACCCGCCCCGAAGGCTGCCCCAAAGGCTGCTACCAAGCCAGCAACGAAGCCGGTCGCTGCAAAACCGGCTGAGAAGCCCGCTGAGAAACCCCAGGCGAGCGCTCCAGCCAAGCCTTCAGCGCCCGCCGCGAAGCCGAAAAAACCGGCTGCCGCCCCGGTCGAGGTGGTCAAGGCCCCGGTCCCGAAGCCCGTTCCCGCCGTTCCGGTGAAGGTCAGCGGCTTCGCCCTCAAGCAGAAGCAACGCTTGCTCGACCTTCGCGACGAACTGGTCGATGCGATGTCCGGGATGACGGGTGAGATTCGCAATGCCCCGGAAGGCAGCGAGGCTTCGGGCAGCGGAATGCACCAGGGGGACGCTGGCAGCGATGCCTACGACCGTGATTTCGCGCTCAGCGTGCTGGCGAAGGAGCAGGACGCTCTATACGAAATCGAGCAGGCACTCCGCCGCATCGACCGCGGGGTTTACGGCGTCTGTGAGATGTCCGGCAAAACCATCCCTCAAGCCCGTCTGGAAGCCATTCCCTTCGCTCGCCTGACGGTCGAATGCCAAGGTCAGTGGGAGAAGGAGTATGGCAACCGCCGCTTCCGCCCGTCCAATGAAGTCGGCTTCTCCGGCGGTCAGTATCAGGACGATGAAGATTCCGAAACGGTTTCTCTTGACGAGGACGACGACTGAATTAGCCTCCGCCCCCCAACTTCCCGCTTATGCCACGCGACATCATCACTCTTGAATGCACGGAAGCCCGTGCTCTGGGTAAATCTCCTTCCCGCTACGTCACCACGCGCAACAAAAAGAGCCTGCGCACTCCAGGACGTCTCGAGAAGGTGAAATTCAATCCTTCCCTCCAGCGCCGCACCATTCACCGCGAACTCCGCTAATTTCCCATGCCTGAACCGAAGACCGTCGAACGCCGGATCGCCTTTCGCAAGTCGAACCGGAAAATGACCAGCCGCCGCCACGATATCCCGGCGGATGGCGTCAATTACCTGAATCCTGATCTGCTTTCGAAGTTCACTTCGGAGACCGGCAAGATCCTGCCCCGCCGCGTGACCGGAGTTTCGGCCAAGCTGCACCGCAAGATCACCAAGTCGATCAAGCGCTCGCGCGCCGTGAACCTGATGCCCTGAGCGGCACCGGTTCGTAGCAACGCTTTACCGGAAGCCTGCCCCTGACCCGGGCGGGCTTCTTTTGTTCGGTGGAGTCCCAACCAACGTGGCTGGAGCGTCTCGCTCCAGTCTGTTCATGGGGTGTCTCGCCCCGTGAACTCTCGCCAAGCCCCACATGAAGGAACTCAAGGATACCCAGAACGAGCGCGATGACCGCAACCTCGCGATCGACCGCGTCGGCGTGAAAGGCCTGCGCTTCCCGGTGGAGGTGCGCGACAAGGATGGCAGCGCACAGCGCACCGTGGCCACCGTCGCCCTCGCCGTGGATCTGCCCCACCAGTACAAGGGCACCCACATGAGCCGCTTCGTGGAAGTGCTCAACTCGCACGGCGGCTGCCTCGATGTCCGCACGATGGCCAGCCTGCCGCGCGAACTTTTGAAGCGGCTTGATGCCCGCAAGGCGCACGTCGAGTTCCAGTTCGCCTTCTTTCGCTCCAAGCCCGCGCCGGTCACCGGCCAGGTCGGCCTGATGGACTACGAGGTCCGCTTCGAGGTCGAGGCGGAGCAGGGCGGCCCGCTGGATTTCATCGTCACCGTGATGGTTCCGGTGGCAACGCTCTGCCCTTGTTCGAAGCAGATCAGCGATCGCGGCGCCCACAACCAGCGCGGCGTGGTGACCTACTCCGTCCGCTGCAAAGAGCCGGTGTGGATCGAGGATTTGATCGAACTGGTCGAGCGCTCGGCGAGCTGTGAACTCTACAGCCTGCTCAAGCGGCCGGATGAGAAAGCCGTGACCGAGCGGGCCTATGACAACCCGGTGTTCGTCGAGGACCTGGTGCGGAACGTGGCATCAAGGTCGAACGCGCATGAGGACATCGTGTGGTACCGGGTCGAGGCGGAGAATTTCGAGTCGATCCACAATCACAATGCGTATGCGGTGATTGAGAAGGCTTAAGCTTGCAATTTCCCGCTGCTTGCCACCGCGGAGCGGGAGGCTGTAGTTTCGCCGTCCGACCATGAGTGACGTCCCGAACGAAGCAGCCGCCCAGCACATTGCGACCATTTCCAAGGAGCTTGGCATCTCCGCCAGCTCCGCTGCCGCGACCGCCAAGCTGTTGGCCGAGGGCGCAACGGTGCCCTTCATCTCCCGCTACCGCAAGGAGGCCACCGGCTCGCTCGATGAAGTGCAGATCCAGGCGGTGCGCGACCGGATGGTGCAGCTTGCCGAACTCGATGGCCGCCGCGTTTCCATTCTCAAGTCGCTGGAAGAACGCAACCTGCTCACGCCCGAGCTGAAGAAAAAGATCGATGCCGCGCTGACAATGACCGTGCTGGAAGACATTTTCGCGCCGTTCCGGCCGAAGCGGGTCACCCGGGCGACCAAGGCGAAGGAGAAAGGGCTCGAGCCACTGGCCGATTGGCTGCTGGCCAACCAGGCCGCAGATCCGGCGGACGAGGCGGCGAAATACATCGACGCCGAGAAGGAGGTCCCCGACGCCAATGATGCGCTGGCCGGAGCACGCGACATCATTGCCGAGCGGGTGGCCGACGATGCAGCGCTGCGTGGGCGGGTGCGGCGGATTTACGAGGAGGAGGCGACGGTGGCCTCGAAGGTGATGTATGGCAAAGACACTGACGCCGAAGCGGCGAAATACCGCGACTACTTCGAGTGGAGCGAGCCTTTCAAAACGATCCCGTCCCACCGCATGCTCGCGATCCGCCGTGGCGAGAAGGAGAGTTTCCTCATCCTGCGGATCGAGGTCCCGCTCGACCGCGTCAGCCGTCTCGCCGAGCCCGAGTGGGTCACCGGCCGCGGCCCGGCCGCCGAGCAGGTGCGGCTCGCGGTGGAGGACGGCTGCAAGCGCTTGCTGATGCCCTCGATGGAGACCGAGATGCGCCTCGCCGGGAAGAAGGCCGCCGATGAAACCGCCATCCGCGTGTTTGCCGACAATTTCCGCGAACTGCTGCTCGCCTCACCGCTCGGCCGCAAGCGCACGCTGGCGATCGATCCGGCGTTCCGCACCGGCTGCAAGACGGTGGTGCTCGATGCCCAGGGTGCGCTGCTCCACCACACGGTGCTCTACGCGACTGCCGGCTCTAACCACCAGATGTATGAAGCCGCGGTGGAGCTTACCGGCTTGATCGGGAAGCATAAGATAGAGGCGATCGCGATCGGCAATGGCACCGCCAGCCGCGAGACCGAAGCCTTCGTGAAGAAGCTCAATTTGCCTTCCTCAATCCCGGTGATCATGGTCAACGAGTCGGGCGCTTCCGTTTATTCGGCCTCCGATGTCGCCCGCGAAGAATTCCCGAACGAGGACGTCACGGTCCGCGGCGCGGTCAGTATCGGCCGCCGTTTGATGGACCCGCTGGCGGAGCTGGTGAAGATCGATCCAAAGGCGATCGGCGTCGGGCAGTATCAGCACGATGTCGATCAGCGCGCGCTCAAGGCCAGCCTTGATGACACCGTGACCAACTCGGTGAACGCGGTCGGCGTGGAGCTCAATACCGCGTCGAAGCAGCTCCTCGCCTACGTCTCCGGACTCAACGCATCGCTGGCCGAAAACATCGTCGCCTTCCGCACCGAGAAGGGCGGCTTCACGTCACGAGACGAGTTGAAGAAAGTCCCGCGCCTCGGCGAGAAGGCCTTTGAGCAGGCGGCGGGTTTCCTCCGCATCCGGGACAGCAAGCACCCGCTCGACAGCTCGTCGGTGCACCCCGAGCGCTATCCATTGGTCGAACGCATGGCGGCCGATGTCGGCTGTGAAGTCGCCGACCTGATGACCAATGAGGCGCTGCGCAAGAAGATCGACCTCAAGAAGTATGTTGATGGCGACGTCGGCCTGCCCACGCTCCAGGACATTCTTGCGGAACTCGCCAAGCCCGGCCGCGACCCGCGCAAGCAATTCGAGCTGTTCTCGTTCGCCGAGGGCGTCGAAAAGCCTACCGACTTGAAGGCAGGCATGAAGTTGCCGGGCATCGTCACCAACGTCGCAGCCTTCGGGGCTTTCGTCGATGTGGGCGTTCATCAGGACGGGCTAGTGCACGTCAGCCAGCTCGCCGATCATTTCATCCGCGATGCCAGCGAGGTGGTGAAGGTCGGGCAGAAGGTGCAGGTGACCGTGATGGAGGTGGATCTCCCGCGGAATCGCATCTCGCTTTCGATGAAGTCGAAGCCCGACCTGGAACCGCGCCGCGCGCCGGCAGGGGGCGGGGATGACCGGGGTCCGCGCCCGGAACCGCGCCGCGATGCGCGGCCGCCGCAGGGTGGGGGCACCAACGACTGGTTCAGCCAGGCGCTGAATCAGGCGAAGAAGAAGTGAGCCCCGGGAGCGCCGGTCTTCAGACCGGCAGCCCGTGGTCATTCGAGCCGGTCTGAAGACCGGCGCTCGTGCGAACGCACATACATGAAATCAACCAGTGAAAGTCTGAGTCATCCCGAGACGAGCAACGGGAGAGCAGCCGGAGGCAACTGCGT
>JAYTLR010000075.1:0-7776 GCA_043729195.1 Akkermansia sp.
ATCGTCCATGCTGAGCACGGTGTCGCTCTGGCCCTTGTAGCGCCGCTCGGTGGCGGTCATGAACAGGCGGCGGCGGATCGGCAGGTTCTTGTCGTGCAGAAGGTGGGAGAAAAGTTTCCCGCCATCGCCGACGGTCTTGTGCGCCTCGTCCATGATGCCGAGGTCGAAGGTGAACTTCGCGGCGCGCGCGGCCTTGGCGAGCGCCTCGCCGCTCTGATAGGTGGTGAAAACGACGGTGAGGCCGCGGTGTTTGCGTTTCAGCCAGGCGGCGATTTCCTTGGGATCGGTGAGGCAGGGCACACCGAGATCCTGGCGGAGGACGGCGCTGTCATCGCGCTCGACGCGGCCGGCGGATTCATCGCTGCACACGCAGATCCACTCGACGGACTGCTTGTTCGCCATGGTTTCGCGCAGCCAGACTTTGAGCGTCTGCCGGATCAGCGCGAGGCTGGGCACCGCGATGACGATGCGGCGGGATTCGAGTTCCCCGGCGATCCAGTAGGCGGTGAGGCTCTTGCCGCTGCCGCAGGGCATGATGAGTTTCCCGCGCTTGGCCTTGCCGACGATGAAATGACCGTGGCCGTCCTTCACCGCGCCCTTCTGGTGCGGCCTGGGTTTCAGCGGCTTGATCGCGGCCGGTTTGTGCCCGAGATGGGCGCGCAGGCGCTTGAGAAAATCCCCATCCAGCGCCTGCCAAATATCCAGCGCGCAAAATCCAACGCGTTCCTGGTTCTTGAGCACACGGGTGAAGCGCTCGGTGGTGGAACAAACGACACCGAAGGCAATTCCGCGGCAGACCCCGAAGGCGAGGCCGGTGAAAGTCGAGATTTCCCGCCACGTCAGGGAATGATCGGTGTCCTGGCGATACTTGCACTGGATCGCCCAGAAATCGCCATCGTGGGTTTCAGCGATGATATCGATGCCTTGGTCGGTGGCGGGAAATTTGAGCTTTCGCGCTATGGCTTGCGGCACATCGCGCTGGAGCCAGACATGTTTGAGCTTGCTGGCATACTCCGGTTCGAGCTGGAGGTAGGCTTTGACCAGTTCCTCGAAAAGATCGCCTTTCCGCTTCCCGGGGAAGCTTGCCCACTTATTCCGGATGTCCTGCCAGGAGGAACATCCTCGAATCGCGTCCTCCAATCCGGCCAGTTGATTCATTCTACCCATTCGAAGGGCTATTACCTAACTGGACGCAGGTGCCGCTTCCAGAAAATTGGAGCCGGCCCGGTGAAGACGGAAATGCCACCATGCAGAACGACCCGATCCTTCACCCCATCAATATGATCGCCACCACCTGGGCGGACAGGATCCGCAGCAGGGTCGCGAGCAGGTAGACGGTGACGGCGTGTTCGAGGACGGCGATGGAAGCGTCCTCATCGCTAAGGCGGACAAGGGCTTACCGGTTGAAATACTTGGGCTCGGGCTTCACGATCGTGAGGCTTCCACCAGCGCGGTCTCCGGGAGGAACGGCGCGCCGGCACCGAAGGCGGCAAGGTTGGCGACGGTGACGCGGGCGATTTCGGCCAGCGCTTCCTTCGTGAGGAAGGCCTGGTGCGCGGTGATCAGGACGTTGGGGAAAGTCAGCAGCCGCGCGAGTTCATCGTCTTGCAGGATCTGTCCGGAGAGGTCTTCAAAGAACACGCCCTCTTCCTCCTCATAAACATCGAGCGCCACGCCGCCGAGGCGACCGGACTTGAGGGCATCGATCAGCGCGGTGGTGTCGATCAGCGCGCCGCGGCTGACATTGATCAGGATGGCTCCCGGCTTCATCAGCTCCAGCGTTTCGCGGCGGATGATGTGGCGGGTTTCCGGGGTCAGCGGGGTGTGCAGCGAGATCACCTCGGATTCCGCGGCCAGGGTGCGGGCGTCGGTGTATTCGACCCCGTGCTGGACCGCCCAGTCGGTCGACGGGAAGGGATCGTAAGCCAGCACCCGCATCCCGAAGCCGCGCAGGATCTGCGCGGTGACGCGGCCGATCTTGCCGGTACCGACGATCCCCGCGGTCTTGCCGTGGAGATCGAAGCCGACCAGTCCGTGGAGCGAGAAGTTGAGATCGTGGACCCGGTTGTTGGCACGCGGGATCTTGCGGTTGAGCGCGAGCAGCAGCGCGACCGCGTGCTCGGCGACGGCATACGGCGAGTAGGCCGGCACCCGCGTCACCGCGAGCCCGAGTTCTTTCGCCGCGGCGAGATCGACGCCGTTGAAGCCGGCGCAGCGCAACGCGAGGTGTTTCACGCCGAGCGCGGCGAGCGCTTCGAGGCAGGGCCGGTCGGCGTGGTCGTTGACGAAAACGCAAACGGCCGCCGCGCCCTTCGCCGATGCCGCGGTCTCGGCCGACAGCCGCCATTCCACGAATTGCCAGTCGATGCCGCCGGACGCGGACGCCTGCTGGAGCGGCTCGCGATCGTAAGGCTTGGTGTCAAAGACGACGGTGCGGATCATGATGGATGGCAGGGCTTTAAAGAGAACTCGGGGAGAGGTTGCGGTGGACTTTGGCGACGGTCAGGCCGCTGGGGGATAGATCGATGGAGGACATGATTGATTTGCGTGATGAAGAAAAGCTCTCTCCGGTCGGCCTATCTCTTAGTTCCGACGGAGAACGCGGTAAAGCGGTTTCCGGCATTCGGAATCGATGCGCGGGATTTGCGGAAATCGGCACGGTGCGGTCTGCTTCGAAACTCGACGGATGCGGAAAACCTTGCGGGATACCGACCCAACCAACGGCACGGCCAGCGTGCCCAGCCTGCTCCGCCCGGAGGCGAAGGCCGATGCGATGAGCGTGCAAGGCTACGACGAGGACCATGTCTCGATCCTCTCCGCCCGCGCCCCGCTGCTCCGCGCCAAACAGATCCTCGACGCGGCGCGTTGAGCGGGGAGAATCGGCCCTACCGACCTGAATCGTCGGTACCCACCATGCGCATCCTCGTCATCGAAGACCACGCCCCGCTGCGAGACGGACTCTGCCAGTTCCTGAAGGAAGCAGGATTCCTTGTCGACAGCCAGGCGACCGGCGACGAGGGGCTGTGGGCGGCGGAGGGCGGGGAATACGACGTCGTGCTGCTGGACCTGATGCTCCCGGGCATCGACGGCACCACCATCCTGCGCCGGCTGCGGGCGATGGAGAATCAAGTACACATCCTGGTCATCAGCGCGCGCGACGGATTGGAAGATCGGCTGGAGGTGCTCGATGCCGGCGCGGACGACTATCTGGTGAAGCCGTTCCCGCTGGCCGAGGCACTGGCCCGGGTGCGCGCCTTGCTGCGCCGGAGCTATGTGAAGAAGAGCCCGGTGATGAAGGTCGGCGACTTGGAAATCGATCCCTTGCGCCGCACTGTAAACCGCGCCCGGCAGACGATCGAACTGACCGCGCTGGAATACCGGCTGCTCGAGTACCTCTGCTACCGCGCCGGCGAGGTCGTCCCCCGCGCCGACATCTGGGAACGCGTGTTCGAGGACGGCACGGGCGGCAGCAGCAACGCGGTGGACGTCTACATCGGCTACCTCCGCAAGAAGCTGAACACCGGCGACCTTCCCGACCTGATCCACACCCGCCGGGGACAAGGCTATGTCCTCGAATCCTCCGCGCCATGAGCACTCCCTCCATCCGCCGCACCCTGCTGATCCGCTGCGGCCTCGGGATTGGCGTGCTGCTTTGCCTGCTGTCCGCCGGAATCTATCTGCTGGTCCGGGAAAGCCTCTATCGCGAACTGGATGACTCGATCCGTGAAACCGCCGCCATCCTCGCCAACCAGGTGGAACTCGAGAACGAGGCCATCACCTACGAATGGCAGGAAGGCATCGGCACCAATCGCGGCCTGATCGATGGCGCCCTTTTCCAATTCTGGGACGAATCCGGCGCGAGCACCACCCGCTCTCCCGCCCTGCACTGGCGCGACCTGCCGAAATTCTGCGGCGTCGATGGCGCGCCGCTGCTCCGCAACATTCCCCTTCCGGACGGCCATCACGGCCGCGCAGTCGGCTTGCGCGTCTATCCCTTCGTCCTCCCGGAGGAAATGGTGGCCATGAAGGAACGCGGCCGGATCATCGATCCGAAGTCACTGCCCCACATCCTCGTCGTCGCCCGCGACGCGGAGCCGCTGCACCACGCGCTGGAGCGACTTCGCTGGGTGCTGGCGGGCGGCGGGCTATTGACCCTGGGGTTCGGGTTCGTGCTGATCGACCGGGCGATCCGCTCGTCGCTGCGGCCGATCCACCTGCTCGCCTCGCAAGTCCAGGACCACAGCGGCCACCGGCTTGATGAAGCCCTTGAAGTCCCCGGAGACCTGCCGTTTGAACTCACCGGTCTCGCCCATAATTTTGACCTTCTGCTGTCCCGCGTCGCGGCGATCCGGGAACGCGAACGCGACTTCGTCCGCCATGCCGCCCACGAGCTCCGCACGCCCATCGCCGGCCTGCGGGCGACCACCGACCTCGCGCTTTCCCAGCCCCGCGATGCCGCCGCCTACGCCGGCCATCTCGCGACCTGCCAGAAGACAGCCATCGAACTGGGCGAGCTGGTGAAGCGCTTGTCCGCCCTCGCCCGCGTCGGCCAGCCGGCCGCGCCCGTCGCCCTGGACCCCGTCGATGCCGGGAAGCTGATGCGTGAATGCCTGGAGTCCTTTGTCCACCGCGCTGCCGAAAGGAAGCTGGCAATCGAGGACGGGATCGAAGGGGTTCCCTTGATCGGGGTGGCGGACCACGCCTTGCTGCGGATTGTCTTCAACAACCTGCTCGACAACGCCGTCGTCTACTCCAAGCCGAACGGCCGAATTCGAATCGATGGCAAACACGATGGGGATCGGATAGTCATCCGTGTCAGCAATCCAGCCAGCGACTTCCCCGAAGATCCCGAGCGCCTGTTCGAACCCTTGTTCCGCCAAGAATTGTCGCGCCACGACGCCGGGTCGCATCTGGGCGTCGGGCTCACGCTGAGCCGGGAAGCCGCCCGGGCGATGGGAGGCACCTTGGAGGCCGCCAGATTAGGAGGAGACCTGGTGTTCACGCTTGCCCTGCCGACGAAACACGGCCTTTGAGGCGGCGCGGGTTTTTCGCCCGCACTCACCGGATTCTCATCTTCGGCCTGCTAGACCCTGCGGCCGATGACGCCGCGTGCCGCCCGCCTTTTCAAAATCCTGCTCGGCTTCCTGATCGCCGCCAGGCTGCTGCTGCTGGTCTTCGCGCCCCACACCGATCCGTCGGAATCGCGCTACGCGGAGATCGCGCGGAAGATGGTGGAAACGGGCGACTGGATCACGCCGCAGTTCGACTACGGTGTGCCGTTCTGGGCAAAGCCGCCGCTCTCCATGTGGCTGTCGGCGCTGGGGATCGATCTCTTCGGCGCGAACGAATTCGGCTCGCGGATCTTCATCTTCATCGCCGCCCTCGGCGTGCTGGCACTGGTGGCGGATTCCGCACGGCGGGAGCTCGGCAAAGGAGCGGGCTGGGTCGCGGCGACCCTGCTGATGGCCATGCCGTTGTTCTTCTACTGCTCCGCGGCGGTGATGACGGACCTCGCGCTGCTGCTGGGGACCACGCTCGCGATGACCGGCTTCCGCGACGCCATGCGCGGCGGGTCGCGAATCCAAGGCTATTCGGTGTTCGTCGGCCTGGCCGTCGGGCTGCTGGCGAAAGGGCCGCTGGTCGGAGTGATCGCACTGCCGCCGATGGCCGGTTGGCTGCTGGTGACAGGTCGGTGGCGACAATCGTGGAAATCCTTGCCCTGGTTGTCGGGAACCCTGTTGATGCTCGCGCTCGCCCTGCCGTGGTATGTGATGGCGGAGCGGAAGACCCCCGGATTCCTCGACTACTTCCTGGTCGGCGAGCACTGGAAGCGCTTCACCGTCCGCGGCTGGCAGGGCGACCTCTACGGCAACGCTCATCCGGTACTACCAGGGACCATCTGGGCGCATCTGATGCTAGGGACATTCCCCTGGTGCCTCGGGCTGCTGGCGCTGCCGTTCCGCCGTTGGCGCGGGCTGCGTGCCTGGGCACTGGCCGACGACGCCCGCGGGCTCTACTGGCTGTTCTGGGCGGTCTGGCCGGTCGCATTCTTCACCCCGGCGCGCAACATCATCGCGACTTACCCTTTGCCCGCGCTGCCAGCCCTCGTCCTCTTGCTGACAGAAATCTCCCGCAGCCATCCGGCGCGCGGATGGCGGACCTTCCGGCCGCTGCACCCGGCGCTGGCGGCGACCACCGTGCTCATCGTCATCTGGGGCATCGTCGTCTCGCTTTTCCTGCCGGCCCACGCGCCGAAACAATCGGAGCGTGCGCTGGTCAAGCGCTTCGACCGCGAACAGGAAGCGGGTGACCGCCTGATCTACTACGGACCTCGTAAATACTCCGCCGAATTCTACTCGGAAGGTGCCGTCGATCACACCACCTCCGCTGCGGTCGTCACCGAACGGCTCGATGCACCCGGCCGGACCTTCGTCGCGATCCCCGCCTACTGGTTGCCGCTGGTCCCGCCGCCGCTGCGGCGCCGGCTCCTGCCGGTGGCGACCTGGGGCCCCGGCCCCTCGCTCTACGTCGAGCGTGCCGATACCCCGGAAATGGCCGGGATCGACCCCTCGAAAACCTCACCCATCGGAAACTGATACCATGACCTCCGCCCGCTCGACGCCCGCCGCGGCCGCCACCACCACCGTCCGGCCCTCGATCACCTGCATTGTCCCCGCCTTCAACGAGGCCGAGGGCATCACCGGGTTCATCAACGGCCTGTGCGCCCACCTCGCCGCCCTGACGGAACACTACGACGTGATCGTGGTGGACGACGGCAGCCGCGACGGCACCGGCTTCGAAGTGATCGGAGCCTCCGGCGGACTGCCGGTGCGGCTGCTTTCGCTGTCGCGGAATTTCGGCAAGGAGGCCGCGATCAGCGCCGGGCTCGACGCATCCACCGGCGAGGTCGTGGTCATCATCGACGCGGACTTCCAACAGCCTTTCCACGTGATCGACGAGTTCATCCGCCAATGGCAGCAGGGCTACGACATGGTCTACGGCCTGCGCACCAGCCGCAGCACCGACCCGCCGGTCCGCCGCTTCCTCAGCCGCGTCTTCTACCGCCTGCTGAGCCGCTGCTCGTCGGTCGAGATCCCGCCGGACGCGGGCGACTTCCGGCTGATGGACCGCGCCGTCGTCGATGCCCTGCTGCGCCTGCCCGAACGCAACCGCTTCATGAAGGGCCTGTACGCCTGGGTCGGGTTCGACGCCGTTGCCGTGCCCTACACCCCTGCGCCGCGGTTGTATGGCCACAGCCACTTCAACCCATTGCGCCTGATCGGGCTTTCGCTGGACGGCCTGACCGCGTTCACGACCTGGCCGCTGCGCGCCGTCAGCGCCGCGGGCTCTGTGCTGGCGCTGCTGGCGTTTGTCTATGGCGCCTACCTGATGCTGAGCTACATCCTCTACGGACATCTGGTCAGCGGCTGGACCACCATCGTCGTCAGCCTGATGCTGTTCGCCGGCATCCAGCTCATCTCACTGGGCGTGGTGGGCGAGTATGTCGGCCGCATCTTCGAGGAGGTCAAGGCGCGCCCGCTGTACGTCGTCAAGCGCGAACTGGGCCGGGGACTGAAGGCCACGCCGCAGTGACACCCGCCTCGGCCGTCGCACACGCCGCTCCTGCCGCACCCGTCGTATCCGTCGCGCGCCGCGGCGACGGCCTACTCATCGCCGCGCTGATCCTGCTGTGGCTTCTCGCGACGGCCTGGGCGCGCCCGCTGATGCTGCCTGATGAGGGGCGCTATGTCGGCGTGGCCTGGGAAATGCTGCGAT
>JAYTLR010000076.1:0-2652 GCA_043729195.1 Akkermansia sp.
GTGTCGGTCGGCGTCGGTTCGTTCTTCGTGCTTTTGTTCATGGGCGCTTTGGCTTTAGCGCCCCGCCTCCAAGGTGTCCATCAAACCGGGTCAACTCCAGGGCCAGATCCACGTTGAGGTCGGTGGTCCCACCGGTGGCGGCGTTGAAGCTATCCACCAGCAGCGTGACCGGGGGAGCCGCGCTGGCGACTGCGCCAAGCGCGAGCGGCAACAACACGGCGGGCTGGATGCCCAGAATCACGTCACCCAAGGCGTCCACATCGGATTGGTTGAGGAAGCCGTCCTGGTTCACATCGGCGAAGAAGGGCAACGGAGCGGCGAGGAGAGTGGTTTTGTTGAGATGATTGATGAGCAAGACGAGATCGAACACGTCCACATGGTTGTCTTCATTGAGGTCGCCGAGATATTGCGGGATGGCCTGCGCGGCGGGGGCGAGCAGGAGGAACAGCAGGGCGAGGAGGGGGAAAAGGCGTCGGGGAGAGATAGCTTCCGCGACACGGTAGGGCGAGGCTCCTGCCGAGCCGTAACTTCCCGCAAGATCACGGCTCACGAGGACGTTCGCCCTACCGGGTTGGGGACGAGGCAGCGACACGCTGAGGTTCATCGCGCCTCCTTTCCATCCCTTGCCCTGTCAGCCGCGCCAAGAGCGAGTTGGGATTTTTTCACTGGCAATAAATAGTTCTCCGCCACGTAGCTGCCCACGACACGGCCTGCCGCCAGACCATCCAAATCGCCAGACAGGAAATGGATGCCGCCGTAGATGCGGCTCATGCCGATTTCCTCCGCCGTCACGCGCAGGCTGTGGTAGGTGCGCGTGATGCCCGCCAACGTGTCGGAGGTCGCGGTGAAGGTGACTTCATCCGTGCCCAGCACAGCGGCGATAACCTCGGCGGCGGTCGCGCTGAAAATACTGTGGCCGGAGACGTATTCCGGGAAGGGCGGCGTGGTGAGGAGCGGTTGCCAGTCGGGATCGGCGGTGGTCGCTGGATTGCCGTCGCGATCCGCCTGACGGATGGCGGTGACGGGTCGCCACATGTTGTGGGTGTATTTGGCCTCCCACGCGACGATGGCGGCATCGGCCATCGCGAGGTTCAGCAGGGCGAAGATACGGGCGTTTTGCGCGAGCGTGAACTTGTTCCGGCGCGAGATGTCCTGCGCGATTTGGTTCCAATGGCCGACAGGCGTGACGGTGTAGGAGAAGTCGGCCCAGAACCGGGCGATTTCGGTCTGCTCGGGTGTGCGCGTCCGGCTATGGAGAGCGCCGAGTTCCTTCACCTGATTCACATCCTGCGCGTATCGTTCGCTGTCGAGGGCTGGTGGTCCCGGTTGGCGAAATGGGGCGAGGTTGGTCAGGCAGAACGGCGTGACGAGTGTCCAGTTGGGGAGTTCGGGCGGGCGGAATTGCGGCGGCGTGCGCTGCCATTGCCCGGCATTGGTGCGGACGATGTAGGGAACGGTGGCGCTGGAGAAATCCCTCGCGCGCCACGCCAGCATGGCTTGGGCGACGGTGCGACCGTAAAGCAGGCCGGGGGCGCGGGTGGAGGATGGCGATGTGGTCTGATGATGCTCTGACAAGGATTGCCCCCTCACCCCGGCCCTTCCCATGAATCCTCCATCGAAACTCCGAACCGCCGGGATGGAAGGTAGGAGCGCCTCCTCTCCACATCCCTCTCCTCCATTCGGAATGGAGGAGAGGGTGCCCGAAGGGCGGGAGAGGAGGCCGGATGAGCGGGAGATGCAGGAGATGTTTTGAGTCAGTTCGGCGTCAAAGGCACCGCGGCGGCTCGGATAAAGGTTCGCAAGAATTTCGTGCGCGGCTCCCAATGCCACGGTCTCCTCGGTCGCACCCGCCGGTGCCGGGAGGCGAACGCGGCAAGGTTCATGGCCGGAGTTGATGCCGTTGACGGCATCGAAGATCGAGGCGTGGAGCAGGTCGCGCAAAGACAGGCCTGGCGGCTAACTTTCCTCCGGGGAGACAGCGATCCTTCGCCGGGGTTCGTGTTCCATTCGCTGAAGCCGCTGACCATTCCGCCCGCTTGTTAGAACATTCCACCCAATCATCTGTCCGTCCCGCCGGGACATCTGGCGCTTCCGAACAGGCTGCTGACGCTTCCGCCCGGCGTGTTGCCGGCCCCGATCGGCCCGCTGTCCATCCGGATCGAATCGCGCACCGACCGGATCAAACCGCTTTCCATGCCGCCGGAGCATCTGGCGGTGCCGATCTGAGCTTGTGCGGTCCGGATCAAGCATCTCACCCCTCCACCTGGACCCCTGCCGGACGATCTCGCTCTCCAGCGTGGCAATTTCGGTGGCTGGAACTGCGCTGATGCGCGCGCGTGTTGGCCGGCAGCCTTGCGCCGCCGTCCGGCACCGGTGCGATGTGATGAATGACGCGCGCCAGGATTTCGCGCGGATTGATGGATGGCGCACGGACGGTGGATTGGGTCGGGTGTGCCGGGAATTTCCGTGAATTTTCACAGGGCCGGACAGTCCATAAAGCACGCTTTTGCCCGGTCTTCCAGGCTGCTGCGGTTGACCTGATGCACAACACCCGTTTTCTCCGCCCATGCGACCGAGTTTCGTCGCGAGTAGTTGCTGCATTTTTCCTGCTGCTGGCTTCCAGCCTGGGTGTCCTGACCAATGGCTCCGCGT
>JAYTLR010000077.1:0-63814 GCA_043729195.1 Akkermansia sp.
GCACACTTACTTTAACAACCCTCGGTTTGCAGCGGCGACGCCCGTCAGGGTCCCTGTCGTGTGACCCGGCCCCGCTCCCGTGACCTTCTCCGCCGTGGAATAGGTGATCCCACCCGAGAAGCCCAAAGTTCCACCGTTGATCCCGGGCGTGCCGGTGACCGTTGTCTCGTTCCCCGTGCCAGTGGCCCCGAGAGCCCCATCGGCGGTGACGATGATGCCCGTCGTCGCCGCGCTGATGACCGTGGCTCCGGAATACGTGTTGCCCGCGTTGCCGAGCGTGAGAGCGCCCGTGGTGACATTCACTCCGCCAGTATGGGAAAGCGCTCCGTTCAAGGTCTGGTTCGCCCCGCCATTGGTCAGGGTTCCCGCCCCGCTGATCGTGCCCGAGAAGGTCTGCGTTCCGCTGGAGAGGGTCAGGGTCTGGGAGGCGTCGATGGATACGGCACCGCCCGTTGCGCCGCCGCCGGCGAGAGCGCCGATGGTTTCGCTGCCGAGCACCTCAAGGTTTGCGCCCGCCGCATCGGCCACTGTGACCAATCCGGCATTCGGGATGGCACCGCCCCCGCTGACCCGCAGGATGCCGCCGTTGATGGTGGTGGTGCCGGTGTAGGCGTTCGCGCCGCTCAGGGTCAGCGTGCCGGTGCCGGACTTGACGAGAACCGCGCCGGCAACCGTGGCATTCGGTCCGAAGACACCCGACCCTCCCACCGGACCGATGACTCCGCTGAGGGTGCTGTTTCCGCTGCCGGCGAAGTTGAAGCCGGCGCCTGCGACCCGAACATTGAGATTGCCGGAGGTGTTCACGTTGCCCGTCAACGTGGCAATGGCAGCAGAGCCAGAGTTATTGTGGATGTAGCCTGTTCCACTGACGTTGTAGGCGTAGGTGCCGCCACCATCAACCAACAGCCCGCTGCTGAGCGCGGTCGAGGCTCCTGAAGCCGGCAGGCTGATCGGTCCGGTGCCTGCCCCGTTGGGTGAAGAAGCATTCAGATAGAAGAAGGCCCCGGCATTGACGCTGGTGCCTCCGCTGTAGGAGTTCAAATTACTCGGGGTCTGGATACTGGTCGCAATGACCACCGCCACATTTCCTCCTGGCGTGGAGGTGTTGTCGGCAATCGTCAGAAAACTGCCATCCGGAGCGGCTGTTGCGGACAAGGTCAGGACCGAGGTGCCGCTTCCTGAATTGTTGGCGGCCGTGCCGACCCCGCTTCCCGCGGCCAAAGTGATGGACTGGTTCGTGCCGTTGAGGTCGAGCAAGGCCCCGCTGCTGACGGCAACGCTTGCTGCGGCCGGCCCCAAGGTGCCCGCGCCACTCAGTTTCAAGGTGCCCGCGCCGATGATGGTGCCGCCGGTGTAGGTATTGGCGGCATCGATCGTCAGCAATCCGGCACCGAGCTTGGTGACGGAGGTGCTGGTGTTGTTGACAATGCTGGAGGAAATGGTGAGTCCACCCGCCGTGTTGTTCTGGATGATGGCCAGATTCTGGCTGGGGGCCCCGGTGAGGGTTCCTCCCGTGATGGTGGAGAGATTGCTGACGACGGTGCTCCCGACCAGAATGCCGCCCGCGCTGAGGGTATTGGGGCCGACCGCGAGAGTCAGGGTGTTGGCGGCTGCGGAACTGAAGCGCAAGCTGTTCGCGGCGATGGCGGTGTCGATAAGGCCGGCACTGTTGTCCACGTCGACGTTGGCGTTCAAGTAATTGGCTCCTGTCGTGCCAGCCACACTGGTCAGAGTGTAGGCACTCAGACCGCTGATCGCCACGCCCGGGCCGTTGGCGACCGCCCATGTGTTGCCGAAACCAAGGCCGGGCATGATGCCGTTGACGTTGTTCGACGCGAGTGCGGCGACGATTCCCGCACCGGTGGCGGAGAAATCGAGCGATCCAGAGCTACCGCGCGCGACGGTGCCGAGCTCCAGGGTATTCCCGGTAACCACCGATATCTGCGTCGCGCCGTTGATATTGGTGGTGGTGAAGGCTTGGGTGGTATTGCCGGTGCGGGTGTAGCTCAACGTTCCGCCAACGAGCGTAAGGGTCGGGGACGCCAGTGAACCGTTGGCCGTTCCGCCACCCAGATCAAGCGTGCCGGCGTTGACCGTGGTTGCACCGGTGTGACTGTTGGCGCCGGTGAGTGCCCAGGTGCCCGTGCCGGTTTTGGTCAAGGAAGTGGCGTTCACCAGTCCAGCACTGGTGATGGTGGCTCCTGAAGCGACGGTCGCGGCCGCACTCAAAGTCACGGTTCTGGTGGCCGAATTGATGGCGCTGATGGTCGTTCCCCCTGTGATACCCGTGCCGGAAATGGCATTGCCGACCGTCAGGCCAGCCACCGAGTTAAGCACCAGCGCCGTGCTGGCGGTGCTGGCAGCCGAGGCGAGCGTTGATCCCGCCGTCCCGTTGTCCACAATCGCTGCAGCGATTTCACCTGTGCCAGGTGTTGAGCCACCAAGCGTGAGGGTTTTGCTGCCGATGCCGGTGGCCGTGATTGCGCCAGTGAACTTCAGGAGTCCTGCGCCCGACTGGTCGAGCACCCCTCCGCCGAATGTGCCGGGGAGGTTGAGATCCCGGTCGGTGGTGTTGCCGGTGCCGATGTAAGAGAGCGTGGCCGTGGTCGCTCCGCTACCGATGGAGATCAAGCCATTCGCCGCACTCGTGGCGACGCCAATCGAACTGTTGGCAGCGCCGACGGCACTGATGGAAGTCACGGCCAGGGTGCCGCCGCTAACAAAGGTTCTCCCGATGTAGGAGTTGTTGTCATTGGAGAGAGTGAGGGTGCCGGTTCCACCTTTCGTAAAATCAATCTGCTGCCCGGGAGTGCCGGCGATGGTGTTGGTGAGATTGAGGTTCGCGCCAGCGGTGCTGACGCTGATGGTGGAGCCGCCGGTGAGAGCCCCGAGGGTGATGCCGCGGTCGGTGGTGGCGCTTCCGCCACTGTAGCTGAGCGTTCCGCCCGTCATCACGAGGTTGGCAGGAGCACTGGAAGACGCGCCAAGTGAGCCCGCCACGCCACCGTTGGGGAAACTGTTGATGGAGAGGGTGCCCGCGTTAATGGTCACCACTCCGTCGTAGGTGTTGGCGCCGGAGAGGGTAAGAGTGCCCGTGCCCGCTTTGGTGATACCCACGTTCGCAGCACCGCTGATGACACCGATCCCGCCAAACGTGGCGGCGCTGTTCACCGTGATGGACCTGGTGGCTGCCCCGAGCCCCACACTGTTGGTGAAGGTCAAAGCCCCGTTGTTGGTAGCGTCGCCAAGCGCGAAATCTCCGCCGATGGTGACGCCGCCAGCGTATTTCCCGCTTAGGTCGCGGGCGGTTGTATTGTTGGAGCGGATCGTCCCGCCGTTGATGGTGAGCAAGCCGCCTGACCCCATGGCATTCACACCAGCCACGGCGACGGTTCCCGCGTTGAGGGTGAAGCCCCCGGCATAGGTGCCGCCGCCCAGCGTCAGGATGCCCGCGCCGTTCTTGATAAGTCCGGTGCCGGCGGCGGTGGAGAAGGCCTGGGTGCCGAAGTTCATGTTCTTCCCGGTGGCCACTGTCACCGTCGCCACGGTGCCGCCCGTGCCGAGCGTGCCGCTTGCGGTCACGTTCACGTTCTCATCAGCCGTGATCGAGGCGAATTGCGTCGTGGCTCCCGTGAGGGCCAGGGCGGTCCCGCCATTGGCCACAAACGTCACATTCGAGCCGGAAACCCAGGCACCCGTGAAGGGGCCCGCGGCGCTGGTGCCCCAGAAATTCCCCGTCCATGAATTGGCGGCGGTCGTGGATTTGTAGAAGAGCTGTGCTTCCGCCTTCGGGGCGCTTGCGGCGAGCAGCGCGGCAATGGCGGAGGCGAGTGGGAACGAGAGTCGGACAACGGAAAGTATTCTGGGTTTCATCGACTTGAGTTGGATTGGATTTCCTGCAAAACGGGGGAGGAAATAGGCACGGCAGGGGATTGACGCAAGAACGGATTCTTTTCCCTTCTTTCACTCGGGCTCTCAGCAACTACGGATTTACAGCTCATCGGAATCAATGGCCGGGAGAGACAGAAATCCGCACAAGGTCGGAAACGCGGCACTTTGAGCTTTGCCGAACAGGGTGGGTCGGCCTTAAATCCACGCCCTGCCGGTGGATTCTCCTGCCGGCCGGATCCTCGGTGTCGCCGGCTTAGCTCAGTTGGTAGAGCAACTGATTTGTAATCAGTAGGTCAACGGTTCGAATCCGTTAGCCGGCTCCGGGAAAATCGTTTGCGCGGCCATCAGCCCGCCTTTTCGGAGCGGATCGCGGGCAGGAACATCGCCAGCACGCCCATCGCGACCAGCGCCCCGCCCAGCACCAGCAGGGCCGCCATGTTGCTGCCGTCCGGCCGGGCGCTCTTGATCACCCCCACGAGGTGCGGCCCGGCATAGCCACCGAGATTTCCCACCGAGTTGATGAAGGCGATCCCCCCGGCGGCAGCGATCGAGCCGCGGAGCGAAGTCGTCCCCATCACCCAGAACGGCCCCAGGGTTGACTTCAGTCCGGCCAGCGCGAGGACCAGGCCACCGAGTGCCATCCACGGATTCGAAGCCATCGCGGCCAGTCCGAATCCCGCCGCCGCCACCACGGCGGAAAGCGCCACGTGCCCCCGCCTTTCTCCGCTGCGGTCGGAACTCCGGCCGACCAGCGTCATCGCGATTCCCGCTGCCACGTAGGGGATCGCGTTGATGAATCCCACCAGCAGGTCGTTGCGGTCCGACTTCGCCGCGAGTTCGAACTGCTCGCCGAACTGGCGGATGATCGTCGGGCTCCAGAATTCATAGCCGTAGCCGGCGACGTTCAGCAGGAAATACATCAGGCATAGCAGCCACACCCGCCCGCTGGTGAAGACCTCGCCCAGCCGCTGGGGCGGTGCCGATCCGGCCTTGGCCACGTCCGCCTCGAGTCGTCCGCGGAGCCACCCCTTTTCGCGCTCCGTCAACCACTTGGCATCGGCCGGCCCGTTCGGTAGGATGCAAAGCACCACCATCCCGAGGACGACCGCCGGGATCGATTCCAGCAGGAACAACCACTTCCACCCGGCCATTCCTCCCATCCCGTCGAGTTCCAACAACGCCCCCGAAACCGGCGAGCCGAACACCCCCGCCGCGACCCCGCCGAGCGCGAACAGCGCGATGGTCCTCGCGCGGTCCTTCTCCGGATACCAGTAAGTGAAATAAAGCAGGATCCCCGGAAAGAAGCCGGCTTCCGCCGCGCCTAACAGGAAGCGCAGGATGTAGAACATCGTCGGCCCGGTCAGAAACATGAAGCACATCGAAACCAGGCCCCAGACGACCATGATCCGGGCGATCCAGATCCGCGCGCCGAATTTGTTCAGGGCCAGGTTGCTGGGCACCTCGAAGAAAAAGTAGCCGATGAAAAACAAGCCGCTGCCGAATCCGAAGATCTTCGGGTCCACCCCGAGGATCGGCTCGAGGTGCGACTTGGCGAAGCCGACGTTGATCCGGTCGATGTAGGCGACGATGTAGCATACGAAGAGCAGCGGGACGAGCCGCCACGTGATCTTCGACATCACCGCGCGTTGTTCCCCTTCGGACAGTGTTCCGGGACCGGGCGAGCTTTCCATGGATTGGCCGGACTTTTCCGGTCACGGGTCCGGGCGACAAGGCGAATTCGTGCCACAAGCCCGGCCCGGGCTCACGGCTGAGATTCCCGATTTTCGTCGGGAACCCCGTTTTCGAGTACGGCGACCGCCCGATCCTGTGTAAAGTTATCGCAACGACATGCGCCGCGCCCGCCATCTCATCCCGCTTTGCTTCGCCGCTGCTCACTTGCACGGCGCGATCACCGGCCCCTACGCGACGGATGCAAATACCGTGCATCTCTTCCATCTCGACGAGGTCGCTGGTTCAACCACCGCAGCCAACTCAGTACCCGGCGCTGCCTCCGCCATGGCTTTCGACGGCGGTCCGATCCTGAACCACGCCAGCAATCCCCAGCCGGCCACCACCGGCATCCTCGGAGCATCCAGCGGATACGCATCGTTCACCTCCGCCGCCAGCATCTCCGCAGCGGACCGCGGCATCGGGCTCGATGCGAACGGCAGCGGCGGCTTTCAAATCGGCACCGCGACCGCCAGCCCGGACGCCATCGCCCACTCCACCCTCAGCGGTCCGGGCGGCGCCTTCACCCTGGAAGCCATGGTCAAGCTTCCTTCGATCACCGGGTCGACCCGCGAAATCCTCTCCACCGACAGCGGGTTTGCGAACCGCGGCTTCCAATTCCGGATCGGGACCGGCGGCACCCTCGAATTCAACTTCATCGCCACCACCGGTGCCGCGGTGATCGCCGCTATCCCGCTCAGCGGTATCCACGCGTACAACGCGACGAACTGGTATCACGTCGCCGTCACCCACGACGGCACCACCACCCGACTCTACTGGACGCTCGTCGATCCCGCCGTCACCGCCGCCAACTTGCTCACGACCTCGACCACGGAAACCACCACCGGCAGCGTCATCGGCCTGCTCGTCATCGGCAACGAAGCCCGGATCACGGGCAATTCCTCCGAAGCCCTGCTCGGTCTCATCGACGAGGTCCGCATCAGTTCGGTGGCGCGCGGCGCGGACCAGTTCATCTTCGAAGAGATCGATCTCATCACCGACACCGATAACGACCTGCTGCCCGACGCGTGGGAAATGCTCCAAGTCCCGTCCCTTGCCACGCTCTCCGGCCTCAGCGGTGCCGACTACGATCAGGATGGTGCCAGCGATCTCGCCGAATACGAAGCCGGCAGCGATCCCGACAATGTGCTCTCCACTCCCGCCGATACCGACGCCGACACCTTGCCCGACGCCACCGAGCTCGGCTGGTTCGGCAACCTCTCCCAGACCTCCGCCGGCGATCCGGATGGCGACGGCGAAAGCAACGCCACCGAAATCGCCAACGGCTCCGCGCCCAACCACCGTGCGTCGAATTCCGCCGACAAGGATGCCGACTTCCTGCCCGATGCCTGGGAGCAGGCCCACTTTTCCAGCCTCGCCACCAACGGCGGATCGGACCCCGACGGCGACGGCTTCGGCAATCTCCAGGAATCCATCGCCGCCACCGGTCCCGCCGACCCCACCTCGCGCCCGCCCGGCACCGCGGTCAAGCTGGTGCCGCTCGACGACGGCAACCCCGCCACCAGCGATTTCGGCTACGCCGGTGCCTCTGCCATCAACACCGTGTCCTTCGTCCGCTCGTCCTTGAAAACAATCGGCAACCAGCAGTTCGTCACCTGGTACGGCCGCCACCAGCACGATGCCGCCGCCACCTTCAACAACACCATCTGGATCGGCCGCCGAACGCTGGGCACGTCGCAGTGGGAAATCTTCCGCCACCCGTCCTTCACCGCGAACAACATCGGCGACGGCCACGACGTCATCAGCTACGGCATCGATGGCGGCGGCTACATGCACTTGTCCTGGGGCATGCACGGCGATGCTTTCCACTACTCCCGTAGTACCACGCCGGTTATCGGCAGCGCACCCATCGTGCTCGGTCCTGACACCACCATGACCGGCCGTGAAGCCACGGTGACGTATCCGCAGTTCCTCAAGCTGCCCGACGGGGACTTGCTCTACCTCTTCCGCGAAGGCGGTTCCGGCGCGGGCGACACCTATTTGAACCGCTACGACACCGCCACCGCGACCTGGGACAACGTCCACCGCGACGGCAGCATCCAGCTCCCTTTCCTCAAGGGCCGCGGCTGGACGCCGAACTACAATGCCTATCCGAACATGCCTCAACTCGGCGGCGATGGTGACGACCTGATCCTCACCTGGTGTTGGCGCTATAACGCCGACTCCCCGGCCGGCGAGGCCGGCTATCAGACGAACAACAACATTGCCTTCGGCCGCTCGACCGACGCCGGCTTGACTTGGCAGCGTCAGGACGGCACGCCCTACGTCCTCCCCATCTCCCGCGATGGAGAAAGTGGAAACCCCGCCACCGCCGCGGAACACGTCGTCACCATCCCCGAAGGTTCCAGCCTGATCAACCAGGCGAGCATGTGCCTCGACTCCACCGGCAATCCCGTCGTCGCCATCTGGTGGGCCCCGGAAGCGCCCGCCAACCACCGCCGTCAGTACATGGTCGCCTTCCGTCATGCTAATGGCACCTGGCAGACCCGCCCGGTCTCCAACCGGACCCACAACCCGGTCACCACCAAGTATTCCGAATCCGCCGTGCGCGATCTCGGCCGGCCGGTCGTCGTCACCGATGATCAGGGCCGCATCATTGTCGCCTACCGCGACGACGCCGGCGGCAACGGCATCACCCTGGTCCACAGCCTGCCGCTCGCCGCGGACCCCGACCGGCTTCTCTGGATCGAGGTCGACCTTACCCAGGACAATCTCGGCAACTTCGAGCCGATCATCGACAACGAACTCTGGGCTCGCGACCGCCAGCTTCACTTCCTCTATCAAGCATCCCAGGGCGAAGGCTACACGCCGCCGGCGAACACCGCCGACCGCATCTCCGTGCTGGAATGGGACGCATCCCGCTACTTCGCCCAACCCCGCCAGCCCGGCCTCCGGATGAACGCCGACGGCACTACGGTCACGGTCACCAGTCCCTCCGAGCCGAGCTGGGCCTACCGGCTCTGGACCAGCACCGATCTGGAAGATTGGAGCATTGTGGAAACCCGCGACGGTAATGGCGAGACCTTGGTTTTCACCCAGCCGCTGTCTTCCGGCGAATCAAAGCGCTTCTGGCGGATCGAATCCGCCGAAGGAGGCTTCTGACTCCATTCCTATTGCGTCGGAGATGGAAATAGCCCGTTGACCAACGGGAAGTACGGGTCCCATAGTAACAGAATCCCTCAAACCCGGGATTCAAGCGGCCCTTACCCTGCCGTCACCGTCACTGCACCCTTGTCGACGCATGATGCCGGAGATCGCGAAGGCGGTCCGCGGCTTTTTAATGTGTCCTAACAGCTGTTCCGGCTCTGTTAGAGCAGTTTGCAACGTTGATAAAAACGCACACTGCACATTGCATCCCAATCACTTGGTTTTAAGGATTTTTATCCCGCAGGCTCATAATTTTCTTTATCACCTGCTAAACACGGGTATCGGCGGTGGCGAAATCGGGCGTGTAATGAACTTGCTTCATTCCAGGCCCTTCCAACCTGTCCACCCACCCCCCTCATGAAATTACCTCGTCCCGTCCGGGTTCCCCGTGCCCGGCGCTTTGTCGTATCCCGCTTGTTTGCGTGTCTTGGCGCGCTTGCCTTGGCCTTTCCGCCGGCAGCGGCTCTCGCAGATGCTCCGATCCCGATGTCGGGCGAGCTCCAGCAATGGCACAAGCTCACGTTCAACTTCGTCGGGCCTGCCACCAGTGAAACGGCCACCCCGAATCCCTTCACCGACTACCGGTTGAACGTCACCTTCACCCACACCAGTAGCGGGAAAACTTATCGGGTGCCCGGCTACTACGCCGCCGACGGCAACGCGGCGAACACCTCGGCAGGCACCGGAAATATCTGGCGCGCCCACTTTGCCCCCGATGATACCGGACCCTGGACCTACAGCGTTTCCTTTCGCAGCGGCACCAACGTGGCGATGGACGACAGTCCGACGGCGGGCAGCTCCGCGGGCTTTTTCGACGCTCATACCGGCGGCTTCACCATCGTCGCGACCGAAAAGACCGGCCGCGATCTCCGCGGCAAGGGTCGTTTGGAATACGTGGGGAAGCACCACCTTCGCTTCGCCGGCACCGGCAGGTATTTCATGAAGGCCGGGGTGGATTCGCCGGAGAACCTGCTGTCCTACCACGACTTCGACGGGGATTTCAAAACCGACGGTCAAGACGACCAGCGGGTGAAGACTTGGGCGCCCCACCTCGCCGACTGGCAGCCCGGGGATCCGGTTTGGCAAGGGAACAAAGGCAAGGGCTTGATCGGCGCGATCAACTATCTCGCGTCGGAGGGACTCAATGCCTTTTCGTTCCTCACCATGAACATCAATGGCGATGACAAGAACGTCTTCCCCTATCTGAGTTACGGCGAGCGCCTGCGGATGGACGTCTCCCGTCTCGACCAGTGGGAGATCATCTTCGAGCACGGCACCCGGCAGGGAATGCACCTCCATTTCAAGACGCAGGAGACGGAGAACGAACTGCTGCTCGACGGCGGGAACACCGGCAACCAGCGCAAGCTTTACTACCGGGAGCTGATCGCGCGCTTCAGCCATAATCTGGCGCTCAACTGGAACCTCGGCGAGGAAATCAACAACGCCTCCCTTTCCCAGAAGGTGGCGTGGGCGCAGTACTTCTACGACAACGATCCCTACCGCCACCCCATCGTCATCCACAACGGCGCAAGCCACTTCGAAATGATGGGCGAAGCTTCCAAGCTTACCGGTTTCTCGCTGCAGATGAACAACGCGGATTTCTCCGATACCTTCTATCAGACCCGGCGCTATGTGAACCGCTCCTTCGACTACGGCAAACCCTGGGTAGTGGCCTGCGACGAGCCCGGTAATTCGAGCACCAGCCTGCAGCCCGACGACAATCCGGCCAACAGCCACATCGACGCCCGCAAGAACGCCCTGTGGGGCAACATCCTGGCCGGCGGAGCCGGCTGCGAATTCTACTTCGGCTACAACTTCCCGAACTCCGACCTGACCTGCGAGGACTTCCGCAGCCGCGACGCGTTCTTCGATTACTGCCGCCATGCGATCCAGTTCTTCGACGACAACGACGTGTCTTTCGAACGCATGACCAACCTCAACGATCTGGTCAGCGGCTACGGCGACAATGCGAACCGTTGTTTGGCAAGGATCGGCGAGGCGTACCTGGTGCAGCTCCACGGGGGCGGCACCCACACGCTCAACCTCACCACGGCGAGCGGCACCTATTCGGTGAAATGGTTCAACCCGCGCACCGGCGGGGCGGTGATCGACGGCGGCACGCTGCAAGGCGGCGGCATCCGGAGCCTCGGCAGCCCGCCTAACACCACCACCGAGGACTGGATCGTCCTCGTGAAATCCCTCGAAGGCGGGAGCGGCACCAACACCGCGCCGGTCGTGAGCGCGGGTCCCGACAAATCGGTCATCCTCGTGAATTCCTCGGTCAATGTGACCCTCAACGGAACGGTGACCGACGACGGCCTGCCCGACATCTTCTCGCTGACCCGGACCTGGTCCCAGGTCTCCGGTCCCGCACCGGTCTCGTTTTCCAACACCGCCACGGTGGCAACCACCGTCACCTTCAACATGGCGGGCACCTACACGCTCCGGCTGGCCGCATCGGACAGCGATCTCGACGCCACGGATAATGTCACGGTCTTCATCAAGCTGCCGGATGTCGGCGGCGAACTGGTGGTCCCCCCGGTCCAGGACGCCTTCACCGATGCGGGCAACAACAACAACGGCACGACACTCCGCATCGCGAACGGCACCCGCGTCGCTTACTTGCAATTCGACCTCACGGTCCTGGTATCCGCGCCCCAGGGAGCCATTCTCCGCTTGACCGAAGCCAATGGCGTTTCGCCCGGCCCGGTAACCCTCCGATTGTATGCGGCGAACTCCAACGATTGGACGGAAAGCGGCATCAACGGAACCAACGCGCCGACCAAAGGCATCCAATTGGCCTCCTTCACCGGGAACATCGCTGCGGGGCAGGTCCTTGAGTTCGACATCGGAACCCACCTTACGGGCACCGGAGTTTACAGCCTGATCCTCGAAGCGGATGCCGGCCAGAACGAGGTAACCTTCGCTTCCGAGGAATCGCCAGTGAACCTCGCGCGGCCCCTGCTGGTCATTGACACCGCCGAGAACTCGCCGCCCGTGTTCACCGGATTCACCGCCGCCACCCTGGTCAACCAGCCGCTGGTTCTCGCCTATGCCGAGGTCCTGGCGCAGGCTTCCGACTCCGACAGTGACCCCGTCACTGTCTCGCAAGTGGACGGCTCGACTGCCGAAGGGGGCGAGGTTGCGATGGGAGAAAGCGGCCTGACCTACACCCCGGCCATCGACTACCAGGGCGCGGACAGTTTCCAGCTCACCGTGCAGGACGGCCGCGGTGGATTCGCGACGGCCACCCTCCATCTTCCGGTGGTGGCTTCCGACGGCATCGCCGGGCAAAGCCCCGTGATCGAGAAGCAGCCAGGACAAGCGGCGACGGTCCGCTTCACCGGCGTGCCCGCCTTGAGTTACGGCATCCAGCGCTCCGGTACCTTGCAGAATTGGCTCACCATCCAAACCCTGCGAGCGAACCCGGCGGGACTCATCGAGTTCACTGATCCCGACCCGCCGGCGGGGAAGATGTTCTATCGGATAGAATTTCCATGAGACGGGTGATCGGCGCGGAGAAAGTCGGGGCATCCATCCCATCAAACGCGGAGCCGCGCCGAAATTTGGAACTTGGCACTTCCCCCCTTGGCACTTCCTCCTCTCCCCGTGGCCTCCTTCGTCGTCTCCATCGCCGCCCTCCGGCGCAATACCGCCCTGCTCCGCGAAACCGCCGATGCCGCGGGCTGCAAGATCGTCCTCGCGCTGAAGGGCTTCTCCTGCTGGAAGGCCTTTCCCCATTTCCGCGACCACCTCGATGGCTGCTGCGCCTCCGGCCTGTGGGAGGCCCTGCTCGCCCGCGACTATTTCGGCAGGCACATCGTCACCTACTCGCCTGCCTATCAGGAGGACGAAATCCGCCAACTCTGCGAGTTCACCCACCACCTCGACTTCAACTCGCTGTCCCAGTGGTTCCGTTTCCGGGAACTTGTCATGGCGCATCCGCGCTTCCAGAACGGCCAGCTCCATTGCGGCCTGCGGATCAATCCCGAGTGCTCCACCGGCGCCACCCCGCTCTACGATCCCTGCGTCGCCGGCTCCCGCCTCGGCATCACCGCCGACCAACTCGAAGGTGCCGATCTAACAGGCCTGTCAGGCCTGCACTTCCACACCTTGTGCGAGCAGGACTCCGACGATCTCGAAAAGACTCTCGCCGCGGTCGATGAGAAGTTCGGCCACCTCCTCCGCTCGTCACAATTCACCTATCTCAACATGGGCGGCGGCCACTGGATCACCAAGCCGTTCTACGATTGCGAGCGGCTGATTCGCTTGGTCCGCGAGACCCGCACCCAATACGGCGTCGAAGTCTGGCTCGAGCCCGGCGAGGCCAATGCCATCCACACCGGCGTGCTGCGCGCCACGGTGCTCGATGTCTTCGAAAGCATGGGCCACCGCCACGCCATCCTCGACATCTCCGCCACCGCCCACATGCCGGACGTACTGGAAATGCCGTACCGCCCTGACGTCTTCCTGGTGGAAAGTTCCAAGTCCGAAGCGCCAAGTGCCAAAGTCCCCTGCGTCACCCTCGAAGGCGAAAGTTATCTCCCCGCCACCGATCCCTCAGCTGGCATTCAACAATCGGGAATCATCAATCATCAATCGTCAATTTCCTACCGCCTCGGCGGCCCCACCTGCCTCGCCGGCGACGTCACCGGCGACTTCGCCTTCCCGCGCCCGCTGGTGGTCGGGGACATCCTCGTCTTCGACGACATGTCCCACTACACCATGGTGAAAACAACGACATTCAACGGCGTGCCTCACCCGTCCATCGTCCTCCAGCACGAAGACGGCCGCCTCGAAACCATCCGCGAATTCGGCTATGCGGACTTCCGCGACCGGCTGGGCTGAATCCTGATTCCCGCCCTGAGCGTCGTTGCCCAGCGACGACCCAATGGATAACTTACACATGCAAGGGGCGACCGGCAGGGCGTTTGGCTTGAGTTCATGCCAGGATCCCGATCTGTTGATTGCCGGCCTTGAGACGGCCTGTATAACCCGGCAAGCCCTCACTGCAACCCGACCCTTGAACCTCGCTCTCATCCTCGCTGCTTCCGCCTGCCTGCTGCTTCCCGTGTCCGCGGCGAAGCCGAATGTCGTGTTCATCGCGATCGACGACCAGAACGACTGGGTCGGCGCATTCGGCGGGCATCCGTTGGCAAAGACGCCGCATCTCGACCGTCTCGCGGCCCGCGGCACCGCCTTTCTCAACGCGCATTGCAACGCGCCGCTCTGCAATCCATCGCGTGCCAGCCTGATGCTCGGCTTGCGGCCGACCACCACCGGGATCTACGGGCTTGAGCCGTGGTTCCGGACCGTGCCGGAGTGGTCGGACCGGGTGACCTTGCCGCAGCATTTCAAGGCGCAGGGCTACCGGACGCTCAGCGCCGGGAAAGTTTACCACGGGGGCAGCGGCGGACCGGAGAAGCGGAAGCTTGAATTCGACGTCTGGGGGCCCGATGGCGGGGTCGGGGTCCGGCCGGGCAAGAAGCTGGTGGGGCCGACGCCGATGGGGAACAATCCGCTGGTCGATTGGGGTGTCTTCCCGCATCGGGACGAGGACAAGGGCGACTACAAGGTGGCCGACTGGGCGATCCGGCAGCTCAAGGACGCGCCGAAGGATCAACCTTTCTTCCTCGCCGCCGGATTTTTCCTGCCCCACGTGCCGTGCTACGCGACGCAGCGGTGGTTCGATCTGTATCCCGACGACGACACGGTGCTGCCGCTGGTCAAGGAGGACGACCGCGCGGACACGCCGCGTTTCTCGTGGTATATCCACTGGAGCCTGCCGGAGCCGCGCTTGAAATGGCTGAGGGAGAAAAAACAGTGGCGGAACTTGGTCCGCTCCTACCTGGCGTGCACCAGCTTCGTCGATGCCCAGGTCGGCCGTGTGATGGCGGCGCTGGATGAAGCCGGGCTGGCGGAGAACACCATCGTGGTGGTGTGGGGCGACCACGGCTGGCACCTCGGCGAGAAGGGGATCAGCGGCAAGAACACGCTGTGGGACGACGGCACGCGGGTGCCGCTGATTTTCGCCGGTCCCGGGGTGGGGAAGGGCGGGCGGGTGATGCAGCCGGCCGACCTGCTGGATATTTATCCGACACTGAGCGAGCTCTGTGGATTGGACGGCCGCAGTGATCTCGACGGGCTCAGCCTGGTGCCGCAGCTCAAGGATCCGGCGGCGAAGCGGGAGCGGCCGGCGATCACCACCCACAACCCCGGCAACCATGGCATCCGCGGCGAGCGTTGGCGCTACATCCGCTATGCCGACGGCAGCGAGGAGCTCTACGACCACCGGAATGATCCGAACGAGTGGACCAACCTCGCCGACCGGCCGGAGCATGCCGCGGTGATGGGGGAGCACCGGAAGTGGCTCCCGGAGAACGAGCACCCGCCGGTACCCGGCAGCGCCAACCGGGTGATCAGCTACGATCCGGACAAGGACGAGGCGGTGTGGGAAGGGACGACCATCCGGCGCGGCGACCCGATCCCGCAGTGAGCTGATTTCCCGACCCCGCCGAATTGGAACTTGGAACTTCACCGATGGAATCTAGCGTCCCGCCTGTGCGCCGCAGCTCGGGAAATGATGTGATCAAGATCTTCGTCTATGTGGCGGCGTCGCTGGTGCTCGCGGCGTTTATCGCTCCTTGGCTGTATCAACTGGGGAAGGGGCTGGCGGAAGTTTTTGTGGCTAAGGAAGGGAACGGTCCGATCCAATTCATCGCGAAGTCGGCGGGTCGTGCGGACTTTCCGAAGTTCTTCGACCGCGCGTTGATGCTGTCCGCGCTGGTGCTGATATTTCCGCTGGCGAGCTGGCTGCGCCTCGGCCGGCCGCCGGGCAGTTATCGCGACACGCCATGGTCGCTCCGGCTCCCCGACAGCGTGGTGATTTCCGACCAAGGGCAGCCGTTGCGAAGGAACCCGCAGGGCTGGTGGCAATTCGGCACCGGCCTGGTGATCGCGGGAGGGCTGCTGCTGCTGTCCGGCTGGCTGATGTTGCAGGCAGGCTGCTTCATGTGGAAGGACGCCGCGGCGTCGACCCGCGGCATGCCGAATAAATTCATGGAGGAGATCGACCTGATGAAGGCGGTGTCCAAGGTGCTGCCGGGCGCGGTGGTGGTGGCGCTGATTGAGGAGATCCTGTTCCGCGGCGTGCTGCTCGGCATTTTCCTGCGGGCGATGCGGCCGGCTCCGGCGATTGCCACGCTGTCGTTCCTTTTCGCCTTCGTGCATTTCCTGCAACCGCCGCCGATGGTGCGGGTGCCGGACCCGGAGGCGATGAACGCAGGCTTCGTGCTGCTCGGGCAGATTTTCAGCCGTTTCGCCGATCCGATGTCGATGGTCTCGCGCTTCCTGATCCTGGCGGCGGTGGGCGTGGTGTTGGCGTATGCGCGCTATCGCACCGCCTCGTTGTGGTTGCCGATCGGGCTGCACGTCGGGTGGGTGTTCGGGATGGGGATTTTCAAGGCGGCGACGTGGCCGGTGGTTGGTTTGCCGGAGGCAATGCGCTGGTTGGTGGGAATGAGCCTGCTGGAGGGCCTGATGCCGTTATCGGTAGTCATTGTGACCGGGATGCTGGTCCACCTGATGACCCGCCAGCGGGAAATCCCGGCGGACTACCGGAGCTGAGAATGCCATGGACCACGGAGCGGAACGTCGCGGGCTGTGGTCGAAGGTGCTGGACCTGGTCTATCCCGGCGTGTGCCACGGCTGCGGCGACGGGGTGGCGGGGAACCACTCGCTGTGCGGGGCTTGCCACGACGGTCTGCCATCGCTTCACGAGCCATTCTGCCGGAGTTGTGGCGAGGAATTCGAGGGACGGATCGGTGGGAGTTTCGAATGCCCGAATTGCCGGAACCTCGACTTTTCCTTCGCGTTCGCCCGGCCGGCGATGCCGAACCATCCGGTGGTGCTCGAAATGATCCATCAGTTAAAGTACGGACGCCGGATCGAGATCGCGGCCGAACTCGGGAGACTGGCCGGGCGCGCCTTTGCGGACGATCCGCGGCTGGCGGTGGCGCTTTCCGAACAATGGCCGCTGGTGCCGGTCCCGCTGCACCGCCGCCGCCGCTTATGGCGGTATTTCAACCAAGCCGAGGAGATTTCTCGCTCGCTGGGTGCCGTGACCGGCCTGCCGCTGTGCCGGGCGCTGCTGCGGACCCGCAGCACTCGCAGCCAGACCCGCCTGAGCCGGGCCCAGCGGCTCAAGAACCTGAAGGGGGCCTTCGCTTTGTCCCGGGAAGGGGCCGCTTTCGCCGCTGCGAAGCCGGCCGGCGCGGTGGTGGTGGACGACGTTTTCACCACCGGGGCGACCACCGACGAATGTGCCCGGCTGCTGCGCCGTTCGGGCGTTCAAAAGGTGGTTGTCGTCACCGTGATGCGTGGCTAGCGTCGCCCTCCAAGACCGATTTCCCGAACCGAATCCATGGGCATTTTCGACAAGCCACCCCTTCGCCGCCTCAAGCGCCGTGACGACATGCCGGAGGGACTCTGGACCAAGTGTCCCGAATGCGGGGCCATGCTGCACACGCTGGAGCTCAAGCAGCACCTCCAGACCTGCCACCACTGCGGCTATCATTTCCTGATGGATTCGCGCGAGCGGATCGAGCTGCTGGCAGACCCGGGCAGCTTCGAGGAAACCGGGCAAGGGCTGGTTTCCGCCAACCCGCTGGGTTTCTCGAACTACCGCGAGAAGATCGCCGCGATGCGTGAGAAGACCGGGCTCGACGATGCCGTGGTGACCGGCAAGCTGACCATCGGCGGCCAGCCGGCGATGATCGCGGTGATGGATTTCAAGTTCTTCGCCGGCTCGATGGGTTCGGTGGTGGGCGAAAAGATCACCCGTGCGGTGGAGCAGGCGATCGCCGAAAAGCGCGGCGTGATCATCGTCTCCGCCTCGTCCGGCGCCCGGATGCAGGAAGGCATGCTTTCACTTATGCAGATGGCAAAGACCTGCGGCGCCCTGGCGCGGCTATCGGAAGCCCGCTTGCCCTATATTTCGGTGATGACCCATCCGACCACCGGCGGGGTGACCGCGTCGTTCGCGACCATCGGTGATATCAACCTCGCCGAGCCGAAATGCATGATCGGATTTGCCGGTCCGCGGGTCGTGAAGGAAACGACCCACCAGAACCTCCCACCTGGATTCCAGACGGCGGAGTTCATGCTCGATCACGGGCTGGTGGATGCCATCGTGCCCCGGGCGAAGCTGCGGGACAAGCTGGCGCAACTGCTGGCATTCATGATGCCCTGAGGGAATCGGGATCCGTGACCTATCGCGAATCCATCGACTGGCTGTTTTCGACCCAGATGTTCGGCATCAAGCTGGGCCTCGACGGACCGAAGCGGCTGCTCAAGGAGTATCTGGCCTTTCCCGCGCACGGCGTGAAGGTGATCCACGTCGCCGGGACCAACGGCAAGGGCAGCACCTGCGCGATGATCGACGCGGTGGCCCGCTCCGGCGGGAACCGGACGGGATTGTTCACCTCGCCGCACTTGATCGACTACCGCGAGCGGGTCCGGGTGTCCGGCGAGGAGATCCCGGAGGAGGATTGCGCGGCGATGTTGACGGAACTGCGCGCGATCTGTGAGGGGCTGGATCCTCATCCGACGTTCTTCGAGATCAGCCTGGCGCTGGCCATGCGCTGGTTCCGGGAGCGGGAATGCGAGATCATCATCCTGGAGACCGGCATGGGTGGACGCCTCGATGCGACCACCGCGGTGCCGGCTGATGTTTGCGCGATCACGCCGATCGGGCTGGACCACACCCAATGGCTGGGCGAGACCGTCGAGCTGATCGCGGCGGAGAAGGCGGGGATTTTCGTCGAGGGCAAGCCGGCGATTTCCGCGCCGCAGGAAGCGGCGGTGAGGAAGGTGCTGGAAAAAGAGGCGAACGAGCGGCGGACGCCTCTGGCCTTCGTGGAAGCGCCGCTTGCGGGCTATCAGGTTGCATTGCCGGGAGCCCATCAGCGGTGGAATGCCGCGCTGGCGCTGGAGTGTCTGTATGCGGCGGAAGTCCGGCTTGACTACGAGGTGGTACTGCACGGCTTGTCGACGGTCTGCTGGCCCGGACGCTTCGAACGTTTCACTTTCGAGGGCCGGGAGATCGTCCTCGACGGCGCGCACAATCCGCAGGGAGCCGCGGTATTGGCGGAGACTTGGCGCGGGGAGTTCAGGGACCGGAAAGCGACGCTCATCTTCAGCGCGGTGGCGGGGAAGGATATCGCGGGTATCCTCGCGGAAGTCGCGCCGTTGGCGGAGGTGATTCACCTGTGTCCGGTGGATACGCCGCGTGCGCTACCGTCGGAGGAATTGGCAAGCTATCTGCCGGCCGGAGCCCCGCCGCCCATGCTTCACCCGTCGTTCGACTCGGCCTACGAGGCCGCGTTGGAGGGCAAGGGGCCACTGCTGGTGGCGGGCTCGCTGTTCCTCGTGGGTGAAGCGCGGGCGCGACTGGCAGGCGGAGTTTTCCAGCCCTGTACGCAGTGAAGGAGGCTAGTGGGCCGACAACGTTTGCAACGGCGGGGCTCCGAACAGCAGGCAGTCGTAGTCGAGGGCCGGCGTGGCGGGAGGCATGGGCAAGGTGGCGGGCGCGAGCCAGTAGGGGATCCGCGTGCGGAGTTGGTCGCGGACGTCGGTGAGGCGAAGCAGGGGGCCCTGGTCTTTCACCACCTCCACGCTGGCACCGCCGGGCACGCTGTGTTTCCACGGATAGGGGAAGGCGCCGGACTTCCGGCGGTGGCCTTCGAGCCGGATTGCCAGAAGAGTGGTTTGCCGCCTCCAAGAAAGGCGGCGATGCTCTTCGCAAAAGCCGAGGATGAGCGAGGCTTCGCCTGGCGAAACCGAGACTGAAACGCCGATTTGGGGCGGTAGTTCGCCGACCCGCCGCGAGGATCTCCAGTAGCGGGAGATGGCGACGGAAGCGGGTGGATTCGTCGAGTTTTGCTCGACGAGCAAGCGGCGGACGGTGCGGATGCGCGGGTAAAGGTCCCGCCAGAACCGGGGGTCGAGCGACGCTTGGGCGGCGGCATCGGAGATGGCGGCCAAACGGGTCCGTTCGGCCCACGCGGAGACCAGGAGCAAGCCCTCGACCTCGGGATCGGGAGCCGTGTTCCGTTCCAAAATCCTCTTCTCAAAACCAGCCAGCTCGGCGGGAGACATGCGGCCGGTATAGGATTCGCGCTCGATCACGCCCAGAACCCTCAGCTCCGCCGCGGCGAGCAATTCGCGCCGCTCCAAGCTGGTCGCGGGCTCCACCGAGGACAGAATACCAAGCATCGCAGCGGCACGCTCCAGTGCCTGCTTGGAGTCGTTGCTGTTCGCCGCGCTTTCCATCCGGGCGCACTGGACTTCGACCCACACGGGCAAGACCTGGGCACCGATGATGTTGGTGCGGGAAGCGATGTTGGCCTGTTCCCAGTTCAAGTGGTCAAGGCGTCCTCCGATATGGTGGCGGACGAGTTCCGCGGCTTCGCGGGGCTTGTCGAGAACGGTGATCGGCAAGCCCTCGCGACCGGATTCCGTTTCGGAGGCGAGTCGGATCATTGCCAATTCATCTTCTCGCGACAGGGTGCGGGTTTCCTTGGGGAAGGCCTTGCGGAACTCCGTGACATGCTCCGCCGTGCGGACCATCCGCCCGGCATCTCCGAGCACCGGACCGAGGAGCACACTGACCAGCAGCAGGGCGGGCATGGCTCCGGCGGCCAGCAGCATGCCACCGCCGGCGAAGCGGGTGGCGACGGCGGGCCGCTTGCGCATGACTTCCATCAGCAAGGCTTCGATCTTCCGGTGCCAGCCATCGCTGCCGATGAAGGCGCCCTGGCCTTCCTCGCGGAGGCCACGGAAGATCCGGCGAAGGGCCTCGGCTTCGTCATTCAATTCGCCGGCCCATGGCAAGCGGCGGGCTCCGCGGACGACCTGGATGGTACGGACATCCCAGATCACCCCGCCGAACATCGCCATCGCGATGTAGCGAAGCACCCGGGATTTCAAGACGATTGCCGCGGCGAATGCGGAGAGCGAGGCGGTGACGGTGAAAAATGGCCGCAGCAAGGGCAGGTCCCGGAACACCAAAAGGTCGACCACCTTGCCGCCGTCCATCGGCAGCACCGGCAGCAGGTGCAGGGCGTTGAGGGCGACGGCCATTCCGGCGGCGTCGATCAGCCAGGTCGGGGTATCGGGCGAGAAGTAGCCATAGGCCAGCGTCGCAAGTCCGGCGATCAGGCCGGGGAGGGGGCCGCCAAGAAGCACGATGAGCTGCTGCCAGGCTGGGGCGTGGAGTTTGCGTGCGTGCTCGGTGGCTCCGGTGAAGGGAATAAAGACCGGGCTGGTGCCGCGATAGCCGAAGAGCCGCATGGGAAGCCAGTGACCCGCTTCGTGGAGGGCGGCAAGGACGATGACCGCGAGGGCGGTCTGGAGAGGTTGTTCGCGGCCGAAAAGCAGGATGAAGAACGCGATGGTGCCAAGCAGGAGAACGATCCGGCGCAGATGGTCGAGCGGGCTGGAGCGGACCGCGATCAGGGCCCGGTAGCGGGTCATGTCCTGCTCCACGGCCTGATTCAAGGAAAGCCCGACCGCGCCGCCGATCCGCTCGACTTCTTCCGGCTTTGCCTTGGCAGGGGCTGCCACGTCGCGGCGTGTGCAGGAGCCGAAGTAGCGTCCGCGGAAAAAGTCGCCAAGCACCGGCAGCACCCGCGATGGCAAGCGTGTCACGCGCAGGCGAAGCACATCGGGATCCTGGTGGCTTGGGGTGAACTCCCCGCCTTTCACCAGCGCTTCGTGGCGGGCGGCTTCGTCGGCCGCCAGCATTTCGATAAGCTTGTCGAGTGCGGGCAGGATCCTGCTCTCCTCGGTCCGGATGCGGGTGTAGTGGTGCTTCCACTGGGCCGTCACCGTGCCGAAGAACTGTTGGACGTCCCGCCACCATGCGGGCCGATGACGGGTCACCCGGCGGTCGAGCGTCACGATCAGCGTGCCGTCGCGCAGGGCGGTGAACATCGAGAGCGAGACCCGCGGGCCGGATCCCGAGACCGGCACGGTCCATTCGACGGTTGCGAAGGTCTTCTCTTCCTCGTTCGAAAGGATCCACCGGTAAGCCTCCGCAAACCCGGCGCTGTCGAGGCGGAAAAGCTGCATCTGACGGAAGCCGAAATGACCTAACCGATTAAGCCACGGCGCCATCCGGCGGCGGACATCGGAGGGGACGATTGTCGTATCGCAAGGGCAGGCTTTCACCCGGTATTTCCGCACGTTCGCCAGCGCGATGAGAGCGCACAGCAATGGCAAGCCGGTGGCGAAGACAAGCGCCAGCAAGGCAAGGCCAACTGTAATCCCTGGAATTCCGGAGAGCATCCGGCACGATTCCTCTTTTATTTTTTACAAAAATCAAGATTGTTTTACTTTATTGAAAAACTTCTTTTATTGAGACGTTGATCATCGCCCTGCTTTTCCCCCGATGGAAAGCGGGTGTGTCGGCCTTGCAAGGGCGTGATTTAGCTGAAGCGACCCGGGCTTTTGGGAAAGTCCGGGCCGGGTGACATCGGACTTCCGAGCGGCGCGGGATCAGCGGCCGAGCTCGCTGGCGGTCCAGGGAGCCTTGCGGTCCTTCATCTGGGCGCGGACTTCCTTGACCTGCGCCGGCGTCACGGCTGAGGCATCGTTCGACCAGCTCTGGCGAGCGTAGGTAATGACGTCGGCGATCTTCTGGTCGTCGAGATCCACATGAGGCGGCATCACGGCGTTGTAGTCTTTCCCCGAAACCTTGACCGGTCCTTGGAGGCCGCCGATGACGATGCGGATCGGCAGGGTCGGGTCGCCGGTGAGCCAGTCGGAGCCGTCGAGAGGCGGGAACGCGTTCTCGAGGCCGGCTCCGGTCGGCTGGTGGCAGGCGACGCAGGTCAGGCTGTAAACCGCCAGGCCGCGCTCATGGACGGCCGGGTCGGCCTTGAACTTCTTCGCCTTCGGCGGGGCGACCGGCGCGGGGTTGGCGCGTGCGGCGAGGGCCGCGATCATGCCCTTGGCACCGCTGCCGCCGGCCATTTCGGTGAGAGAGACATCATCGTAGAGCACGGCGCCGGTGGCTCCGCCGTAACCGCCGAAGAGGCAGTGAATGAGCAGTTCGGAGCGGTCGCCCGAGTCGAACTCGGTGGACACCTGGGTCCAGTCGGCAGTTCCCTTCACGGTGTTGGTGCGTTCGCCGCCGTGGATGTTGAGCAGGGCACCGGGACCACCGCCGGTCGGCTTGTGGTCGATCGTCTTGATCCAGGCGGAGAGGCGGTAGCGGGTGCTCCGCTTGACCGACACGGTGATCGCCGCACCGCTGTCGGTGAGCTTTTCCGATGCGATCGAGAGGCAAGGCGATCCATCGCGGCCCAGCGGCGAGCTGGTCAGCTTCACGTCTCCTGCGCCGGCACCGCCGTAGGTGCGCAGGTCGGTCCAACCCCGCGGCTTGCCGTCCGCGACTTCGGAGAAGTTAGGATTGGGCAGGAGGTTCGGCATCGCGGCGGCGGTCGTGGTGTCGCCGCCAAAGCCGGCAGCCTTGGCGGCGGCGGTCACGCTTGAAGCGTGGCGGTTGGCCGCGATCTGCCAAGCATCCTTGAGCGTGATGTCCTTGGTGATCCGGGCCTCTTCGGTGTTGATGAGGTTGAACAGCGCCTTGCCAAGGTCCGCGTCTTCCGGGAGCCGGGAGAGACCGACCAGGGTCTCGGCGAGTTCGCGGTCACCGCTTGCCTTGATTTTGCCAGCGGCGACAAAGGCCCCCTTCAACTGCTGCGGAGTCGCCACGGCGATACCGGCACGTTGGACAGCGCGGACGCCGGAATTCAGGGCATCGGTCGCGGTAGCGGCTTCGAGGGCACCGAGTCCGGCCAAGGCATACACCGCGTGGGCGGCACCGCGGCTGTCCGACTTCACCTTTTCGGCGAGCTTCGCGACGAGGTCTTTCTTGCCGCTTTCAACAATCAGGCGCTGGGCATGCAGTCGCCAGAACAGGTTCGGGTGATCGAGCCCGGCCATCAGTGTTTCCGGCTTGGCGGGGTCCAGGCCGGGATTGGCATCGTCCTGGGTGCCCTTCGGATAAACGCGGTAAACGCGGCCGTGCTGCTTGTCACGGAGCGGGGTTTCGTAGGCGTTGCCTTTGCCGTTGCGGGCATCGAGCCCGGAGCCGGCTTTGTTCGGGGTCGGGTTGTGCTGGATGATCAGGTTGTACCAATCGCAGATCCAAACCGCACCGTCCGGACCGGTTTCAGCGCAGACCGGGCCGCTCCAGGCGTCGGCGCTGTTGTAGAGATTGTTGAAATGCTGGACGGCCTTGTAGCCGGCACCTTGCTGGCTGACTTCGAACATCCCGACCAGCTTGCCAGTGCCTTCGGTGATGAACGCGATCTTGTCGCGCCACGGGGCGGGGAAGCGCTCCGCGGTGTAGAAGGCGTGGCCGGCCCCGGCGGTGTAGCGGTCGAACTGGTCGACCTGGCGGATGTCGGCGGAGCTGGGGTTGAAGATCGGGTTGTCATCGGCCCGCGGGGTGCGCGGCGCTTTCATCCCGGCCGCGGCGTAGTCGGCCTGCGGGGCGGTGAGGTAGAAGGACGGGTTGCCGTTGGCGGTGGAGCCCATCAGGTCGAAGTCCGAAGTGAAGCCAAGGCCCCAGGTGTTGTTGGTGCTGTTCTGGAGGAACTCGAGGGCCGAGGCGTCGGGCTTGAAGCGGAAGACGCCGGTCGAGAACTGGTGCTCCTTGCCGCCGACGGTGCCCTTGAAGCCCGAGTAACCGACGGTCGCATAGATCCAGTTGTCGTGGCCGTAGCGGAGGTTGGAGACACCGGCGTGGGTGTCCCCCATGTTGAAGCCGCTGAAGAGCACCTGGCGGACGTCGGCCTTGTCGTCGCCGTTGCTGTCCTTGAGGAAGAGCATTTCGGTGCCGTTGGTGCAGATCACACCGCCGTTGGCGAAGACCAGCGAGGTCGGGATGGAGAGTTTGTCGGCGAAGGTGGTGAACTTGTCGGCGCGGCCGTCCCGGTTGGTATCCTCGCAGATGATGATCTTGTCGTTGCCGGTGTTGTTCGCGTGGAGTTCGTTCGGGTAGTCGGTGGTCTGGATGACGAAGGCGCGGCCCTTGTCGTCCCAGTTGACGAAGATCGGGTTGACGATGTCGGGCTCGGCGGCGAAGAGCGACAGCTCGAAGCCCGCCGGAACCTGGGCGAGTTTCATCGAGTCTTCCGGCGAGACCGGCTTCTGGGCCTTGGTGATCAGCTCGCGCTTCAGGTAGCCTGGCAGCTCGACCTTTTCCTGCTCCAGCTTCGGCAGTTGGAGGGCTTGCAGCAGCTTGTATTTCTCCGGTCCGACGCTCCAGAAAACGGCGCGCTTGATCAAGTCGTGGAATTCAGGGAGGTCCCACACGCGGTGGTCGTGGCCGGCGGCCGTGTAGAAGACGCGGCCCTTGCCCTGCTCGCGGACCCAGGTCCAAGGCTCGGCATCGCGCTTTTCGAGGATCACCCGGTCGTCGCCGTGGTTGTCATGGACATAGGTTTCGTCCCACGCCTTGAAGCCGCCGTAGCTGCGCATGATCGGGTGGCTCTTGTTGACATTGGTGACTTGGAAGACACCGGTCTGGTGGCTCTTGAAGCGGCCGCCGACGAGCTTGATGAATTCCGGGGATCCGCCGTAGCAGGCCGACGCGCAGTGGATCGGCAGGAAGCCGCCGCCGCCTTCGACGTAGTCGGTCAGGGTCTTGAGCTGGTTGGCGGGAAGCGGGCCGTTCTGCTCCCAGTTGCCATACATCAGGAGTGCGTCGTATTTCGCCAGGTTGGCGGGATCGAAGGCTTTGGCAGGGTCCTGGGTGTAGGTGAAGTCGATGCCCTCGGTGCCGAGGTGCTTCTTGACGGCCCGGTAGCGGGTCACCGGGTCATGGCCCGGATGGGCCGCGGTCGGGGCACCAAAGAACAGGACCTCGAGACGCCGGGCTTCGGGCTTGGGAGAGATCAGGGGTTTGGCCAGCAGCGCGCCGAGGGCGGCGAGCGGCAGGATCAGGGTGAGGCGGAGCGCTTGCATGAACTTGGGTAAGGGACGGAATTGGAGCCGGGGTCCGCAGGCAACGTGGGGCGGACGGCAAGGTTTTCAAGGTGACGCAGAAACGATCCGAGAGCTTGTAGGATTGCGGGAGGGACTTGTATGTTTCTGCCAGTGGGCACGCCGAACGAACGCCGCAAGTGGATGGATGAGCTTCCTCCGGGGCAATTCCGCAACCTTTTTGATCACCTGTCCGGGACCTTGTTTTTTGCCAAGGACCGGCAAGGACGACTCATGGCAGGAAACCCAGCTTTCGTGAAACGCTGCGGCTTCACCAAGGAAGAGCAGATCGTCGGGCTGACCGATCACCAGATCTTCCCGCCGCGGCTGGCCCAGAAGTATCACCGGGATGACGAAAAGGTGATCACCACCCGCCAGCCGATGCTGGGACTCATCGAGCTTTTCCCGAATTCCAGAGGGCAACCGGAATGGTTCATCACCGACAAGCTGCCGCTGTTCGACAAGGACGGTAGTGTTTGCGGGCTGTGCGGGACGGTTCGCAGCTACGAGGAGCAGCGCGCGGCCATCCAGCCCTACCTCGAACTCGCCGATGTGGCGGAGCACCTCAAGGTGAACTTTCGGGAACGGCTTCAGGTTTCCGAACTCGCGGAGATCGCGGGGCTGTCGGTGCGGCAATTCGAGCGGAAGTTTCGCAAGACTTTCCAGACCACCCCGCGCAGCTACTTGATGCGGATGCGGGTGATCAAGGCCTGCGAACTCCTGGCGGGGACGAATCTTCCCATTACCGAGGTGGCGCTGGAGTCCGGCTTTTACGACCACAGCGATTTCTCCCGTCAGTTCCGCAAGCACATGGGGCAGGCACCGACCACCTATCGCCGGGAAAAGCGCGGCAGCGGGGTGAAGGCCGGCTTGCGTTGATCGGGCGGAAATCCGGTGGCGGAGCAGGGGAATCCCGCTTAGATGGCGGGGATGAATTTCTCCCTGCTCTTCGCTGCCGGTCTGCCGCTGGTGGTTCCGCTTTCCGCCGCCGTGAAATCGGGCCATGCCGGGGCCGAGTTGATCGCCGACGTGTCTTCCTACCAGCCCGGCAAAAGCTTTTCCGTGGCCGTCCGTCTGACGGTCGATCCCGGCTGGCACACCTACTGGATCAATCCGGGCGTCGGCGGGATGCCGGTGAAGGCGACTTGGAATTTGCCGGAAGGCTGGACGGCAGGTGAGCTCCAGCAACCGGTGCCGAAGCGCTTCATGACCGGCGATTTGCCAGGCTTCGGCTACGAGGGCGAGACGGTGTTCCTGGTCGATCTCACCCCGCCGGCCGGGGCGTCGGGTGAGGCGGAATGCAAGGTCAAGCTGGCTTGGCTGACCTGCGATGACAGCGCCTGCGTGCCGGGGGATGCGGAGCTTTCTGTGAAGCTGCCGGCGGGGGATGGGAAGCCGGGGAAAGATTCGGACCTTTTCAAAGCTGCGGGAGAAAAGATTCCGGCCGAAAATGAGTTGGGCTTCATGGTTCGCGAAAACGGAGATCAGCTGACTTTGTTTTTTATTGATGCCGGTGAGATAGACCTGTCCGAGGTGTCCGCCTTTCCCGCGACCCCCGATGTTGTCGATCCTGCCGATCCGATCGACATCGGCAAAACCCGTGATGCTTGGATGGCATACGCGAAAAAAAGCGAGTATGCCGAAGGTCCAGCGACTCAGTTGGACATCGTCTTGTCCGGCGGGAAACTCGCGCAGCCGCTTCTCCTGTCATGGCGGGCGAAAAAGTGAGCGCATTTCCATTGGACAGCCCGCCGCTCCTCGACAGGTTCAAACTTCAACCCCTACCCATCGAAATCCATGAAGTACAACACATTCCTCGGCGCCGTGCTCGGTGCCATGATCTGCAGCGCCACCGCCTATGCGATCGAGCCCGGCGAAGCCGCTCCCGCCTTCACCGTGAAGAACGTGAAGGGTGAGGAAGTCTCGCTGGCCGACCACAAGGACAAGGTGGTGGTTCTCGAGTGGCTCAACCACGATTGCCCCTATGTGAAGAAGCATTACGGCAGCGGCAACCTGCCGAAGCTCCAGGAAACCTACACCGCCAAAGGCGTGGTGTGGATTTCGATCAACTCCAACGCCGGGGTCAATGCCTCCGACCTCGCCGCGCGCTCGGCGAAGGAAGGCAGCAAGGCCAGCCAGGTGGTGGTCGATCCCGACGGCAAGGTCGGCAAGGCCTACGACGCGAAGACGACGCCGCACATGATCGTCATCGGCAAAGACGGCAAGGTCGCCTACAACGGCGCGATCGATTCGATCAACTCGACCGATGCGGCCGACATCGAGAAAGCTGACAAGCACGTGGTCGTCGCCCTGGATGCCGTGCTATCAGGCAAGACCGTGGAACTCGCCAAGACCAAGCCCTATGGCTGCGGGGTGAAGTATGCGAAGTAACGCTGCGCCGTCTTTTCAAGCCCGCGGGATCTGTCCCGCGGGCTTTTTTGTTCATGAAGTCGTCGCGGGTTCCTTTCCATTGCGTGCGCCGCGTCTCAGTCTGCATCTTCACTTCATGCCCGACCCCGCCGCGCTCCCGATCTGGAAAATCCACGACGACATCCTGGGCGTGCTGCGTGCCGGCAATCGGCTGGTGCTCGTCGCCCCGACGGGCTCGGGCAAGACCACCCAGGTGCCCCAGATGCTGCTCGATGCGGGGCTCGCGGGCGACCGGATGATCGTGGTGCTGCAACCCCGCCGCGTCGCCGCCCGCACGGTGGCCACCCGAGTCGCGTGGGAGCGCCAGGGGAAGCTGGGTGCCGAGGTCGGCTATCAGATCCGCTTCGATGACCACACCAGCGTCGGCACCCGGATCTGTTTTGTGACCGAAGGCATCCTGCTGCGCTGGCTGCAGGACGACCGCACGCTGTCGAAGATCGGGGCGGTGGTCTTCGATGAGTTCCACGAGCGGAACCTGCTCAGCGATGTCGCCCTGGCGCTGGTCAAGGATTTGCAGCAGATCCGGCGCCCCGATCTGGCGATGCTGGTGATGTCCGCCACGCTCGATGCCGAGCCGGTCGCCGCGTATCTGGACTCCTGCCCGATCCTCGTTTCCGAAGGGCAGAGTTATCCCGTGGAAGTCGGCTATCTTGCCTTGCCCGACCCGCGCGCCATCACCGTGCAGGCCGCGGAGGCGGTCGAGCGCATCCTCAACGACGGGTCCCCTGGCGACATCCTGGTCTTCATGCCCGGCCGCGGCGAAATCAACGGCACGCTCGACGCGTTGCGCGGCCTGAAAACTGCGGAACGCGTGGCCTGCATCCCTCTTCACGGCGAACTCGAACCGCAGGAACAGGACCGTGCATTCGCTCCGAACTCCCTGCGCAAGGTCATCGTCGCCACCAACGTCGCCGAGACCAGCATCACCATCGACGGCATCCGCCACGTCGTGGACAGCGGCGTTGCCCGGGTGGCCCGCTACGATGCCGAACGCGGGATCGGCACGCTCCTGTTAGAGCCGGTCAGTCGCGCCAGCGCCGACCAGCGGAAGGGCCGCGCCGGCCGCACCGCGCCGGGCACTTGTCACCGCTTGTGGACCGCGATCGGCCACAAGTCCCGCGAGGAACGCAACACGCCGGAGATCCAGCGCAGCGATTTGGCCGAGGTGGTCCTGCTGCTCCATTCGCTCGGCATCCGGGAAGCCGCCGCGTTCGACTGGCTGGACAAGCCCGACCCGCAGGCCGTCCTGCGCGCCGAGCGGCTGCTGACCCTGCTCGGGGCCTTGCACGATGCCGGACTCACCGAGATCGGCCGCCAGATGCTGCGCCTGCCGATGCATCCGCGCTACTCGCGCATGCTGATCGAGGCCGGCCGGCGCGGCTGCGTGCCGGAGGCCGCCTTGTGCGCCGCGCTGGTCAGCGGCCGCGACCTGCTCGCACGGCTGGATCGCGATGACGCCGGAACCCAGGCCGCGCGCGAAATGTTCGAGACCAGCGGCGACTCCGACTTCATCACGCTGATGCGCGCCTACGACTTCGCCCGGGAGAACCGCTTCAGTTTCGACCGCTGCCGCAGCCACGGCATCAACGCCCAGGTCGCCCGCCAGGTCGAGCAGACCTGCCAGCAGATCCTGCAAGCCGCCCGCCAGCAGCGGCTCTGCGACCGCGACGAACCGACCGCCAGCCCGTCAAAGGACGACGAGGCCCTGCGGCGTTGCCTGATGGCCGGCTTCATCGATCAACTCGCCCTGCGCCGCGAACCCGGCAAGCCCGCTTGCGATCTCACCGAGCAACGGCAAGGCCAACTCGTGCGCGAAAGCGTGGTGCAGGACGCCCCGTTCTTCGTCGCCGCCAACCTGCGGGAAGCTCCCTCTCGCGGTGCCGTGCCGCTGAACCTGCTCAGCCTCGCCACCGCCGTGAAGCCGGAGTGGATTGCCGAGATGTTTCCGCAGCATCTAACAACCGCCGTCGAGCACCTGTTCGATGCCAAGAACAAGCGGGTCGCCGCGATGAAACTCACCCGCTACCATGACCTCGTCATCGAGCGGAAGGCGCAGCAGCGAGACCTCGATCCATTGGCCAGCGGCCGCTGCCTCGCCGATGCCCACCGCGCCGGAGCTTTCGACCTGCCGCTGATGGATCACCGGCTGAAGCAATTCATCGCCCGAGTGAACCTCGTCCACACCATCTTGCCCGAACTGGAGTTCGCGCCCTTCGATGCGGACGCCATCACCGCCTGCCTCGCCCGCGCCTTCACCGGGCTATCCTTGGTAAAAGAAGCCCAGGCCGCGTCTCTGACCGCGGCCTTCCACCGGCATCTGGAAAAAGGCCAGATCGCCTGGCTCGATGAGTTGTTGCCGCTCTCCATCCCCTGGCCCGACAAGAGCACCTTGAAGCTCTCCTACGTCAACGACACCCCGGAAGCGCAGGTGAAGCTGCAAGAGTGCTTCGGCCTCAAAGAGCACCCGAGCCTCTGCGAAGGCCGCCTGCCGCTGCTCCTCAACCTTTGCACCCCCGACGGCAAACGCCTCGCCAGCACCTCCGACTGGCCGCACTTCCTCGCCCGCGAATGGCCGAGGCTGCGCCCGACCGTGGCGAGGAAATTCCCGGGGCATGTGTGGCGATAGGGGAGCTGGGTTTCACCGGCGCAGGTCGATGATGTTCACCTTCGGCAGGCTCCGGTTGGAGCGACACCCGATTCTGGAACGCGCGGATTGGCGGGGTCTTTCAAGGATTGGGGGTAGGGGGGATCCGGAGCTTGTGGTGACGGAGCGAATGGGGGATGGTCTTGTTTGCTGCCGTCGCAATCCGTGGTCGAAGCGAGGGCCGGTCGGGAGCGAGGGAAGACAGCCAGCCATGAAACGCCACCTATGGATGCTCGCAGTCATGCTGCTCAGTAGCCCCTTTGCTTCGGGGCGGGTGACCGCCTTCCCTCTGACTACGGAAATTCAGATGCTCGCTCGGCAAGTGCAGTGGTACCACGAGGAAAAAGGCGTTTACCCTCAATCATGGGCTGAGCTGGAGAGTCGTTTCGGCCGCATGAAATCTCGCGCCGGATTCGATCATGAGAAACGTTTCGCTTTTGTTTCGGAAGATGTCCCTGCCTCAGCATACCCGACGGAGTCGCGGATCATTTTCATTTCGCGAGAGCCGTTTTGTCCTCCCGAGATGCGCGAGTATCCAATGATTCAGGGAGCCTACCAGACAGTGGGTAAACGCGTTTACGTGGCTGCCGTCCAGAAGGGTGACAGTGTTGATTTGCAGCAACTCTATCCAGAATACGCAGCTCAGCTCTTCGAAAAGGCGGGAGTGGATCTGCCCGCGCCGAGCGGGCTTGGGCTCTATCCGCATGAGCGAGCCCATCGAGCCAAAATGATCGTGTGGTGGGCGGGGTTGGCGGTGGTGTCCGTTTTGATGGTCCGGGCGGTTTTGAAGCGCAGGTCGCGACGGCGCATCGTCACCACATGGAACGAGGCCAAGACGAATCCGGGATCGGTGCGATTTCTTTCGCTTAACGTTCGGGAGGTTGAATCCGGATTGGAGCAGTCGGAATTCGATGCGCTTGTTCAGAGAATGAAGCGACTCGAACGAATCGAGTTGAACTGGTATCCTTGGAAGTCGTTGGGCAGCGATTTATCCCGCTTGCCGCGGTTGGTGGAGGTTCGCGTGATGAACTCCAACTTGGATGAGTTCCCGTGGTCAGAGTGGCTTGCACCGGAGAGGTTGAGAAGTCTGGCGCTTCGGAGCACCGACATCCGATCGATTCCGCCCGCGATCTCACGCTTTACTGGCCTTCACCGCTTGGATCTTCACAACAACAAGCTCACGGAGCTTCCGGAGGAATTGCTGATGCTCCAAAACATTGGTTCGATGAACCTCATGTGCAATCCGCTGGGCCTTGGCATCAAGGGGCGATTGAGAGAGCGGTTTGGTCGCCGGGTGGCATTGTCGACGGAGAAGGAGGATGAAGGCAGAGGGGATGTTTGGTAGCGGGCTGGTCTCACGAACTTTCGAGGATGCCCGTGGAGGCGGGGGCTGCATTGGATCTGGGTGCCAGATTCCGAGTTCGCCGACAGAAGTCTGGCGTTCAGAAAGAACCGTCGCACCGGGATCTTCAAAATCACCGCTGGAGTCGTGCCCGATTTTCGCTACTTTCCCCCCATGTCACAGGTTGCCGAATTGCTCAAGGAGGCCTCCAAGCTTGATCCGCTGGATCGGGCCGAATTGGTTTCGTCGCTGCTGGAGGATCTCGATCCGAGTCCGCACTGGGTGACCGACGAGGAGGTTCTCCGGCGTCTGGAAGATTTGAAATCGGGCAGGGTCAAGGGGCTGTCGGAGGAAGAGTTCTGGAAAGCGTGTGGACGCTGATGGGCGATGCAGGTGATCCGTCATCCGGACTTGGCCGGCGACATCCATGAGGTGGCGGCTCACTATGCGGGAATTTCCGAACGAGTCCTGGCTGGCTTTTGGAGAGAGCTGGATTCCGTTCTGAGTTCGATTTCTCGAAATCCCCGGAGTCATCACTTCGACTCGTGTGGCCTCCGAAGAGCCAATTTGCAAAGGTATCCCTATCACCTCCTTTATGAGGTTGAGGGGGATGTCATCTTTATGGTGGTTCTCCGGCATGACAGGCGGCGACCCGATTACGGCCTTGGGCGTCGGGTGTAGCTGCCGGTCGCAGACCGGCGCTCCCGGGGTCAGGCGAGGATCGCCTTTACGACGTGGCCGTGGACGTCGGTGAGGCGGAAGTGGCGGCCTTGGAACTTGAAGGTGAGCTTCTCGTGGTCGATGCCTAACAGGTGGAGCAGGGTCGCCTGGAAGTCGTGGACGTGGACGCCGTCCTTGGCGACGTTGAAGCCGAGTTCGTCGGTCTCGCCGTGGGTCATGCCGGCCTTTACGCCGCCGCCGGCCATCCAAACGGTGAACGCGTAGGGGTGATGGTCGCGGCCCCATCGCGGGCGGTCGTCGAAGTTGCCTTGGATGAAGGGCGTGCGGCCGAACTCGCCGCCCCAGATGACGAGTGTATCCTCTAACAGCCCCCGCATTTTCAAGTCGCGGACCAGCGCGGCGCTGGGCTGGTCGGTGTCCTTGCACTGGGTGTAGAGCTCGGTGGTCAGGCTGTTGTGCTGGTCCCAGCCGGCGTGCATGAGCTGGACGAAGCGGGTGCCGCGCTCGATCAGGCGGCGGGCGAGCAGGCAGTTGCGGGCATAACTTCCCGGCTCGTGGACCTGCGGTCCGTACATGTCGAGCACCTCCTTCGGCTCGCCGGAGATGTCGGCGAGTTCAGGCACGCTGGTCTGCATGCGGTAGGCCATTTCATACTGCGCGATGCGGGTGGCGATCTCGGGGTCGCCGAAGTCGTCGAGCTTGCGCTGGTTGAGCCGCGCGATGCCATCGAGCATGTTCCGCCGCAGCGCCGGGCTGACGCCTTGTGGGTTGTTCAGGTAGAGGACGGGATCGCTGCCGGGGTGGAGTTTCACGCCTTGATGGCGGGAGGGCAGGAAGCCGGAGCCCCAGTAGAAGTCGTAGAAGATCTGGCCGCAACTGGTGCCCTTGCTGACCGAGGTCATGGCGACGAAGGTCGGCAGGTTCTCGTTGAGCGTGCCGAGGCCGTAGGACAGCCAGGAGCCGATGGTGGGGCGGCCGGGGAGCTGGTTGCCGCTGAGGAAGAAGTTGATGGCCGGGGCGTGGTTCACCTGCTCGGTGAACATGCTTTTCACGAAGCAGAGATCGTCGGCGATGGCGGCGGTGTGCGGCATCAGCGAGCTGACGGTGGCACCGCTTTTGCCGTGCTGCTGGAAGGGTTCGAGCGGGGCCAGCAGCTTTTTGGCGCTGGCCTTGTCGGTCATGGTGCTGAAGCGCTTGCCGGCGACATAACTCTCCGGGACGAGCTGACCGTGGCGCTTGGCGAGCTCCGGCTTGTGGTCGAAGAGTTCGACATGGCTGGGCGCGCCGTTTTGGAAGAGATAGATCACCCGCTTGGCCTTCGGTGCGATCTGGGTGAGCAGGCTGGGCTCCGCGCCGAAGGCATCCTCGCCGAGCATCGAGGCCAGCGCGGCCATGCCGAGGCCGGTGGCGGACTTGCCGAAGAAGTAGCGGCGGTTGACGAGGAGCTGATGCTCGTTGGCGGGGTGGTGGAGCATGGGCGGAAGATTACTCCTTGGTGAGGGCTTCGTCGGTGTTGAGTAGGGAAAGGCAGACGGAAGTGAGGGCGGCGTGGTCGACTGGATCGAGCGATGGATCGGCGGGAGCGTCGCCGTTGGAAAGGAAGGCCTTGGCGGAGGCGGGATCGGCGGCGAAGGACTCGCGGGCGGCGCGGTGGGCGTCGAGGAGGATGGTCTTCTCGGCATCGTCCGGCGGGCGGGCGACGACGAGCTGGAAGGCGCGGGCCAGGGCGGCGGCGGGGTCGGCGGAAGACTCTCTAACAGCCCGGGCGGCGAGCAGGCGGGCGGCTTCGACGTAGGTGGTGTCGTTGAGGGTGGCGAGGGCGTGGAGGGGGGTGTTGGTGCGGGAGGGGTTGACGCTGCAGACCTCGCGCTTGGCGTTGTCGAAGAACATCGGCGGCATGCTGATGCGGCGCCAGAAGGTGTAGAGGCTGCGGCGGTGGAGGGACTCGCCGGTGTCGCGGACGTAGCGGACTTTGCCGAAGGTGGCGTCGGGCCAGAGGTTTTCGGGCGAGTAGGGCTTGACCGGCGGGCCGCCTTGGCGGGCGACGAGCAGGCCGCTGGCGGCAAGGGCCTGGTCGCGGAGCAGGAAGGCGTGCAGCCGGAAGCGCGGGCCGCGGGCGAGCAGGCGGTTGGCGGGGTCCTTTTCTAACAGCTCGGGGGTGACCCGCGACGATTGCTTGTAAACGCGGCTGGTGACGATCGTGCGGACGAGTTGTTTCACGTCCCAGCCGCGGTCCATGAAGTCGGCGGCGAGCCAATCGAGCAGCTCCGGGTGGACGGGGACCTCGCTTTGCACGCCGAAGTCCTCGGGGGTCTTGATCAGGCCGATGCCGAAGAACTCCTGCCAGAAGCGGTTCACGGTGACGCGGGCTGTTAGAGGATGGTCGCGGGAAACGAGCCAGCGGGCAAGGTCGAGGCGGTTCGGGGGGCCATCGGTTTTCGGCAGTGGCGGCAGGATGGGCGGGGTGGCCGGCGGGACTTCGTCGAGCGGCTTGTCGTAGGCTCCGATGGCGAGGACGTGGGTCTTCCGGCGCTCCTTGCGGTCGGCCATGACCATGACCTTCGGCAAGCTTTCGCGGAGGGATTTCAAGGGGCCCTCCAAGCCGGCGCGGGCAGTGGTGAGTCGCGCAAATTCGGGGTCGCTGCGGCGGTGGGCGTCGCGGACGGCGGCTTGTTGCTGGGGCGTGCGGCTGGCGGCGGGGATGCGGAGGAGTGGCAGGAGGGCATCGGTCGGCGCCGTCAGGGACGGTGACGGTTCGGCAGTGAGGGAGAGGCGGAAGCGGCCGAGGTTGTGGTTCGGGTGGGGGGAATCGTGACGGAGGATGATCTCAAGCGACGCACCGGCGGGGATGTCGAGGGCTTCGGTGAAATGGAAGATGGCGGCGTGGTCGCGGTCGATGGACGTGCCGTTCCAGATCGCCCAGCCGGTTTGCGGGTTGTCGTCGAGCGCGCCGGCGACGAGGTAGATGCCACTTTGCTCGTGGGTCGCCTCCGCGCGGGAGATGGCGAGACGGCGGGGCGGGCTGCCGGGGGCGGTGAGGGTGACCTCGATCCCGGTGAGGACGAAATTCCCGCTGTCCGAGCGGGCGATGCCGCCTTTCGTCATCGAGGGATGGCGCAGGGCTTCGAGCTTCAGCGCGGAGAAACTTCCGGCCGGGGCGGGGGCGCGGACGGTGTAGGTGGCGTTCGCGGGATTTGGACCGGAAGTCAGGACGGAGCGGTCGTCGAGCACGGTGGCTTCGGCTCCGGCGACCGACTCGACGGCGAGGGCTTGCCAAGGATCGACGGGATGGCGGGCGAGTTCGGCGGCTTCCCAAGCCGGCTGGGCCGGGGCGAGGGCGGCGGCGCGGGCTTTGAGGTTCGAATCGGTGTCGGCGAGCTGACGGACGAGTTCGTTTTCCCGGGTGCGCTGCTCTTCGGTCGGCACGGCGATCGCCGGGGCGGCTTGCGGGTTACGGTCGCCGCCGTCGCCCGGCATCTGGTTGAAGAAGGCGTAGAGGCTGTAATAGTCGCGCTGGGTGAGCGGGTCGTATTTGTGATCGTGGCAGCGGCAACAGTTCAGGGTGAGGGCCATCCAGACGGTGCCGGTGGTCTCGCTCATGTCCATGGCGTAGTCGACGCGGTTTTCCTCCGCGATGCGGCCGCCTTCGCCGTTGATCGGGTGGTTGCGCAGGAAGCCGGTGGCGAGGACTTGCTCCGGAGTGGCGTTCGGGAGGAGGTCGCCGGCGAGTTGCCAGACGGTGAACTGGTCGTAGGGCAGGTTGCGATTGAAGGCGGAGACGACCCAGTCGCGCCACGGCCACATGGTGCGATCGGCATCGCCTTGGTAGCCGTTCGAATCGGCATAGCGGGCGGCATCGAGCCAAGGCCATGCCATGCGTTCGCCGTAGGCAGGGTCGGTGAGGAAGCGGTCGACCAGATTTTCGTAAGCGTCCGGCGCGGGGTCGGCGAGGAATGCCGCGGTTTCTTCCGGCGTCGGCGGCAGGCCGCGGAGGTCGAGCGAAAGCCGGCGGATCAGGCTGGTCTTTGGGGCTTCGACGGCGAGTTGGAGACCGTCCTTGGCGAGGCGTCGGGCGACGAAGGCATCGACCGGATGGGCCTCGCCGGGCGGGACGGCGGGCTTTTCCACGCGCAGCAAGCTCCAGTGCGGCTGATAGACCGCCCCATTTTCGATCCAGCGTTTGAGCAGGTCTTTTTCGGCGTCGGTGAGCTTGAGATGGGAGTCGGTCGGCGGCATCACCTCGTCGGGATCGGTCGAGTTGATCCGCTGCCAGGCGAGGGAGTCGGCCAGATTTCGCGGGACGATGGCCGGTTTGCCATCCTCACGTTTCGCGAAGGCACCTTCCGGGGTGTCGAGCCGCAGGTCAGCCTCGCGGGCCTTGGCGTCGAAGCCGTGGCAGGCGAAGCAGCGGTCGGAGAGCAGCGGGCGGATGTCGCGGTTGAAATCCGGCGGTGTTTCCGCGCCGACCTGGGCCAGCGCCAAGGCGAGGACCAGCAAGGCGGGTCGGGTGGTGCGCGGCAGGTGAGTCATCCAAGTGGCAGAAGATCCCGATACGAGAGCAAGCCCTCCATTCTTCCCCGCGGGGGTTTCCCGTCAATCCGGCAAATTCTTCCTGAATAAGCCGGCGGCGAATCCCGTCGCAGGAAAACCGGGGCTTTCGTTCGGCTGCGGATCCGTTATTTTCCTCCCTATGAAAACCGCCCTGGTTTCCGTCCTGCTGTTGTCGTTGTTCCTGCCGGTATCGGCCCAGTCCAAGCGTCCGGAGCGGAAGTCGCTGCTCGACCGCGAGCCGGACGTGATCCACTTGGCGGAGCATGTGAAGAATCCGATCGAACTCCGGGTGATCAAGGAGGCGACGGTTTTCTCCGACAAGGGCGGCAAGAACAAGCTGGGAGTGCTGGTGGCGGATCAGGTGGTGGTGCTCGAGGCGATGACGGAGAAGGCGTACAAGGTCCGCGGCCAGGGGACCAAGCACGGCATTTCCGGCTGGGTGGGTCCGCATGCGTTCGCTTCGAAAGATCCGGATTTCGTGGCCAACCTGAAGAAGCTCCACGCCCGGCAGATCGAGGTGCAGGCTTTGATCGACGAAAAGCAGGTGGCGATCGGCATGACGCCGGAGGAGGTCGATAAGGCGCGCGGAGCCCCGACAAAGACCCAGGTGAAGCAGACTGAAAAAGGGCAGACCGGGCGCTGGGAATACGTCGATTACGAGCAGGTGTCCCATTACACGACCGTCCGCGATCCGATTTCCGGCCAGATTTACCGCCAGCTCAGCCATGTCACGCAGGAGGAGAAGGGCAAGACGGTGGTCGAGTTCGAGAACGGCGTGGTGACCTCGCTGGAGGAAAGCGAACAACGGCGCGGGGCGGGCGTGCGGATCGTGGTTCCGCCGGTGATTTTCGCCTGGTGAAGGCGGCGACACGGCAGGTTTTCCGGGATATTCCGGGTGCCGTGTGGATTTCAGGTTGAATCGCGGCGCGGAAGTGATGCCTTTGCAGACAGCAAAGGGCTGCTGCTCCGTGGGGGGCCGGCTTCCGATGCCAGAATCTGACTCACTCATGAAAAAACCACGGATCGGAACGCGGGCCAAGGGCTTCACCTTGGTGGAATTGCTGGTCGTCATCGTCATCATCGCAGCCTTGGCCGCGATGATTTTCGCGCTGACCAAGGGGGCGCTGGCAAAGTCCCGTCTGGCGGGAAGCGTGAACAAGGTCCGCGACCTCGGGGTTCGGATCCAGGCTTTCACCCAGGACAATGCCGGCCAACTGCCGGTGTGGAAGGACGAGTCGCAGGACCTCTACTGGTGGGGCACGCTGATCGATGACGTGCGCGACAAGAGCAAGCTGGAGATCTTCAGGAGCCCCGGCGACAAGTACTTCGACGTCGATCGGATCGACGCGACCGTCTCCTACGGCTGGAACGCCCATGTCTGTGGCCGCTCCGAATCCGCCGAGGGCGATGAAGGACCGAAGCGTGTGGTCGGTTTCCGCGAGCCATCCCGCATCCTGGTGCTCGCGGACGGTGCCAAGACCAACGGTTTCGGGGAGCTGGGCGAAAACAAGCTGCCCGATCCCGGCCGCTACGAAGGCAAGATCGCCGCGCTGATGCTCGACGGCTCCGGCAAGACGCTGGTGATCGAGTCCGACTTCAAGCAGAACTCTTTCTGGTTCCAGACCGAGGAAGAGCGCGAGAATTCGGGTAGCCAGTGATTCTGGCGTTTCCGGCGGTGGCCCGATAAATCGGGTCGCCGGTTTTGGGAACAACGAAAGGGACGAATTGGCGAAATTTCAAAGGTCGGCACGATGAGCCCAACCCTCTCCAAGGGTCCAAGACCCAGCTCCATTTTCGCAAGATTTCGCGGATTTCGTTGTCACCCGATTCCCTCTTCGAGTCATAGGCGCTCCTCCGCGATTTCGCGGATTCGCGCTTGGACGGCGTCCGGGCCCTGGTCGGTCGGGATGACGTGGACGAAGTGCTCCCCCGCGAGGGTCATGAAGACGTCCCGGCATTTCGAGAGGGATTCGTGCTTCTCGAATTCGTTCGCCGTGTCGCCGCGGCCGCCGATGCGGGAGAGTGCGGTGTCGACATCGAGATCGAGGATGAACAGCAGGTCCGGCACCGGAGCGAAGGCCTCGTTCTGGCGGCGGATGTCGGCGGGGTCCATGCCGCGGGAGCCCTGGTAGGCCATGGTGGAAAAGTAGTAACGGTCGAGGATGACCACCTTGCCCGCGGCGAGGGCCGGGGCGATGAGGTGCTCGACATGGTCGCGGCGGTCGCGGAGGAGGAGCTCGAGTTCCTCTTCGGCCGACAACCGGCCGGTGGCGGCGGTCGCGCGGAGCTTGGCGCCCCACGGGCCGTCGGTGGGCTCGCGGCTGGCGACAACCTCGCGGCCCTGTTCGCGGAACCAGTCGGCCAGCAGGCGGGTCTGGGTCGACTTGCCGGTGCCGTCGATGCCGTCGAGGACGATGAAAATGCCGTGGTTCATCAGGAGAGTGCCTGATGCTCCCAGACTGAGGCGGGAGGGGCAAGGGTGTTTCATTTTGCCCGCAGGCCGGATGCCCTCCAGCGCCTGGCAAGCCAGCCGGACCAGGGGACGAGGAAGAGGAGGATCAGGAACCAGTGGGCGATCAGTTAGCGCTTTAGTCGATTTGCCGTTATTCAATCGAGCGAGGGTCACCCCGCCCGCGCTGATGACTCAATCCGGGGAATCTAGAATCGAAGTGTCGGTCTTCAAAGTCACAGTAAAAGAAAGGGAATATGACGAAGTGAAAAGCACGCGAGAAAACACCGAGTTGAAATGTTTCGTTCGCCGGGTGGACGTTACGCGCTTACTGAGCGCTGCATTTTTTCTCCCACCACTTCAGTAGCACGGGGATGGCTTTGCCGGAGAGCGCATCGGCTTCACCGAGAATTCTGACCCTCAAGCCAATAGCTTCACTTAGAATTCGATTCCCGTTCTCCTTAAGTTCATTCACATCGGCCGTGGTGAAACTTGGATTGACTATGAGGTTATGTGATGCGGAAACGTATGCGTCGTTTGCCTCGAAAATCTCGACAAGAGCGTCGTTCATTTCGGGGAAGTAAAGGGCAACGAGTGTCGTCATACGATTCATGATGTCGTCAGCCCCCATTTGGTAGGCAGATGGGACGGCTGCCTGAGGTGTTGTTAGGACCAAATGTCGGGACAAAACCCTTTCTTCTAATTGATCAAGCGCCTGAAGAAGTTGCTCAAGTTTCTCTGTCAGGACCTTCCTTCTTTCCCGGTGGTATGAGAAAGTGTGGGTGAGAATCGAAGCGAGAGCACCTCCCAGCACCCCGCTTAGCAGAATCTTCAACAAGTCGTTCACAAAGAACGATTGACCCGCGCTCGTCCTGGTTGCAAGCCCCAGCCTTGCCGATTGAATGCTCCGAGCTGTCCATTTGGGAGGCGTGAAGCACACCCGACTGGATTCGAACCAGTGACCGCCCGCTTAGAAGGCGGGTGCTCTATCCAACTGAGCTACGGGTGCGTTGCGGGACGGGTTTAGCGTGCCTGGCGGGGGAAGTCAAAACGGATGGCGGGAAAGGTCTGGCGGAGGGGCGGGCGGGAGGATTGGATGGCGGGGTGCAGAGTCCCGGACCACCGCCGCATCCCCAGACTTTGGAAGACGCCGAGCATTTGAAGCTGCTGTCGATCTTTCACTACGTGATGGCCGGCCTGATTGCGCTGGGGGGCTGCCTGATGATGGCCTACTTCGCGTTCTCGGCGTATTTTTTCTCGGAAATGATCCGGGCGATGCCCCCCGGCAAGGGAACGCCGCCTCCGCCGGCCGGAATCGCTTGGTTTTTCGGCGCGTTCGGAGCGGTGATGTGCCTGGGATCGTGGATTGTCGCCGCCCTGAACTTTCTCTCGGCGCGCTGGCTGGCCGCGCGGAAGAACCGGATCTTTTGTTTCGTGGTGGCGGCCCTGAACTGCGCCGCCTTTCCCCTCGGGACAGCGCTGGGGGTGTTCACCATCCTCGTGCTCCAGCGGCCGGGCGTCCGCGCGGAATTCGAGCGGCATGGGGCGGGCGGCTATATGAACCGGTAGCGGCCGACTTCGGTCGTTGCCTCTTAATCCGGCCGCGGAGGGCTACAACCCATGTTCAGGCCGATCAATCTGTTCCTTGAGTTTTCCAGGGAGCGTTTCCCACAACTGCGGATGCGTTTCCACCAAACGGGCGATGTCACCCAGATCCTTGATGCGTTTGCTCTGTCGCCATCCCGAATCGCTCCAAGCTTTGATCTTGCCTTTGAGGGTGTCCTCCAACGAGGCGACCCGAAGCAAAATGCCATGGACGTCGGCCGCAACCGCCCTTTCCGGGAAATCGCGATAGAAATCTTCGGTGCTGAGTTGAAGGCTGACCTTTGAATGCCCTTTGAAGTTGACCGACCAATCAAATTTTTGGGGGCGGAAACCCGCTTTGGCAAGTTCGTCCACGGCTTGGTCGATGGCTTCAGTCGCGACCACGAAATCCACATCCTGTGTCACCATCGGCTCGGTCGCCCAATGATTGACCGCTACTCCGCCGATCGCGCACCACGGAATGTCCGCCCGCTCCAGACAATCGACCATCCGCATGACATCATCGGTTCCACCAACCGTCTGCCAATCGTAGAATTTCTTCGCGGTCATCGCGTGCAGTTTGTTTGATCCAAAGGGAGGGGGAAGCCTTTTTCTGGCAGTCACCATGCTCGTGCTCCAGCGGCCGGGCGTCCGCGCAATGTTCGAGCGCGGCCAACCGGGCGGCGGCTATTTGAACCGGTAGCGGCCGTTCTCGACGGTGACTTCGGGCGGGACCTTGGTGCGCTCGAAGTGGTCGTGGCCTTCCTTGAGGTTGGTCCAGAAGTCGAACCACTCGCTGTCCTTCGCCTGCTCCATCCGCTCCGAAGTCATGCGAAAGGGGAAGAAATGGACGCGGAAGTAGGTCTGGCCCCCGGCGTGGGCGGCGTCGCAGAGGGTGTAGATTTCCTCGATCTTCTCGTCGGTCATGGCGAGGCAGCCGATCGAAATGCGGTTGCCGTGGATCATGATGAAGGTGCCGTCGCGGCCGTGGTGACGGTCGTAGGCGTTCGGGTAGCCGATGTTGAAGGCGAGGTGGAAGACGCTGTCGGGCTTCATCCCGGCGGGCGGGACAAAGTAGAAGCCTTCGGGCACCTGGAGGTCGCCCTCGGCGAGCTTGGGGCCGGGCTTGCCGGACTGGGCGGCAATGTCCCAAGTACGGAAGAGCTCGTACTTCTTGGTGTCGCGTTTGAGGACCCAGAGTTCGAGGATGTTCTCCTCCTTGAAGGCGCGGAGGAAGACCGGGTCGCCGAAATGGAGGCCTTTGGCGGCGAGGTCGCGCTCGAGTGCCGGGCGGACGCGGGCGGCGGCGGCTTTGGCACGTTCGGGGCCGGGCATGGAGTCGCAGGTTTCGACCACGAAGGGATCCTGCGCCGGATCCTCCTGCCCGGGGCAAGTCCAAAGCAGCAGCGCGGGCGGGGCGAGGAGCGCGGTGGCGATCAACAGGCGGCGCATGCGGGGACGGCGGGTTGAAGGACGGCGCGAAGCACGGTGCGCAAGGCGGCTGGATCGGGCGAGGGCAGGATGTGGAGCAAGGGGTGCTCCGGCAAGCCGCAGGCGCGAGTGGCGACGACCGGGATGCCGCTGGCCAGTGCGAGCAGGGCGAGGCGCGGTTGGTGCTCGATCCAGGCCGGCAGCACGAGCACCCAGGCGCTGGCGAGGTCGCCGGCAGTGGTGGGGGAACAGGGCAGGCCGGCGAAGGGATCGGCGCTGCCTTCGCTGGCGCGGCCGAGGTATTTCAGCTCGGCGCCGATGCCTTCCTTCAGTGCCTCGGCGAGTTCGAAGGCCCCCTTGCGGCCGAGGCGCGAGGCGGGGAAGAAGACGGTGGGCTGCGGGGAAGGCCGGCGTTCGAGCGGGGCGGGCATGTCCCAGTCGATCTTCCAGGCGCGATCGCCGAAGTGCGCGGCGAGATCGCGGTGCGGGGTGATCAGCCGGGCGGCGGCGGCGAGGGCTTCGGTTTCGGCGCGGAGGAGGTCGGGATCCGCACGGAAGTCGGCGAGGGTGGTGGAAGCGGGGTGGGCGGATTTGGCGAGGTCGAGCCGGCGCTGGAGTTCAGCCATCGGCCAGCGCTGGATCAGGACGTCGAAGCTGCGGCCGCCGAGCGCGCCGGATTTCCAAAGATGGGGCAGCAGGTTTTGCGAGACGACAAGGTGGCGGCATTGCGGATCGAGCTCCGCGGCGAAGGCCCGGGCGAGCGCGGCCTCGCTCTCTAACAGGGTGCGCTGGCGCAGGGCACCCTGGGCGGGAAGCCGGCGCTGGCGGACCGAGCGGAGCAGGGTGGCGACGGTAGCGTGCCAAGTTCTCACGCCGGGTGGCGGCGACCATTGGTAGTTCGGCTTGTTCCAGCGGCGGCCGTCGAGCGGGGTCAGCCAGCGGTCGCCATCGCGCGAATGGCTGCGGCACCAGGCGTCGAACTCCGGCCAGCGGGCATCGAGCAGGAAGGCCGAGTGCCCCATCGCCGGGGCGTGGGCGGCGGTGGCGGCGGGGTGGCGGAAGCAGGCGACCATGCCGCAGCTCAGGCAATCGCCGGACGGAGCGGGACGCGGTGTGGCGGCGGGTTCGGGTGGCGCGAGGGCTTTCCCGGCGCGCGGCGAACGGATGCGGATGACCAGGTCGGCGGCGGTGAGCTCGACCTCGATTCGCCACGATTGGTCGCCGCGGAAGCGCAGATCCACGTAGTTCCAGAAGACGGTGGCATCGAGATTCTGCTCGGCGGCGGAGCCGGGCAGGATGCGCGAGTGAGCGTGGCGTTCGACGACTTCCAAGCCCGCCTTCAAAGCGGCTTGATAGAGCAGTCCGCTGAGCTGGCAGAGCCCGCCGCCGACGGCCGGGACCAGGCAGCCTTCGCGGAGTTCGCGGCCGGCGGTGAAGCCTTTCGATTTCGTGGTGCGGCCGAGCTGGCGCCAGAAGCTGAACACCCCGCCGGCCGGAATTTCCACGCCGTGGAAGGCGCGGGCGGCCTGGCGGAGGTTCTCGACCTTGCCGGCGGTGAGCGGGAATTCCTCGGGCGAAAGGTCGCGCCACAGCGGGGCGCGGACTTCCGCGATCACCGGGGCATCGGCCTGCCGGCTGGCGGCGGGATGGCGCGGCGGACGCGTGGAGAATTCGCGGAACCCGCGGCGCAATTGGAGCACGCGGGTTTTCAGGTGGAAGATCAGCGCTTGCAGCCGGCCGGGGAGGTGACGCTCGGGAGCGGAATGTTGGATCATGGCAGCGCGTGAAAGCGCTGGGGGCTATAACGGACTACCCGGCGGGAAACTTCACGCGTTTCGTGAATTTCCGATGAATCCGCGCGGACGCTCGACGGATCCGGGCGGGCGGAATAGACCCCGCGCATGGCAGCGGCGATCGGCATCATCGGGGGCAGCGGACTCTACGAAATTGACGGCTTCGAGAAATCGGAAGAGCGGGTGATCGCGACGCCCTTCGGCGATCCTTCGGACGCGCTGGTCGGCGGGACACTGGGCGGGCGCGAGGTCTGGTTCCTGCCGCGACACGGACGCGGGCACCGCTTGCTGCCGACCGAGATCAACCATCGGGCGAACCTGTGGGCGCTGCGTGAAGTGGGAGTGCGCTATTTGATCTGCGTCACCGCGGTGGGTAGCTTGAAGGAGGAATACCGGCCGCGGGACATCGTGCTGCCGGACCAATATTTCGACCGTACCAGCCGGCGCGAGCACCACACGTTCTTCGGTGGCGGGATCGTCGGCCATGTTTCCTTCGGCGATCCAGTCAGCGCCGGGATGCGGGCGATTTTGAAAGCGGCGGCGGAGCCGGAAGAGGTCCGGGTTCACGACGGCGGCACTTATGTCAATATGGACGGCCCGGCTTTCTCAACGCGGGCGGAGAGCATGACGAATCACAAGCTCGGCTTCGACGTCATCGGCATGACCAACCTGCCCGAAGCCAAGCTGGCGCGGGAGGCGGAGATCGCGCTGGCGACGCTCGCGATGATCACCGACTACGACTGCTGGAAGATCGAGGAAGAAGCGGTCACGGCGGACGCGGTAATGGGCCATCTGAGCGCGAACGTGGCGGCGGCCAAGCGGATCATCGGGCGGGCGGTGCCGATGATTCCCGAAGGAGCGGAGTGGCCGGAGCACCGCTCGCTGGACGGCGCGATCATGACGCAGCGGGATTTGTGGCCCGAGGAAACCGGCCGGAAGCTGGAGCCGATCCTTCGGCGATTCTTGTGATCAAGTTGTTGGAAATGCAGGCGTGACATCGCCATGCCGGCCGGTAATCTACGCAAACTTTCCTTTTCACCGTTCCCATGAAGAACCCTCTCCAGACCTTCGGATTCCAAGTGCTCACGTCTTCCAAAACCGGGGAACCCGCACTTCCGAGGCTGTCGCGTCGGGGTTTCATCGCGCTCAGCGCCTCGTTGGGAAGCAGTTGCTCGATGATTTCCTCGGCCAAGCCGGACGGTGGTGCTGGCGAGGCAGCGACGGTTGATCCTGCTTCGGCTCCGGCGAGGACCACGGCAAACACCACCTACCGGACTCCGAAAGTCCAGGGACCCGTGCCGCGCAACCCGGACCTGAACCTTCCGTCTTCCGGGGCAAGTTCTGGCATCACGTTTTCCCGGGTGTCGGTGGCCCAGCCTTACATCGCGATCACCTTTGACGACGGTCCGCACCCGAAAAACACCCCGCGGCTGCTCGACATGCTGCGCGAGCGGAACATCAAGGCGACCTTCTACGTGATCGGCCGCAACGTCGACCTCTACCCGAACGTGCTGCGCCGCACGGTTTCCGAAGGCCATGAAGTCGGCAACCACACTTACACCCACCCGATCCTCAGCAAGCTGGGCGACTCGACGGTGCGCGAGGAGCTGAACAAGTGTCGCGATGCCGTGGCGCGCGCCGCCGGAGTGAAGCCGCGGACCTTGCGCCCACCGTATGGCGCGCTCTTGCAGCGTCAGCGCGAGTGGATCCACCGCGAGCTCGATTACCCCACGATCATGTGGTCGGTCGACCCGCTCGATTGGAAGCGTCCCGGTGCGTCAGTCGTGACATCACGCATTCTCAGCAATACCACCCCGGGTGCGATCGTGCTGGCCCACGACCTCCACGCCTCGACCGTGGACGCCATGCCGGCGACGCTCGACGGCTTGCTTCGCAAGGGCTTCAAGTTCGTGACCGTTTCGCAACTGCTCGCGATGGGCAGCCAGACGGCACCGGGACAGGTGGTTTCCGGCCAGTGAATCGTTTCCAGGCTGCGAACCCACGATGCCCGGCGAACGCTACTTCGCGGTTCGCGACCGCCTGTCGGAACTGCTGAGCTGGATCGGCGGCCTCGCCGGCGAGGTCGGTCTCGAAGCCGAGCCTGACCATCCGCAGCCGGTGCTGTCCCAGCCCGTGCTGATCGCGGTGATCGGGGAGGTGAACGCGGGCAAATCCTCGCTTCTGAACGCCCTGGTCGGCGAGGATCTCTGTCCGGCCGGACCGGTGCCGCTGACCGCGGAGGTCCGCATTTACCGCCATGGCGACGAGGGCGATCATCCGGTGGAGCCGCTGCTTTTGGAATGCCGGCGGTCCCCGGAGTTCCTGCGGAATTTCGACCTGCTGGATACCCCCGGTACCAATGCCAGGAACAGCGGCCACTCCGCGATCCTGGAGCCTTTTCTCGAGCACGCGGACATCGTGCTGGTGGTCTTCACCGCGGAGAACCCGTGGACTGCGGCGACCTGGGACGCGGTGTCGAGGCTGTCGCCCGAGGCCCTCGCACGGACCGCGCTGGTGGTCCAGCGGATCGACCTCAAGCAACCGCCGGACATCCCGATCATCCTCGGCCACATGCGCGACCTTTCGGTGAAACGGGTCGGCCACGTGCTGCCGATTTTCCCCGTCGCCGCCCGCCATGCTTTCGATGCCAAGCAGGCCGAACCAGTGAATCCGGAACTCTGGTCGGCCAGCCGCTTCTCCGACTTCGAGCACTTCATCTCGGAGCGGATCTGCGAGTCGATGGAGCGCCGCCAACTGCTCCACGACGGCTGGCACCACGCGGCCCGCACCTTGCGCCGGCTGGAGTCGCGCTTCGACGTCCAGCGCCGCGGGATGGAGGACGACGCATGGTTTCTTTCAGGCATCGAGCGTGAGATGGATGGCCTGCGGGACAGCTCGCTGGAAGCCGCCCCGCAAGCGCTTGGCGCGGCCTTGGAGCGCTATCGCAGCGAGGTCGATGCGGTGGTGCGCCAGCTCCGCTCGCGGCTCGGCTGGTGGCGATCGCTGGCGCGGATTTTCACCGGCGATGGGTCTGCGGCGGAGATCGAGACGACCTTCGCGGCGCGGATGCAGGAAGTGGCCACCGGCTTCGGCCGGGACGATGCGGCGCGCCTGGCCGATGCCTGCGCGGCTCATTGGGAATCGGTGCGGCCGCGGGTGAAGGAGCGCATGGGCTTCGAGCCCGGGATTTGCGCGGTCGCCGGGCCGGCGCGGGAAGAGGGGATCGAACGCTTCGTTGCCCGCCTGGAGAAAGCGGTGCCGCAGGCGCTGACCGGGCTACGGGTGCGCGGTGTGCTGGATCCGCTGATCCGCCGACGGAATGCTTCGCTCAAGGCCTTGACTGCCATCGGGCTGCTGCTGGCGATCGCGGCGGGTACCGGCGGATTGCTTTCGCTGCAACAGCCGGCGATGTTTCTGTTAGGCGGTTCGTTGCTGGTGTTCGTGCTGGCGGCCGTCGCCGGCTGGATCACCCGGGCGCGAATTGCGGCGGGCTACAAGGAGCGCCTGCTGGCCGGGGCTGCGACCTTCGCGGACGGCCTCAAATCCGACCACGGCGAAGCCATCCGCCTGCTATTCCGCGACTACTCCAGCAGCTTGATCGAGGTCCGTCGGCAGCTCGCCAAGGAGAAAGCCGCGCTTCAGCCACGGCTGGAACGCTCGAACTCGCTTTACATCGCGCTGAAGTCGGTCGAGCTGGATCTTTGAATCCGGATCAAGGCTTCAGCTGGACAAGCGAAGGGTCAACTCCGTGTTGTGCTTCCTGAGCCGGTTCCGCCTTGATGATGATCACCCGGGGCTTTGTTTCTTCCATTTTCCGGAGGCTGGCGAGGCTCTCTTGCTTCGCCTGATAGGCTCCCCAGACAACGTGGATGGCGATGAGGAGAAATCCGATGACCGCGCAGTGGACCAGCATCCCCCGGCCAGCCCGGGAAGCCGGGGAGGAGACGGCGGGGACTTTCGAAGTCACGGGGGCATTCGGACGATAGGAAGAGGTCTTCAGTTGCACCGGGACACGGCGGGGAGTCGCCGCGGCGGACCATTGATCGAGAGTCTCGGCGAGGGCACCGGCATCGGGATACCGTAGGGCGGGGTCGCGATGAGCCGCTTTTTGGCAAATCGCGGAAAGTTTGGCGTCGGGAAGGACGGTTTGCGCCATGTTCGGAGTTCCGGCGGGAATGCCCGTGAGAAGCTCCATGAGAATCACCCCGATGGCATAGACGTCGGACTGGGGGCTTGCGGAGCCGCTGCCGGTGGAAAGCTCGGGAGCGGAGTATGCCGAGGCATCCGCGACTTGGTCACAGATCTGCCGGGTGAAGCCGAAGCTGCCGATCTTCGGCTCGCATTTTTGGGTCAGGAGGATGTTGGCGGGTTGGATCGCGCCGTGGGCGATTCCTTTTCCGTGGGCGTGGGCCAGACCCAGGCAGGCGGCCATGACGATCTGCACCGCCTGCCGCGGATCGACCGCCTTGCCGTGCGAGGAGTGGCGCAGGGTTTTCCCCGGAATGTACTCCATGACCATGAAAGGCAGCCCGTCGACGTCGCCGGAGTCGTAAACCCGGATCAGGCCGGGGTGGGTGAGGTTGCCCATCGCCTTGGCCATGATCTCGAAGGAGTTCCGGAATTCCGGGTCTCCGGCGTTCTCGCGTGAAGCAATCCGGATCGCAACATCGCGGTCGAGCGAGCGCTGGCGGGCCTTGTAAACAGCTCCAGCGGCTCCATGGGCGATCAGACCTTCGAAGTCGAACGCGGGGAAAAGGGAGGCAAGCGAGTCGAGGTGGGAGGAGCGGTCGTGTGACATGGCGGAAGGGCGATATGAAACAAAACTTAATAACCAACAGGGATTGGACGTCTGGGTTATGGGATGTTTTGGCATGTTGAGCCATTACGCGATGGCGTGGGGACCTAGGGCCGCGTGGGGGGGCGCACGGAAGGAAACGAAGCGGACCGCAGTAGGGGGCTGATGATTTCGTGCTGGAAATTCTGGCAGGCCTACGAGCTTGGACGCGAAAAACCCGGAGGCGGGTAAGCGCGCTCCGGGCTTATAGAGACACGGATAAACCGGTCGCACGGGATCATTCGCCAGCGGGAGGCGCCGGGCGCTCGCCGCGTGGCGGGCGACCTTCACCGCCTTTGCCGCCTTGACCGCGTCGGTCGCCAGGACCGCCGGGGCCGCCCATCATCGGAAGTTCCTCGCCGGCATCGCGGGCGGTCTTGATTTCTTCGGGGCTGAGCTTGCCGTCCTTGTCGGCGTCGTACTTTTCGATCAGGGCCTTGCGCTTCGCTTCCATCGCGGTGCGCATCGCCTTGCGCTCTTCCTCGCTGAGCTTGCCGTCCTTGTCGGTGTCGAACTCGGCGAGCATCTTCTTCTGCATTTCCTCGCGCTTGGCCTGCATGGCAGCGCGGGCCGCTTGGGCTTCCTCGGCGTTGAGCTTGCCGTCGCCGTCCTTGTCGAATTCCTTCAGCACGGCGGGGGGGACCTGGCGGTCGCCACCGGGTCCGCGGCGCTGTCCTTCGGGTTTTCCTTCTTCGCCGGAGGCGGCGACGATGCCCGCGAGGGCGAGGGCGATGCAGGTGATTTTGGTCTTCATGATTTTGGTTGTGTTGGTTGGTTTCAGTTTCCGACGGGTGGCCATCCGTTGATGCGGGGGAAAACCCGGAGGCTCCGTGAAGGTTGCGCGGTGGAATGAAATTGCCTCCCGCTCTCCCGACGTCTTGGATTCCCGCGGATGGCCAGCACCCCGCCCGATACCTCGAAACGAGCGACCTTCCTGCGACGCAGCGCGAGCACGCTCGGGCTTTGGGCCTTCGTCGCGGCGGTCTTTATCAGCCGCTGGGCCTGGGCGTATGTGGGGCTCGTGGCGGCGCTGACGGTCATCGCGACGCTGGAATACTTCCGGATGTTGAAAGGAGCCGGCGTGAAGTGCTTCCCGCGCTTCGGGATGCTGCTGGCGGTGGGGTATTCACTGGCTGCCTACTGGTTGCTGTTAGTCGAGGACTTCGTCGGTTGGTACTCCGGTGCCTTCGATGCCGAGGGAAATGAAGTGGCGATGACAATGGGGGTCGAGCTTCCCCTGTGGTTCGATGGTGCCGCCATCTTTGTTGCGATTGCCGGTCCTTTCATCCTCCAGTTCCGCCATCCGATTCGCGGCCTGGAACCGATCCAAGCCGTGGCGGCGAACCTGCTTGGCTTCGTCTACATCGCCTTCCTCTTCAACTTCGCGGCACGCCTTGTCTTCCTTGTTCCAGGGGAGGGCCAAGTGCCCGGTGCCATGGTGCTGCTTTGGATGATCGCGGTGACGAAATTCACCGACATGGGCGCCTACATCACCGGTTCCATGATCGGCCGACACAAGATGATCCCTCATGTCAGTCCTGGAAAAACCTGGGAGGGATTCGGCGGCGCGATTGTGTTCGCCTTGCTCGCGGGCTGCGGACTTTACGCCCTGGGACATGAAGACGTGGCCGGCTTTGCGACCGGCCTGCATGTGCTCGGCGGATGGCCTCAGGTCATCGTGCTGTCCGTGGTGATGGCCTTGCTCGCGGTGGTGGGTGACCTTGCGGAAAGCGTGGTCAAGCGCAGCCTCGGCGCGAAGGATTCCGGCAACATGCTGCCGGGCATCGGCGGATCGCTCGACCTGATCGATAGCCTCTGCTTCACCGCACCGGTGGTTTATTTCTATCTCCTATGGATGATGCCCTGATGACACCCCGCGAACGGAAGAAGGTGGTGCTGCTGGGGTCCACCGGATCGATCGGACGCTCGACGCTGGAGGTGGCTCGGCTTTTACCGGAACGGATCGAACTGGTCGGCTTGGCGGCGAACGGCAGCGTGGAGACCCTGGCGGCGCAGGTCCGGGAGACCGGGGTGAAACACGTGGCGCTCTACGATGCTTCTCGTATCGGCGAGCTGCGGGCTTTGGTCCCGGACGATGTCGTGATCCTCGCCGGGCCGGAGGGCCTCGCCGAACTGGCAACGCTGGAGGACGCCGACATGGTGCTGGTCGCGATCGTCGGCACTGCCGGATTGCAGCCGGCGCTGGCAGCGATCGAGGCGGGCAAGGATCTGGCCGTGGCGTCGAAGGAAATCCTGGTGATGGCCGGTGAGATCGTCACCGCGGCGGCGGAGCGCAAGGGGGTGAAATTGCTGCCGGTGGACAGCGAGCACAATGCGATCTTCCAATGCCTCGACGGTCACCGCGGCGGCGAGAAGGAAGTCTCGCGGCTCATTCTGACAGCGTCGGGCGGACCTTTCCGGACATGGCCGGCGGACCAACTCGCGGAGGTGACGCTGGCCCAGGCGCTGAAGCATCCGACCTGGGAGATGGGGCGCAAGATCACCATCGATTCCGCCACGCTGTTCAACAAGGGGCTGGAGATGATCGAGGCGCGCTGGTTGTTCGGCATCGGCATGGAACGGATCGACGTGGTGGTGCATCCGCAGAGCATCGTCCACTCGATGGTCGAGTTCATCGACGGCTCGGTGCTGGCGCAGCTCAGCCGGACCGACATGTGTTTCCCGATCCAGTATGCGCTGACCTGGCCGGAGCGGCTGGCGGGCGGCTTGAAGCCGCTGGATTTCGCCGCGCTGGCCAAGTTGGAGTTCGAAGCACCGCGCGAAGCCGATTTCCCCGCGCTGGGGCTGGCCCGCGAGGCCGGTCTAACGGGCGGGACGCTGCCGGCGGTGTTCAACGCGGCCAACGAGGTGGCGGTGGACGCCTTCATCGCCGGTGCGATCCGTTTTCCCGATATCTGGCGGGTGGTCGGCGAGACGATGCACGCCCACGACGTCGCAGCGGCCTCGTCGCTCGAGGCGGTCATCGCGGCCGATGGCTGGGCGCGCCGGACGGCGGGAGTTGCTTGCGGCCGTTGAACGGGCGGTCAGCGTGGTTGACGCTCCGGGCTGCATCGTCTCCCATCCCCGGCATGCGGAAAGGCGAGACGGAGAAGAAGGGCGACATCAAAGGAGGGCTAGGCTGGGTACTTTCGTACCTGAAGCCGCACCGGAAGATTTTCATTCCGTCCGTCATCGCCCTCTTTGTCACCGCCGGCCTGTCGCTGGCCTTTCCCTTGTTCCTGAAGGACCTGATCGGCGATCCGGCGGATTCGCTGCGGAGCGGGGTGGATGCCGCGGCGACCAAGGCGCGCGCCGACCAGAAGATCCTCTGGCTGCTCGGCGTGCTGGCAGTCCAGGCCTTCATCGCCTATTGGCGGGTGAAGGGCTTCACCCGCTCCGGCGAAGCGGCGCTCAACGACCTGCGGCGCGACCTGTTCCGCCACCTGATGAAGCTGCCGGTGCCCTTTTTCCAGGACCAGCGCTCGGGCTCCGTCTCCAACCGCGTCTCGGCCGACCTCGGCACGGTGCGCGAGACCTTGCTCAATACCTTGCCCCAGGCCGCGCGGCACAGCGTGGTGCTGGTCGGCAGCCTGATCGCGGTGTTCTTCTTTTCGTGGAAGCTCTCGCTGGTGATGCTGGCGAGCATCCCGGTGGTGGTGCTGTCGATCGCGATGTCGGGCCGGAAGGTCCGCAAGCATTCGCGCGATGCCCAGGAGGCGCTGGCCGAGTCCGGGATGGTGATGGAAGAGAGCGTGCAGGGGATCGCCGACGTGAAATCCTTCTCCAACGAGTCCTTCGAACTTTCCCGCTACAACCGGGCGCTCGACCGCTTCTTCGACGTCACGCTGAAGGGCGCGCGGGCGCGGGCGGCCTTCCTGTCATTCATCATCTTCGCGATGTTCGGCACCATCGCCGGTGTCGCGTGGTTCGGCTCGCACATGCTTGCCAGCGGCGAGATCTCGCAGACGAACTTCATGGCCTTCGTGCTGTTCAGCGTGTTCGTCGGGGCCTCGCTCGGTTCGCTGCCCGAGATTGTTTCCCAGGTGCAGGCGATGTCCGGCGCAACGGAGCGCCTGCGCGAGCTGATGGCGGAGAAGCCGGAAGCCGACGGCACGCGCGCCGCGGGCAAGCTGGGGGGCGATCTCGCATTCGAGAACGTCTCCTTCCGCTACCCGTCGCGGCCCGAGGCCCCGGTGCTTGCTGCCTTGTCGTTCCGGGTGGAAGCGGGCAAGCGCATCGCTTTGGTCGGCCCGTCCGGCGCAGGGAAGTCCACCGTCTTCTCGTTGATCCTCGGCTTCCATCGACCGGAAAGCGGCAGCGTGCGATTCGACGGTGCCGATGCCGCCGAACTCCAACTCGCGTCCCTGCGCAAGCAGATCGCCGTGGTGCCGCAGGAGGTCATGCTGTTCGGCGGATCGATTCTTGAGAACATCGAGTACGGCCGCCCGGGTGCGACCGTCGCGGAGATCGAGTCCGCAGCGACGCTGGCCAACGCGCACGAATTCATCAGTGCCCAGCCGGAAGGCTACGCGACACTGGTCGGGCCGCGTGGGGTCAAGCTTTCCGGCGGCCAGAAGCAGCGGATCGCGATCGCCCGGGCGGTCCTCGCCGACCCGCGGATCCTGCTGTTAGACGAGGCCACCAGCGCGCTCGACACCGAGAGCGAGCGGCTGGTCAACGAGGCACTCGAGCGGCTGATGGCAGGCCGCACCAGCCTGGTGATCGCCCACCGGCTTTCCACCGTCCGCCATGCCGATACCATCCTTGTGCTGAACCATGGCAGGGTCGTGGAAAGTGGGACGCACGACGAACTGATGGCCAGCCAGGGGACCTACCGGCTTTTGGCCGAGACGCAACTTGCCTGATCGCGAACACCGTGGATTTTAGTTCGCGTAGAACTACATGGAAGACGGCATCGGCTTGAACAAAAGGGCATCAACTACGACATCCAGCGCGCCGGGAACCTCAAGTCGATGGTCTTCGGTGGCGAGGTCCTCTTCCTGGCCACGCTGCAAGGCCACGGCACGGTCTGGCTGCAGAGCATGCCCTTCGCGCGGCTGGCCCAGCGGATCACCGGCATGTATGCCAGCGGCCGGGACCAGGGTTCGGCGACTGGCGGGCTGGGGAATCTGTTCGGGGATAGATAGAGCCGGCGGCGGCCAGGCCGGGCATCTCGCGGAAGGGTGACTTTCCGCGTGCAATCCCCGGCGGGCCGCCTTTCCCTGTCGGCGCGATGAGCATCGACGAAAAGCTTCAAAAACTCGCCGAAGACTTTGCGGTATTTCCCGGCAAGGATGAGAGGAATGCCTACCTTTTCGACTTGGGCAAGCGCTTGAAGGTTGGCGAGCCATCGATCCGGACTTCAGAGAACGAGATCAAAGGGTGCCAGTTCAAGAGCTGGTTGAGCGCATGTTCCGAAGATGGGGCAATCAAATTCACCGCGGATTCTGAGGCATTGCTGGGCAAAGGAATGATGCACGTTTGTCTGGAATTGCTCGATGGAGAGAGCCCGGAAGCGATTTTGAAGTTCGATCCGACGGTCATTCTTCCGCGTCTCGGTCTCGACCAGCACATGAGTTCGACCCGCTCGAATGCCTTTGTGTTGGTTCCCCAGCAAATGAAACAGCGCGCGCTGGAGTTCAGCACGGGTTGAAAAACGCCCCCAGCGGAGGCGAGCGGTGATCTCGGTCAAAATTCAGAATTCAAGGACTGACGGAGAAAGGTCAGCGACACGCGGAGCAGGCGCGCAGGCTGCCGGCGGGTCTGCGAGTCTGCGAGTCTGCGGGCCTGCAGGAGCCAGCGTGACTGCGGAGCGCGTTCGCTGGACCGAAATGTTAGGCGACTTTGGTTGGGTCATATAGTGAGACGGAATGGCAGAAGAGGCGAATGCGGCCATCCTCATAATCACCAACTTCGTAGCGGAGTTTCGCCCAGCCGCGCTCCTCGATGCCTTGAACATACAAGCCCATGATCTGCCCGTATCCGGAATAGGTCACGTCGGCAACTCGGTGGAAGCGAAAGCCGATCCTCTGTCGTGGCAGTTCAAGCTCGGCGAGAACCAGCTCGATGTCGCGCCAAGTGTCTCCGAGAAGATCCTCGCGCTCGGCAAAGAAGAACGAATGAACGAAGCTGAAGTGGTATAGCGGTCGGTTGCTGAGGATGTGCGCGACCTCTGTATAGCCTTCTAGGTCGGAAGGCCGAATGTCAGGAGCTTCAGGCGTCATTCTCGGGACAAGCGTGTAAGTTGCCTAACGATCAAGCGATGGCAACCCCACTAGCGAGGGCGCGCGTCGATCACGGGGTTAGGGTTGTGGTTGAGGAAAGGCATCGAAAATGAACGGCTGATAGGGGTTGTCACGACGCGGCTTGTTCTGCATTACTCTTACGATTTACTGCCCATGCTGACATTGGATTGGATCTTCACCACGGGTTGACCGTCTATCGAAATATCCCACCCCATGTGGCCCGATTTATTGATATATGACTTTGAAGCGAGTAGGCCTTCATTCTGAATAGGCAACTCGAAGATTATGGCATTATCTGAGACGTTAAGTTTATCGCCGGAAACTTCAATACGCCAACTTCCTTTGCCATCAATTTCCACGGATTTGATTTGCTTGTCCTCCACCCAAAACTGGACTTGTTCTGGTGCCTTCAGATTGTAATCGAAGGTCACTATGTTGGACAAGACATCACCATCCGGTCCCATTGTGGGCCCCATGGTGCCAAGAAGGACTGTCACCGTCGGCTTGTCCTTGCAGGAAGCAAGCAGGAAAGCAGCACACATGAAGGTGATCGTTCGAATGGTCATTTCTTGTAGAACGTTATAGGAATGGCGGCGCCGGTGAAAAGCTCAAAATCAATCAGACGGCTTCCTCGGCGTCGCCATCTCCGACTTGTTCTCCTGCTTTGCTGTCTGCCGTATTGTAGGGATGAATTGGCAGTAGATCGCCCTCAATGACGCCAAAAAATGGATCCTGAAGCTCTTCGATCAGTCCATTCTTGAGTCGATGAACACGAAAGACATTGTCGTGATCCTGCTCTGGAAATCTATCATATGCCCCACGATCCATCACGTCTTCGTCGTCATGACAATAGAACAAGCCATAGCTGCTCGATGCATTGGAGCGAATCCATTCGAGCATGTTCCAAACGAGTGAACTGCGATGATTCCGCGACAGGCTGTAAGTGAGCAAACCACTGTGATTGTTGTTCTGCTCATCAAGATGCCACTTCAGGAATGGATCTTGCTGATCGCCCATCCATTCACGGAAGGCTTTGAACATCGCGGAGTCGGCTTCGTCTATTGCTAAGTCGATATACTGCACATCGTCCTCGTCCGCGTCTTTTAACGCGTCGCGTGATGTGAGTAGGTGGCACCAACCGAAACCGAGCATAATACGATAGATTCTTGGAGAACAGTGTTATTATGCCGCGCGCTGCATTTGCAGTGCTTCTGCGGCGTGCCGCATCACACGTGCTTCTGCGGCACTCATGTCGATGGGTGAGAAATTTCCAAGCATGCTGAAGTTCTAGCTCAGCCGGAGGGAGTGGCAAGGAGGAAGTCGGGTGGATGGAAGCCGGCGGGTTCGAGATCACGGGAATTCAACGGGCTTTGATAGCCTGTGCCGGGGGGATTCACGACGAGGAGGTAGTTCCTGGCCGTTTGGGTGGGATTCATGAGGGCGCGCGGGCTGTCTGCTGCCGAGCGGGACCGCGGGATGCAATGCTCGCCGACTCAAGTCAGCGCTCCCCCGGAGAGCTTACTTGCCGAAGAGTGCGTCGCGGAGGAGGGGCTTTTTGGAGGCTTCATCCCAGTAGCCGAAGCCGGCCTTCCAGTCCCACATCGCCCAGGGCAGGCCGCGCTTTTCGGCGGCTTGGCGGAAGTCGCGGACGTAGCGGGCGCGGCTGGCGGGATCGGCTTTCTGATAACAGCCGAACTCGCCGATGTGGATGGGCCGGCCGAAGTGCTTTGACCACGCGACGGCGTCGTCGAGCAGACCTTCGAAGGTGGCGGCGGTGCAGGGATTGTCGCTGCCCGGGCGGGTGTTGTAGGCATCGAGCCAAGCGGCGAGGCCGGCGTTGTCGCGGAGAGAATCGGGGAGCGGCACCGGCGTCGCGGGCGGACCGGGGTAGGTGATGTTTCGCAGGTCGCTGTATTTCACCCACTCGGCTTGCTGGTGGGTGAATTGGAAGGGTTCGTAGCTGTGGATGGTGGTGATGATCCGGTCGTCGCCATCGGGGAGGAAGAAGCGGTCGAGCCCGGGGACAGCGGCCCATTGCGGGGGATCGGCGAGGAGGATGCGCCGCGGGCTGACACTGCGGATCGCGGCGATGCCTTCGGCGTGAATGGTGGTCAGGGTCTCATGGTCGAGCGCGCCGTTTGGTTCGTTCAGCAGCTCGAGATAAAGTTCCGGCGGCCAATCCTTGAAGTGGTTCGCGACCGTTCGCCAACCCGCGACAAAGGTGGCGCGGTTCTTTTCTGGCTCGTTGCAGAGGGCTTCGAAGTGGTGCCAGTTGAGGAGGATCGTGAGCTTGCGTTCGAGGGCCCGCTTGAGGACGGGCTCGAGTTCCGCGAGCAGTTTCGGGCTGATGGCTCCGTCCTGCAAATGGTAGTGCCACGCGACCGGGACGCGGATGTGGTCGAAGCCTTCCTTGGCGATGAGGTCGATGTCGTCGGTCGTGTAGGTGATGCCCCAGCCGCCGGGCGGGGCTTCCCAATGGTTGCCGAGGTTCACGCCGCGCTTGAGCCGGGCGCAGGCGCGGTGGGCGGGGGTGTCTTGCGGCAGGATGGCCGGCGGCTTGAAGCCCGGCACGGTGGCCGCGCGGGCGTGGAGTTTCAGGGTGACGGGCACGCCCGCTTTCACCGTCAGCGTGCCAACCAACGGGCGGCCGTGCCACGAAGCGGCGCAGCGTTTTCCCTCGAAGGGCTCGCTGTTAGAGAGTGGCCAGGCGTCGGCGGCGGGGTAGGGGCGCCAGGGGGAGTCCCACCCGGCGGGCTTGCCGTCGGTGGTGTCCTCGAAGCCGCTGTTAGAAAGTTTGGCGCCATCGCATTCGAATTTGTCCCACAGGATTTCCTGCTGGCGGAGAACGCCGGGCCGGGCCTCGCCCCAGGGGCCGTTGAGGTCGAGCTCGAGCGCGCCGTCGTGGCCGGGGGTGAACTTGAGGGTGACTTCCTTCCAGCGCCACCAGGTGACCGGGAAGCGGATGTCGGTCAGACGCTCGCGCTTTTCCGGGCTGTCCTCGAAGCTGCCCGGCACGCATTCGCCGCGGGAGATGCCGACATTTTTCAGCGGGGGCTGGCCTTCCGGCACCCGCAGGAAAAGCCGTGCCTCGGTCGGCATGGCGGGGACGAATTCCTCCGCGGCGAGCGGGGCGGCAAGCAAGGCGAAGGGGAGGAGGCGGGAAAGCATGGGGCGGAAGCGGGCTTGGCCGGAAGATAGGAGAGGGCGCGAGACGGACCCTCTCCGACTCACTTCAGCTTGGAGGCGACCGCGAGGACTTCGGCCACCACGGATTTGACGCCTTCGCGGACGGATGGGTCCACCGGCTTGCCGCTTTCGTCGAATTTTCCGTAAGCCCCGCCGAGCGCGAACTGCTTTGGCACCACGAGCACGCCGATGTTGCCGAGGATCGAACGCAGGTGGACGAGTCCGCGAAGGCCACCGAGGGCACCGGGGGACGCGGCGAGCAGGCCGGCGACTTTTCCGCGGTAGGCGGCGAGCGGTGCTTCGTCGTCGCTTTCGGCGCGGCTGACCCAGTCGATGAAGTTCTTCATCAGCGGGGTGACGGACGAGTTGTATTCGGGCGAGACGAAGATGACGGCGTCGGCGGCGAGGAACTTTTGCTTCAGGGCCGTGGCGGCGGCGGGGAGGCCGTCGGCGGCTTCGAGGTCCTGATCGAAGAGCGGCAGTGAGAAATCGGCGGGGTCGATGAGGACGGCATCGGCACCGGCTTCGGTGACGAGATCCGCGGCGACGGCGGCGAGCTTGCGGTTGACGGAATCGCGGCGCCCGCTGCCGGGGAGGATGAGGATGTTGGCCATGCCGGGAAGATAGGTAGGAATCGCCCCGAGGGAAGCCCGAGCTAGGGGGACGTCCGCGCTCACACCTTCTCGAAGGTTCCGGTGGAGTCGCCGATGCGGCGGGCCTTCGCTCCCATGCGGTCGAGCAGGGAGAGATAGAGGTTGGTCATGGGGGTGCCTTCCGGTGCTTCGATGACGCGGCCGGGCTTGAGGGTGCCGCTGCCCTTGCCGGCGAGCAGCACGGGGAGGTCGTCGTGATTGTGGCGGTTCCCGTCGGCGATGCCGCCGCCGTAGACGATCATCGAGTGGTCGAGGAGCGAACCGCCGCTGTCGCCGTCCGGGGTGTCGCGCATCTTGGTAAGGAAGTAGGCGAGCTGTTCCACGTAGAAGCGGTCGATCTTGCCGATCGACTCGAGAGTGCGCGGGTCGCTGCGATGGTGGGAAAGCTGGTGGTGGGCGGAGTGGACGTCGATCTCCGGGAAGGTCCGGTTGGACCCATCGTGGGCGAGCAGGAAGGAGGAGACGCGGGTGGTGTCGGTTTGGAAGGCGAGGTGCATCAGGTCGAACATCATGCGGATGTGCTCGCCGTAGCCTTCCGGCACGCCGTTCGGGCGCTTGTCCTCCGGGATCTCGACGCGGAACTTCTCGGCGTTTTCGATCCGCTTTTCCACGTCGCGGACGGCGGTGAGGTATTCGTCCATCTTGCCGCGGTCGGTCGAGCCAAGGCGGGACTGGAGGCGTTTGGCATCGGCCATCACGAAGTCGAGGATGCTCTTCCGGTATCCGCGGCGGCGGGAGTCTTCCTTTTCGTTGCCGGAGCCGAACATTTTCTCGAAGACCAGCCGCGGGTCGCGCTCGGCGGGGGCGGGGGTGGTTTCGTTGATCCAGGAGAGATTGAACTGGTAGGCGCAGGAGTAACCAGAGTCGCAGTTGCCGGAGCTGCGTGGGGGATCGGTGGAGAGTTCGAGCGAGGGCAGGCGGGTGTGGTGACCGACCTGGCGGGCGGCGATCTGGTCGGCCGATTCGCCGATGGCGACGTCGGCACCGGCGGTCTTCCGGGCCTGGCAGCCAGTGAGGAAGCTGGCGGTGGCGCGGGCATGGTCGCCAGCTCCGTCGCCATTGGCTTCGGCCTTTTCGTGGTCGAGTCCGCGGAGGACCGAGAAGTGGTCGCGGAGCCCGGCGAGGGGTTCGAGGGTTTTCGACATCGTGTAGTCCTTGCCGCTGCCGACGGGTCGCCAGAGGTCGAGGTTGACGCCGTTGGGGATGTAGATGAAGGCCATCCGGGTGGGCGCGACGGCCTTCGCGGCGGTGGCGGCCTGGAGGGAGGGCAGGGATGGGACGGCCAGGGTGGCGGCGATGCTTTTGAGAAAGGTGCGGCGCGGGGTCATGCGATTGTCGATTGAAGATTGATGATTGAAGATTGTTGATTGAAGATTGTTGATTGAAGATTGGGAGATTTAGGAGTCGCCGCGGCGGTACTGGAAGGGGACGGAATCGACGACGGCGCGGATGAGGGCGCGGGAGCTGCCTTTGGCGGCTTCGGTTTCGGCGACGATGCGGTCGAGCGCGGGTTTGTCGTACCAATCGAGGCCGCGGCCGAGGGAGTAGGTGAGGAGCTTGGAGGCGACGGATCGGTGGAATTCAGAACGGTGGTCGGTGACGAGGACCTTGCGGAGTTCTTCGACGCCTTGGAACTTATGGCCGTCGATCAACTGGCCGCTGGAGTCGATGGGCTTGCCATTGTCCCGGTCGCGCCAGGCACCGGTGGCGTCGAAGTTTTCGAGGCCGAAGCCGATGGGGTCCATCAGGGCGTGGCAGGAGGAGCAGGAGGGATCCTCACGGTGCTTCTCCATTTGTTCGCGGAGGCTGAGCTGGTCGCCGTGCCGGGAAGGCGGTTCGAGCTGCGGGATATTGGGCGGGGGAGGAGGCGGGGCGGTGTCGAGCAAGTTCTCCAGCACGTATTTCCCGCGGAGAACGGGGGAAGTACGCAGGGGATAGGAGGTTAGCAGGTGGAAGGAGCCGTGGCCGAGGATGCCGTGACGGCGGGTGTCGGAGAGTTCGACCTTGCGGAAGTCGTCGCCCTTCACGCCATCGATGCCGTAGTGGCGGGCGAGGTCGTCGTTGAGGAAGGTGAAGCTGGCATCGAGCAGGGTGGCCATCGGCAAGTCCTCGCGCACGATGTGGTCGAAGAGCATCTCGGTCTCGCGGCGCATTGAGTCGCGGAGCCGCGGGTTGAAGCGGGGGAATTCGCGGCGGGCGGGTAGTGAAGCTTCGACGTCGCGGAGGCGCAGCCATTGGCCGGTGAAGTTCGAGACGAATTGCTGCGAACGCGGGTCGCGGATCAGGCGATCGAGCTCGGCGTCGAGGTTCTTGCGGAGTTCCCCGCGGTCGGCGAGGTCGCGCAGGGTGGCGTCCGGCATGGTGCTCCAGAAGAAGTAGGAGAGCCGGGTGGCGAGCGAGTGTTCGTCGATCAGCTGGATCTTCTTCGCGTTGTCGGGCTGGGATTGCGGTTCTTCCCGGTAAAGGAAGGCGGGTGACACCAGCATCGCCTCCAGGGCGAGGCGGATGCCATTCTCGACGCCCTCGCTTTCCGCCAGGGCGACCAGTTCGAGGTAGCGCTCCACCTCGCCGTCGCGCACCGGGCGGCGGAAGGCCTTGGGGGCGAAAAGGCTGAGGACGCGGAGGGCGTAAGCGCGGTCGTTCTCGCCGTCCTTGCGGTCGACCAGGATCCGCCGGTGGCTTGAAGGTTTCGGCGGCGGCGGGCCGTCGAGCGGGCCGGTGATCGTGACCGAGTTGATCATCAGGTTGCGGTCGCGGCGGGAGGCGTCGGGGTGGTGCTCGTCCCAAAAATCATTGGTGAACGCGAGAGTGAGCCGCAACGGCCGGTCGTCGTCGAAAACCAGCTCCCGGGTGTATTTGTCCGGCCGGTCCATCGGCGCGTCGACCGACCATTCGTGAAGTTTCCGGTCATCCGCGCGAAGTTCCATCAACGGGGCGATCTCGGCACCCATGGTGCCGCAGGCGGTGACGGTCACGAGGTATTTGCCGGGGCGGGAAGGGCGATACGAGAAGCCTGCCTCGCCGCCGGTGAAAAGGTAGTGGCCTTCTTCCGAGCGCTGGCCGTCGCCCCTCATTTCCCGGCCGGAGACGGTGGTCGCGAGGCGGGGCATGTCACCGGGCTTCACCGCCATGTCGAGCGCGACTCGGGAGGCTTCGAGGTAGCGTTCGAGGTGAGCGGGAGAAAGCGTGAGGACGTCGCCGATGTTATCGAAGCCGTAGCCGGAATCAGCTCGACCACCGCGGCCTTCACGCCGAGCAGGTCGCGCAGGGTGTTCTGGTATTCGATCCGGTTGAGCCGGCGCAGGGTGACACGGCCGGGGTCCGGATTCGCGGGATCGACCGGGAACACCGCGTCGTCGATCCAAGCGAGCAGTTTGTCGCGCTCGGCGTCGGCGGGCTGGGCTTCATCGGGCGGGGGCATCAGGCGGTGGCGAAGGTGGTCGCGGATGCGCTTCCAGACCTCGCGGTTCTGCTGCATCTCGGCGATCGAGCCAAAGCGGTCGATGGCCAGTTCGCCCTTCTTCACCCCGTCGCCATGGCAGTCGTGGCAGTAGTTTTCGATGAGGGGAAGCACCTCGTTTTTCCAGCGCGCATCGAGCTCTGCGGGTGTCGATGATACGACTGCCGGGGCAAATCCGGCGGCGGTGGCCGCGATGACGCCGAGGGAACGTAAGGTGGCGGTTTCCTTCATGCTCTGGGGGCTTTTACGGCGGGTTCCGGGCCAAGCTCGCAGAAACTTTGGGGTTCCCGAATGTTTCCGGAACCGGTGCGGTCGCTGGCGAGTGTGGTAAAACTCCTTGTCGTGACACAGCCGAGTCGGCAAACTGGAAGCACTAGTAGCAACGCCTGCCTGTCAATGAGCCTGGAAGATCCCGCACCTCGAATTCCAAAGCATAAATCGGGAATGCGTTCATTTTCGCCCGGGGCGATGCTCCAACGGCGTGAGGTCTTCCAAGTGAGGCGGGCAGGAGGTTTGCAAAAGATCGACAGGAGCCGGCGCCACCGCGGTGGTCCGATGGTGGAGGTCAGCCGGGAGGTGGTGATCGGTGTGCTTTTGCTGCTGGTGCTGGTGGTGGTGGCTGGCGGTTTGTGGTGGGTCGGGCGGAACCGCGGAAAGGCGGAATCCGGCGAGGAGACGAGTGAGGGCCG
>JAYTLR010000078.1:0-8338 GCA_043729195.1 Akkermansia sp.
CACGATCCCGTCTTACTACACGCCGGAGATGCAGCCGATCGCCGACCTGCAACGCAGCGCCCAACCGGCGGCCATGATGTGGTTTCTAGCGGAAATGGCCCTCGTGACCGGCGAGGCGAGCCACCGCGCGGGAGCCGAGCGGATTGGCGCTTACCTGATCAAGGAGATCATTCCGCAGCAACGCTGGACCGACCTCGAGGTTTACTACTCCTGCGGCCGGAATGAACTCAGTTATACCATCGATGAAACGCAGGGCCTTCCGATCCGGGGAAACCTCAGCGCCATGTGGGCGGCGAAGGGTTTCAAGGGGCTCTATCAAGTGACCGGCAAAAAGGCGCATCTCGAAGCGGGTGCCAAGGTCGCGGACTACCTGGGGTTCTCCCAAGCGAGCTGGGATCCGCACTACATCTACACCGCCAACCCTTTCGGCGGCTGCACCGCCGACAACCTCGACACCGCCAACTGGCTCGACGCGCGTCATTGCGATCTGGTCGAGCCTTTCATCTGGTACGGGCTCGAACTCGGTCGCCAGGACCTCGTCGAACGCGGGGTCGCCGCGGCGCGGGCCAGCACGGTGCTGATCCACCACCCGCGGCATATCGAGAACGGAATCTATCCGCACGTGAATCTTTATGGCTTCGGACTCGGCCCGGAAAACATCAACCACGAGGGCCACAACCAGTCCGCGATGCGCACCCACCCGAGCTGGGGCGAATGCTCGGGCATCTTCACCGGCCTGGCCGATGCCGCGCGCTTTACCGAAGGCGGCATGGTTGACGTTGACCACGGTTTTGCGGTCGGCACGGATGGCATTGATCTCTCGCTGGAAGCTCGCGGTGATTCGGTTCAACTCACCGCCGCCGGACGGCTCTCGAAGTTGAAGGTTCCTTGGGAGAATGCGTATGAGATCGAGCTGATGGTCCGCGGCGGGAAGGGGCTTCCGATTTTCGTGAATGGAACCCGGGTCACGATTGAGGAGCGCGATGGAAGACGGTTCATCCGCTGCAAGGTCGAGCCGGGCGGAAATGTTTCGGTGCTTCTGAAATAGGCGTAACTTCCGACCCAACGCAACCAAGTATCGAGGGGACGGTGTTCATCGCCGCCGGATGGTGACCGAAAGGACTGCATTGATGTCCCGAAGGGAGTGCTCTGGTCGCCCAGTGAGACTGCTCTTGTGTCCCAACGGGACTGCTCCGATGTCCCAACGGGCCTCCGTATCACAGCCCGGGGTTGCGAGGCACGAGCTACCCCGGGATTCCCCGTCTGGCATTGCTACGAGGATTGTGTGCCCTGCGTCCCAACGGGACGATTCATAAAAGCCCGGCACGTAGTGCCGGGTGACTTTATCGGCAGTCCGGCGTCCTATCGGGACGCTTCATCCGGAAGCGGCTTGGCAGCAGGTTCGGGTCCGCGAGGATGGCGACGGCGTGACCCCGCATGATCCGTCCCTGTAGGACGGCGAAAGGCATCCGCACCTACCCGGCACTGCGTGCCGGGCTTTTATGAATGGTCCCTTTAGGACCGGAAGCACGCGAGCCGGAGGTGCACGACACTGCATCCCGGCGTAACTCGTCCCTCGCAAACCCGGGCTTCGGGATGGAGTCCCGTTGGGACATGGCTCGACGGCCTTGCTTGTTGCTCCCGACTTTCGGCTTGGATCACCGACGAGGGGCTTTTAGTTTTTGAGGAAGGAAGGGCGTGCCCGGAATTCCCGCAATCTGTGTCGGCTTTGGCCTTGTTCACCGACCGATCGGTGAACAGTGAGCAACTCCGACCCGTCGGTGATCAAAAACTGTTTCCTGAAGAATTATGCGCCCACTTAATCCACCAGCCGACATCTTCGAAGACGATCAGAGGCAGGAGGTTCTTCGTGCATGGCTCGACCAAGGAATGCTTTCGCTGTCAGTCTGCCATGTGTTTCCGGAGTCGTACAAGCAGCCTCAGCTCTCCATCTGGGCGATGCTTCTTTCGGATGTTTTCCACCATGTTGTGGAAGCGATCGTGCTCGAGACAGACTCAGCCAGAGAGTTCGTCGCTGGTCAGTTGAGGCTCTCGTTCGAGGAAGTGCTGAGGTCGCAACGCGAGTCTCGATTCGGGAAGCTTCGAGATTTCTCCAGATCTCGAAAAAATCTGCCTGATCCAGACGTTTCGGGCGACGACACGTGCACAGAGATCGTGCGGATCATTTTGCTTCCCGGCTCGATACGTGTGCTTGTTCTGGTTGGGATGTGGCTCCCGGACCAAGAAGAGTCAGTTTGGGGGAATCTACTCTATGATTTAGCGTTCATGATCGGAATGAGCATTGATGGCAATTCGGCGGAGTTGCTGCGCGATGAGATTGCCGAGAAGCTCGTTTCCTACATGGAAAAACCTTCTACAAATTACAGCGGCAAATACTACGGCAGCGAAGAAGAGACACGGCAACCGTCGTGAATCTCCTCGGTTTCTCTTCCTTCTCTGCTCAACGGTGGCGGTGCATGCTCTCTGACGTAAAGCGGAGGAACCTTTTGGACCGTCCCCTCAAAGGGACTTCGCGATCTGCCTTGCCAGCCTCGCCAAAGCCTCGTTCATCGCTTGGACCCGCCCAGTCTGCGATCCGAGCGGGTCGGCGGCCAGCGGCACTCGGGTGGTGAAGGCGCGGGTGGTGGCGACGGGGCCGTTGACGGGCTGGAGCTTCCAGGTGCACTCGAGCACGATGTTGCCGGTGGCATCGGGCTCGAAGCGGGTGATGCGGAGTTCTAACAACGACTGGTAGTCGAGGGTGACGAAACTCTTGACCGGCTGGATGTTGAGCGAGTTCTTGAGGCGTCCGAGGTTGGCGGCGGTGACGCGGGCGATGCCGGAGTCGAGCGGCTCGCCCCACAGGTGGTTCGGGTTCATCAGCAGCTCGCCGCCGGCGCTGCGGCTGACCAGTTGCTGGCGGTCGAGGTAGCCGGGCAGGGCGGGCGAGGCGATGGCAACCGCCGGGCTGGCGCCGGTGATCGAGCGCTCGGGCACGGCGGAGTCTAACAGGTAGTTGACCGATTTGTCCTCGACCGGCTGGAGAACGTTGCAGGAGACGGCGAGGAAAGGCAGGAGGAGGGCGGAGAGAAAGGATTTCATTTGGGATCGGCGTTGCCGCGGAGGAGGCTGCTGGGGTTGCGCTTGAGATCGTTGGAGAGTTCCTTGAGGGCCTCCGAGGCGCGCTGGGTTTCGCGGAGGACGTCCTGCATTTGCAAGACGACCGGTGCGCGGGGGTTGGAGAGGTTCGAGAGTTCGCGGGTCGCTTCTTCGATGCGGACAAGGCTGGCATCGGTGCGGGCGATGACGCCCTGGAGATCGGTAAGCAGCGGCTCGATGCCGTTGTTGGCCTTGGTGGCGAGCTCGTTGATCTGGACCAATGCGGCGTCGAGGTTCTCGACCGCACGGACCAATTTTTGATCTCCGGTGACGACGCGGACATCCTCGGTGATGCCGATGATGTTGTCGTTGATTTGCTTGATGTTGAGGTTGGCGATCTGTCCCTTGGCACCGACCAGGACGTCGCGCAGTTCCTTCATCACGCCGTCGATGTCGAGGGCGTTGAACTTCGCCAAACCGTCCGCGATGCCGGAGACGAGTTCGTCGATCTGGGTGCCGACGGTGGGTACGACGGGATACTCGGAGGGGCGGTCGGGTTTGTAAACGAAGCTCGGCGCGTCGGGGAGGATGTCGAACTCGATGTAAAGCTGGCCGGTGACGAGGCTCTCCTGCTTCATGCCGGCGCGGAGGCCGCCGGCGACGGCTTCGGCGACGCCCTCGCGGGTGGTGAGGTCGATGCCGCCGCCGGCCTCGGAGCCGATGAGGCTGAGGTCCTTCTCGCGGAGGTCGACGATCACGGGAATAATCTTGCGGTTCTCGTCGGGGTCGACGAGCACGTTGATCGAGCGGACGCTGCCGATGCGGACACCGCCGAAGCGGACGCTAGAGCCGACCTGCAGGCCGTAGGCGCTTTTGTCGAAATGGAGGAGGATCGGGTAGGTGTTCTCGAAGTATTTCCCCGCGCCGAAGAGCACCGCGGCGACCCCGGCGAGGATCAAGCCGAGGAGGGTGAAGAGGCCGATAACGGTGGGGCTGGCTTTTTTGCTCATGGGGGAGAGTTGGGGGATGGGGATTCGTCCTCGCCGCGGCGGAGGAAGGTCCGGACGGCGGGGTTGTCGGAGTGGTCCCGGAGTTCCTTGGGGTCACCGGTGGCGCCTTGGGTGCGGGTGGCAGTATCGAGGAAGATCGAGTTGTTCGCTATCGCGAAAATACTGGCGAGCTCGTGGGTGACGATGACGACGGTCGAGCCGAGGCTGTCGCGGAGGCGCAGGATGAGGTCGTCGAGCCGGCGCGAGCTGAGCGGGTCGAGGCCGGCGCCGGGTTCGTCGAGGAACAGGATGTCGGGGTCGAGCGCCATGGCGCGGGCAATGCCGGCGCGCTTGTTCATCCCGCCGGAAATGTCGGCGGGGTAGTAGTCCTCGTAGCCGGAGAGGCCGACCAGCGAGAGTTTGTAGGAGACGAGGTCCTGGATGGCCTTCGGGGGGAGGCTGGTGTTTTCCTCGATGGGCAGCGCGATGTTCTCGGCGAGGGTGAGGGAGGACCAGAGCGCACCGGATTGATACATCACGCCGAAGCGCTGGATGAAGGCGCCGCGCTCGGCGGGATCGGTGGCGGTGAAGTCCTCGCCTTGGTAGAGAATGCTGCCTTTCGCGGGTTCGCGGAGGCCGATGAGGTGGCGCAGCAGGGTGCTTTTGCCGCAGCCGCTGCCGCCCATGATGACGAAGATGTCTTTCTCCATGACTTCGAAATCGAGGTCGTGCATGACCACGAAATCGCCGTAGGCCATGGTCAGGCCGCGGACCGCGATCTTGGCCTTGGGAGACGGGTTGTTCGGATTTCCGGTCACGGGTCAGATGTCGAGGACGGTGAAGATGGCGGCGAAGGCGGAGTCGAGGACGATCACCGCGGTGATGGCGGCGACCACGGCGCGGGTGGTGGCCTGGCCGACGGCGGCGGAGGAATTTCCGGCGTGCATGCCCTGGAGGCAACCGCTGATGGCGATGGCGGCACCGAAAAAGACGCTCTTGAAGACGCCGAGGGAGGCGGTGGTGAGGTCGACCGCGGTGAGGGTCTCGTTCCAATAGAGGACCGGTGGGATGCCGACGGCGGAGCCCACCAGCATGCCGCCGAGGATGCCGACGACATTGGCGTAGATGGTGAGCAGCGGCATCATCAGTACCAGGGCGAGGATGCGGGGGAGGACCAGGAAGTCGAAGGGGTCGAAGCCGAAGGTTTTGAGGGCATCGATCTCCTCGTTGGCCTTCATGCTGCCGAGGTGGGCGGCGAAGGCGGCGCCGGTGCGGCCGCTGAGGATGATGGCGGTCATGACGACGCCCATTTCGCGGACCATGGCGATGCCGACCAGGTCCGCCACGTAGAGGCTGGCCCCGAAGCTGGCGAGCTGGACATTGCCGACGAAGGCGAGGATCAGGCCGATGAGGAAGTTGATCAGGGTGACGATCGGCAGCGCCTGCGGGCCGCATTCCTGGAGGATCATCCAGAAATCCCGGCCGCGGAAGCGGGCCCGGCCGGTCAGCAGGCGGCCGAAGGCGAGCACGGAGAGGCCGACGAATTCGGCGACTGAAAGGAAACTGGCCCAGATCCGGAGGGCTCGCTTGCCGAGCGTGCGAAGGTTGGAAGCCGGCTTCTTCTTTTTGCCGGCCTCGCTTTCTTCGGGGACGGCGAGGGCGAGTTCCATCAGACCGCGGAGGTCCGGCGGGAGACCGTCGAGCGGAACGTCGGCAGCGTCGGGTTTTTCAACGCCCCGGAGATGGGCGAGAAGGAAGGCGGGAAGGGTGGAGTCGAAAGCGCCGAGCCCCTCGGTGGCGTAGTGGTCCGGAGCTTTTTCGGGGGGCTCGCCCTCGATTACCGGGGCGGGACCGTCGCGCCGCCAATCGCCGGTGAGCTCCAGCACCACGCGGCCGCCTTCCTGCTTCCAGCAGGCGGAGGGTGGTCGGGGTTCGCTTGGCGGCATGACTCACCATCCCCGAAATGAACGCCACGACAAGCGGACATCGACGAAGCCCGTGCCGAGGCTCCTTTATCAGGGAGAATGCCGGATCGTTTCAGAAGAATAATAGAACGAGGGACCGAGGATGGATGGGATGGATAGGAGTTCGGAAGAAGAGGGGTGCGGGCGGCTCGCCCGCAGCCGCGTGACCGCGCCATCGCTAATCCATAAAACTCCAGCGGACCGGACTTGCCACGCGCCCTCCTCAGCTCGCTCCCCGCCTTTATCTTGGAACGGAAAGTAAGAACAACGAAACCAGCGAAACTCCGCGAAAATCAAGGCATGGTGAAAATGGATCCGACCATCCATAAGATGAGGCAGGTCAGTCACAGAGGTCTCTCAAATTTCGTCAATTTCGTTGTTCCCCTCTTGGTTCTCAGATTGATCCGATCCATCCCGGTCCAATTCGTGTCTTTGATTCCGGATTCTTCCCGAGTGGCTAGGGACCATGGTGCCTGTGCCGGTCGAGGGCTTCAGCGATCTTTTTCCACCGGCAGGCGCACGCACGCGGCTTCTATATCGGTCCGCACCAGCAAAAGATCGCCGCTGAGCGCCGGCGGGTTCCAGAGTTTCGCGTCGAAGACTGGGAAGCGCGCGAGTTCGTTCGGGGCCGACGGCCCCGGCTCTAACAAGACCAGCTCGCCGGTCTCGGCGGTGACCAGCAGGCGTCCGTCCATCCACAGCAACTGGCCGTGGCCGTAGCGGCCCAATTTCCAGCGGCGCTTGCCGTCGTGGGTGTCGACGCAGGCCAGCATGCCGTCGTCCAGGCCGTAGAGAAACCCCTCGTGCTCGATGAAACTCGCCATCTTGGCTTTCAGGGCGAGCGATTTCCAAACGGTCTGCGGGCTCAGCTTGTTAGAGCCATCGCGCTCGATCTTTAGCAGCTCCGCCCCCACGCCGTAGCCGCTGGAGAATACGATGAGGTCCGGACCGATCGGCAGCGGCTGGGCGACCACCGGCTGGCGATTGCCCCAGGGACGTTCCCAGAGCACGGCTCCGCTGGTGGGGTCGTGCGCGGTGATGAAGCGCAGGTTGAAAGCGATCATCTGGGGTACGCCGGCCAGGGTGCAGAGCATCGGCGAGGCGTAGCCCGCCGCGTGCGAGCCGCCTTGCCATACGGGCGCTCCGTCCGCGATCTGATAGGCCCGCAGCGATTTCCCGTCGGCCTGGCCGCTGCTGATGATCACCTTGTCCTCATGCACCAGCGGCGATCCGGCATAGCCCCACTCCGGCAGGCAGCCGGGTGCCTCCTCCGCCATCCGGCGCTTCCACAGCAGCTTGCCGGAGTCCAAGGCGAGGCAGTTCAAGATCCCGGTCGCGCCGAAAGTGAACACCCGGCCGTCAATGATCGTCGGTGTGGTCCGCGGTCCTTCGCCACCGAGCGGCGACGCATAGCGGGCCTCGTCGCCGTGTTCCCACAGCAGGTCGCCTGTTAGAGCATCCAGGCAGACGACGATTTCGCGGGGGCCGCGTTGCTCCAGGGTGATCGCGCGATTTCCCACGATGGCAAATCCGGCCCAGCCGGAGCCGATCGGCTGCCGCCACAGAACCTCTGGCGGCGTGCTTTTCCAATCGGCGGAGAGGGCGGGTCCTTCGCGGATCACGGCATCGCGCCCGGCCCCGAGATACTGCGGGAAATCCGGGCGGCCGCTGTCGTTCAGCTTCGTGGCGGTCGATGCCTTCCGCAGCGGTCCGGCGACGGAGCTGGACGGCGTGATCCAGCGGGCTTCGAGGATCGGCACCAGATCGCCGGTCACGCCGCGGAAGCGGAAGGTCGCGATGAAGGAGGCGACCAGAAGCGCAAGCAAGGACAGGACGGTGAGCCGTAGCCGTGCTGGTGTGCGCGACGCGAAGGACCACCAGAAGCCGAGCAGGAGCAGGGTGACTCCGCCGATCGAGAACAAGATCAGGTTGCGGACCTGAACTTGGGAGATCGGCCACAGCCAGACCGCCAGACCGGCGACCGCGGCTGCCGACAAGATCCACCGCGCCGGCGACCAGCGGATGCGGGGGCTTTCGGGGGCAGGGTTGGCGGAATGCGGGTGAACTTCTTCCATGATGATGCCCGGACCTTGCGAGCGCGATTCTCCGATGCCAAGGGCGGAAACCGCCGGGGTTTTTCAATTTCGCCCCCTGGAGGCAAATCTATGTAGCGGCGGTCTGCGACCGCCGGCTGAACTTTGGCCCGGTTCTTATCTGTTAGGCGGCGGGTCGGTGGCTGGGTTTCCCGGTGGCTGTGGGCTCAGGCGGCGGCGAACAGGGTGGCGG
>JAYTLR010000079.1:0-22435 GCA_043729195.1 Akkermansia sp.
GATCCGGTGGTCCTTGGTGAGATCCGGCTGGGGATCCTGTTGTTGGCGGCAGGCAAGCGGCGGCAGGCTTTGGAGGTATGGTTCAATCAACGCGTGGGTTCGATGGTCTGCCTGCCGTGGGACGCTGAAACCGCCATGGCGTGGGCGCTACTACTGGCGAAGCTGAGGGCAAAGGGCATGGCGATGCCACTGAAGGACAGCATGATCGCAGCCAGTGCGATCACCCGCGGGCTGACCGTCGCGACCCGTAACCTCGCCGATTTCCGCAACGCCGGCGTGCCGGTGGTGAATCCTTTCCTCTGAAAGACAGGGCGTATCCGCTTTCGCTTCAATGCACGTCCCGCTGGACGATCTCCCCGGGCCGGGTACTCGTTCCGGGCCAAAGCTTCCGCCCGGGGTAGATGGAGGTGTGAATCCCGGTGTGAACCCCATCGCCGATGATGCTGCCGAACTTCCTCCGTCCCGTATCGACCAGCAGCCCGTCGACCAAGCTCCCGTGGTTCTGGCCGTCGTGGCGGAAGTTGGAGGTGATCGTCCCCGCGCCGAAGTTCACCTTCTCGCCGATCACCGAGTCGCCGACGTAGCTGAGGTGCCCGACCGCGGTGCCGGAAAGAAGGATCGAGTTCTTGATCTCGACCGCGTTGCCGACGTGGCACTTGTCGCCGATCGAAGTCGAACCGCGGAGGTAGCAGTTCGGCCCGATCTTGCAGTTCGCGCCGATGACCACGTTGCCCTCGATGTAAACCCCCGGCAAAATCCGCGAGCCGGGGCCGAGGTGGACAATGCCCTCGATCACGGCATTCGGGTGGATCTCTCCTTCGATCTTCGCTTCGGTCAGAGCGCCGACGTGGAGTTCATTCGCCCGCAGGAAATCCCACGGGTGGACGATGAGGAAGGACGTCGTGGCAAACAGCGCGTTGTCGGGATCCGGCGCGTCGCCCAGCCACGCCAGCGGCCGACTGACCGCATCGACAAGGGTGCGATGGGCATCCGGGGACAGCCGGGCAAGGTCTTCCGGAGTCACCCAGGCATGGGGATGAATCCGCAGCCCCCCGACCGAGAGCGCGGCATGGTGGTCGCGGAGCAGGATGTTCCCGATGGGAAAGTCTTCGATGGCGCGGGTGGTGAAGAGGGGCATGGCAAATTGCTTCAGAAGAAATTTGAACAACGAAAGAATCGAAACGACGCGAAATCTGAAGGGCAGGAGAACAAAACTCCAGATGCCTTTGGCTCTCCCATTTCGTCTATTTCGCCCATTTCGTTGTTCCCAAAACCGCCTTGCTCTCCATGCCCGGTGAAGTCCGGCCTCATTCGGGAAGGCGATCGCTCTCAACCGGTTCCCGGTGAGGCACGGCGGCAAGGTATCGTTCGAAATCTTCCCGGCGGCCTTCTGCGTCCACTGACATCAGTTCGATCCGAGAAGCATAAGCCAAGCAGGCTTGAATGTCCTCCGGCTCCATCCAAGGGTAGCCGCTCAAAATGGTCGCCACGTCATCCCCGACCGCGAGCATGTCGAGCACATGCTGGACGGCAAGTCGGTGACCTCGGAGAATCGGCTTCCCGCCGAAAATTTCCGGATCGCAGGTGATGCGCCCCAAAAGCTGATTCTCGTTCATGGCGTGACGACAAGTGAGAGGTGCGAAAGCGGCAAGGCGGCGTGGTGGTCGCGGAGCTGGATGTTCCCGATGGGGAAGTCCTCGATGGCGCGGGCGGTGAAGAGGGGCATGGGATGCTAGCTTGTTTGGATCTTCCTTGGCGGCATTCCGGCGTCTTCAAGCAGCTTGCGCAGATTATCGAGGTCCTTCTTGGATCGCGACGAGAAGAGGAAGCACGCGTGAGATCGGTAGTAGAACCCAAAGCAGCCTCTCGACGAGAGTGCATCAAGCTTTAAGGCGCGCTGTTGATCGGGACTAAACAAGCGTGATCGATGATAGCCCTGATCGTAAGTAAGGCTCCATTTTGCCCCAATGCTATCGAGCTGGTTCACCACCTGTTCAATAGTGGCATGCCCCCGTGTCCGGGCCTGCTTCTTGGCCCCAGGCAACCTGATGCCGGTATCAGGATCGTTCAGTATCGAAAAGTTGCTGCCCGAGTTCAGTGAAGGCGAATACATGGCGATTCCTGTGAACCGTGAGTATTCAACCCGCAGATCTTCCGGAATGAATTCGGGCCAGGCATAGAGGGGGGCATCCGGTCGAAGCAAATCCGCCCAGAAGCGTTTCACGATGTCATACGAATCTCCAAAAAACTTCTGATCCATTGCCTATTACTTGTTCGAGTTATACCCGGGCCATCCGAGACTGGATTTCTGAAAGTCCATCATCTCTTTTTCGGGATCCGATGGCCCTTTGATCACGCCGTGGTCAAAGGACTCCACCTCATACACAACTGAGAGCTTATCGCGAGTAAACCGCCCTCCGTCCTCAAGCTTGAAAACGCACACGAAATAGCTGCGAATATAAGCACCAAACGCATTCTGGGCATCCACGCCAATATAGGTCTGAAAATAAGGGCCATTCTGATCCAAAATTCGGAAATCGACAAAGCCGGCAGTGCTAGGTGCTTTCAGAGATTCGCTCACGACCTGCTGCGTGACTCCTTCAGCTCGCGCTCCTTGACTGACGGTCTCCACCTCCTTCTCAGACTTCTTTGCCGCAGTGCCCCCAGAGAATTGGGAAAAAACAAAGGCTCCAATAAAAAGTGCGGCGAAAATCGCCTCTAGCTTTCTAGGTCGAGCAGATTGTGTGTCGAGCTTGGTAGTCGGCGGGAGTGGTGAATCACCTTGGTCCCGATCTCTCAAAATCTCCGTTGGGGGGGGCTCTGGCGGAACAATCGGTGCTGCCTCGTTGTATGGCACAGTAATTTCATTGGAACACGCGGGGCACGAGAGAATGGTTCCGAACAGCTCTTCATTAGCGAAGAGATGTTGGCCACACAACGGGCAGCTAAACTTCAAAGATTGCATATTTAGAAAATGGTCAGTTGAAGCTTCTCACACCGGCACCCCGATATCCTCCTTCACCGCCTGCGTGAACTTCCCGATCCATTCGTCCACGGTATCGGCGTCGCGGTGCTCTACCAGGATGCGGATCTTGTTCTCGGTGCCGGAGTAGCGGATGAGCTGGCGGCCGGCGTCGCCGAAGGCCGCGTCGGCTTCCTTCATGAGCTTCTGGAGGCCGGCGAGTTCCATCAGCGGCGGCTTGGCGGCGACCTTGAGGTTCACCAGCTCCTGCGGGAACTCGCGCATGCAGGCGGCGAGCTCGGCGAGGGTGGCTTTCTTTTCCTTCATCACGCGCAGCACCTGGAGCGCGCTGAGGATGCCGTCGCCGGTGGTGGCGTGGTCGGCGAAGATCAGGTGGCCGGAATTTTCGCCGCCGAAGGAGCCGCCCTTTTCGCGGAGAGCCTCGATGACGTTACGGTCGCCGACGGCGGTGGTGAGGACCTCGATGCCGGCGCGACGCATGGCTTCGTGCAGACCGAGGTTGCTCATCACGGTGCAGGCCATCCGGTTGCCGCGGAGTTTTCCCTGCTCGTGGAGCGAGAGGGCGGCGAGGGCGAGGATGCGGTCGCCGGAAACGGGAGTGCCGGTGGCGTCGGTGAAGATCACGCGGTCGGCATCGCCGTCGAAAGAGATGCCGAGGTCGGCGCCGTGCTGGCGGACCAGATTGCCGGCGGTCTCCGGGTAGAGCGCGCCGCACTGGTCGTTGATGTTGATGCCATCCGGCTCGCAGCCGTGCTTGATGACTTCCGCGCCGAGTTCTTTGAAGATGAGCGGGGCGATGAAGTAGGCCGCGCCGTGGCCGCAATCGACGACGATCTTCAGGCCGTGGAGCGAGATGTTGTCGGCGGTGTGCTTGGCGAACTCGATGTAGCGGCCGCGCGCGTCGTCGATGCGATAGGCCTTGCCGATCTTTTCCGGCGACATCGGGCGCGGCTCGGGTTCGTCGCCGAGGATGTGGCGCTCGATGATTTCTTCCAGCGCGTCGGACAGCTTGTAGCCGTCGGGGCCGAAGATCTTCAGGCCGTTGTCCTCGTAGGGATTGTGGGAGGCGGTGAGCATGATGCCGGCGGCGGCACCCATCGACTTGGTGAGGTGGGCGATCGCGGGCGTCGGCAGCGGACCGGGCAGCAGCACGTCCATGCCCATCGAAACCAGGCCGGCGGTCAGGGCGGTTTCGAGCATGTAGCCGGAAATCCGGGTGTCCTTGCCGATGACCACGCGGTTGCGGTTGTGGCCGGACGAGCGCAGGACCTGGGCCACCGCCTTGCCGGCGCGGAGGGCCACTTCGGGGGTGATCGGGAATTCGTTCGCTCTGCCGCGGATGCCGTCGGTGCCGAAAAGCTTCATGGGCGGGGAGGATGGCCGCACTGGCACGAAATGAAAGCTTCGGGTGGCTCATGCCACAAATGGAGGAGTTAAGCGGTCAGAAAGCGCAGGAATCCCGAACATCCCCTTCCCTTCATGGCACCACCTCTCTCAATTCGAGGCCGGCAGTGGGTCGGCATGGACGCCCAAATGGTTTGCCACGCTCCGCTGCACCCCGCCGGGGATGGAATTCAAGATCCGCGGCGTGCCGTCCGGCTTCTTGACGACCAGCGTCGAGGAGCCGCCGCCGTCGAGGTTGATCGCGTCCCAGCAACCGAGCTGCTTCATCCAACTGGCGAGCTCGACCAGCGTGATGCCTTCGCTGAAGCCCTTCTGCCGGCCATCGACCACCACCAGATACACCTGCCGCCCATCCTTCGAAACCCCGACCGCGGTGCGCGGATGGACGTCCCGGGTGGTGGTCACGATCTCGCCGTCATCGACCAGCATCCCATTCGCCCCGTACCAGCCCTGGAGCGCGTCGTCCGCGTCGGCCCAGTCTTCTTTCCGTAGGGGAGCCCTCAGGATCCGCGCCTGATTCTTCGCCGTGACGAGGAACACCGGGTTGCCGCTTTTCAAGTCGGCCTCGCTCACCACGGACCCGTCGGAAACCGAGAGCCCCAGCACGTCGACCGGCTTGCCCTCGCCCGTGATCGGCTTGAAGCCGGTGCCATTGACCGCCACCTCGAGCCCGAACTCTTTGAGAAAGGTCGCCGTCCGCCGGCCGGTCACTTCGCCCCGTGCATCGCCATTGCCCGGAGTGGTGAAGAAAGAAACCCCCTCCGCCCGGGTGTCGATCCGGACCTGATGGACCCGCATCGGCCGCGGCTCGGCGGTCACGTCCAGCCGGTGCTCCACCCCGCGGAAAAGCGGCTGCCATTTCCCCGCCTCCGGGGCGGGATCGGCGAAGGCGGGGACGAGGGTGAAGGCGAGAATGGAGAAGGCGCGCATGGCAGACGATCTAACGAACGCGCCTTCCCGCATCCTTCATCGATGATCCCGGCGTTTCCCGGGGTTGCCAGCCGCCGCCTACGCTGGAAAGCTCCCCCCATGCAACGCGTGGCGGTCATCAACGTGGTCGGGCTTTCCCCTTCCCTGCTCGGTCCTTCGACCCCGCGGCTGACGGCGTTCGCCCAAAAGCACGGCATGCAGTCCTTCCCGCCGGCCTTTCCCGCGCTGACCTGCACCGCCCAGTCGTCGATGCTCACCGGCACCGCGCCCGGCCGGCACGGGATCATCGCCAACGGCTGGTATGATCGCGAGAGCGCCGAGGTCCGCTTTTGGAAGCAGAGCAACCATCTGGTCCGCGGCGAAAAGATCTGGGACCACCTGCGCCGCCTGCACCCCGGCTTCACCTGCGCCCAGCTCTTCTGGTGGTACAACATGTATTCCACCGCCGACCTCACGATGACCCCGCGGCCACTCTACCCGGCCGACGGGCGCAAGGTCTTCGACATCCACACCCAGCCGATGGAGCTGCGTGACAAGGTGAAGGCGGACCTTGGCCCCTTCCCCTTCCCGTCCTTCTGGGGCCCCGGCGCGGGGATCGCCTGCTCGGAATGGATCGCCAAGGCCGCAAAGTGGACCGAGGAGCGTGAATCGCCGACCCTCAGCCTGGTTTACCTGCCGCACCTCGACTACTGCTTACAAAAATTCGGCCCCGGCGCGCCGGAGATCACGCCCGAGCTGGAGGCCATCGACCGGGTCGCCGGCGAGCTGATCGCCTTCCTCGAAAGCCGCGGCGTCAAGGTGCTGGTCGTCTCCGAATACGGCATCTCCAAGGTCACCCGGCCGATCCATTTGAACCGCCTGTTCCGCAAAAAAGGCTGGCTCCAGATCAAGGACGAACTCGGCCGCGAGACGCTCGATGCCGGCGGCTCGGAAGTCTTCGCGGTGGCCGACCACCAGGTCGCCCATGTTTACGCAAAGCACGGTCCGACGCCGAAGCTCCGCGAGTTCCTCGAAACCCTCGACGGCGTCGCCGAAGTGCGCGAGTCGATCGACGGCGATCGCAGCGGTGACTTCGTCGTGATCGCCGAGCCCGACGCCTGGTTCACCTACTACTTCTGGGAAGACGACGCGAAAGCGCCCGACTTCGCCCGCTGCGTCGACATCCACCGCAAGCCCGGCTACGACCCCGCCGAGCTGTTCCTCGACCCGGCGATCTCGCTCCCGAAGTGGGAGATCGGGAAATTCCTGCTCAAGAAGAAGCTCGGCCTGCGCGGCCTGTTAGAAGTCATCCCGCTCGACGCCACCCTCGTCAAAGGATCCCACGGCCGGGATGTGGTGGAAGACGGGGAGCGGCCGCTGATCCTCGGCTCCCCGGTGCCGGTGACCTGCGCGGAGGAGGTCTTTGGTGCGATGGTGGCGGCGGTGTCCGACGAGTGAGCATGTGGAGTGCTGCGGCATGACGCAGCTTTGGCTGCGGGGGCGGACGCTTCGTGTTGCTGGCCACGGATCACCATCCCAGCCGGTCCGCTGCCGTCGGGGCGAGTCGCACTTCACCCCAAGCCATAGCGACGTCATGCCGTCGCACTCCAAACTTCACGAACCCCCAGCCGTCCTCTGTGCAGCGAGTTCCACCGAGTCCGCAAGGCACCGGTGCGATGTCACGATCATCGCCTCCCGCATCGCCACCGCGAAGAGTCGTTCCGTGAAGAGCTTGGGGTCGAGCCGGCCGGTTGAAATTAGCAGCGCCAGAAGCTCGATGTCCTTCGGTCGTCCCGCCTGGCATTTGGCAGCGGCCATGTCATGAGGTTCGATGCAAAAAGCGCGCTCGACGTCGGGAACTGGAATCAGTCGCTCTTCCCAGCCCTTCGGGAACATGTCCGAGATCTCGGGCCGGACGATGTCCGCGTAATAGCCGAAGTGGAGATGGAACGCGCGGGACTCGCCAAAGGTCTTGTGAAGCATCATCCCGACATCCTCGGAAAACGGTAGTGGGATCATGTCCGCGTCGAAGGTCCGCGACAACGGCCCTCCATGATCATCCCCAAGCTCGGGAAACAACGGAAGCAGCGAGGCGGATCCGAAAACCACGACTTTCTCTGCCTCGGCGGCACTAAGAACCACCCGGGCCAAGTGCTTCAATGTGTCCAAGCGCATGCGAATTGATCGAGTTCCTGTTCACTCAGCACCCCGGGAAACGGCGAGCAGCTCTTCAAATACCGCGCTTCCTCCCCGTCATCCCGCAGGAAGGCCAGCAACTCGGCGAATCCCTCGCTCGAAGCCTGCGCCCGCTCGATCATTTCCCGCCACTGGATCAAGGGCCGGACGTCGCCGAGCCGGTCCATCGCGATCCACCGCTCGATGTTCGCCAGCGGGATCGCCAGCAGCTCCGGCTGCCGCTCGATCTTGTCCGCCATGAACAAGTAGCGCTGGTAGATCAGCGGATTGATAAAGACGTAGTCTTCCGGCAGCACGGAGGAACCCTACCAGCCGCCCGCCCGGCCCGCAAGCCGCACGGCGGCAGCAGGAGTGGCGCTTCCAAAGCCTCATCGCGACGGGTTCGCGCGGCACCGCCCCCGATTCGAAACACCCATGGTCCCACAGCCGCCCGGCATCCGGAGGACGCCGGTCCGTCGTCATGTCGCCTTCAAGGCGACACTCCGCACGCCGTCTGCTTTACGGTTGCGCTCTCCCGGCCAGCTTCCTAGCGTTCGCTCCGGTCATCCGAACCGTCTTTTCCCCATGAAAATCCGCCATTTCGTCCTCCCCGCCCTCGCCGCCGCCCTCGGGCTCTCCGCCTGCAAAAAGAGCGACGATAGCACGATCAACATCGGCGAGGTGGCCGCCCTGACTGGAGGCACCGCCACCTTCGGCCAGTCGTCCCACAACGGCACCCAGATGGCGGTCGACGAACTCAACGCTTCCGGCGGCATCCTCGGCAAGCAGGTCAAACTGATCACCGAGGACGACCAGTCCAAGCAGGGCGAGGCCGGCACCGTGGCGAAAAAGCTGATTTCCCGCTCCAAAGTCAGCGCCCTCCTGGGCGAGGTCGCCTCCGGCCGCTCGCTCGAAATGGCCCCGATCGCCCAGGCCGCCGGGGTCCCGATGATTTCTCCCGCCTCGACCAACCCGAAGGTGACTGAGGCCGGCGACTACGTCTTCCGCGTCTGCTTCATCGATCCTTTCCAGGGCACCGTGATGTCGAAGTTCGCGATCTCCAAGGGCTGGAAGAAGGTCGCCATCCTGACCGACTCCAAGCAGGACTACAGCGTCGGCCTGACCGAGTTCTTCAAGAAGCACTTCACCACCAACGGCGGCACCATCACGGGCGAGCAGAGCTACGGCTCCGGCGACAAGGACTTCAAGGCCCAGCTCACCGCGATCAAGGCCGGCGCGCCCGACGCGATCTTCGCCTCCGGCTACTACAACGAGGTCGCCCTGATCGCCGTCCAGGCCCGCGAACTCGGTATCACCGTCCCGCTGCTCGGCGGCGACGGCTGGGATTCCCCGTCGCTGGTCGAAGTCGGCGGCAAGGCGATGGAAGGCTGCTTCTTCTCCAACCACTTCTCCAACGAGGACACCTCCCCCGCCATCCAGTCCTTCGTGAAGGCCTATGAGGCCAAGCACGGCGCCAAGCCCGACGCGATGGCCGCCCTCGGCTACGATTCCGCGAAGATCCTGTTCGACGCGATCAAGCGCGCCGGCGGTGTCGAAGGCAAGGCCCTGCGCGACGCGATCGCCGCCACCAAGGACTTCCCCGGCATCACCGGCAGCATCACGCTGGATGAAAAGCGCAACGCCAACAAACCGGCGGTCATCCTCACGATCAAGGACGGCAAGGTGGTTTACACGGAGACGATCGCCCCCTGATTCGGGACCCGGCCGAAAACCTCCAACCCCGCCCGCAACTCCTTGGAGCAGTTCCTCCAACAACTCCTCAACGGCCTGTTCCAGGGCTCCATCTACGCCCTCATCGCGCTGGGCTACACGATGGTTTACGGGGTGCTGCGCTTCATCAATTTCGCCCACGGCGATGTCTTCATGCTGGGCGCTTTCACCGCGCTCGGCCTGCACAAGGCCTTCGCCCCGGCGCTCACGGCGATGCCGTGGCCGGTCTCGCTGATCCTGATCCTGCTCGCCTCGATGGCGATCTGCGGCGCGCTCGGCATCATCATCGAGCTCCTCGCCTACCGCCCGCTGCGCAACCGCCCGCGACTGAACGTGCTGATCACGGCCATCGGCGTCTCGCTGTTCATCGAATACACGGCCCAGTTGTTCTTCGGCGCCACCCAGCGTCCCTTCCCCGAGCTGATCCCGCGCACCCCGATCGCCAGCACCGGCGGGCTGACCATCTCGGTCGCCCAGGTCATCGTGCTCGCCACCACCATCACCCTGCTGATCGGCCTGCGGATCGTTGTGATGAAAACCCGGATGGGCCTCGCGATGCGCGCCCTTTCGCTGAATCCCACCGCCTCCACCCTGATGGGCGTGAACAACAGCGTGGTGATCTCCTTCACCTTCGGCCTCGGCTCCGCCCTCGCCGCGGCCGGCGGCATCCTCTACGCCTCGCTCTACCCGAGCATCGAGCCCTTCATGGGGATCCAGCCCGGCCTCAAGGCCTTCGTCGCCGCGGTGCTCGGCGGCATCGGCAACATCCCCGGCGCCGCGCTCGGGGGGCTGATCATCGGGATCACCGAAACCCTGGTGAAGGGTTACGGCCAGAACTTCGGCATCCCGTCCGGCTACTCGGAAGCCGTCGCCTTCGTCATCCTCATCCTGATCCTCGTCTTCAAACCCTCCGGCATTCTCGGCAAGACCGAGCGCGAAAAAGTGTAAGCCCCGCATGAAGCGTTACGCCACCCAGATCGCGCTCATCGCCGTCCTTGCTGTCAGCCTGGGGATCTCGCTGATGTCGAGCCAGCTCGATGCCTACTACCTCGACATCGCGCTCAACGTCGGCATCAACATCATCCTCGCCGTCAGCCTGAACCTGGTGAACGGCCACACCGGCCAGTTCTCGCTCGGCCACGCCGCCTTCATGGCCGTCGGTGCCTACGGCGCGTCGATCTTCACCCTCGAGGCCGCCGACAAGCTGGTTCCGCTGCTCGGCGGCCCCGGCACCTTCGCCACCGGCGTCGCCTTTCTCATCGCGCTGGTCATCGGCGGTCTCTGCGCCGCGCTGTGTGGCTGGCTGGTCGGCATGCCCTCGCTACGGCTGCGTGGCGACTACCTCGCGATCGTCACCCTCGGCTTCAACGAGATCGTCCGCGTCATCCTCCAGAACACCAGCGGCGACGGTCCCTTCGGTGGTCCGCTCGGCCTGAAAGGCATCCCGGCCCACACCTCGTTCTTCTGGGTCTTCGCGATCGCCGGCCTCTGCGTCTACGGCGTCGCCTCGATGGTCAACTCGACCTACGGCCGCGGCTTCCTCGCGGTCCGCGACGACGAGATCGCCGCCGGTTCGATGGGCATCAACACGACCCGCTACAAGGTCACCGCGTTCGTCACGGGTTCCTTTTTCGCCGGTCTCGCCGGCGGGCTCTACGCCCACCTCCGCACCACGATCTCTCCCTCGGGCTTCGATTTCCTCAAGTCCTTCGACATCGTGGTCATCGTCATCCTCGGCGGCATGGGCAGCACCGCGGGAGTGGTGCTCGCGGCCATCGTGCTGACGGTGCTGAATGAGTTCCTCCGCGACTTCGAGCAGTACCGGATGATCGTCTTCTCTCTCCTTCTGATCATCATGATGATCGTCCGCCCCCAGGGACTGCTGCCATCCATTCCCTTCTTCAACCGGAAGAAAGCATGAGCAAGGGCCTCGAACTCCAGGACGTGACGATCCAGTTCGGCGGCTTGAAGGCCGTGTCGGAACTGAGCTTCCACGTCGCGCCCGGCGAACTGGTCGGGCTGATCGGCCCCAACGGCGCGGGCAAGACCACCGTCTTCAACCTGATCACCGGCGTGTACACCCCGACCGCCGGCCGCATCCATTTCGAAGGAACCGCGGTGCCAGGCCGGAAGCCGCATGAGATCACCCGCATGGGCATCGCGCGGACCTTCCAGAACATCCGCCTGTTCTCGTCTCTGTCAGTTTTCGACAACGTCCGCGCGGCGATGATGATGCACCTGAAACACGGCATCCTCCATTCGCTGACCCGCGGCCCGGCTTTTCAGGAAGAGGAGAACTCCATCGAAGCCCGGGCGCTCGAACTGCTCGACATCTTCGGCCTCGCCGACGCTCGAGATAAGAATGCCAAGAGCCTCAACTACGGCGACCAGCGCCGCCTCGAGATCGTCCGCGCCCTCGCCACCCAGCCGAAACTCCTGCTCCTCGACGAACCCGCCGCCGGCATGAACCCGTCCGAAAAGGACGACCTGATGAAGCTCATCCGTTTCATCAAGGACCGCTACCAGCTCGCCGTGCTGCTGGTGGAGCACGACATGAAGGTCGTCATGGGCATCTGCGAACGGATCGCGGTGATCGAATACGGCGTGAAGATCGCAGAAGGCACGCCGAAGGAAATCCAATGCCATCCGAAAGTGATCGAGGCATACCTCGGAGTGAGCGCGGAGTGAAACCGACCCATTGATCGCGATGCTTGAAGTAAATGACCTCCACGTTTCCTACGGCGCGATCAAGGCGCTTCACGGCGTATCGCTGAAGGTGCCCGCGGGCAGCATCGTGACTTTGATCGGCGCGAACGGCGCGGGGAAATCGACCACCTTGCGCGCCCTGTCCGGACTCGTGAAATCGACCGCAGGCACCATCCGCTACGACGGCCAGGACATCTCCGGCCTGGCCCCGCACAAGATCGTCGCGCGCGGCCTTTGCCACGTGCCGGAAGGGCGAATGGTCTTCACCAACCTGACCGTCCGCGAAAACCTCGCGATGGGCGCTTTCCTCCAGAAGGACAAGGCGTGGATCGCACAGCAGACCGATTACGTCTTCCACCTGTTCCCCCGCCTCAAGGAGCGCGAGCACCAGGCCGCCGGCACCATGTCCGGCGGCGAGCAGCAGATGCTGGCGATCGGCCGCGCCTTGCTGGGGAAACCAAAGTTCCTGATGCTGGACGAACCCTCGCTCGGCATCGCCCCGCTTCTCGTGAAGTCGATCTTCGAGCGGATCGTCGAGATCAACCGCGAGCAAGGGCTCACCATCCTGCTGGTCGAGCAGAACGCCAACCTGGCGCTCGACGTCTCCCACTACGGCTACGTGCTGGAAACCGGCTCGATCCTCCTCGAAGGCCCGTCCGCCGAGCTGAAGGCGAACCCGCGGGTCCAGGAAGCGTATCTCGGAGCCTGACTTCCGTTTCCCTTTCATGAAAATCTTCACCGACCTCAAGGCCTCGCCCGAACTGATCGGCTGGCTGCGCGAAAGCATCGCACCCCACGAACTGCTGCTCCCCGCGAGCGGCGCGGCTTCGGTGCTCGCCGACGTGCCAACCGATCCGTTGATGCAGGAAGCCGACATCGTCCTCGGCCAGCCCCGCGTCGATGCCGTGCTTTCCTCGCCGAACCTGAAATGGCTGCAAGTCAGCACGGCCGGCTACACCCGCTACGACACGCCGGAATTCCGCGCCGCGATGAAGGAGCGGGGCATCCCGGTGACTAACAGCTCGCACGTTTACGACGATCCCTGCGCCGAGCACGTCCTCGCCTTCATGCTGGCCAACGCCCGCCAACTGCCCCGCGCCCTGGCCACCCGCTGCCCGAACGGCGCTCTGGAATGGAATGCGCTGCGGAACGACAGCCGACTGCTTCAGGGCCAGTCGCTGCTGATCATCGGCTACGGCGCCATCGCCGAGCGGGTGATCGAGCTGTTAGGGCCATTCAAAATGAACCTCACCGCCATGCGCCGCACGGTGCGCGGCGACGAGAAGGTGTCGATTGTCACGCCCGACCAGGTCGCCGGCGCCTTGGCCGACGCCGACCACGTCATCAACATCCTGCCCGATAACCCCGATTCGCTCCGCTGGTTCGACGCCACACGTTTCGCCCAGATGAAGCCGGGCTCCGTCTTCTACAACATCGGCCGCGGCACCACCGTGAACCAGGACGACCTCGCCGCCGCCCTGAAATCCGGTCACCTCACCGCCGCCTGGCTCGACGTCACCGACCCCGAGCCGCTGCCCGACGACCACGTCCTGTGGACCCTTGAAAACTGCCACATCACCCCGCACACCGCCGGCGGCCAGTTTGAAGAGACCCGCGTGCTGATCGACCGCTTCCTCGACAACCTCCGCTGCTATCAGGAAGCCCAGCCGCTGGTGAACCGGATCTTCTGACGGACGGAGCGCTGGCTTTAGCCGGCGTGGACCTCGCCCATCCCCGATTCACTTTTCCCATCTGCGTTCATCCCCTCCTTTCGCGGTGAAATCCCCCTACCGTATCCTCCCCCTCCTTGAACCGGGCCCACACGCCGCTTGCATGCCCGATCTCCTTTCCTAAAGTCCGCCGCGGATGTCCCAGCCCCTAGTCATCGCCGGCCGCGAGTTCTCTTCCCGCCTTTTCACCGGCACCGGGAAATTCCCTTCCAACGAGTCGATGCGCGACGCCCTCGCCGCCTCCGGCACCCAGATCGTCACCGTGGCCCTGCGCCGCGCCGACCTGAGCGGCAAGGCCGATCCCTACGCGAACATCCTCGATTTCATCGATCCCGAAAAATACCTGCTTCTCCCGAACACCAGCGGTGCGATGAATGCCGAGGAAGCCGTCCGACTCGCCCGTCTCGCCGCCGCCGCCGGCCTGCCGAAATGGATCAAACTCGAGATCCACCCGGACCCGACCTACCTGCTGCCCGATCCGATCGAAACGCTCAAAGCCGCCGAGATCCTCGTGAAGGAAGGCTTCATCGTCCTCCCCTACATCAACGCCGACCCGGTCCTCGCCAAACGCCTGCAGGAAGCCGGCACCGCCACCGTGATGCCGCTCGGCTCTCCCATCGGCTCTAACAGGGGCGTCGCCACCCGCGATCAGATCCGCATCATCGTCGAGCAAGCGATCGTTCCGGTCATCGTCGACGCCGGCCTCGGTGCTCCCAGCCACGCCGCGGAGGCAATGGAGCTCGGTGCCGATGCCGTCCTGATCAACACCGCCATCGCCATCGCCTCGGACCCCGTCCGCATGGCCATCGCTTTCAAGAAGGCTGTCGAAGCCGGCCGCGAAGCTTACGAACTCGGCCTGCCCGAGCCCACCGACCACGCCTCCGCCACCAGCCCGCTCACCGGCTTCCTCGCGTCGTGAACCTTTCCGCCACGGTCACCTACGGCCTCGTGCTGGTGGCTTTCGGCGCACTCCACGTCGTTGCCTGGCGGGTCGCGGAAAAACTCGGCCCCAAGGCAAAGGCCGCCGCCGCCGCGGCCTCGATCCTCCTCTGCCTGCCCGGTGCCTGGTTCGCCTTCTACTACCTCCACTGGCTGCCGGAACCGCCCCTTCTCTACGAACTCCGCGCGCTCCGCTTCGGCGAATTCTTCCTCGCGCTGTTCGGCGTCGCCGCCGGCGTCTGGCGCTCCTGCCTGCCCAAGCTGCTGAAGTCCTTCCCCACCGCAGCCGGGGTCTTCCTGCTGACCATTCCCTTCCTCAAGCCGGTCTTCAACGCCCACGACCCCTCGACCTTGCAAGACCGCTGGGAGGACGACACCTGCCTGCAAAGCTCCGTCGTTACCTGCGGCCCCGCCAGCGCCGCCTGCCTGCTCCGCCACTTCGGCGACCGCCAGGTGACAGAGCGCGATCTCGCTCGCGAGGCCTGGACTTCTAACAGCGGCACCGAAGCCTGGCACCTCGCCCGCGCCTTGCGGCGACGCGGCTGCACCGTCCGCTTCCTCGCCCCCGACGGCATCCCCGATCCCCGCGACCTGCCCGGCATCCTCGGCACCGGCAGCAAACGCGCCGGTCACTTCATCGTCCTCGTGTCGATCACCCCCGAAGAGATCGACTTCATGGACCCCCTCCGCGGACGGGTGAAAATGACCCGCAAGGACTTCCTCAAGTGGGTCGACTTCGAGCCCTTCTTCATGTCCGTCCAGAAGCTCGAACCCGCTCGTTAAGCCCGGTCTACCCTCCTCGGGATCGCCGCCGATTGGAGTGTCGCCTTTCGAGGCGACATGAAAGCGGACGGGCGGCATCCTGCCGCCCGTCCCTTGACCCTGGAAGGGTCACGTCCGTGTCATGTCGCCTCGAAAGGCGACACTCCGATCACCCAAACCACCTGATCCCATTTCCCCACGATTGCCTCGCTGGATCCTATGCAAACCCCTTTCAAAGCGATTTTCCGGCAGACGGGAGCGGCTCGGGGAGTAAAAGGAATCACCCCTTGGATCTTCCCGGCTTTCAAATGCACTCGCGACAGGGTGATCGCCCATCTTTTGCTACTCTCTTCATCATGCGTTGCACCCTGCTTCTCCTCGCCCTCGCCTACCCGTTCGCGATCGCCACCGCTGCCCCACAGGCTGAAAGCAAGCCGAACATCGTGGTCATCCTTGCCGACGACCTCGGCTACGGCGACCTCGGCTGTCAGGGGGCCAAGGGGATCAAGACCCCCAACCTCGACGCGCTGGCCCGCGAAGGCCTGCGCTTCACCGACGGCCATGCATCGGCTTCCGTCTGCACGCCGACCCGCTACTCGATGCTCACCGGTCAGTATTCGTGGCGGCAGAATGCCAACGGGCTCAACAAAGGCGTTGCGAGCGGCGGGTCCCCGCTGCTGATCCCGACCGATGCCGTCACGCTGCCCGGCTTGCTCAAAGCGGCGGGCTACCGGACCGGGCTGGTCGGCAAGTGGCACCTCGGCTTCGGCACTTCAAAGCCGGACTACAACCAGGATCTCAAGCCCGGCCCGCTGGAGATCGGCTTCGACGAGTTCTTCGGTATCCCCGCCACCAACGACCGCATCCCGACCGTTTTTGTCCGCGATCACCGGGTGGTCGGCTTGGACCCGAAGGACCCGATCCGCTACACCTACGAGGATCCCGGCAAAGATTCACCGATGACGAAGCAGGCCGCCGGCCGCGGGCGTATCGGCTGGATGAGCGGCGGCAAGTCGGCGTGGTGGAAGGACATCGACATCGCCGACACGCTGACCGGCGAAGCGGTGAAATTCATCGGGAAGCATCAGGAAAAGCCCTTCTTCCTCTGCTTCACCCCGCACGACGTCCACGCGCCGACCATCCCCCACCCTCGCTTCGCTGGAACCAGCGGCTTGGGGCCGCGGGCCGACATGATTCATGAGCTTGATTGGTCCGTCGGCGAAGTCCTCAAGGCGCTGGAGCGGCTGAATCTCACCAAGAACACGCTGGTCATTCTCTCCAGCGACAACGGCGCCTACAAAACCGAGGAAGGTGAGCATCGGCCGAACGGCCCGTGGAAAGGCGAGAAGTCCCACCTCTGGGAAGGCGGGCACCGGGTTCCCTTCATTGCGAAATGGCCGGCCCGCATCGCCCCCGGCGAATCGACCGCGCTCGTTAGCATCATCGACATCCCGGCCACCGCCGCGGCAGTCGTCGGCCAACCGCTTCCTGCCGGGGCCGCACCGGACAGCTTCAACCTGCTACCCTTGATGACCGGCAAGGATCGTGACAAAGGCCGTGACCATTTGATCCTGATGAGCGGCAAGGGCGACCTTGCCATCCGCCAGGGACCGTGGAAATACATCCCCGACCTCGCGACCGCCAACGGCTGGGGTTCGTGGACCAAGCCCGGCAACAAGACCCCGCCCAAGCCCGGCCTCTACCATCTCGGCGACGATCCCGGCGAAACCAAAAACCTCCACGCCTCCAAACCCGAAGTCTCGAAGCGCCTCGCCGCCTTGCTCGCAAAAGCGAAAACCACTCCCGTCACCCGCCCTCAATGAAAACCCATCCCGCCTTTCTCATCTTCTCCCTGGCCTCCCTCGCCCCGCTCTCCGCGGCGGTCCGGCTGCCTTCGCTGTTCTCCGATCACATGGTCCTCCAGCGCGACGGCGCGGTGCCGGTCTGGGGCTGGGCGGATCCCGGTGAAGCGGTGACCGTGAGCATCGCCGGCCAGAAGCAATCGACCAAGGCCGGAGCCGACGGCAAGTGGTCGCTCAAGCTGGAAAAGCTCGCCGCTACCGGACCGCAGACGATGACCGTCAAGGGCAGCAACGAAATCACCATCAAAGACGTGCTGATCGGCGAAGTCTGGCTGGCATCGGGCCAGTCGAACATGCAGATGCAGGTGAACGGAGTGAACAATGCCAAGGGCGAAATCGCCAACGCCAAATTCCCGGAGATCCGCATGTTCAGCGTCGAGCGCAAGACCGCCGAAACGCCGCAGGCCGAATGCGGCGGCAAGTGGGAGGTCTGCTCACCCGAAACCGTGGCGCGCTTTTCCGCCACGGCCTACTTCTTCGGCCGCGACCTCCACCAGACCCTCAAGGCACCCGTCGGCCTGATCAACTCGTCGTGGGGCGGCACCCCGATCGAGGGCTGGACCAGCTTGGAGGCCCAACAAACGCTCCCCGCCTTGGCCCCTTCGCTCGAGTCGTGGAAGAAGCGGGTCGCCGCGCCCTTCGACGAGAAGCAGGCAAAAGCCCGCCACGCGAAGCAGATGGCGGCGTGGAAAGAGCAGAGCGCCAAGGCAAAGGCCGAAGGCAAAAAGCCGCCGCAGCAACCGCGGCCCGTGCCTGCCCCGCGGCTCGCCCCGAACCGCCCCGGCAATCTCTTCAACGGCATGATCGCCCCGCTGGTCCCCTACGCGATTCGCGGCGCGATCTGGTATCAAGGCGAGGGCAACGCGGGCCCTGCCGCCAAGCTCTACACCGATCAGCTTCCGCTGATGATCCGCGACTGGCGCAAGCGCTGGGGCCAAGGCGACTTCCATTTCGCCAGCGTGCAATTGCCCGCCTTCAAGAAGCCGACCGACGACCCCGCGGCCCCCAGCGGCTGGGCCTTGATCCGCGAGGCCATGCTCAAATCCCGTGCGCTGCCGAACACCGGCACCGCGATCGTGATCGATGCCGGCGACGCCAACAACATCCACCCCAAGGACAAGCAAACGGTCGGCAAGCGACTCGGCCTGTGGGCGCGGGCGGAAGTTTACGGCGAGAAGATCCCCTCCTCCGGCCCGCTGCCCGCCGGCCACGAGGTGAAGGGCGGATCGATCGTGCTGAAGTTCACCCACACCGACGGCGGACTGAAATCGAAGGATGCCGAGCTCAAGGGCTTCGCCATCGCCGGCAAGGACCAGAAGTGGGTCTGGGCCACGGCGAAGATCGAAGGCGACACGGTGATCGTCTCCAGCCCGGACGTGAAAGCCCCGGTCGCGGTGCGCTATGCCTGGGCCGACAACCCGACCGCCCCGCTCATCAACGGCGCCGGACTTCCGGCCTCGCCGTTCCGGACCGACGATTGGTGAGCAAATCTCGCCCCCATCACCGGCTTGTAGCTCGATGAAACAAGCGGCAAGCCCTACTCCCGCTTGCGGAAACTCATCGGCGCCGCGTCGAACTGGCTGCGGAACACGGAGGCCATGTATTCCGCAGTGCTAAAGCCCGACTTCTCCGCCACCACCGACACCGGCAGCTTCGTCCGCTGCAAAAGATCGATCGCCCGCTCGATCCTCACTCTCCGGATCTCCGACGCCGGAGAGCGGCCGAGGATGCGGAGAAATCGCTGCTCCAGCGCCCGCCGGCACAGTCCCGCGTGCGCCGCCACGTCGCTCACCCGCATCGCCCGCGCCGGATCCTCCCGGATGTAGCGCAGCGCCTTCACCAGGCACGGATCCTCCACCGCCAGCGTCTCGGTCGACTGTCTCGTAACCACTCCCAACGGTGGGATCAGGATATCTTTCCGGCCTTGAGCCCGCTTGCGGTTCATCAACTGGTCGAGCCTTTCCGCCGCGCGGAAACCGATCTCCTCCGCCGCCGGATTCACCGCCGAAATCGGCACCGGGGCCACCTTGCAAAACAGGTCGTCATCGGAGCCGCTCATCACCGAAACCTCCTCCGGAACTTTCATGCCGGCTGCCGCGCAGGCATACAGCAGCTCGCGCGCGCTGCCGGTGTTCCAAGTGAGGATCGCCACCGGCTTGGGAAGCGACACCAACCACTCGACCACCCGGTCGAGATCGATCATCCAGTCGGACTCCGCCGCCCCGAGCTCCGACGCCGCCGCATACAGCGAACAATCGAAGCCCTCCGCTTCGGCGATCGCGCGGAACGTCTGCTGATGCTCCGCCACATAGTCCAGGCCCAGCAGGCTGAAGTAGCCGAAATGACGAAAGCCGCTGTTGAGGAAATGATCCGCTGCCATCCGCGCGGCCTCCTTCTGGTTGGTGATCACCCGCGGAAAATCCACGCCCGGCAGCTCGATCCCGGACACGTTCACCACCGGCAGCCCCAGCTTTTGCAACTGGTCCGCCAGCTCCGGGAAACCCACCCGGGCGATCACCCCATCCCCCGTCCACCCCGGCGGCAGCCAGCGCCGCTGCTCGACCCCGCGCGGCTCGACGAAAAGCTGCCACCGGGAATGCTCGCTCTCATACTGATGCAGTCCCTCGATGATCCGCCGACCCCAGCTCGTGGAGGTATCGACCAGCACCGCCACCCGGCGGGACGGCTTGATCACGGAGCGTAGATTCGCCATGGACATTTGCGCTTTCTTGTAAGATTCATTTGAAATTGAACCATCAATCGCAAGCGGCATTTGCGACCTCCTTCGATCCGTTTCGATTCCTCTCTACACTAGAAATGCGCATTTTCGTAGAATGAATACGCAAACGTGCCTAGCGCCCTCTGCCGTTGTGTATACATTCGAAGTCGCTTCATTGCTGAATCTCCGGCCAATCCAAGACCCGGTCCGTTTTCCAAATCCAAGCCCGAAGATGATTTCAAACCCATCCACAACCCGCGAGGCCCGCGGCTTTGCCCTCGTGATCTCCCTCAGCCTGATGGTGCTGCTGGTGGTGGTCGCCGTTGGACTGCTCGGTCTAAGCGCCATTTCACTGCGCACCTCGACCCAGTCGGAAGCGATGCAGGTCGCCAAGGCAAACGCCCGGATGGCACTCACCCTCGCCTTGGGCGAATTGCAGAAAGGCACCGGCCCGGACCAGCGGGTCACCATGACATCGGGCCTGAAAACGGGCGATGCCCCTCCAAACCCCAGTTGGACCGGAGCCACAGACGTCAGCCCCGCCTCCCTGACTCCCGATGCGAAAAGCGCCAAGATCACCTGGCTGGTCAGCGGTCAGGATCCGGACCCCGCCGACGTTCTGGTGAAGTCCACCAAGCTGGACCAAGGGGATGCCCTCAAGCTCGGCAGCTTCAAAAGTTCCCCCACGGCGACCACGGAACTGCTCGCTCCCGTGGTCAATATCACCGAAGGCAAGAGTCAAGGCCGATACGCCTGGTGGATCGGCGATGAAGGCACCAAAGCCCGGATCGATGTGACCAAGCCGGAATCCCCGCCCGCCACGGAACGCGACCGCCTGACCCAATCGCAAGTCCCCCTCGAAGCCGGCATCGCGAAGCTCGGCGAGTCTTGGTCCGATTTCGCGGACGGCGGGACGGTCGACAAGGACGCGCTGATCTCGATGCCGACGGCCTCCCTCGCCGCTGTGGACCCAACGTTGGCCACCGAATACTTCAATGACGTCACCACCGGCGGCTTTGGGCTGCCCGTCAACGTCGCAACGGGCGGCATGAAGGTGGATCTTTCCCTAGTCTTCGACCGGTCTCAGTCGGGCAAGAAGTTCGGGGAGATCTATTGCGGAGCCACTCCCACGGCCACGATAGTGAACCAAGCCTCGCTCTACACGTTCGCCACCAAGTCAGCGGCCAAGTTCTACCTGAGCGACGCCATCAGCAAGAATGGCAGCCTGCCCACCGGGCCGAACTGGGGCAACCTCTGGAACTACGCCACCCTCTGGCGTACACTGAATGGCCAAAAGATCCCGGTGGTCGGTGGCAATCCGTTGGTGGAGGCCGATCTCCGCTACAAAACTTGGTTACCCTACACGAACTCGAACCAGGGGAGCTTCCGCCGGGACATCCAGCAGACCAACAGCCCGGTCGCTCCGGTGCTCTCGATGTTCCAGATTGGGTTCCGCCTGAACTCAGAGCTTCTTCCTCCCACTACGCCTCCCTCCAGCACGGACTTCTACAAGGCGCAAATCGGAATCCAGCCGGTCCTGGGGCTTTGGAATCCCTACAACGTCGTCATCACTGCGGCCCCCTACCGCTTTGACTGGGGGCTGTATCCCTATTTCCGCTTCAACTATGCCAAGCGGGGAGCAAACGGAACATTCTCCGATGGACGGCTGACAAAACTCTGGCTCCGAGAAGAGTGGACGGCGGGCACGAGCGTGATTCCCACACCGGAGCAAGGCGGCGGCGGGAAGTATCTGACCTTGGAGACACCCTCCGTCGACCTGCAACCGGGCGAGTTCAGGCTGTTCTCGGTACTTGATCGCATCGTGATCAAGGCCGGCCAGACCTATCCTCTAAAGTCCGGGTGGAGCGAGAGGGGTGCCTTCATCGTCGACCTCAAAGATGACACCGGCAGCGTCCGCCTCGTGCCGAAGGGCTACAGCGCGTGGTTCGGCGACATCGTGCTACAAGACACCCAAAGCAGCGAAGTGAAGTCCAAGTTCCCGACGCTTGACCTCGCCAACGTGGCTTCGACCTGGTTCACGCTCAAGTCCGGCAACTCCATCCTGCTCCGCTCCACCGAACTCTGGAACGGCGGAAGCGATCCTTCGGCGAAGAACGACCTCAAGGTTCCGGAGCCGGTTGTCTCCGGTTCTTCCGGCGGACTGGACACGACCAAGACCACCTACCTCATTGACGATCTAACGGGTGACAAGGTGACTCCCAACATCGCCACCTGGAGCTTCTTCACCCGCACCACCGCCCAGGTTGAAGCACCGGATGAAGCCCAGAGCTTGCGCGGATGGATCGATTCGAATCCGCGGGCACTGGTGACCAACTCGCTCTGGGATGGATCGAAGATCCAAAGCGATGGCAAATCCACCGGATGGCATACCACCTCGCAGTTCATCGGCGCATGGAACGCGCCGGGCAAGCCCAAGGAGGTGGGCGACGGGAAGGGCGGCAATCGCGGGCTATTGAGCGAAGGCGGCAGCGCCCCGTCCGAACCGGAAGTCAGC
>JAYTLR010000080.1:0-5198 GCA_043729195.1 Akkermansia sp.
CGGATCGGCCATCCCGAGGCTCTCAAGCCGTGCGGTTCTAGCCCTCGCGGGCAATCGTTGGCACTGTCGGACGGGATGTGCTTCCTCCCATGGTTCCACTTCCTGCCGCCCTTCGCTCCACGGGCATTACCCCGCTTCTTCACTACTATGGCGGCTCTGACTGCTGCCCGGCCCCGCTCGCGCGGATTCCTGCCCGGACAGCTCTCAACGCTTCCACATGATACCTTCCCTGCGTTCTCACCCCAACCATCCACGACAACCCGGTTCTCCCCCGTGAACGAGGGATGTGGGAGGAATCGGTTGCCGCTCATGCGGCAGGCTTCACCAGTCGCTCGAAGGCTCGCCGTTGTCGTAAACCGAATCGGGTTCACTCTCGTTTGGGACCGCAGGTCCGCCTCGGGCTGCTCTCCACCCCGTCTCGCGACGACACAGTTGCCTCCGGCTGCTCTCCCGTTGCTCGTCTCGGGATGACTCAGACTTTCACTGGTTGATTTCATGTATGTGCGTTCGCACGAGCGCTGGCGTCCCGCCGGCATACCCATCGTAGTCGTCCTCCACTCCGCGCCATCCGGACCCGTGAGGTTCAATCGGGATTGAAGTTCCTCGCCGCCTCCCCCATGCCCGCCCTTTCAGCGGCTTCGATCACACCGTCCCGCAGACGTTTCTCCCTGTGATCCCACTCGCCGCGAAGGATGTCTTGCAGGGCCAGATCCTGGCTCACCGGATCTTCGACCCGGATCAGCCAACCCATCGCAACGTCCAAGTCTTTCCTCTGAATTGCCTCGCCATCGTGATCTCGGCGGAGTCCCGCGCCGCGTCGTCGGGGCGCGACTCGACCCACTCCGCCGCCTGCTCCAGATCCGTCGATGCCAGATGCCCGACGATCCTTGAAAGCCGTTCTCCCTCCCGCTCCTCGTCGGCCAGTTCCTGCGCCAGATACCACTCGACCCCCTTCTCGCTGTCTCGCTCCATCATCGCCGTTGCCACGTTCGCGATGTCTTCGACACGAGCTTCATCCACGGACTGCTTCTCCACCCAAGCCGCCGCTGCCCGGGGATCCGACTCGTTGAGCTTCTCGATTGCCTCGGTCCGGGCGTCGGACTCAGCGGTGCAACGATCAAGCAACCCCACCAATTCGGCGGGATCCTTCGCGCTGCGGACCAGGGCGATCATCATCTGGTCCCGCTTGTCGGAATCGGAGTCCTCCCCGATCTCCCGCGCCAAGGCTTCCGGGTCGTGCTTCGCCATGCCGTCGTAGTAGGCTTGGCGGAAATCGTCTTTCTCCATCAAGTCCCGCAGCTCCTCCTGATCCAAGTGCTTCATTCCTGCCTCGAACCAGCGCTTCGCTCCTTCCGGATCGGCCGCCACCCAGGAATTCATCACCATCACCGAAGCAGCGTCCTCCGCCGAACCGTCCCACATCGAGCCGAGTTCCTTGGAATGGATCAGGCGCATTGCTTCAGGCCCGTTCAACTCCGCCAACCGCGTGAGAGCGATCATGCCCGCCATCGTCCCGAACTCGGGCCCACCGATGCTGTCCTCCGCTTTGGAAAGACTTGCTAATACATCCAGCACTTCGCTCTCCCGGAGTTGCGTCAGCAGATACAGTCGCCGGATCAACTCCATCGGGTTGAGCTGGGTCTCGGACCGGATCCCTTCGAACGACGCGATCAAATCCCGCACATCCTCCACCGCATCACCGCTCGACAAGCGGGCCGAGTGAGAACCCGCAGACCACTTGCCGGACGAGCGGACCTCGGACTTTCCCGACAATGCTTCGGAACCTTCCGCGGATGCCTCCGTCGCACCCTGCTCCGCGAACAGCCGCAGATCCCCGCTTTCCGTTACTACCACCGGACGCAGCAGGAATCCTCCCACCAATCCCAGCAACATCCCCACGGGAAGCTTCCATGACCCGGCTTTCATGATCGGATCGCGCCACAAAAGCGCTGCGCGGTCAAGGTGCCGGAAAATTGGTCAACCGCCAGACTCCCGACACCTCGCCCAAGCGGTAAAGCTCCCCGCTTTCATCGACCTTGCCGCAGCGCAGCAATCCGCCGTCGTAGTCCGCCCACATAGCCGGACAGGGATTCATGAAGGCTCCGAGATTGATCACCAACCGGCCGCGCTTGTGCCAGATGCCGGCTCGGTGGAAGTGACCCTTGATGATGATCTCCGCTTTCGGAAAGTAGCGCTCGGCAAAAGCCGCCGCCGCATCCGCCTGGGTCGCCCAGACCCGCAGCATCTCGAAAGCCCGGCGCGGCGGTCGGACCGCATCCAGCGCGCGCTGCCAGAGCTGCTTGCCCTTCGGATACTCCGCCGCCCGCAGCACCAGCGCCATCTCGCGCGCCAGTTTGATCCGTTCCGCGGGATCGTCGGTCACTGCTTCATATCTCTTCCACAATTCCCCAACCTTGGCCTGCCGCGTCAGCGCCTCGCGGCTCCACGGCGAGCCATCGGGAAAAAACGCGTCTCCGTGGGTGATCAGAATCCTCCCGTCCGCCAACTCCACCCAGCCGGGTCCAGGCCAGCCCGGATCGTGGTTGCCGGAGAGAAAAACCGGCTCCGCACCTTCCTCGGCGCAGATCTTTTTCAACTCATCTAACATCTCCGCCGAGCGCTCGCGGAATTGCCGCGCCAGCTCCTGCCAGGTATCGCCATTCAAGATCACCGTGCCCGCTCCCGCAATCAACGGCCGCAAACTCTCCGCCGACGCGATGCGCGACACGCGGTGCCCGAGGTGAAGATCGGACAAGATGCGAACCGGATAATTCATGCCTTCACCAGCGATCTCTGGCGGACGGCCTCATACAGACAAACCCCCGCCGAAACCGACACGTTCAAACACTCCACCTTGCCGGCCATCGGCAGCTTGGCGAGGAAGTCGCAGTTCTCCTCGGTCAGCCGCCGCATCCCCTTCTCCTCCGCCCCCAGCACGATCGCCAGCGGTCCCTTGAGGTCGAGTTCATAGAGCAGCTTGTCCGTGTGATCGGTAGTCCCGACAATCCACACGCCGGCCTTCTTCAAATGCTCCATCGTCCGCGCCAGGTTGGTCACCTGCACGAAGGGCACGTGATCCGCCGCGCCGACCGAAATCCGCCGCACGGTCTCGGTGATCCCGACCGCCTTGTCCTTCGGCGCGACCACCGCGTGCACTCCCGCCCCATCGGCAGTGCGTAGGATCGCCCCCAAATTATGCGGATCCTGGACGCAGTCGAGGATCAGCAGGAAGGGAACCGGCGTCTCCGCGATGATCCGCGCGAGGTCATCCTCGTCGAGCGCCGGACCCGACGACGGGTTCTCTTCCACCTTGCGGACGTGGCGATTTTCGCGGGCCTCATGTTCGTGGCGGCGGGGCTTCATAGGCGGAGCATGGAAAGCGCTCCGGGTCCGGGCAAGCGATCACCTCGGAATCCGGCGATTCTTTCCGCGTCCGGGATCATTCCCTCGCCGGACCGATGGTCCCGCCGGACACGAATTCCGCCGCCGTCACCGTCTGCCGCTTGTCCGTCTTGCCGCGGCTCACATTGGCCACCCAGTTCACGATCCGCCGCACCACCGGGCGGCTTTCCCAGCGGATGTGGGCCACCGACGGTCGGCACCAGGCGAAAGCCGGATCCGCATCGGTGCAAACCAGCGAAACGTCTTCCGGGATCCGGATTCCCTGCCTTCCGAGAAACTGCAGCGCGGTGATGAAAAATGCAGCCTCATCAACAATCAGCGCGGTCGGCGGGGTGATCCGGAACAGCGATTCAAGGCACGATTGAAACCCCTCGATGCTCTCTTCCCAATCCGGCAAGTGGTAAGCCCCCGGGGTGATCCCGCGGAGGGTCAGCTCATGGAAAAACGCCCGCTCACTCGATCCTGGCTCCGGCAAGCGGCGCCGCGGACGTGCCAACATGACGATCCGGCGGTGCCCCCGGCCGATCAGCACCCGCGTGACTTCTGCCAACGCGAGCGGCTTGTCCGGCCCCACACCCGCCATCGTCAGCCCGCGCCGCCGCCCGAAAATGGCGAAAGCCGGCACATCCCGCGCGGCAAACCACTCCAGGATCCCGCGCGACCCCGCCAGCACCAGCCAGGCGTCCGCCTCGGACTTTTCCACCATGGCAGCGATGCGGGCCACATCGAGTCCCAGCTCGGACATCGCCCGCGGCGGATGGAAGACCAGGTGCCCGGCCTCAGCCAGTTCGTGCGCGAACTCCACCACGTAGTCCAACCTCAGGTTGTCGGTCTCATCCAGCAAGATTCCCACTCGCAGCCGTCGCACCCCGGTCAGACTGGCCGCCACCTCGATCCGCCGCCCGCGCCGCCGCCCCTGATTCACCAGCAGCCCCTCCTCCTCCAAGCGCTTCAGCGCCGTCTCCACCGTGTCCCGCCCTACCCCCAGTTCCACCGCCAGCCGGTCCCCGCCCGGCATCTGCCCGGTCCATACCCCCGCCATCAGCTCGTTCCTCAGGAACGAAGCCACCTGATCTGCAGCGGAAAAAACAGTCAACCGCGCCACACCGCGTCCTCTACCGGAAATCAGGGGTAGCATGCGAGATGGAAATTCTTCGACACCCGTCTGCCCCCCCGCTTTTCTCCGTTTTGAAAGCCAGCGGTCGCCGAATTCCGGCGAATCAGGACTCTGGCAATCGCCTTTCGTCGTCGCCATGAAACCCACTGCCCGCCTCCGCTCCTTCCTCCTCGCCTCCAGCGTGTTGCTCACCGCACCCGCTCTTCTCGCGACCAACCTCTACTGGGATTCCAACACCACCGCCACAGCCGGTGCCGGTGCCACGCCCACAGGCACCTGGGGCACCAGCAACTTCTGGAACACCGACCCCCTCGGTGGCGCGGCTGGCGCGCTCCAGATCGGAACACTCAACACCGACGACCTCTTCTTCGTCGCGGGTCCGGGCGCGGCCAGCGGCAACACCGCCTATGTGGTCACCGTCAGCGGTGCCCGGGTTGCCAACAGTCTGACCTTCCAAGCTTCCGGCGCAACGACCCTCTCCGGCGGCACCTCGATCACTCTTGGCAACGGCACCCCCGGTGCAGGCGGCATCACCATGAACCAGTTCGCGTATGGTGCCGTGGCGCAGGGAGCGGTCACCATCAGCACGGCACTCAGCTTGGCCAACAGCCAGACCTGGACGAACAACTCGACCAATGCTCTCACCTTTGGGCAGGTTACCCTTGGCTCGACGCTGACA
>JAYTLR010000081.1:0-46917 GCA_043729195.1 Akkermansia sp.
ATAAAGGGGCGAATCACCCGTCGCTCCGGGCTTGTTCAACTATGGGCGCAGCCGAAGTCTCCGCTATCGCTCCGACTTCGCAGCACCCTTTATTGTTAGACCTCAACTTTGGACACCGTTCCCCTGATTCCAGTCATTACCGGCTTCGCCACGGTCGCGTCAGTCCCGTCAGTCAGCTGCTGGAGCCCGAAAATCCCGCTCAACTTTGGACACCGTTCCACTTCTCTTGCACAATGAAACGAAAATGGGCGGAGCTTTCGCCCCGCCCATCGTCAAATGTTTCCCAAAAAGCTTCGATTAGCGGCGGCGGCGAATGAGGCCGGCGACACCAAGTAAGCCAAGGAGAGCGGTGGAAGGCTCCGGGATCGGGACGACGTTGACAAGTCGGAGGGTATCCGCGCCGGTCGCATTGTCGATTTTAGAGCCAGCGCCAGCAACAACGCCAAGTGCAGTGAAGACGTTGACGTTGAAGTTGGTCGAACCAGCTGCAAGCGTGTCGGCAGGGAACGCGGTAGCAGGAGTATTGGTGAAGAGACCAAACTGAGTAGCTGCAGCAAGACTCGCATTGTTCGCCACGATCATATACATCTGAAACGTGTTGAAGTTAGCAGGCGTTGCAGGACTCGCAGTGATGCCACCTGAAAGGGCAGTTCCAGCAACAGGAGTTGCGATAGAGCCGAAAATTTGGAATGTCGAAATAAGGTTGGTGTAATCTCCACCAACTGGCGTGCCTGGTGCAGTCCCACCAGCAAAAGTTCCAATAAACACAAACCCGGCGGTAGATGTCCCTGCTGAGTTTTGAACATTGAACCCTGGCGACAACCCCTTGTTCAAAGTGATTGTTGCACCGCTCACGAATGTTGCCAAGGCAACGGTGAGCCCAAGGACTAATTTCATTACTTTCATACTGTTGATAGATTTTTGTTTTATTATTAGGGATATCTCAAGGAGCAATAGGCTGAGCAGGAACTGTCCAAATGGCCGAGCCAGCAAACTTCCGCTTCACGTTACCACCTTGACCCTCGGCAATTAGAAGGGAATTTTTGTCAGCGCCACCGCCGTCATACCATCCAGCGAAACCAGGGGCAGCAACTGGATCTGCCGCAAAGTAAGCATTCGTGGTCGCACCATCTGCAGCAATCAACTGGAATTCGTCAACATTGAGGTCAACACCACGCTCAACACCGGTACTGGTATTACCCGTGTCTAAACCCATTGCGCCGAGAGTTACACCAGTAGCACGCATTGTGCTCACCCAGTTGTCACCGACATAAATGTCAACTTGTGTCTTGGTGACTTTGACCGAACCATTTGAGACAAACGAAGTCGGACCGCCGAACTTTCTCTTGATGAGAACCGACGCGCCAGGCTCAATAACGACTCCATTGGCATCACCACCGCCGCCATCGTAGAAGCCATCTACAGGAGCTCCGTCTGCAGCGAGTGCATAGAAGTAGGCTGAAGTGTTCTGTGTTGAATTATCAAGCACCTGAACTTCGTCGGCAGAGTCGAGATCCAGACCAGGGTCAAGGCCCGGTTTGTTGGCGCCAAAAAGACCACCAATGGTCTGATGCTTGCGAATCGTGAAGACAGTGCCAACCCCAAGGCCAGCAGGGAACGGACTTGTAACGGTTGCGGTGCCGGCGACCGAGGGTCCAGTTGGAGGGCCCGAAAGCGTCGCCCACCAACCTTCGGAAGGGCCGGATTTAATTTCTACGTAGTAATCAGCACCGAGACCGGCGGGAATACCCGGGGCCGAAACCGTCGTGCCGCCCGCCAGCGAATTCGTCGAGGCACCTGCAAAAGTATCAGCGGCGACTAACGTGGAAGAAACGAAGGTGAAGCCGGGCGAGGCAACAGTTCCTCCCGCGATGGCGTGTGTGATGTATCCGACAGGATCTGTGACAGCTGCATCAGCCGCCCCGACAGCGAGAAGCGCTCCGAGCAGCGCGAATGGGATGATTGGTTTCATGACAGACGAGACCTACGGTTGGTTTTTGTTTTCGTCGAGTAAAAAAAACCAGGCTCTGGCAACGGATTTGTAACAGCGCTGACTGGGGGCGTGGGTTTCTTGCTCACTCCATCAAATGAGAGCGATTCCCGTGGGGTTCACAAGGCAATTTTTGATAACGCTCCAAATCACAGATTGTCAGGGACTTGCTACTTCAAAGCGAGGGTCTTCAGGAAGACTCTTAGTGGGCGGATTGGGCGTCGCGGCTGATTTCGTGGGAGCTTTTGAGACCGGCGTGAAATGGTTCAGAAGGGGGCGTTTTGCGGGCGAAAGAGCGCTTAGGGGAAGTAAGAGGTTAAGGTTTGCTTCCGATTCTGCAGGTGGCCTTTCCGATGGTTACGCTGGTATGCGGTGGAGTGCGGACGGTCGGGGGACGCGCGGACCAGGGGTTTACAGAACATGGGCTCTGGCGGATCGGAGTCCGCCACTCCTTGGGTCAAGGGTCTTGCCAAATCGGGCGGGTTTCGGAGAATAACGCCGCTGCGGGCCACACGGTCCGCGGGCTTTGAGAACTCCTAGCACCACGATACCCATGAATTCCTCCAATGATGCCGTCCTGGTGGGCGGAACGATCGCGATCGACCACGTGAAAACTCCGGATGCGGAGGGCACGGAGCTGCTGGGTGGCTCGGCAGCCTACGCGGCGCTGGCGGCGAGTTTTTACGCGCCGCAGGTGAATTTGATCGGGATCGTGGGAAAAGACTTCCCGGCGCGCCATCTGGCGATGCTGGAAGGGCGCGGGGTGAGCTTGGAAGGCGTGGAGCGCTCCGAGGGCGATTCTTTCACGTGGAGTGGCGAGTATTTGGAGAACCTCAACGCGCGGGTGACCCACCGGGTGGGGCTCAACGTGCTGGAGAGCTGGCAAGTGAAGGTGCCGGCTTCGCTGGCGGCGGCGCGGGTGGTGGTGCTGGCGAACATGTCGCCGGACAACCAGTTGCAGATGCTGGAACAATGCGGACCGGGGAGAGCGGAAGGCGGAGCGGGGGACCACGAGCCGACTAAAGTCAGCGCTCCCTTCGTCATAGCGGACACGATGGACCTGTGGATCGGGATCGCGAACGAGCGGCTGCACGAGGTGCTGGGGAAGATCGACCTGTTCGTGATCAATGAGGGCGAGGCGCGGGAGTTCACGGGGACGGCGAATCTGGTGGAAGCCGGGCGGATCCTGCTGGGGAAAGGCCCGAGGTTCGTGGTGATCAAGCTGGGCGAGTTCGGCGCGATGCTGTTTTCGGCGAACGGGCAGGCGATGGGAGAGTCGGATTCGGTGCCCTGCCCGGAGACCTTTTTCCGCTGCGCGGCGTTTCCACTGCGGGGGATCGTGGACCCGACGGGAGCCGGCGACAGCTTCCTCGGTGGGCTGGCGGGTTATTTGGCGGCGCGGGCCGGCGGGGATTTTTCGTTTGAAAACATCCGGCAGGCGGTGGTGCACGGGTCGGTGGTGGCGTCGTTCACCTGCGAGGAATTCTCGACCCGGCGGCTGGAGGGGATTGGAAAGGCCGAGGTGGAGGAGCGGCTGGAGGCGTTTAGGAGGATGACGGCGTGGTGAGGAAGACCGTCTGAAGGTCGAAGGTCTGCGGAAGCGCGGTGCTGGATTTGCCGCGTTTCCCCGGCTTTCGGCTTTCGGTCTTTTAGACCGGCCCGTCTGCGGCAGCGAGTTGATGCTTCGCGAATGGCGATGGCGGGCTGCCGGGGACCGTTCTGCGGACTAAAGATCCGCGGTCCCGGTGAGGGACGCTTCGCTTCTCGGAGGGCGGCGGTGGGGACGGTTCGGAGCGATGCGTCTCGCGGGCTGCCGGGGACCGTTCGGCGGACTGCCTACTTCGCTGAAGCTACGAAGGCCGGGCAAGATCCGCGGTCCCGGTGAGGAGCCGCTTCGCTTGGCGGGTGGCGGCCGCGATGTCGGGGGCGGTCAGGAGGTCGGAGACGATGACGACGTTCCGCGCTCCGGCGGCGAGGACGCCGGCGAGGTTGTCGCGGCGGATGCCGCCGATGGCGAAGACGGGGATGTGCGGACCGACTTCGGCTTGGACGGCGGCGAGGTCGGCGAGGCCGATGCCGGGGCGGCCGAGCTTGGTGGGCGTGGGAAAGAGCGGGCCGAAGCCAATGTAGTCAAAGCCTTCTGCCAAGGCGGCGCGGGCTTGGTCGGGAGCGTGGGTGGAGCGGCCGATGAGCTTGCCGGGGCCGAGGAGGGCGCGGACCGGGACGAGCGGGCCGTCGTCCTGGCCGAGATGGACGCCATCGGCATCGATGGCGGCGGCGATGGCCGGGTGGTCGTTGACGATGAACGGAATGCCGGCGGCGCGGCAGAGGGGCAGGAGGCGGCGGGCGAGCGCTTCGATTTCCGCGGGCGAGTGTCCTTTGGCGCGGAGTTGCAGAAAGTCAGCACCGCCGGCGAGGAGGGCGGCGGTGGCGGATTCGGCGTTCTCCGCGGTGACGTAGCCGAGGTCGAGGATGGCGTAGAGGAGCATCGGAGACGCAAGACGGGAAGACACAAGATGCAAGACCGGAACAAGATGAAGACGCGGGGGCAGGACGGGGGCGCGAGACGCACCCTCTCCGTTAGCGCAGCAGGTTCCAAGCGGTGACGAGGGCTTTGAGGCCGGCCATTTCGATGGAGGGATCGATGCCGCAGCCCCAGAGGATGCGGCCGTCGTCGTGCTGGACCTGGACGTAAGCGGCGGCGTTCGCGTCGGAGCCGCCGCGGATGGCGTGGGAGCGGTAGTCGGAGACTTTGAAGTCCTTGAGGCCGATGCCAGCCATGGCTTGGACGAAGGCATTGATCGGGCCATTCCCCTTCCCTTCGATCCGCGTTTCGGTGCCATCGAGCACGATGGTGGCGGTACACTCGACGAGGCCCCGCTCGGTGGTGTGGTGGACAAGTTCGTAGTCCTTGACGGAAAGCGGTGCTTCGAGGTTGGCGAAGATTTGGTAGAAGGCATCGCGGATCTCGTCGGCGGTCAGCTCGCGGCCGAGTTCGTCGGCGAGGTCGTAGATCCGCTTGCCGACCTGCGGGTGCATGGTCTTGGGCAGGTCAAGGCCGTGTTCGCGGTCGAGGATGTAGGCGATGCCGCCTTTGCCGGACTGGGAGTTGATGCGGATGATGGCTTCGTAGGAGCGGCCGATGTCCTGGGGGTCGATAGTTAAATACGGGACTGACCAGGGAAGCGGAGTTGCTGCGGGCGAGCCGCCCGCACCCCTCTTGTCTGTTGCGGGTGGCGCGCTGCTCTCACTTGACTCTTCTGTTGCTGCGGGCGAGCCGCCCGCGCCCCTCTTATCCCTCTCGTCTTTCTCGCGGCGGTCGAGGCCCTTTTTGATGGCGTCCTGGTGGGAGCCGGAGAAGGCGGTGAAGACGAGTTCGCCGGCGTAGGGTTGGCGCTCGCCGACGGTCATGCGAGTGACGCGTTCATAGACCTCGCGCAGGCGGTTGAGGTCGGAAAAATCGAGGCCGGTCGGGATGCCGTGGCTGTTCATGTTCAGCGCCACGTTGACGATGTCGAGATTGCCGGTGCGCTCGCCGTTGCCGAAGAGCGTGCCTTCGACGCGATCGGCGCCGGCCATCAGGCCGAGCTCGGTGGCGGCGGTGCCGGTGCCGCGGTCGTTGTGGGTGTGGAGGGAGACCAGAAGGGAGTCGCGGCATTTCAGGTGTCGGCACATCCACTCGATCTGGTCGGCGTGGACGTTCGGGGTGGTCCACTGGACGGTGTCGGGCAGGTTGACGATCATCTTTTTCTCCGGCGTCGGCTGCCAGACGTCGATGACCGCGTTGCAGCACTCCAGCGCGAAATCGAGCTCGGTGTCGGAGAAGGATTCGGGCGAGTATTGCAGGATGATCTCTGTTTCGGGGACCGTGGGGACGAGCTGCTTGACGAGCTTGGCGCCCTCCACCGCGATGTCGCGGATTTGCTCGCGGGTGGCGTCGTTGAAGGTCACGCGACGTTGCAGCGGCGACGTCGAGTTGTAGATGTGGACGATGGCTTTTTTTGCGCCCCCAATCGCTTCGAAAGAGCGGCGGATCAGGTGTTCGCGGGTCTGGACGAGGACCTGGATGGTCACGTCGTCGGGGATGCGGTTCTCGTCGATCAGGCGGCGGCAGAAATTGAACTCGGTGTCCGCGGCGGAGGGGAAGCCGATCTCGATCTGCTTGAAGCCGACGCGGCAGAGCAGGTCGAAGAACTCGAGCTTTTCTTCGATCGACATCGGCTGCGGGAGGGCTTGGTTGCCATCGCGGAGGTCGACCGAGCACCAGACCGGGGCGTGGCTGATGGTTTGGTCCGGCCAGGTGCGGTCGGGCAGGTGGACCGGGGGGAAGGGCCGGTATTTGGAGATGGAGGCGGAATTCACGGGAAGAGATGGGAAGTGGTCAGTGATCAGTGAGCAGTGATCAGTGATCAGTGATCAGTGATCAGTGGAAAGGCAGAGCAGCCGCGGAAGGTGCGGCGGTCGGGTGACGGCGGTATGAAAAGACAAGGTTCAGCGGGAGGCCAGCCCTAGAAGGAGCGGCCGCAGCTCAAGAAGCCCGCGGAGAATCGTCGTCACGAGCGGGAAATTGGCGCGGCGGGCGGAGGCTGTCGAGGGGGAATTCCATTCAGTAGCCGACCACCTTCAGGCCGGGGATCCGGGTGAAATGGATCGCGTTGTTCGTCACCAGCGGGAAACCCGCAGCCAAGGCGGCAGCGGCAATCCACAAGTCGTTCGCGCCGATGAGGAGACTTTTCCGGCGTAGGTCCGCCGTGATCCCGGCATAGCAGCCGGCGGTCGCTTCGTTCATTTCCACGATGTCGAACTTCCCCAGCATCGCCGAACAGGCGGGATCCTGGATGCTTCCGAAACCTTCGGCGAACTCGCCGGCGACGGTCCAGGAGATCCAAGGTCGAGCCCCGGGCTGCCGCGCCAGAAAATGGTGGGCCTTGCCTGCTCCCCGCCTCAGTTCGCGTTCGATGTCGATCAGGAAACAGGTGTCGAACAGGAGATCGCTCATGACCAAGGGGAGTCGGGGGGCATGTCGGCGGCCTGGGCTTCTTCCAAGCGGCGGATCACCTCGTCCGGAGCGGCAGGCATGCCGGGCAGGGCCTTCAAGAGATCAGCGCAGGACTTCGGCCCGTCCGACCATCGGGCCCGGCGGATCACTTGGGAAAAGGATTCCTTGGGCGAGCGGCGGGCCTTGCTCAGCGCCTCGTAGGCTTCCAAATCCACAGAAATGGTTTTCGTCGCCATGCACAGACCATGCACAGAGCCCTGTGATTTGTCAACCCGGGTGGTGTGCAAGCCGCCGTGCCGCGGACCAGCGCTACCCCATCCCGTGGTCCCGCATCATCCGGCGCACATCCTTGGCGTGTCCGAAGAGCACGAGGATGTCGTCCGCCTCGAAGGCGCGGTCGGGCAGCGGGATGCCGAGAACCTTTTGCACCGCTTGACGGGTGGAACTGAGGGCGGCGGCACCGCGGCCTTTCGCGATGGTGATCAGGTTGATGTCGTAGTTGGAGCGCAGGCCGATCTCTTGCAGCGACTTGCCGACAAAGGCCGTCGGGGCCATGATCTGGGCGATCTCGTAGCCGCCGCCGAGGTCGAGGCTGTCGAGGATCTCGGGCGATTTCAACGAGCGCGCCAACCACGCCGCGGCCATGGCCTCGGGGATCATCAGCTCGTCAATTCTGAGAAGCTTGAGCAGGCGGCCGTGAAGCGGGTTGATGATCCGGCTGATGATGCGCCGGGCGCCGAGCTGCTGGAGATTGGCGGCGATCGAAAGCGAGGCCTCGAAGTCCTCGCCGATCGCCAGGATGACCACGTCGCAGGCATCGACCGGGATCTCGTTGAAGGCGGCGAGGTTGGTGCAGTCGGCCTGGATCAGGTATTCGATCTCGTCCTTGAGCGCGTTGATGTGGGCGGGGTCGTTGTCGACGGCCACGATTTCATGTCCCTCGCGGGCGAGCTGGCGGGCGAGCTGGGTGCCGAAGGTGCCGAGGCCGATGATGCAGCATTTCATGGGGAAATCAGGTGAGGAGGATGTCTTCGCTGGGCCGCCCGGAGGCGGGCCGGCGGTCGGGCGGGATGAAGGTGGCCATGACGGTCAACAGGCCGACCCTGCCGACGAACATGTTCAGGATGAGCAGTGACTTGGAGCCATCGGTCAGCAGCGGCGTGAGGTCGAGCGAGAGGCCGACGGTGGCGAAAGCGCTGATCAATTCGAAGAGGAGGGTGCTTTCCGGGATGCCGCGGCCGGCCTCGAGCATCTGGAGCACGATGAAATTCGCGATCAGCCAGATCCCCGCGAGGACGATCAGGCCGAGCGCTTGCGAGCCGGTCTCCGCGGGGATGGTGCGGTGGAAGGCGACCATGCCGCGCTTGCCGCCGCGGAGCTGGTTCCACAGGTGACCCAGGCCCACCGCGACGGTGGTGGTACGCAGGCCGCCTGCGGTGCCGCCCGGGGAGCCGCCGATCAGCATCAGGAGCATCATTGCCTGCGCGGTGAGCGGGCCGATGGCGGACATCGAGACGGTATTGAAGCCGGCGGTGCGGGTGGTGACGGAGTGGAAGAACGCGGTGAGCACCCGGCCGCCGTTCTCCGGCCCCTGCCAGAGCGCGTATTCCGACAGATACATCACCAGCGCGCCGCCGGTGATCAGCACGGTGGTGACCACCAGCACGAGGCGGGTGTGGACGCGGAGCCGCGGGTTCGGGCCTTCTTTCAGCCGGCGGCGGCGGATCTTTGCCGCGGTCCAGAGGGTGAGATCCTCACAGACCAGCGCCCCCAGGCCGCCGATGACGATCAGCGCCATGATGACGACCTGCCAGACGGCGTTGCCTTGCACGACGGGCGTCGCGAGGTTGTCGGGCAGGGTGGAGAAACCGGCGTTGCAGAAGGCGGACACGGCGTGGAAGACCGCGTGGAAGCAGCGTTCGCCCCGGTCCGGAATCGCGTCCAGTCCGGCATAGAGAATGGCTGCCCCCACGGCTTCGCAGGCGAACGTCATGACCACGATGAAAGCCAGCGTCTGCCCGACCCGGGCGAGCCGGTTTTCCTGCAACATCCGGCCTAACAGCAGCCGGTCGTGCAGCGAGATGCCTTCGAAGAGCACCACCGCGGCGAAGAAGGCCAGGGTCATGATGCCGAGCCCGCCGATTTGGATGAGCAGCAGGATGACCATCTGGCCGGTCGGCGAAAAGAAGGTGGCGGTATTCTGCACCGCGAGGCCGGTCACGCAGACCGCGCTGGTGCTGGTGAAGGCGGCATCGAGCCAAGAGCAGCTCACGCCGCTCACCGTGCAGAGCGGCATTTTCAGCAACAAGGTGCCGGCAACGGTGATGGCGAGAAACGACAGGATCAGCACCAGCCCGGGGTGGAAGGCCCGGGCGGTGAGCCGCGGCTGGTGATGGATGGCGGATGCGAGGCCGGAAGCCATCACCGCGACCTGGATAAAAACATGCCAAGCGATGGCGCGGCTGCCGTTGATGAGCAGGGCCAGCGTGACGAAGAGAACCCCGGCGCCCAGCGCCGCATGCCAGCCGAGCCGCCGCCGCTCGCTGCGCTCGTATCTCATGCGGTGCCGCACCCAACCGCGTTCGGCCGCAAACGCAATCCCCGTCAAGGCGGTGACCCAGTGCTGCCATTCGGTGACGGCGCCGGTCCAGCCGACAATCGAGAGCAGGCTAACTCCCGCCAGCAGGGCGAACAGCGGGTGGAGAACGTGCCGGCAAGCCTTCACCGATGCCGGCGTGCCTGCCGATCCTTCGAGATCGTCCATGGAGGGGCTGGCTATGACTGCCCCCGCCCGACCTGACAAGGCTGATCCCCGGGTGGGGCATGGGAATCAGGCACGGAATTTCTTATGGCTGCCGTCGCAGAGCGGCGGGGACGCGGTGCGCTTGCACTGGCACCACCAGATGGTGGTTTGGGTCGTGGTCTCGAACTTCACCGGCTGCAGCCCGGTGCCCTTGTGGCTGCCATCGCAGAACGGCGGATGGCCGGACCTTCCGCAGGCGCACCACCAGTGCACGCCGGCTTCGACTTCGAGACCCATCGGCTTCGTATCGCAGACTACCGGTTCTTCAGCCATGTCGGCAAGAGTGAGAGATCGTGCGGGAAAAGGCGAGGACTGAATCGTCCATGGTGGATTACTCGAAGGCGACTTCCGTGTCCTTGTCGGACTCCAAGGCAGCCATCGGCTTTCCTTCCTGCGGCGGTGTCACCTTTTTCGCCGAGACCGGCACCGAGCCCCGCCCGAATTGCGGGTAGCGGTCGACGGGGACTTCATTGAGGAAGGTGGCGACCAGCCAGACCGCGAGCAGAGCGGCCGTGCCCGTGACGAAAAATCGGACTTTCATTAGCAGGAAAGGTGCGGCGCACAGGCCGGCGGAGAGTTGCGGGACGCCAAGGGTTTCAACCGATTGTTACGGAAAAGTAAAGTAATTATAGCGGCATGGCACCCCCGCTCACGGCGAACGCCGGGTTCCACCACGTTCCGCGCCATCGGGCAAGGGGAATTTGGGAGGGGCGGGATTCGGGACACGTGCGGAAAATGCATTCCGCGCTCCCGGTTCAAGAAAACTACCGCGCCATCACTACCGGTGTGCTGGAGTTCCCGAAGCGATCGACCGCGCTCACCGCCACCGCGTCCGGCAGGCGACCGGCGAGGGCGGGGAGATCCACGCTTTTGGATCCGGCGGAGACGATCTTCACCATCCGCCACTGATTGCCGAAGCGAGCCTGCACGGCGTAGCGCGAGGTCGCGCGGTCGCCGCTCTGGAAGGTGACGCGGACCGACGAACCGTTGCCCGTGACGCTGGCGCCGGGCCGGGCGGGAGCGCTCTGGCTGAGCCACGGCATCGGCGGGACGAGAGCGGGTTGAGAATAGGCACCTTTTGCGAGCATGGTGGAGACGCCGCCGAGGTTCTTGGTCAGGCCTTTCACGCTCCAGTGGATGTGGCCGGCCCAGTTTTTGCCGATGCTGCGGGAAAGATCGACCTGCTTGGTGATCTCCGACGCCGGCCGGCCGTCTTCCGGCCCGCCGATCCGGGTCGTCGCGATGCCCGGCCACACCGGCCGGCTGCCCTGCTGCCGCCACCACGAGAGCAGCGCGGAGAAGCTCTGCTTGCGCGGCTGGTCCCGCCAGTAGAGCTGCGGCGCGAGGTAATCGACCCAGCCCTTCGCCAGCCACTTGCGGGCATCGCAGCCGATCTGCTCGTAGGCGTCGATCCCCGCCTCGATCCCGTCCGGCACGCCCGGCCGCCAGATGCCGAAGGGCGAAATGCCGACCCGCACCCACGGCTTGGCGCGCTTCACGTCGGCGTAGAGCTTTTGCACGAAGTCATCGACAATCTGCCGCCTCACCGCCGGCGAACGGCCGTCGGGAAAGGTCCGGCCGCCTTCGGGATAGGGGTAGAAATAGTCGTCGAGGTGGACGCCATCGACATCGTAGCGCTGGACCACATCGAGGATGGCGGCGAAAGCCCGCGAACGGGTTTCGGGCGCGGCGGGATCGCACCAGACGAGGTTGCCGTAGCGCTTGGTGATGTGCGGCGAGGCCTTGCAGACGTGGTTACCGCAGGTGCCATGGCTGGCGTTGGAAAGAGCCCGAAACGGATTGAACCAGGCGTGGACCTCGATCCCCCGGGCGTGCGCCTGCTGGATGGCGTAGGCGAGCGGATCGTAGCCCGGCGACCTGCCCATGGTGCCGGTCAACCACGGGCTCCAGGGTTCTTTGGAGGACTGGTAAACCGCGTCGCAATGCGGACGCACCTGGAGGACCAGCGCGTTCATGTTGAGCGAGGCCATCTTGTCGAGGATCGCGCGCATCTCCGTCTGCTGCTGGGACGACGACAGGCCTTTCGCGCTCGGCCAGTCGATGTTGTGCACCACGGCCGCCCAGGCCGCGCGGAACTCGCGCGCCGGCCCCGGCGGCTTCTCGCCCGACGGCCGGTAGGCCTGGGCGGCGGCGAGGGCGGAAAGCAGGCTGGTCAGCAAGAAAATCCGGGCGAGCATGGCCTTTTAGATGCCTTGATCATCGGGGACATGCAAGCGGCGATGGAGTTGTTAGGCGGCGGACTCAGTCGCTCCAGCTAACCACCGGCGAGCCTTCAATGCGGAAACAACCGAATTCCCTGTCCCAGCGCACTGCGACTCTCACGGGAGTGCGCGGCTGCGTGACCATCGCATCCACCGTCATCGATTCCGGTGCCATCGACACTGCCACGACCGGATCCGTAGAATCCCGATGTTCCATCAGGTAGCTCTTTGCGCGGACCGGCAAGGCCGGGTGGTTCCATCGGTCCTTGAGCGGGCTAAGAAACACCCGCAGGCGTTCGGTCGAACCGGACTTTCCCTCGGTGAATTCATACCAGTCGACCGTGCCGTAGGCCACCAGCGACTCCCAATCGATCCGGTAGAAGCCGTCGTCCCAATTCAGGGCGACGGCGTAGATCGGACCGGAGAACGGTTCGATCGCAAAGAGCACTGCTTCCCGGGAAACGCTCGAAGCAACTTTTCCAGCCGAGACTTTCGCCATGGTCGGGAAGGAATGCCCCCGGCGGCCATAAAATTCCCGCATCAGAGGGCCGACCCTACCCGAGTCCCTGACCTCGCGAATCATTCCCTCGATATCTGGGGACTCGACAAAACGGGTCCAGACCTGAAGCGCGAGGCTCTTGCACTCCGCGGGATCCCCGGGCGGCGGGACCGCTTCCCTGCCGGGCGATGCCCGACCGGCAGGTTCCTCATGGTTCGGAATGACCAGAAGTCCCCGCTGGAAGAGCATGAAGATCGCGAAGATGGTCACGAGACCGACGACTGAACCGATGACCACCGGAGTGCGGTCGCGCTTCATGGTGGACGTGACGTCATCTTTTGCATTCCGGCGAGCTGGATCGTGAACCATGGGACCGTCGAAGCAGCAGACCGCAGCCTAGGATCCCTCCGATCACCCAGACCGAAGGCTCGGGCACGATGATCACCTCATATCCCAGATCGCGCAAGCTGCCCTTGGTGACTTCACCAATGAAACTATTGGGGTTGAGCCAGCCGGTCATCAGCTCGTTTCGTGCGTCCAGACCGGTGATAGCCGAGGTGTAGCCGGTGACCGCCCCGCCGTCCCCCTCGTTCCAGTGGCCGTTGGCGGTACCTCCACCCCCGCCTTTTTCCACGGGGACGAAGGTTGCGTTCTCATCAAACTCCGCCTGCCAGCCGAGCACACCGTGCGTTCCGGTGTATCGCCCGACGGTCTGGCCGTTGCCGGGGTCGATCACCGACGGCGCGGAGGGATTGTAGAGGCCATTCAGCTGCCAAAGCGTGCCGACCCCGATGACGTGGGCCATTTCATGCAGCACGACATCCTGAAAACTACCGGTTGGACTGCTGAAATCGGCGGAGTCGAACTGCATCGTGCCAGTCGCCGCCAATAGGTAACCCGAATCATCATAGCCCCCCGAAGCCGGTCCGGCCGATCCGAGAATATTCCCCGTGCCGTCGATGAAATTGACACTCGCATTGATCACGACTCCACTGAATTGAAAGGCACCCTGATGCCCGTCGATGTAGGTAGGAATCAGGTTTTCCCAGATGGCGGCAGCATCCAGGAAGGCCTGCTGGAACAACGGGTTTCCCGAATAACTGACCGTGATGTTGAACGGCACTTGGGGACTCGCCGCCGCGGCGCTTGGAAACTGCGCCGAGAGGGTCTCGAATGGCGAGCGTGGAATGATCTCGAACTCTGGCCGGATGATTCCCTCCAGACCGAAGCAGGGTAACGCCGACGTAAACAGCGTCAGCGCTGCGCAAGGGAGAATCCAAATCGCGTTCATCAGCGGTTACTTCAGCAAGAGCTGAGGGCTCCGGGCGAGTCGAATCTCCGCATATCGCAGGAAATCCGACGAGCCGCCCGAAGCCCAAGCCAACTGATTTTTGTACCTTCTAGGGGCGGTTCACTCTGAAGAACCGTTTTGGTTCATCCGGCATCACGGCATGCCAATAGGGCGGCTCCGCGAATTCGATGCGGGTCCAGGGTCCCGTCAGGCCCGTCGCGCTTTCGAGCACCCCGGTGCCATCCCAAACCAACTGCAGCAGTGTGCCGCTCCCCTCCAAGCCATCAACCTGAGAAGGAAAGATCGTCAGTCTGTTCTCCATCACACCGGCGCCCGCATACTTCTCGAATCCTAGACCGAAGTCGATGGTGACCAAATACGGCGCGCCGAGGCCAACGCCCGTGATTGCCTTATAGACAACCGCCGCCCGGGCAGTGAGGTCATCCGCTTGCGCGATCGTCAGTTTGTCGCCACTTTGTTCGGCCACGTGGTTGATGAACGCCGACAGTTGGTTGACAGCGGCATTCGTCCTTCCCCGTTGGAGACTGCTCTTGGAATTCAGAAGCTTTGCCAAGAAGGCATTCTTGATTCCGTGGTGGATCGGCATGGCACGGACATACTCGATCAGGTCGCAGAGCAGAAACTCGGCAGACAGCACCTTGATCACGAATGAACAAGTGTCCTCCAAGCCCGCGGCGTCGATCGCCCTGCAGGTCACAACCGTCTCGCCGACCGGGAACCTGGAGCCCGACGCCGGCGTGCAGACAATGAGCGGGCTGGGATCACACGCATCGGTCGCGGTCACCGTGAAGTTCACGATCGCGCCCTGCGGCCCGGTAGTAGGCACCTGCATATCTCCCGGGCAGGCGATGACCGGCGGAGTGGTGTCCATGACCGTGACGGTCCGGCTGATCGGAATCGCAACGTTGCCCGACGCATCGGTCGCACTGTAGCTGACGACGTAAGCCCCGGTCATGTGGGAATCCACGGGGTCACCCCCGATCACCACGACGACGGAAGGATCGCAGACATCCGAGGCGGTGGCGCCAAGTTCGACGTAAGCATCAATTCCGCACTCCAGAGTGATGTTGGCGGGGCCGTTGAGCGCGAGCACCGGCGGCGTGGTATCGACGACCCGCACGGACCGGAATACGCTCACGGCGGCATTGCCCGCAAGGTCGCTGACGTCATAGGTGACGATGTAGGAGCCAGGAGTCGAAGTATCGACCGTGCTGCTGTTAATCACGATCGCGGCGCTCAGGTTGCCGTCGCAGATGTCGGCGGCCGTCGCTCCGGCTTCGACATACGGACTGCCGCACTCGACGACCTGCGGACTCAAGCCGACCAAGGTGATCAGCGGCGGCGTGGTATCGACGACCTGCACGGTTCGGAAGACGGTCACGGCATCATTGCCCGCCAAGTCGCTGACGTCGTAGGTGACGATGTAGGAGCCAGCAGTCGAAGTATCGACCGTGCTGCTGTTAATCACGATCGCGGCGCTCAAGTTGCCATCGCAGACGTCGGCAGCCGTCGCACCGGCTTCGACATACGGACTGCCGCACTCGACGACCTGCGGACTCAAGCCGACCAGGGTGATCAGCGGCGGCGTGGTATCGATCACCGTGATAGCCGCGGTGTCGGTATCACTTGCACCCTGATCGTCAGTCACTGTTAGGATCACGCTGGTCGTGCCAAGGGGGTAGGGTCCAGGTGGAGCCACGCTGAAGGTCAGCGGATCGCCGTCCGGATCCGAGGACCCGCCGTCAAAGTCCGCGGCCGTGGCCTGGCCTTGGCAGTTTTCGTTTGCCGGGATCGTGAAGCTGCGGGCGACCGCCAACGGCGGACTGTTGGTCGCGTTAACGGAGTCAATGTTGTTTGACTCGTTGTATTCCGCAATCTGCCCGTTGGCATCGATGTAGACGTGAACGATCTGCGCTCCGCCAAGAGGCAGATTATTGGCGGTGAGCGAGACCGTGCCGCCTACGGGGACGTTCACGAGGAAGTTCCCTCCAATCTGTGCACCGCCAGCCAGCGGGTCGCCGTCGTAGAAACGGACAAGCACATCATTGAATGCGTTCCCCGAAGCGGGGTCGTTGCCAATTTGCACGACGATGTCAGCGGAGACACCCGGAACGATGTCGCTGGCGGTCAGAGCAGCCACGGAGAGGTCGTTGCGTGAAATGACGAATGGCACCTCCGGGCTGACGCCGGTCTTGCCGAGGGCGGTCACACGCAAGCGGATCGCAGCCGAACCCACTGGCCCGGCGACGATCTGCGGGGTGGCACCGGTCGCGTCGTCAAACTGGCCGTCGCCGTCGAGGTCCCACTCGTAAAGGGTGATCGGATCGCCGTCCGGATCGGAGGAATCGCTACCGTTGAAGGTCACCGTGTCGCCCGGCTTGGCATTGTAGGAGGTGAGGCCAGCCGGGATGGCACGCGCGTTCGGCGCAACGTCGGTATCGACTGCCTGGACCAATTCAGTGCTCTGCCCGATCCGCTGGGGGTTCGAGTTGTCGCGCACTTGCAGCGTGACGGTGTAGTTGCCCGACGTGGTGTAGCCCGGGTTGCTGACGATGGCACCGACGGCGTCGGGATTGTCGAAATCGACACCGTTACTGGCGTCGAAGTCCCAGCGGTATTCGAGGATCGAAAGGCTTGGGTCGGAGTGGAAGGATCCAGTGCCGTCCATTTGGAATGCGCGCTGGCCCGGCTTGGTGCTCACCTGGCCGACCTCGGCGATCACTGCCGCCGGCAGCGCCACCGTGACGCTGCGGGTGAGGATGAGGACGCCGTGGGCGGTTGAGATATCCGGGTCGGAAACGTAGGTTCCCGGCCACTGGTTGGTGCTCGCCCACGAGCCATCCGGGCGTTGGCCAAACATACTGTTCACGTTCCGGTAGCTGGTCGCGGTGGAGGCTGCGAGACCTGCTGCCTCACCAAGCAGCCAGGAGTCGTAGTCGGCCTGCCAATCTCGCGAACCGATCGGGGTTTGCAGGGAACTGATTTCCTGCAGCTGCAGCCCCTTCTTCAGGCCATACATCCCGTACCATTGGCCGAAAGCGCCGGTGGACGGCGCGTCACTGCTGCCCGTGGAGTTCACATGGAAAGTGGCCTCGATGAAGTCGAGGCCACTCGCAACCGCGGCGTCGTTGTCCGGCGTCAGGCCGGCGACTTGCCACGCGACCAGCGCACCACCGGTTTTACCGGAATTGAGCCATTGATTGTTGGCACGGTATCCGATAGCTCCATTCGCGTTCTGCAAAACCTTGAACCCGGCGGCAGTTCTGCTCGTGACCCACGACGGGGTTGTGATGCCCCAAAGATCTTCTGCCGCCCTCGATATGAGCGCCGGCCACTGCATCGAAGAACCGTCCAGACTGCCGGAATTCGAGGTCCGTATGTTGTATTCCCAACCCCCGTTGCCTGCACCATCCGACTGCGAGTAGTTGAAGAGATCGATGATGTCCTGCACGGTGTCGTAGTAGGACTTTCCGGCAAGCGGGCCCGTCGGTATGGTGCGCGCCTGTGCGCCCGCTGCGGTCTGTTCAGAAGCGATGAGCGCCAAGGTGGCGAAGCTGTTCGCGTAGGTTTCGTGTCCCCCTGCCCACAAATAGGTGCCAACTCCGTTGCCGTTGCTATCGGGGTTCCCGTAGGTTTGGGGGCTGATCGCCTGGTTCTGTGCGAAGTGGGTCAGCCAGTTTAGTCCCCGTTGGACCGTCGGCGCGTAGACATCAGCTACCGGATCGTTGCCTGGCAGGTGACCGTTTTCCTCGAAGGCGAGAACCGTCGCCCCGGTCGAACCGATGGTATACTCGTTGCGTCCGTTGCTGCCAACCGGGTAGGCCTGCCACAAACTTTGGTCTGCACCGATTTGGTTCTGGCTCAGATAGAGGTAGCGCAACGCCTTCTCGATCGCCATGTTAACCCGCTGATCCTGGGTCGGCGCGGAATAGACACGGATCGCGCCGGAGCGACTGACGGATGCGCTGGTGGCGTCCGATACCGTCAGCGTGAAGGTCTTCACCCCGGCCGTGTTGTAGGTATGGACGGTTCCGATGTCGTTCGGGTTGCCGGCGGCACCGCCGGCATCGGGAGTCGCGTCACCGAAATTCAGCGTGTAGGTGTAGGGAGCGGTTCCTCCCCATGCGCGACCCCACACTTGGATGGGTTGGTTGATCTCGGCGTTGGCATACGAGGAGTTCTGCGAGTAGCTCGGCATCACCGAGACCTGCAACTGGGCGAGGGCCGTCGAGGGTAGCCAAAGGGCCCCCACGACGGTTGCTAAATTTTTGAGGAACATGGTTTCTGGGGGTGGGAGGTGGCAACGGGTTGTGGAATAACGCAGGGAGAATTGTTTTGGACCAAAGGCTTCTGAATCAGGCGTCTCGCCCGAGCGAAGGGCGGGGGAAAAGGTTGCGGGCGGTGACTGAAACAGCGTTGGGGAGAGGTTTCGTCCTCGAAAAAGTGCCGAGGATAGCCACGGGGACCATGCCGCTGCCTGGCGGTGTCGGGAAGGCGCTCCATGTCGCTCCGCGCAGCGCCCACCGCCGGGCCGTCGATCGCATTTGCGTCCAACACAAGACCGCGTTTGTCGAGGTCAGGCACGCGCTGACGGGGGAAAGACGATGAATCCGGGAGGGATTATTCATGTCGTTGAACAAGCAGACAGACGCAATGAACGGGTTTCGGCAAGGGGAAAGTTGAAAATGATTGCGCGTGAAATCGGAGGGTCTTTTGAACCCGCAGATACACGGCGACCTCGATGCCCGGTGCGGCCCGCATGACGAAAATGATGCGATGGTAAAGAGCACGTTTTAGAGCCGAATTCTTTCCGGGGACACGCCGAACTCGCGAACGAAGTCTTCGAGCAGCATCGGCTTGAGGTCGTTGAGTCCGATCCGGCCAGGCCGCCCGAGCTCGGCCGCGATTGGAGATCAGCGCGTTGAGGAAAACACCGTATCGGGATAGTCGCAGGCGACTTGCGTTGCAAATTCCGGCAAACCATCCCGCCCGAGATTCGCATTGCAGGAGCCGCTCATTCCGCGAGCTTCGGCGGACTTGAAAATGGCATCCATCGCGATCCTCGCCGCCACGGCGGGCAGTCTGGCAGGGCAGCAAACCCTGCCCGAGATGACCGTGCTCGCGGAACGCCGCGGCGGCAGCGTGGCGGATCTACCGGGCTGGACACTGGCGGAGTGGGACGCGTCCGACCTTTCCAACGCCGCGCCGCGGACGCTCGACGAACTGCTCGCGAACGAACCCTCGTTCTCGCTCTACCGCCGCCAGACCTCGCTCTTCGGCAACCCGACCTCGGCCGGCGTCAGCCTGCGCAATACCGGCGCGACCGCCGCCTCGCGGACGCTGATCGTGCTCGACGGCATCCCGCAGAACGATCCTTTCGGCGGCTGGGTTTACTGGGCCCGCCACGATCCCTCGACGCTCGAGTCGGTCCGCATCGTCCCCGCCGCGCGCGCCGCGGTGTGGGGCAATGCGAGCCCGGCGGGCGTGGTGCAACTCACCAGCCATTCGCCCTTTGAAGAGCGTCACCTTCTCCGGGTCGGCGGCGGCGGCCAGGGGACGGTCTCCGGCTCGATGGCCCACACGCTGGTCGCCGATGACGACTCGCTGGCAGTCTCCTTCTCCGCCTTCGGCCTGCACTCCGACGGTTTTTACGCGGTGCCTTCGTGGCAGCGCGGGACGATCGACCGCAAGCTGGCGATCGACTCCTACGGCGCGGAGCTCAAGCTCGCGTGGCGGGCGGCGCCGGGTATCACGGTCGAGCCGATGTTTTCCTGGTACGAGGAAGATCGTAGCAACGGCACGCCGCTTGCCGGCAACTCGACCGAGGCGCTCGACTTCGCGCTGCGGGTGACCTCGGACGACGACGGCGGGATCTCGTGGCAAGCGCTCGCCTACCGCCAGCAGCGGCGCTTCGCGTCGGTCTTCACCGCCGTCAATGTAACGCGCAGCGCGGAGACGCCGTCGCTCGACCAGTTCCACGTCCCCGGCACCGGGACCGGCGCGGCTTTCACACTGCAATGGGAACCGACAGGTCGTTGGTCTCTAACAGGCGGTGCCGACTTCCGGCAGACCGACGGCGCGACCAACGAGGACGCCGGCTTCGTCGCGGGGAACTTCGTGCGCCGCCGCCAGGCCGGGGGCGAACAAAGTTTGGCCGGGCTCTTTGTCGCGGCGGGCTACGAGGCCAGCGATGCGACCCGAATCGACGCCAGCTTCCGCGCCGATGCCTGGGAGCTGCAAGACGGCCGCCGCATCGAGAAGTCGCTGGTGAACGGCGCGACGCTGCGCAAAGACCTCCAACCCGACCGCGACGGCATCGAGCCCTCATTCGCGCTGGCTCTGAGCCACGATCTAACAGACGACCTCGCGCTCGGCCTGTCCGCCGGCACCAGCTTCCGCCTGCCGACGCTCAATGAACTCCACCGGCCTTTCCGCGTCCGCAACGACCTGACCGAAGCCAACCCCGGCCTCGATCCCGAGCGCTTCTACAGCCTCGAAGGCACGCTCGAGTGGCAGGCCACGGATAGCGTGAAATTCGACGCCAGCCTCTTCCATCACTGGATCAAGGATGCCATCGCCAACGTCCCGATCACCGACCCCGCGCAGATCGCCGCGATCTTCGGGACCCTGCCGCCCGGCGGCTCCGGCGCGCAGCGGCAGAATGTCGACGAGGCCCGCGTGCTCGGCGTCCAAGCCGGCGTGGAATGGGAGCCGCGCGATGAGGTGACCGTCCGCTTCGACGGGATCTGGAGCGACACCGAGTTCACCGAGTCCACCACCCAGCCGCTGCTCGACGGCAAGCCGTTTCCGCAAGCGCCCGACCTCCGACTCATCACCGCTGCCGACTGGCGCGTCACCGACACGCTGACCTTCTCCGCGGGCTATGAATATGGCGCGTCGCAGTACGACGACGCCCTCGCGCTCCGCCGCATCCCGAGCTACACCAGCGCCCGCATCGGCGCGACTTGGCAGGCCACCGAAGCGGTCGCGCTGCACGCCCGGGTCGACAATCTCTTCGACGAGGAAATCGCCACCGGCCTCAGCAGCGACGGCATCCGCACCATCGCCGCGCCGCGATCGTTCTGGCTCGGCGCGGAGTGGAGTTTTTAAGGAGCGATTGAGGCCCGCCGCTGCAGTAGACCGAGTCGACCCGCCTCCCGTCACCGCGGCGCGGCCGCTCTCGGACTGCTGCGAACATTCGCAGCTTTCGAGTGCAGGGCCCTTCCGTCGCTTCGCCTCGTGACGGAGTTGCACTCCTGAGGCTTGCGTGAGAAAGCGGATGGAGTAAGATGGTCTTACATTGAAAACGAAGCTCTCCAGCAAAGGCCAGGTTGTGCTGCCGATCTCCGCTCGACGGGTTTTGGGATTGGAAGCAGGAGAACTGCTCGATGTCGTCGTCGAAGGTGAGCGTGTCATTCTGAGCCGTAGTCCTCTTACGAAGCCCAAGCTCACCCTCGGATCCGATCCCGTCACCGGGCTGCCGATGCTGACCGCCGCTCCCGGAGCCCCGAAGCTGACCGGAGCGCAAGTGGCCGAAATTCTTGCCGATTTCCCATGACCCGGCTGCTTGATGTGAACGCGCTGGTCGCCCTCGGATTCAACCAGCACGAGCACCACGACCGGGTCAGCCAGTGGGTGGCGGGACTTCCGGGAAAGGACGCCTTCGCGACCTGTTCGATCACCGAACTCGGGTTCGTCCGCGTTCTGAACCAAGTGCCCCAGTATCGTGTGCCCATCGGGGACGCCCGCGAGCTCATCTCCCGACTGCGGAAGAACCGGAAGCGTCGCTTTGTCTTCATCGCCGACGCCCACGGTGCCGCCGAGCTGCCGGCCTGGGTCAAGACCGGCAAGCAAAGCACCGACGGTCACCTGCTCGAACTCGCGAAGGCAAACGGTGCCGAATTGGCGACGCTGGACGAAGGGATTCCCGGTGCGTTCTGCATTCCGTGACGGCGGATTCTTGGCTCGGCGCGGAGTAGGTAAGCGCGGTCGCAGTTTGGAATTTTTGCGGCCGAGTCCGGAAACTTTGCCGTTTCCGCCGATCCCGCGATGTCCTGCCAGGGCCTGAATCCCCGGTTTGCAAGAGCGTTGCAGGCCGCAAAAATAGGGGGTGAAATCCCGGTTTTTCGCTTGAGATTTCGCCCCTTTTCAGGCACTATGACGACGCCGGAATTGGCATTTGAGCCACCTCTTTCCGACCCTCCCCGCAAGCCTCGGGCGCCCTCCTTTTGCCGCCTCATGGCACCCACGTGATCGGTCCGAGCTGCCGCTGCTTGACCACGCCGGCCCCGTCGCTCTCGACGATCGGTATCACCGCCAGGATCCCGCTGTTTGCCGGCCAGGCCGCTCCCCAGATCGGGCCGGCCACGGCGGTCACCTCATTGCTGCCGTCCAGCGTCAGCTCAGCCCATGCCGCCCCGGCGGCCGGCACGCCGGTTAGTAGCCCGACGCGCGCGAGGAACGCCTGCGCCTCCGGCGTGTCGGTCACCTCGATGGTGAACGCGATCCCGCCGTTGTAGTCGTCCTCGCCCTGGGTCGTGGCCGTGTAGGTCCCGAGGAAGTCCGCGGTGCTCACACCAGTCAGGCGGGTCGCGACCAGGCCGGTCGCGTCGTAGAGATCGGCGTCGCCGTCTGCGGTGTCCCACTCGATGTAGAGGCTGCCGTCCGTGGTGCCGGTCAGGGTGTGGACCGTGCCCACCACGCTGGTCTCCTCATACTCCTGCGTGGGCCAGGTGCCGGCGCTCGCGGTGGCCTCGTAGACCGGCACCGTCGCGCCATAGGTGGTCGCGCCGTAGCTAGTGGATGCCCACTGGCCGGTCGGGTCGTAGAGCCTGCTGGCGTCGGCCGTGCGCTCGGCCACCACGTCGGTCCCGTCATGGATCTCGCCGGCCCCCGTGCCGTCCAGCGTGAGCGTCCAGCCGCCGCTCGCCCAGGTCGACCAACCCGTCCGCGCCCATAGCCCGCCGGTCGCCGTGGCCGCGTCCGTCCACACCACGGCCGCGGTGCGCAGCGGGAAGAAATCGGCAGCGCCCTCATAGGCCACATCGACCGTGAATGCGGCGCTCGCGTTGTATTCATCCTCGCCGTGCGCGGTCGCGGTGTAGGTCCCCGCCGGGTCGCTCCTCACGCCGGCTGCCAAGGTCGCCACGATGTCGATCCCGTCGTGGATCTCGCCGCTGCCGTCGCCTGGATCCCAGGTCAGCACCATGTCCGGACTGCCCTCGGCCGTCCACGTATCCGGCCCCGTCGCCCGCAGCAGCAGGAATGGGATCATGCTGTCCAGCGGCGATGTTGCCACCGTGAGGTTCGTGCCGTTGCCGCCCACGCATCGGGCCGATGCCCCGGCGGCCGGCCGGAATGCCTCGCCGCCAGCCGGCAGCGTCATCTCGATGCCCCCGGTGCCCACGTCGAACACCACCGTCGTGCCGTGCAACGAGATCACCGGGCCTGGCGAAATCCACAGGTTCCCTTCCGCGTCGGCATAGCTGGCAAAGGGCAGCGCGGAGTTGCCATCGGCGGAGGTGATCGGAGGAGTCGCGGGCATGGCTCAAGCGTTGTTGACCGTGATGTTGGTCTGAGGAGAGCTGCGCACCTTCCCGGACAGCGTTCCCAAATTGAACCTCGCCGGACTTCCCAGCTCGATCCGTGCCTTGTAGCTCGTCAGGTCCAGCGACACCGCCCGCGGCATCGCAGCCATCGTCGCCAGCGCGGCCTGCGCGCCGGCCACGTTGTAGAGTGAAAACAGCGACGGTCCTGTCGTCGGCGATGCATAGCTTAGGTCCAGCCATCCTTCGTAGGGCGTGAAATTCTGCGCGGCCAGCAGGCTTGCCGCCAGCCCGGACGGCGGGGCGGTGTAGTCGAAGTCCTGCGGCTTGTGAATCGTCGTCGGGTTGACGTAGTTGGACGTCGTCAGGTAGGTCTCCAGCTCGAAGTCCAACCCTACGATGTCCACATTCGCAAGAGGTGCGTTAACGAGCGTGAAGCTCGGCACGTAATTACTAGTCGGCTGCCGGAGGCTCCATGGGAAAGCTGCCTGCCAGTTCGAAACCGGAAGCCCATCGCTCACCTTGCTGCCGCTCGAACTGTGGAGGGTGATTTCTTCCAGCACGTAGATGCGGCCGGTTATTTTGACCTTCTCAGGATTCGCCAGGACGCCCTCCGCCCATTCCGGCGGCGGTGCGCTCATCAGGAATCGCTTGCCCACCCGGCTGATCGCAGCACCGGTCACCGGGTCCAGAAATTGCAGCGTCGGCTGCGGGTAGTAGCGGGTTGCTCCGCTAGTGCCGGAGGGCGGGCGGGTCTCGATCGTCTCGCCGTTGGCCAGCACCACGTCCGTCGAGTTCGGCCTGCCGGCGAATTGCGCCCTGCTGCTCACCACCTCGGGGATCATCGGCAGCAGCCGGATCCGCGTGTTGTTCAGCGTCGCGTTGGCATCGTAAGTCTGCACCGTGTAGGTGTTGTAGTCGTCGGGCGGCAGGAATGTGTCGGCCTCGTCTCCGCTGATCACGATCACCTGGTTCTTTCCGGGGGCCGTGCTTCCTGCGGAAGTCCCCGCCGCCTGCATCGCATAGACCGGCCGCTGGTCGGCACCGCGCTGGATGTATTTGAGCTCCACCCGCGTCGGCACCAGATCCGGCCGCCCGGTCACCTGGTGATCCACCAGCTCGCCGGTGCCGGCCGTGTAGGTCGTGGCCCCCAGCGCGCTGCGCCGGCTCACCGTGAAGATCGCATTGCCCGCCGGCGCGCTCTGGTAGTCCCACCACGCGATGCAGTCCGGCACCCAGCGCAGCAGCTCGATGATCACGTCGGCGTAGGTCATCTGGCTCAGCTTCAGCTTCTGGACCGTGTAGGCCGCCGTCATGCTCCCGTAGGTCGCCGGTGCGCCTTCAACGATCGCCCTGGCCACCACCGCCGCCACGTGCGTCGCGATGCTCCCGGCCGCGAAGTCGATTGTGGGCCGCGTGTCCGTCGTGCTGTTCAGCGTCTTGCTCGATGTCGCGGTCATCTTTCGCAGGAACTGCCAAGGCCCGTCCACCACCACCACCACCCCGTAGTTGAAGGACCGCGCTTCCGTCACCCAGCCGCGGAACATGCGGATCTGCCCGAAGCCCAGGTCCGTGAGATCGAAGAAGAGTTCCACCATCTGCCCCACGTCCGGCACCGTGGTCTCCCCCGCCGCGATGTCCACCGTCCGGGCCGTCCAGGTCAGACGGTCCATGCCCAGGCTCTCAAAGCGCAACGTGGCGTTCACGGCCTTCAGCGTGTCGCCCAGCCAGTAGCCGCCGGCACCCAGCGTCTTTCCGGTTTCCCCTTTGATTAGATAGCGTGGCATTAAAGAGTCGCGAGCCTCCGGTTGATCTCCTCCACTTGCCTCTTGAGGTCGGCCACTTCACCGACCGTCTTATCCAATCCGGTTGCCGCGCCCCGCAGCGCCTCGATCACGTCCTTGTCCTTCGTGTTCGACGCGTTTGAAAAGTTCGTGAGCGCCTGGCGAAGCGGGCCGATCTCCTCCGGCTTAATGATGCCGTCCTTCACGGCGGCCACCATCGTGTCGAGGGATTGCTTCTGGAGGCTGCTCAGCTCACCGCCCTTCGCCTCGATGGTGGCGATTGCTTCCGAAGTCTGCTTCGCTTGCTCCTTTTCCGCCGCATCGACAAAGCCGCTGAAGCCGCGCTTCACCTGCTCGACCAACTTCTCGCGTTCGTCGGCCTCGGTCACCTTTAGATCTTCCAGATCCTTGGTCGCGGTGGTGGCCTGCTCCCGCAGTGCGGCCGCTTCGGCCGTCAGCTTTTCGAATTGTTCGCCGGTGATCCGGTTCTGGTCGCTCAGGGTCTTCACCTTCTGTTCGGCGGACGTGGCTTCCTCCTCCGTTTGCTTGGCGATCTCCGCCGCGTCCGCGATCTTGTCCCGCGAGTTCTCAAGCTGAACTAGCACGCGGTTGATCTGCTCGTTGGCATCGACCAGGCCGGGATTCGCGCCGCCGGCCACGGCCGACTGGTTCGCCGACTCACGCCTTTCCGCGTCCAGCGACTGGCGGCTCGCCACGAGCTTGTTGTTTCGCTCGATCTCGTCGCTGAGCTCCTTGATCTTGCCGATATCGGCGTCGAAGAATTTCGCGATGCTCGCCGTCTGCGCCGCGTCCTTCCGCTCGCGGAGCAGGTCCTTGAAGCGTTGCTCGCCGGCGATGGCCGCCTTGTTGCTTTCCTCCAGCGCCTTCAGGTCGCCCAGGGTCTCATTGATGGTGCTCTTCAGCGGGCCGCTCAGGAGGCCCACCAGGCCACCCACCGCGGCACCGAGCGGGCCGCCCACCGCGAAGCCCTGCGCCGCACCGTTGGCCGCGCCGGCCAGCGCTTCCACGCCGCTCGCCACCTTGCCGATGTTCTCGCCTGCACCGCCGCCGGCCGCCGCGATCTCGCGCAGGCTGCCCGCGAAGTTGAAGAGACCGGTGGCCACCGCGGCCGCGGCCTTGGCGCGCTCGATGTTGACCAGCTTGCCGATCTGGTCCGCAGTCTCCTTCGCCTGCTCCGCCTCTTCCTTGGCCGCCTTCTTCTTCTGCGCTGCCAGCACGTCGGCATCGCGCTGCGCTTGCAGCGCAGCCTCCTGCGCGGCGTCCTTCACCTCCGCGATCTCGCGCTTCGCATCCGCCGCCCCGGACATGTCGCCGGCAGGCAGCTCGATCGGGATCCGGATATTAGGGTCGTTGGCCATGCTGTTCTTGTCCTTGGAACTTGGAACTTTTCACTTGGAACTTCAGCGCCTCACCACGGGCCGAGAAACGTGTAAGTCACTGCGGTCATGGCCTTCGCTTCTTCCGTCACGAACATTCGGGGGTTGATCGATTTGATCATCGTGTTCGCCTTGTTGTCGTTCGTCCCGCCGTCCGGCGTGATGCGCAGCGTCTTCCTCAGGCCGCGCAGCGCGTGGATCACCGCCCGGTGCGTCCGCAGGTAGTCCCGCGCCGCGGCATTGTCGGCGTGCTCCTTGTAGGCCGTGAAGGTCAGCGAGCCTTTGACCCAGGACCGCGGCAGCGGCTCGGTGTGGTCGCCCTCGATCAACTTCCGGTCTTCGTGCTCCTGCTCCCAGGGAATTTCCAACTCGCCGTCCATCTCCTGGTCGATGGCCAGCAGCACCAGCGGCGTGCCCGCGGGATCCCATGTGATGGTCCAGTTGGAGCAGATCATTTTAGGGTCGCTGCGTGCGGTGGAGGGTTTGGAGAATGGACTCCAAGACGATCTCACTGGCCACGCTCTGCGTGATCCAGAAGCTGAAATACTGGTAGTTCATGCTCATGTTGACCGACGTGCGCTGAGGCCCGATCACGGTCCCGTTCACATACATCGTGACCCAGGTCAGGTGCGTCGCCGCCGCGGTCTGGAGCCGGTGGATCACGATCTCGAATGGCACAGCCAGTCCGTTCAAGGGCGTGCCTGCCACATTGGAATCGAAGATCGTCGTGGATGGTGCGTTGTAGTGCGCGATGCGGATTCGTTTGGTACCAGCCCCGACCAGATTCCCGTAGAGGCGATGCGTCTCCATGTCCCCGGTCTGAAGGGTCATGAATGTCTCCCAGTCGTCGAGCCGCACTTCCGATCCGGTGGTGGCACTGGAGATCGCGGCAGAGCGGCTGGCGTCGATACTCGCGGGGGCGATGGCAACCTGAGACAGAGTGGAATCCGTGAAGCCGGGAGTGGATAGATAAGCCCCCTCAGCAAAACCGTTTCCACCTGTGAATCGGAATCGCGAGCTGCCAAGAGAAGTTCGCCCCGCCGCACCAATGTAGAGCTTGGTGTTCGCGTAGCCCAGCGACTGGGAGATTGACCCGATGGCGTCCTCGTTCGGATTGGTGAGGTCCAGCCTTCCAGGGAGCTTGTGGCGGCTGCCGGATGCCAGCATCGCCACGTAGCCCGCATGTTTCCGGCGGTGATATTCTTCGACCTCCGGCGCGTCGATCCACACATTTGCAAGCGGGAACGTGGCCGTGTAGCTGGTGGCTCCGGAAGATGGCGGGACGCTCTGGTAGTAAAATCCGACCGTGTCCCCGTAGGCGGTCGTGCTACCGCTGAAGATCGCCGCCAGATTCCGCCAGTAATACTGCACCGCGCCCACCCCCGCGAGGTCGATCGTCAGGTAGTCACCCTTGATCGTGAAAATCAGCAGGCTCTTCCGGTTCGCTGGGACGCAGCTCGTGGCATCGCGGCGGGGGCCGACGAGGGTCTGCGATGCCGATCCATCGCTGGAAAGGACGATCGCCGTTCCGCCGAGTGTGCTCGCGAGCTGGACGGTCAGCGGCTGCGTGTTGACGACGAAGTATTTCGTCTTCGTCGATAGGCCACCGGGCAGGCCGGACCCTTCCAGGAACACAGGATCGCCGTTGGCCAGGCCGGGCGGGGTGTCAAATGCCAGGTTGTCCGACGCATTCGATCCCTGGAACGGGAGCCGCATGTTGGCGTCCTCGATAAATGAGTGATAGCCGCTCCGCGAGACCCGGTTCATGGACTCGAGCGCCCGCTCGACCGTCATGGTGCCGGTGGAATTGGCGGTCACATCCACCGCGGTCCCTGCCTGCGCCAGTGCCCTCGTGCTGGCCGCCTTGAACGTCGTGTCCGAAACCTTGATCGCGTAGAAATTCGCCGCGGTGATCCCGGCGGTCGCGAGGCCGGCTCCGGCGAGCCCGATATAGTCGCCCGTCTCTAGTCCGTGCGCCGCGGATGTCGTGAAAAGATCCGTCGCCGCGGTGGCTGAGCTGACGGTCACCGAGGACTGGTAGAGTCCGGCCTGCTTGACGCCAAACTCGGAGATGGTGAGGTGAAAATTCCCTGGCGCGTTGTGCGTCGTGCCGTCCTCCTGCACCAGGTTCCCGGAGCCGATGGTGATGGTCAGCGTGGCTTCCGTGCCACCCACGTTCTGCGGCACCAGCTCGCGCACGAACTCGAAGCCGTAGCTGAAGTTCGTGATGTCCTCGGGTGTCGCATGGCCGGCGAGGTAATATCCTCCATCGCGCAGCGTCCGCAGGAATCCGCCGAAGACGAAAGGAACGTCCACATCGTTCGCCGCCCGATACCATGGGTTGCCGACTTTCGGGCTCGTCACCTTGTGCGTGATGGTGGAGCCGTCCGGAGACAACACCGGATCTTCGAACGAGTGGTAAAACCCGATGGCCCTGGATCGGGCGGCGATCGCCACGCGGGAGGATTTCTCCTGTGCCGCGGTCATCGTTTGCAGCGCCGTCAGCGTGTTCGCCGCCGTCACCGTCGCATCGCTACCCGGCACCCCCATCAGCGAGACATACCCCCCCGGCCACGCCCCGGCCGCTTTCGGCCCGTAGAGCCGGGTGTTGGTGGTGTCGAGGTAGAAGTCCCCGTTGGCCCCGCTGCCGTTGGAGGGTGCCCCGGCTCCGTTTAGCACGGCTGCGCCTGCCGGCCCGCTCGCTCCCTGCGGGCTCATCCTGATGATTTTCGAAATGTTCGGCATGATCGTGATCGGTTAGTCCAGCATGTAGATCGTCCCCCGCGCCTCGTGGACCTCGCCCAGTGTATCGGTGATGCGCAGGGTCCAGTGCAGCACCCGGTGATCGGCGAACAGATCCACCTGCTCCTCCGTCAGGGCCAGATCCGCTTCTCCAGTCGTCGCCCCCGGCGTCCACGTCCCCGTCGCCAGCACCCCGCCGGCCGCCGACGCGCTGATCTCCAGCTCGCCCGTCATCCCGGTCAGGTTGATCGCCACATCATCGTCGTCCGCGTGCTGCCACGTTTCCGCCCAGGCCTGGCCCCGCGGCAGTTGGATCGATCTCGGTTCGGCTTCCATCGGTTCGGTTTGTTAGACGATGCTCCCCGGCGCGTCCGGTGCCGCTGGCGCGCCGCTGCCGATCAGCTCCGCCGCGGCCGAAAGCGCCGTCGCGGCCACCGTTGGCTGCCCGCTGGCTCCGTCATGGGTCGTCCAGGAGGTGGCCCCCACTGGCGTCATCAGATTCTCCGGAGAAAGCCAGTGGCCGGACACGGCTCCCACGTCCCAAAACAGCTTCCACTTGGGAGCTTCCCAGTAGAGGATCTGCCCGCTCTCTTTGATTTCCACGGCCACGCCATCGTCGGTCCAAGCCGGCATTCCGGCGTAGTCGGGAGCACGCACCAGCGCCGGGAAGGTCACCGGCACCGCGTCCACGGTTAGGGCTCCCGTGACTGTGATTCTTCCGGGAGATTGCCTTACCAGCGTCCCCGCCGCATCCGGTGCACCCGGCGAGCTGCTGCCGATCACGCCGCCGGCCGCCGCCGGCGCGCCCGGCGTGCCGGCGGCGATGATATCCCCTGGTGCGATCGGTGTCATCGTGATGGGTGATGGGTGATGGGTGGTTGCCGCGATCAGGCCGCGTTCACGACAGCGGTGCTCAGTCCTCCGTCGTCGTCGCCCAGGATCGTGAACTGGAGGACCGGCTTGCCGAATTCCTCTTTCCATTCCGGCACCGTCGTCAGGCGGAGGTCGGCCCAGTCGATGATGTTGATCTTGGTGATGCCATCGGCCTTGGCCTCCAGCCGCATCCAGCCGGTCGCCTTGAGCTCTATGCCCTTCTGGAATCCCGTGAAGGCCACGCCGTCCACGATCTTCGTCAAGCTTCCGAGCATCAGCCGGTGCACGAACTCCGAGTAGGAATCGAGCGTCATCTCGATGATGTGCCCGGTGGTCACCAGCTTCGGTTCGCTGTTGTAGCCCTGGCCGTTCCGCCGCGGCTTGCTCTGCGGAAAGCTCTTGGTCACCGGCGTGATCTTCACGCGCTCCACCGCACCGAGTTCCCAGTCGGTCCAGTTCGTCGTCGGCACATCATCCGGCAGGCTGTCGATCGCCACGGGCGCGCCGTCGATCGTCTCGGCGTTCTCCAGGAACATCACAAAGGCACCGATCAGCAGTTCTTCTTTTAGAGTGAGCATCGTTTCGTTTGGTTATCGGTTCAGTCGGATCAGGTTTCAGGCCTCGGTGGTCGCCGGCGCGGCTCCCGCGGCGGGTGCCGTGAAGACTCCCTCGCGGGTCACCCACTTCAGCCCCTCGGCCGCGGCGGCTTCCACTTCGCTCAGAATGACCAGGGCACCCACGCCCCGCTTGTGCTTGTTCGTGCCGTAGGTCTTGCCGGCTCCGGCCTTGGTCACCTTGCAGCGCCATTGCACGGCGGTCGCAGGAGTGGTGCCGGCGTCCGCGGCCGGCTCGGTGGTGGTGGTTTTGCTTTTCATGATGATGTCGTCGGTGGTTTGCTTGGATCAGGTTCAGCTTCCCTTCTTCCCCAGGGGGACGAGGGAATCACAAGAGATTTGGTAGGTCAGATAGACGGGGTCCGGAGCTTCCTCCCAGTTTCCCACCTTCATCTTCTCCATCCGCGGCCGGCGCGTGTCGTCCTCATAGGCGAACTCCATGTCGGCGAGCACGCGTTGCAGCTCGTCCATGATGTCCAGCGGATGGGCCAGCGGGCTGTCCGCCTGGCGGAACTCGATCTTCTCCCAGTAGGTCACCTCGTAGGCGGTCGTGTTCGCCACCCTGCCCGCCTTCGGGTCGATGTTGGTGCCGCTGAAGGGAGTCACCGTCACCAGGATCCCGCCCAGCCGCTTGACCCGCTGGTCCGCCAGCGCGTTCAGCTTGGCCTCCAGTCCGCCGGCCCGCAGGTTCCGGCTGCTGTTGAAGGCCGCCGCGAACACGCCCGCTTCCTTCCACGCGAGGAACGGCGGATGGGCTTCCAGCTTTGCCGCGATCGCCTCGCCGCGTGGCCGGGTTTGTCCTAGGGAAATGCTCATCTCAGGCGGTGGTGATTGCTCGAAGGTAGCCGCGGGCACCGATCTCGGCCGCGGTGGCGAAGTCCGCATCGCTGGGCATCAGCGTGCGGTCCTGGGGAATGAAGGCCGTCTTCACCAGCCAGTAGGCCGGCGTGCCGTCGGGGAAGATCAGCGCGCGACGCATGAAGACGCCGCGGGGCGATTGATAGGGCGCGATGCCGAATCCCAGATTGCTGAACTCCCGTGCCCGCTTCCCATAGGTCCGGGAGCTGGCAGCGATCGTCAGGAACTTGATGCCCGGCGTGACCGGCCGCAGCTTGAACGGCCGCCATGCCCGCGAGAGACCGCTCACGCGAGGGAAAACCAGCGTGCCGCCGGCGCTGCTGAATTGCCCCTCGATCGCGCTGGCCGCGCGGCTCAAGTGCCGCGTCGATTGCGCGCCGAGCTTGCGGGCCGTGTCGTGGCGGGATGGCACCAGGAAGCGCACGTGCTCCCGGCTCGCCTCCGCGATGCTCGTGCTCACGTAGCGGAAGAGATCCTTGCGGTCGCCCGTCATCGCGCCCTGCACCTTCGTGAGGAAAGGTGTCGCCGTGTCGTCGACCTTGAGTGCGATGCGGATCATGGCTTGACCCTCCCTTTCATCGTGAGCACGCCCAGCTCCGCTTCCTCGGCATCGAGTTCCGCCTTCAGCTTCGCCAGAATGTCCGGCGCAATGCCGGCCACGCTGGCCTTCGGCCGCGGCAGCGCGTCGGTGATGTCCTTCACCGGCTCGCCCGCCGGCCCGGTGATCCCCAGGGCGTCCACTTCCTCGGCCGGCACAGCACGCCAGCCCTTCCCGCTTTCGAAGGCGAATGGCGGATGGTCCACGTCCAGCGCATCATCGAAAAGATCGCTGGAGCCGATCGCGGTCCAAACTGGATCGCCCTTCGTGAAAATCAGCTTGGCACCCGCGGCGAGTGCCGGGCGGTCCAGATTCGCCAGAGCGATATTGATGCGCGCCGGCCAGTCCCGCGGTGCATTCCGTTCCTCGATCCGCACCAGCTCCCAAGCCGGGAACATCCGGATCGCCTGCTCTTCCATCCCGCGCAGCTTCTGGGACGCCCCGGCCATCAGCGCCTCCTGGGTCCGCAGCATGAAGTTCAGCCGGCGGTCGCTGCGCAGGTCTTGCAAGGTGCCTGCAACCGCGGGCGGCACCGTGCCGGGGAAGTCATCCAGGAAGCCGCCCTCCGGCGTGTAGCCCAGCGCATCGAGCGTCTGCTTTAGCGCCAGCCGTGCCGTCGCCAGATCCATCGTCCCGCCGGCGATTCCGTCCACCACCTCCTTGATCTTCGAAACGTAGATCCCGCTCGTCGTCCGCGCCGAGAACACCGAGCCCCGCCGGATCCCCGCGTCCAGCCGCCGCAGCTCCGCCGTGCTCAGCCGGTTCGGCAGCAGCCTGCGTCCCTGCGCGAGTTGCAGGGCGGTCAGGATGTCTGGAAGTTCATCGGCCATGGTTCATTCAAAAGGGAGCGCCGATCTTCAGTCGGCTTCGACGGTTGGTTTGGAAGGTTCGGACGCGGTCCCCAGGTGGCATCGCATCCGCCAGGCCGCCGTCTCCAGATAGGTCATCGCCAGGGCCAGCTCGCGCCCGCCGTTGGCGATCGTCCGGGCATTGTTCAGCCCCTGGTTCAGTTGGCTCAGCGCCGCTTCCCCCAGCTCGATGTCCGTCTCCAGAGCGGCCACCTCGTTTCGCAGCCGCGGCAGCCTTTCCCTCGCGTCATGCGAGACCTGCAAGGTGCCTGCCACGCCATTCGCCTTCAGCTCCGTGGCGGCGGACTCCCGGCGCTTCGTTTCGAGTTGTTGGTGAAGTGTGCTCATCGGTTAGAGTCCACTCTGTTGTTTCCGCGTCCATTTGCGCACCGGCACGTCGCTCCCCACCTCGATGGTGCTTTGCGCCGTTTCCGTCCCGTCGCCGTCCGGTGCTTCGATCAGTTCCTTGCAGCTCCGCACCAGATCCAGCCACTTCAGGGCCTCCCGATATTCGGTTGTCCGCGCATCGCCCGGCTGGTCCTGTTCGCCGATCGCGAAGCGGCCCAGCAGCCGGTAGCGTGCGATCGCCGCGGCGTGATAGACCGCCCCTTCTGGGATGAAGCTCGCATCCGCGTGCAGCCGGTTCTTGGGGCAGCTCCGGATCGCGTTCCGGACTTGCAGGGTGACCTGGCTCAGGATCGCCACCAGGGGATCCGCCTGGCCGGAGATCAGCAGGCCTTCCCGATACGCGGCATCCTCCGGGCCGGCCATCAGGGCCCGCACGTCGTCTTCCGTCATTGCTCTCCAGGTGTCGCTCATAAGTCCTATCAGTCCGATCTGTCCTTTTGTCTTTCGCTCGATGAAGTGGCGGCCGGGAAAACCCAAAAACCCGACCGCCACTCGGATCGAACGAACGATCCGCAATTCTTCTCAGCTCACGGTGAACTTGCGGATCCCCAGCGTGCTGGTGATCTTGGTCAGCTCGTAGCACTCCACCGTGATGACGTAGAGCTTCTCGCTGATCTGCTGTTCATAGACCCGGTAGACCGTCCCGCCTTCGCAGGGGCTGACGAAGCGCTTGATGTTGCTGGCGTCCTCCTTGTCCTGGCCGGCGCTGGCGTTGAACATCAGCACCAGGTTACCCACCGCCTGCGACTTGGTGCCGCCGGTCGAGTAGTGCTCCTTGGACACCTTCACCTCGTCCACCATCAGGATGGAGGCGAGCTGCTCCGGCGTGAGCTGGGCCGAGGCGAAGCCGCCGGCGGTGTTCTGCGCGCGGTGACTGGTGTAGCGCTTGTTCCAGGACGTGTCGCCGAAGCCCACGCGGTTCGGCCGCACGCCGGCCGCATCCGCCGCGGTGATCAGGTCCGCGGTGATGTCCCCGTCCGGATCCTTGCCGGCGGTCGCGTCCCAGGTCTTGGCCGTGTTCGTGGCCGCCGCACTGAGCAGCGCGATCGCCCGGCGCAGGCTGTTGCGCTGGAGCCGGCGCATCAGCTTCTGCGCGTAGTGCTCGCGCCAGCCTTCCTTGTCCGCCACCTGGTCCAGATCCACGCAGATCTTGAGGCCGCGGTTGATGGTCTTGGCCTCGATCTCCGACTGCGTGTATTCCACGATGCCGAAGTCGGCACCGATCGCGCGGGCATCGTTGTCCTCGGAATAGAATTCCTCGGCATTGGCGAACTCCGCGTAGTCGAAGCGCCGCGGCACCAGCACCTGGGGCGCGAAGAACTCCAGCGTTTCCAGGATCGGCTCCACGTCCTTCCATCCCATCGCGAAGCCGGTGAGGGCTTCGGAGAAGTAGGCTTCCGTGAAGAGGCTGGCGTTTGCCTGGACGATGCGGTCGTGGACAAATGCCCCGTCGTCCCGCGGCTCCATCGAGCCGAAGGTCAGGGTGGAGAGCACTGCGTTCAGTGCCAGGGTGCGGGCGATGATCGCCGTCGAATTTGGTCGTTTCATGATATCAATTTTCAGCGTTTCAGATTCTCAGCTATCGGCGTCTCAGGCCGCTTACGGATTGACGCGCGGGAAGCGCGGGATGACTGCCACCTTGTCGCCATCGGCGGCGGCGGAGCAGTAGGGCGCGGTCTTGCCGACCCAATAGGCTCCCGACACTACGGCATCGGTGATCTTGCCGCCGGCCGTCGCATAGACGTTGGTGTTTTCCGCGATCGCCTTGGAGGCGACCATGAACACCGTGCCGCTCACCGCGCCCAACAAGAGCACGTTCGCGGCGTCGCCGATCGCCGGTTCATCCGGCACCGGCCCCAAGGGAATCAGGGCCGCCGTGCAAAGGATGATCGACCCGGAGGCCGTGCCCTTTGCCGCCAGCAGGTGGCGGGTGGCGAACGCCGCTTCCGCGGTCAAGCTCGCCTTCCCGTCCGCAAGCAGCTTGTCGGTGGCGCCGTTGGCGGCCACTTCCTTGCTTTTCAGGCTCCAGGCCCGCGCCATGACAGCGACGAGCGGGAGCAACACCAGGAGGGCCGTCAAAAGGCCCAGGATCAGTTGCATTTTCATGTGTATTTGGTCTGTTGGTTTCGTCGTTGTGTGCACGCCGCGGGCATCAGCCCTTGGCCTTCTCCTCCTTCGCCAGGCGGGCATCGTTTTCCGCCTGGGCCGTGAGAACTTCGATCGCCTGCTTGCGGCTCATGCCGAGCCGCGTCTTTTCCGCGATCGCCTCTTCGCCCATCCCCTTCGGGGCGGCGGCAGGCGTGAGGCTCGCGACTTCCTTGGCCGCCCATTCCTCGATCGGGGAAAGCTCCGGCTTCCCTCCGTCTTCGGAAGGCGCGGCATCTTCGGGCGAGTCCGGCACCGCGGAAAGGCTCACACCCTTCTCGGCCGCCAGCGCTTTGAGGGCCGCCACCGTGGAAGCGGGATCATGCTCGACGCCGGCTGCGGTCAGCGCGGCGGAAATGTCTGATTTTCTCATGACAGTCTGATTGATGATTGAAGGATTGATGATTGGTGATTCAGCCTTCGGTCTCCCCCGGCTTCTTCATCGCTTCGAAGAGCTGCTTGAACTTCGGGTCACGCTGCACCGCCTTGTAGGCCGTCGTGTAGTCCACGCCGCCGGCCATCCGGGAGTTCACCTCCGCCTGGATGGCATCCTGCCGCTGGCGGCTGGTGCTGATCGCGACCTTGCGGCCGCCGAGGTCGAGGAAGCCCGTGTTGATCTCCGTCTTCTTGTCACCCAGGTCTTTTGCCAGCTTCTCGATGTCGGCACCGTCCGCCGTGAAACTGTTGGTCACCGTCTCGCGCTCGGCTTCGGTCACGCTGCCGGTCTTGATCGCGTTGGCGACGATGGTCCGGGCGCAGAGGGCAATCGTGTCCTTGGTCCGCTTCTCGGCCGCTGCCTTAGCGCTGTTCGCTTCACCCATCTTGCGGAGGGCTTCTTCCTTGGCAGCCTTTTCATCGGCGGCAGATTGGCTGGCGTTCGCTTCCGCGTCGGCCGCCGTCTTCGCTGCCTTGGCCGCGGCGATGATCTCTTCATCGGTTGCGGTGGCAGGATCCAGCCCGTAGAGGGCACACAGTTGTTCTTTCATGATGTCTTCGTTTTCAGGTTCGGTCTCGGGATCCACGGAGTTCGCCCACGGCTGGCTCCCGGAAATGTTCGGCGTGTTCACCATCCCGATGCTCAGCAGCTCGTCGGGCTTCACCACGCGGGCGGTCGTCTTGTCGTGGAGCCACGCGGGGGAGGGGTAGATCCACCAGCCCTCCCGCTGATTGTCGGCCCCCAGGGCATTCCACTCCGGCTTGCACCACAGCCCGTCCTCGCGGGCCTCCAGTTCGACGACTTTCCCCAGGCGGCGGTCGTCGCTCCAGCTCTTAGGATCCACATCGGGATGCCCGTGGAAAATCGGCACCCCGCGGAAGCCGGTGCCCAGCTTGTGCCACACCGAATTGAAGGTCGCCACCATCGCTTCAGCCTGCGGTTTTCCGAACGATTGGATCCGCTTGCCATCGCTGGTCGGGTGCTCGCCGTAGGGTGCGACCATTTCCCAGTCCCCGCCCGAAAAGGCGGAGGTGTTGGCGATCACGGAGATGAGGTGGTCTTTCGGTTTCATGGTTCTTCGGAGAGTCCTCGGGTGAATGCCTCGGCGGATACCGCCGCGAGCTCCGCCGCCAGCGCGTCGCCCGTCAGGAAGTCGGGCATGCCGGCGGAGATCTTCTTGAGTGCCGCCTTGAAGGCCGCCTCGTCGCCGGTTTTGAGCGCGCCTTCCAAGGCCGCACCGAGCGGTTGCAAGTCTGCTGCAAGCGCGGTGCGGACTTTGCGCAGCGTGGAGGCCCGGCGCATCTCCGCCGCTTCCTCCGGTCCGCGCGCGGCTTCGATGAAAGCGTTGAAATCCTTGTAGGGCTCGCGTGCATTCGCGGCCGGCGTCCGTTCCTGGGCCGTGCTGCGCATCTGGAGCACCAGCCCCAGCACGTGCATGATCGGAGCCTTGATCTTGAAGACCGGGATCGGGCTGTTAGGTGCGGACTTGAGCGCGGAGAGATACTGGTGATGTCCGTCCACCACATGGTTGTCGGAAGACACCAGGATCGCGCGCGGCGCACCTTCGTAGGCCATGGCGCGGGCCAGCTTCTCGGTCGAGTATTCCGCCTGCGTCGGCTTCAGGTCCGCCGGCTTGATCTCGGCCTTCACGTAATCCACCCCGTGGGCCTTCAGCAAGTTCACCATCGCGGCCCGGTTTCCCGCCGAGATTTGCGGCATGATGGAACGGGGAATCGCCAGGGTTCCGGTCTCTGGGGCGAAGGGCTTCCACTCCTTCGAGTTCGCCGCAGGCACCTTCCCCGGCACCGCCGCTTCGCCAAGCGCTGCCTCGTCGCCATCGGCTTCCGCGAAGCCCAAGCGCTCCAGCGCATCCGCCTTGCCCACCCGCACGCCGTTGCTGGAGAGGAACCCCATCGCCGCGAGCAGGAATTCCTTGTCCTCCCGAACCGGCGGCTGCACTTCGATGTAGGCCAGCGGCTCCACGCCTTTGCCGAAATACCACTCGATCACCTGGCGATCGATCCCCTGGAGGGTCTCGCTGATCATCGCACAATCGTCGGCTTCCAGGATGTCCGTCTCTTCTGTCTGGAGACTCGCGCCCGTGCCTTCGCCGTCCTTGCTGGACATCGACGAAAGATCCGCGCCGCGGTAAAGCGCCGCCATCTTGCGATCCACCCTCTCGATCAGCGCCGGCATCGGCATCGCAGTCGGGTTGCCGTTTGGTGAGACCAGGTGGATCGGCGGCTTGGTCGGGTCCGCTACGCCATACATCACGGCCGTCCAATCCTGGCCGAAGGCTTCCACCGCCGCCTTCATGGCCAGGCCTTCCGGCGATCCCTTCGCCGCGGACGTGGCACCCACGATCCCCGGCATGGAAAACTTCTCCGAGAACGCCAGCCAGTCTTGCAGGCAATAGCGCTTCGCCAGGTAACCGATCGAGCACGCGACCATCAGCCCGTCGCCCACCGTGACCATCCATTCGCTGTCGGGCATCTCCTCGCCCTCGATGCCGATGCCGTCGCGGATGAACCGCAGCTTCCCCGTCCGGTTCTCGCAGAACCACAGCGGCACGAACTCGAACGTCGCGCGCAGCCGGCCTGGCTCCGGGTGCCACACGATGTGATGCGGCGCATACTTGAAGCTGACCGCGGTCATCTGCTGCTTGATCAGCAGCCGCATTCCGCCGCGCTCGTTCCGGTCATAGGCGTTCTCGGCCCGGACGTTTTTCCAAAAGTCCTCCAGCACCTCCCGGTGCTTCTCCGCTGCTTCGCTCTTCTCGCGGGTCAGCACGTTCCAGTCGCGGTGCGCCGTCGCCTTCTCGCGCTTCGGCTTCACGCTCTTCAGCGTGTCGTCCCGCTCGGCAATGGTCTCCGCCAGCAGCGCGAACTCCCGCAGGTCCCCATACTCGAATGCCTCCAGCGCCCGCGTTAGAGTCTCCGGCGATAGCGTCCGCAGGGGATTCCACCGCTGCCGGCGATACTGCCGCACGGCCTCCGCCGAGGCGATGGATCCGGCGCTCTTCGCGGTGGATTTCCGAGCGCCCTTTCCGGCACCTTGTGTGGGTTTGGCAGGCATCAGCGCTTTTCTCCTTCCTCATGGTCCGCGGAATGGCCCCGTGCAGCGTTTTGCAAGGGTCCACGGCAGCGAGTTGCCGCGCCAGCGGGTGAAGGGGCGGGTTTCGGAGAAGCCCCCCTAGAAATCGATTCTACGGATATCTTCACAATCCCCTCCTTCCGGTCCCCCGGCCACGGCCGGGAATCTCAAGTTGATCCGTGTCGAAGGGAGCGCCCGCCCCCTCCGCCGCGCGCACCGCCAGGGCAAGTGCCGTGCATCGGTCCGAGTGACCTTCCTTGGTCCGCGCCGCCCAGTAGGAATACTCCCCATTGCGGATCACCTGCTTCATCTCGTGCAGGTCCTCGCGGATCACGGTGGAGACCGGGATCCGCAGCTTGGTCGGCGCGACGAAGGCCTGCCTCAGCTTCGGGAACAGCTCCCGCTTGAACTTCGAAGTGAAGGTGCAGAGTTCCACCTTGCCCATCTTGTGGGCTTCCGGCTTCCACTCGCCGTGCTTCTGCACCATCAGGTCACCCAGGCCGATGCCGGGGCCGGTGTAGTCGAAGCAGGTTTTATCCGCCGCCGCGATCCGGTCGCTCAGGATCTGGAACTGCTCTGGCGTCGAAGTGTTTTCCAGCACCAACACTTCCCGCGTCCACCGGATGTCGCCCACCCGCTGGAGCGTCCAGCACACGGTCGGATCGTTCACCCGGCCGAAGTCGATCCCGAGGAAAGTCTGCTGCGCGGTCATCGCGTCGGCCAGACTCCAGCTCTCCGTCGCCTCCATGCTCTCCGCCAGCGCGATCAGCTCGTAAGGCAGCAGCACGTTGACCGTGTCCAGGAACTTGCACAGGAACTCCTGGTCGAAGCCGTCCGGATCGTTGAGCGCCTCCTTGATCTCCTCGACATCCACCGGCAGCCCCATCAGCACCGCGTGATAGATCGTCACCAGGTGGCGGCTCCACTTCATCTTCTTGCCATCGCCGGCCGTCCAGATCTTGTGCGCCGCACTTCCCACGCCGTTTGGTGTCGTGCCGATCCGCACTCGCTTCTCACCGCCGCGCAGCGGGTTGGTGATGGAGGGCAATACGGCCCGCCAAGTCGCCGCCGGCAGCTCGAAGAAATCGAACTCCGTGAGGATCAGGTTCGTGCTCTTGCCGCGCACCGTGTCCGGCTTGCCAGGCACCGCGCGGATCTTGGAGCCGTTCTCGAAAAGGATCTCCGCGGACTTCAGCAAGTGCTGCGAGGTGTTGCCCTCGCGCTCTTCGATGATGTCCTTGATGTGAAGCTGCCACGCCTCCGCCCACAGCTTCGCCTGGTCCAGGGAGTCGAGCGACTGCCGCTCCGATGGCGCGGCCACCATCCATTCGGTCTTGCGCTCCTGGCAGTCTTCCACCGCCTCGCCTTCCATCGTGAAGTCCTTGCCGGTCTGCCGGCTCTGGATCTGGATCTTGAAGCGGCTTCGGTCATGCGCGCAGACGAACTGGTATTCCAGGTAGAGCGACCGCGGGTCGCCGGCCGGATAGGGATTCGCCCAGCCGGAGTGCGTCGTGCCGATCGCGTGGCCTTCCACCAGGGGAGCCAGCTCGTCGGTGTCCATCGACCACAGTGGATTGCTCTTCGCCGCCTGGTGGGCCGTGGCCACCTGGATGCGCAGTTGCTCCATCGCGTCTTTCTTCGCGTCGCTCATCAGCCCATCCCGAAAATTTGTTTCAGCCGCGCCTGCTTCTCCTCGGCCGTCAGGGCCGCGTCGCCCATCACGCCGGACGCTTCGTCCGCCGCCTTGGCCTTCGCTTCCATCAGCCTCAGCCGCCGCTCTTCTTGCCCCGCCTTCACCCGCTGGATCTCCTCGGTGAACTCCTGCTTGCGCGCCTTCACGATCGAGTCCAGCAGCTTGGTCATCGCCTTCGGATCCGCGTTGCCATCCGGCTCCAGGAACTCGAAGGCCCGCTGCTTGACCTTCTCGATGATCTTCTCGTCCCACGCTTGCGGGTCCTTCAGCATCGCATCGCCGAAGGCCTCCGCCTTCACCACGGAGAACTTCCGCCGCTCCCGCACCACCGGCGCACAGTGCCGCTTGTAAAAGGACGTAAGCGCAGAGGCCGAGACCGAGACGCCGCACTCCATCGCCAGCCAATCCAGCACGTTGCGGTGCGAGGCCCCGGCCATCAGCATGTCCCGCAGCTCCAGCACCCGGCTCTCCGGCATCGCGTCGAGCTTGCTGTCTGCGCGTGGTTTCTTGTCGCTCATGGGTCATCGGGATTCAGCAAGTCGGTTCAGGCCATCGGCAGTGATCGAGACGCGCTCCACGTCCTCGCCGGCGTGGATGCGGATCTGGCCCTTCTCCTCCAGCACCACCAGGGTGCGGTCGAAGGCCGTCTTGGTGAAGCGGTCGGTCACCAGGCTGATTTCGGCCTGGAGCACGGTGCGCTTGAGCAGCCGGGGGTGCGCGCTTTCGAGGGTGGTGAGGATGGTGAGTTCCATGGTTCAGCCGCGCGGGGATTTAGGGTTGGTCGCCAGCGTCAGCAGGCGTTCCACGTTCTTGCTCATGCCATGGAGTTCGCCCTTCATTTCGGCCAGGGCCACGGCGTTCGCGTCGGAGCGGGCATGCACCTTTCCCAATGCCTCGCGGGCCACTTTCCGTTCCTCGGCCTGGCCGGCTAACAGCTTGTCGAGCTTCTTGTCCACGTCCTCCCGCAGCTCGGCCACTTCCACTGCCACGGCCGCAAGCTCGTCGTGCGTTGCCCACCGCGGCTCGTTGCGCACCGTCACAGTCGGCACCGGGCTCTTGATCGTCGTCTCGTGGCTCGGGTTCGCCTGGCCGCGCTTGTAGGAAAGCCAGATGCCACCCAGGGCCGTGATCGCCGCCACCATGATCGCGATGATCCAGTTGCCGCTGATCTGCGTGTCGGGCGGTGCCGCGTTCGCTAGGAGAATGAAAAGGTGGGGGATCATGCTTCTTGATTCTGGTCTGTGGACTCTTGTCTCAGGAACCGCGCGCCGGCTTCCACCAGGCACAGGCCCATCAGCTCGCCGGCGGCACCGTTGATTTCGTTGTGCCGGGCCAGCGCGCCCAGCAGGCCGCGTAGTTCCGGGTCGGTTAAATCCTCGATCCGGCGGGACATCGCCCGTTCTTGCTCCAGCGCCTCTTCCAGCCCTGGCGGCAGCCGCTCCATGAGCGTGTCCCCGTCCAGCATGTCCGCGGCATCACTCACAGCACGGATCCTTTCTCCTGAAACTTCTTCCGCTTCGCCGCCATGCTCAGGCCGGTGGCGATCTCGTAGTGCGGCAGATCCTTGAAGCCGCTCCAGCTTCCGCCCCACTCCAACCCGCAGGCCTTCGCGTGCTCGCTGCATGCCTTGTGAACCTTCGCCGCGAGCGCGGCCTGGGCCTTGGTCCCGCCGTCCAGGTAGAGCTTGCCCTGGAACACGGCGGCATCGCCCGCGATCCCGAAGTTGTGGTTCGAGAATCCGCCGCGTGCCTTCGTGACGATCTTGCCCTCCGTGGTCCGGCCCTGGGCATAGAGAGCGTCCTGCTCAGTGTAGGTCCGGTTGCCGCTGATCAGCACGTAGTCGCACCCCAGCGTCGCGGCCGTCGCTTTCGCCAGGCAAAGGAATTGTCGGAACATCGGCCTCGCCTTCGGATCCAGACCGGCGATGACCTTCTCGCTGCGCGCATCCAACTCCACGGTGGCGGACGAAGTTGCCGGCCCTTCCTTTTCCTGGTCATCGTCCATCCGGCTGGCCCGCACAAACGCGAGCGCCGCCCTGATGGTCACCAGGCCCGCCACGCCGTCTGCATCGAGCCCCAGCTCGCGCTGAAGGTCTTTCGTGATGGATCGCAGGTCGCTCATGCCTCGTGATCTTCGGCTTGAATGAGAACTCCCACGCTCCAGCAGAGGAACACGATCCCCACGAAGGTGGCACCACCGCCGCAGCACTGGCATTCCCCGGCTTCGACCACGAAGGTCGGGATAAAGACCCACTGGTCGCAATGCGTGTCGAAGAAAGGGATCATCGTGGTGGATTCGGGTTGCCCGCCACCGGCCGGCCGTCGCGGCCGGTGGCGGGACTTACTTCTCAGGGCGCGCATGCATCTGCTGACGGGCGCATCTGTCGGTGTGGTGTGGTGTGATAGTCTGTTAGAAAGGGTGGGGGGGCGGGGTGCTGGTGCTCACCAGCTTTCCGGGATGTTCTTCGGCCCCGCGTCCCCTTTGCCCCTGGTGCCCCTGCGGGCGGTGTTCGGCAAATCGGTTAGAGCGCGGCTCCCGCCGCTACTTGGAGGACTCGGTAAAAACCTGGCGCACCGCCTTGGCCGCCCTCCCCGCGTCGTAGAGTCCGTTCACCGGCGGAGCTTGGCCGGCCTTGGCCGCAACTTCCGCTTCCACCTCGGCCTGCGCCAGGTCCGCGCTGGAAACCAGGATCGGCGTCGCCCCGTCATGGCCGGCCCGCTGCACGGCCGTCGCGGGGATCGACGCACCGGTGATCGCGCTGCCCACGACCGAGCACGACGTGAGGAACAAGGCTCCTACCAAACCCGTTCCCCACGTCGCTATGCCAGCCATGGCAACCAGCGGCAGGCTCCCCCCGGAGCCTCCGCCGAAGATGTTCCGCAGGTGCGGTGCATGCTTCGCGAGCAGCAACATCACCCACCGGCTGATCGCCGCGGCCAGCACGCCAGCCAGGCTCACCAGGAAGATCTTGAGATCAGCATCGAGCTTGGCCTTCGTCCACGGTCAGGAAACCGGAGGTCGCGAAGCCGGCGAACAGCGCGGGCAGAGCCGTCACGGCATGCCGCAGATACGTCGAAAGTTTTTCACTCATGGGAATTGGCACGGTATGGTTACATGGTCGGCTTAAATGCGATCTGCATCGCTGAGGCCCGCACCATGCACGATTCTCCGCGGGCCTGTTCGCCACCACCGCAACAGCCGCCACAGCCGCTACTTCCACTGAAAAGGAAGCCTCTCCCCCGCCGCTCGACAGCCGGTCAAGCCTGCTGGAGCTGCTTTTGCTTGTGCTCCCAAACGCTCAGCAGATCAACCTTCAAATGGCTGTTCCGCTTCGTTGGGTTCAGCTTGTAGGCCTTGATCAGGCCCGCCTCATGCAGGTCGTAGATCACCTGCCGGTCGCACCCGTCGAGGATCTTGCAAGCTGCCTGCACGCTCCGCCACCGTTGCAGCCGCGTCCCGTTCCTCGCCACCAGGTGCGAGTTATCGGTCCACGAACAGCCGGGCAAGAGGGGATCAGCGGAGGCCTTCATCGCTGCGACCCTAGCAAACTAACATGCCATCCGTCCGCTTTTCGCTAACAGATCTAACGGTTGGGCCGCGCCCCATCGTCCGCTTTCTGCTAACAGGTCACTTCGCCGCGGCGCGCTCCACATCGGAAACCACCATCCGGTAATTCGTCCCCCATTGCTTCCGCGCCTCGTCGATGATCGGCTTTCTGTCTTTGAACGGGAAGCCGGGGATACCCGTCCGCTCCCATTCCGCCAATGTCTTCCAAGCGCTGCTCTGACCTTCGAACTCGGAAGCCTGCATGCGGAAATTGTCCGGCCATTCGCGCCGGGCGGCCGCCACCATATCCTGCTTTTCACGGTAGGGAATGGTCTCGAAGGCCTGCGTGTCGTAGCGGTTCATCTTCCGCCATCCCTCCGCTTGTCCCTCTATCTCGGAGAGTTGCATCCGGCCGTTGCCCGGCCACTCCCGCAGCGCGCGGTTCTTGATCGCGGTCGCGTCCGCGCCCGGAATCCCGGCCAAGGGATCTCCGGCGGGTTCGGGTCGGATTGGCGAAACTGGCATCGCGGGTGAGATCGGCACTAGTGAAGGCCGCTCCTGGCGGAGCGCGTCACGCGTCTCGGTCGCAGCGATTAGTGTTTTCGATGCTGCAAGGAGGCGATCAACCAGCGCCTGCTTTTCATCCAACTTGGTGGCCAGGTCCAGGTATTGGACATTCAGCCGAGCTAGATCCTCGTCTTTCTTCTTCGTTCCCGCCTCTAGTCGCTTCACTCTCTCGGCCAGCTTCCGGTTCTCTGTTTCCAGTTGCGACTTTCCGGATTCCGCCGGTCGCGCGGAGTCATCGTTGCATGCAGCCAGAAGCAGAGTGACCGCTGCCGCGAGACATGAAGATTTTTTCATCGCCTTGTGTTCCTTTCGATTCGATGCAGAAGGCGGATGATCACCGCCAGAGACCAGAAGCCAAGCGCTCCAGAGCAGCCGAATAGCGTGCCAAACAGAATGGCCGATACGGTGCCAGCCGGCACGCCACTTGCGACTCCCGCCAACACACACAGCCCGGCCAGCACAAAAAGCACCAGCACGACCAGCGGTTCATCGTCTTGAGAAGGGGAGGGTTTCATAAGATTGTCAGGTTAACCGCCCGCCGCAGCCTCTTGCTGTAACGGGATCAGGTCCATAAGCGCCCGCGCTTTCCTCAGCGCGTGGATATCCCCGGCCTCGCCGGCGGTCGTGAACTTATGGAGCAGCTTGAAAACTTCCTCGCGTGGCATCAGGGCTACCAGATCGCGGGCAAGGCCTAACGGGTCGGGCATGTTAGAAATCATGGGTGGGGAGGTCCTAAATACCGCCATATCCTCCCGGAGTTGCAAGGATTCGTGTGACGTCATCGCGGGGGATCCTGTCATCACGTTTTCCACTGCCGCGTGTCTCGCCTCGGCCGAGGCCGCCAGCTCCAGCAGCATCTGTCTCATCGTCGTCGCATCCATGGCCATCGCCTCGGCCAGCTTGGTCATCCCGTCAGGCGTTAGACTCCGCTTTCCGCCCTCAATGTCCGAGTAGTGGCCGGCCGTAATTCCCAAGATCTTCGCGAAGTCCTTCGACTTCATTTCTCGGCCTTCACGGAACATCCGCAGCCCTCGGCCAATCATTGGCGTCTGGTATCGCATGGGGCGGCATTATGACCTGTCAACGCTTTCCGCAAGGTGAAATAGGCATTCGCCCTTTAATCAGCGGAGCTATCAGCGTATAAAAACGCCGTGGAGTCAGCGAATTCCGTTGACGTTAGCGAACTAATCCGCAAGAACTTCGCAAGTGATGACTCGTCAACGACACGAAGCCGCCAAGGAGAAGCTCAAAAGCAAGGGCTGGTCCCACCGCACCGCCGCCCGCGAGCTGGGTGTCTCATTTGAGCACCTCAACCGCGTCCTCAACGGGCACCGCGAATCCCGCCGCCTGCTCGCTCAGGTCGCCAAGCTTCCCAAGCGCCCCACCACAGCCAACCCCTGATCACTGATCACTCGGCACTTCTTCCTCATGCCCGACGACGAACCAGACCTGACCGCCGACGAACTCGCTGCCCTGGAGCGCGAGCACGACGAGCTGCGCGCCCGGCTGCATGAACTGGCCGAGCACTACCTCGCGATCCACCGCCGCATGCCCTCCGGCCCCAGCTCCGAAGAGCGCGTCGCCTACCGCCTCGGCATCTCCCGCCGCCAGGTCCGCCGCCACCTCAACCGCGCCCTCACCAAGCTCCGCAAGCACCTCCTCCAAACCACCAACTCGAACCCGCCCCAGCCATGACCCGCACCATCACCATCACCACCCTCAGCCGCCCGAAGCTCGGCGGCTTCATCACCCACGAAGTCCGGCTCCCCGGCTGGCTCCGCCCCATCGGCACCGGCTCCCTTGAAGACGCCCGCCGCGTCGCTGCCGGTTACACCCCCGCCGCCGGCGAGACGGTCGGCATCGTCGAGACAACACAGGCCGCCGCCAAGGCCAAGGTCCGCGCCGCCCTCTAACCCTGATCACTGCTCACTGATCACTCGGCACT